>NZ_CP196042.1:2400000-3000000 GCF_051549805.1 Microbacterium fluminis
CACCTCCGACGGCACCGGCATCGTGCACCAGGCGCCTGCGTACGGCGAGGACGACCAGCGGATCACCGAAGCCGCCGGCATCCCGCTCATCATGAGCCTCGATGACGGCGGGCGGTTCCTTCCGCAGGTGACCGAGGTCGCCGGAGAGCTCTGGATGGACGCGAACCGTCCCCTCATCCGGCTGCTGCGCGAAGACGGCCGGCTGCTGCGCGAAGCCAGCTACGAGCACTCGTACCCGCACTGCTGGCGCTGCCGGAACCCGCTGATCTACAAGGCCGTCTCGAGCTGGTTCGTGCGGGTCACCGACATCAAGGACCGCATGCTCGCGAACAACGAGCAGATCACCTGGGTGCCGGAGAACGTCAAGCACGGGCAGTTCGGGAAATGGCTCGAGGGCGCCCGGGACTGGTCGATCAGCCGCAACCGCTTCTGGGGGTCGCCCATCCCGGTGTGGAAGAGCGACGACCCCGCGTACCCGCGGGTGGACGTCTACGGCTCGCTCGCGGAGCTGGAGGCCGACTTCGGACGGCTCCCGCTCAATGCGGCCGGCGAGCCCGACCTGCACCGGCCCTTCATCGACGAGCTCACCCGCCCGAACCCCGACGACCCGACCGGCCGCAGCACCATGCGACGCATCGAGGACGTCCTGGACGTCTGGTTCGACTCGGGTTCGATGCCGTTCGCGCAGGTGCACTACCCGTTCGAGAACCACGACTGGTTCGACGAGCACGCTCCGGCCGACTTCATCGTCGAGTACATCGGGCAGACCCGCGGCTGGTTCTACCTCATGCACGTGCTCTCGACCGCCCTGTTCGACCGGCCCGCGTTCACGGGCGTGTCCTGCCACGGGATCGTCCTGGGCAGCGACGGCTACAAGATGTCGAAGTCGCTGAAGAACTACCCGGATGTGTCGGAGGTGTTCGACCGCGACGGGTCCGACGCGATGCGCTGGTTCCTGATGTCGAGCTCGGTGCTGCGCGGCGGAAACCTCGTCGTCACCGAGGAGGGCATCCGCGCGGGCGTGCGGGAGTTCCTGCTGCCGCTGTGGAACTCGTGGTACTTCTTCGCCACCTACGCCAACGCCAGCGACGGCTACACCGCGACCTGGCGCACCGACTCGACCGACGTGCTCGACCGCTACATCCTCGCGCTCACCGGCGACCTCGTGCGCGACGTCGCCGCCGATCTGGAGGGGCTCGACTCGACGACGGCGGCCGAGCGCCTGCGCGACTTCGTCGAGGCGCTCACGAACTGGTACATCCGCCGCTCGCGCGACCGGTTCTGGGTGGGCGTCGACCCGTCGGACGCGACCACCACCGAGGCGTTCGACACCCTGTACACGGTGCTGGAGACCCTCGCCCGCGTCGCCGCCCCGCTCATCCCACTCGTCTCCGAACGCATCTGGCAGGGGCTCACGGGCGGCCGCAGCGTGCACCTCGAGGACTGGCCGGACCCGGCATCCTTCCCCGAAGCCTCTGACATCCGCTCGGCGATGGACGCCGTCCGCGAGGTGTCGAGCGTCGCCAACGCGCTGCGCAAGCGCGAGGGCAAACGCGTGCGGCTTCCGCTCGCACGACTGACGGTGGTGACGACGGATGCCTCCGGCCTCGCGCAGTTCGAGGAGATCGTGCGCGACGAGCTCAACGTCAAAGAGGTCGCGCTGGTCGAGCTGGGGGACGGAACGGCCGCCGAGTACGGCATCACCCACCGCCTCGCGGTCAACGCCCGCGCGGCGGGTCCGCGTCTGGGCAAGCAGGTGCAGCAGGCCATCCAGGCGGCCAGGTCGGGCGACTGGGCCCAGGTCGACGGGGTCGTCACGGCGGGCGGGCTCGCGCTCGAGCCGGGGGAGTACGAGCTCGTCCTCGAGACCGCCGGACGCCCCGAGGGCGAGGCGCTCGCGCTGCTGCCGCACGGAGGGTTCGTGCTGCTGGACACCGTCACGACGTCCGAACTGGAGGCGGAGGGTCTCGCGCGCGATGTCATCCGCGCCGTGCAGGACACCCGCAAGGCGGCCGGCTTCGACGTCAGCGACCGCATCCGGCTCCACCTCCTGTTCGCCGCAGAAGGCGACGGCGACGCAGTCGGTTCCGCATTCGAGACGGCGGGAGTCGCCGGAGAGACCCTGGCGGTGCAGCACGCGATCTCGGTCGAAGGCCGCGACGTCCATGTACCGGCGGATGCTCCCGCCGACACGTGGCACCCTGTCGTGTTCGGTCACCTGCCCGAGCATGTGGCGTACGTGCCCGCGGGCACCTACGCCAACGTCGGCGGCTTCCACGTCGCCGTGACGCGGGCCGGGGCGTCCGCATGAACGACCGCGATCGCGCCGACGCCGTCTATGCGAGCCTGCTGACGCGGCAGGGCGAGAAGTGGGTGCAGCCGCGGGTCGAGCGCACCGCCCGCGTGCTCACGTACCTCGACGACCCGCAGCGCACGTACCGCGTCGTGCACGTCACGGGCACGAACGGCAAGACCTCCACCAGCCGGATGATCGAGAGCCTCCTGCGGGCGCACGATCTGCGCACAGGGCTGTTCACGAGCCCCCACCTCGAGCGGTTCACCGAGCGAATCATGATCGACGGCGAGCCCGCCTCTGATGCCGCCGTCGCCGACGCGTGGGACGAGATCGCCCCGTTCGTCGATCTGGTCGACGCCGAGCTCGCCGCTGACGGCGACGCGCCGCTGACGTTCTTCGAGCTGCTGACGGTCCTCGCGTTCGTCGTATGCGCCGATGCGCCCGTCGACGTGCTCGTGCTGGAGGTGGGCATGGGAGGCGCCTGGGATTCCACCAACACCGCCGATGGCGACGTCGCCGTGTTCACCCCGATCGCCCTCGATCACACCGACCGGCTCGGCGACACGATCGCCGAGATCGCCACGGTGAAGTCCGGCATCATCAAGGACGGCGCCGCGGTCGTGTCCGCGAAGCAGGATGCCGCAGCCGCCGAGGTGCTCCGGCGCGCCGCCGCCGCGCACGGCGCGACCATCGCGTTCGAGGGCGAGGCGTTCGCCCTCGTGTCGGACAGCCTCGCCGTGGGGGGCCAGGCGATCACGGTGCGCGGGCTGGCCGGAACCTACGCCGACGAGTACCTGCCGCTGTACGGCTCGCACCAGGCGTTCAACGCCGCGCTGGCGATCGCGGCGGTCGAGTCGCTGATCGGCGGCGCGACCCGGCCGATCGCCGGCGGGGTGCTGTCCCAGGGCCTGGCTGAGACCACCTCGCCCGGACGCCTCCAGCTCGTCGGCATCGCGCCGACGGTGCTCGTCGATGCGGCGCACAATCCGCACGGTGCGCGAGCGCTCGTCGATGCGCTGCGCACCGCGTTCGACTTCGACGAGTGGGGTGTCGTGCTGGGCGCGCTCGACGACAAGGACGTGGCCGGAATCGTGGCCGCCGTCGCCCCGGCGGCCGCACATGTGTTCGCCACGGCTCCCCGCTCCGAACGGGCCGCGCCGCCCGACACGATCGCCGACCACGTCGAGACGGCAGGACTGCCGGTCACCGTTCACGACGATCTCGACGGCGCCGCGGAGGCCGCACGCGCGTGGGCCGCGGCATCCGACCGGCGCGCCGTCGTGATCGCCGGCTCGGTCGTGCTCGCCGGAGAGGCGCTCGCCCTGTCGGCTGCCGAGGACTGGAAGGCCGGGTGGCACGAGTGAGCGCGCCCGAGAAGGCGCCGAAGCCCCGCCGCCTCCGACGGGCGCGGGGTGCGGCCGAGTCGCTCGGCTCGATCGTGCTCGGATTCGAGTCGGTGGTGGTGTTCCTCGGGGGGTTGGCGATCTTCGGGCTCAAAGCACTCCCGGCCGGTATCGACCAGTGGTGGGGGGTCGTGGCCGGTGCCGTGATGGCGCTGCTGATGATCGCCGCGTCCGGGGTGCTGCGTCATCGATGGGGCATCGTGCTGGGCTGGATCCTGCAGGTGATCGTCGGGCTCGGCGCGTTCCTCGTGCCCGCGCTGGGGCTGGTGGCGCTCATTTTCGGTGGCATGTGGGCGTATGCGACGATCAAGGGAGCATCCCTCGACGCGCGCAACGCACGTCTCGCGCACGATCCCCGCCCCGCGAACGGAGACTGACATGTCCACCGAACAGACCCTCGTCCTGGTCAAGCCCGACGGCGTCGCCCGCGGCCTCACCGGCGCCATCCTCGCCCGCATCGAGGCGAAGGGGTACTCCCTCGTCGACATCCGGCTGACCGAGCCCGATCGCGACGTGCTGGAGCGCCACTACGAGGAGCACGCCGGAAAGCCGTTCTACGAGCCGCTGCTCGAGTTCATGATGTCGGGGCCCTCGGTGGCGATCCGCCTGGCGGGCAACCGCGTCATCGAAGGCTTCCGCTCACTCGCGGGCACCACCGACCCGACGACCGCCGCGCCCGGCACCATCCGCGGCGACTTCGGACGTGACTGGGGCCTCAAGGTTCAGCAGAACCTCGTGCACGGCTCGGACAGCCCCGAGTCGGCCGCGCGCGAGCTGGACATCTGGTTCCCCTGACCTCCGCCTGACGAAGGGCCGGGCATCCGCGCGGATGCCCGGCCCTTCGGCTGTGCTCAGCCCCCGAAGATGTTCGTGAGGGCGTCGAGGCGCACCTGGGCGAGGAGGACGATGACGGCGTAGCTGAGGATCGCCAGCAGCGGTACCCACGCCATCAGGCGGTTCGCCGCGGATCGCAGCCCCGCCAGTGCGGGCACCACGCCGCTGCGCAGGAGGTGGAGGGTCACGGCGTAGAACGTGGGGATCGTCACCGCCCACGTCACCATGCACCACGGGCAGAGCGTGCCGAGCACGAAGATGCTCTGGCCGATGAGCCAGCACACGAAGCAGAACGCGAACAGCATCCCCGCCCAGAACAGCACCCAGAACCAGCGGGCGAAGCGCGCGCCCGCGAGGATCGCCATCCCGACCACGATCGGAGCGGTCCACGCTCCGAGGCCGATCAGGGGGTTCGGGAACCCGAACACGCTGCCCTGAGCCGACTCGAGGTTCGCCGAGCACTGGACCAGCACGCTGAAATCGCAGGATGCGCCTGCACCCGGGTTGGCGAGGGCATGCAGCTTCTCGAGTGTGAGGGCGAACGCGGCGGACCAGCCGATCACGCCGGCGATCACCAGCCAGACGGCCAGGACGGTCGGACGGGTGTGGGACGGCGAGGAGGGCATGCCGGGATTATCCCATCGCCGGTTGTGTCGCGACTTCGCCCCGTGCGCCGACGCCCGTCGCCCGCGGAGCGACATCCCCCGACGACTTCAGAGCCGACCGGAAACGCCGACGCCGATGCCGCCCGCTCGGCTCCGGTCCACTGTGCGATAATGGCCTCGATGCGCGCGGCCGCGCCGCGCACCGCATCGCGAAGACTTCGGGCGACAGAGCCCAGAGCAGCGCGAGCCACGGGCCCGCTGCAGACCGAGGAAGTGAGCGGCACCCACGAGCGGAGCCGCGTGAGTTTTGCCGGGCGACGCGCGGTGTCGCCCGCAGGGAGTGCGCCAGTGATGGCTGATGACACAGAGAACCGGACCGACGAACACACCACCGAGGAGCACTCCGACGCGCTGACGTCGCCGGAGTCCGTCCCTCACGACCCGGACGACCACGCGGCCGCCGCGGACGCGACCGCATCGACGGATGCCTCGTGGCCGACCTCCGTCGAGCAGATCCTGCCTCCCGAGGCCGCGGTCGAAGACGGTGGCGAGGCGCCGGAGTCCGTCGAGGTCCCCCCGACGGACGATGCCCGGCCGGAGCCGGCCGTCGACGGGGCTCCCGCAGGAGTCGATGCCGTGGAGTCCGCTCCGACCGAGCCCGAGTCGACCGAGCCCGAGCCCGAGTCGGCGCCGGAGGCGGAGCCCGCCGGCCCGATCACGGCCGTCTCGCTCGGCCTCCTGCCCGAGGTCTTCGTCTCGGCGGTCTCGACGCAGCTGATGTTCTACGCGCCGGAGGTCGTGCACCTCCCCGCCCTTCCCGGCGACGACGAGCCGGCCGCGGACGAGCCCGAATCGGCGTCGTCGCGGCGCCGCAACCGCCGTCGCGGCGGGGGAGAGGCGCGGGACGGGGCATCCGATGCCCCGCAGCAGCCTCGTCAGCGCGCGGTCGAGCTCATCACCGAGCCGCAGCGCATCAAGGGCTCGACGCGTCTCGAGGCCAAGAAGCAGCGCCGTCGCGACGGCCGCGAGGCCGGCCGTCGCCGCGCGGTCGTGACCGAGGCGGAGTTCCTCGCCCGGCGCGAGGCCGTCGACCGCGTCATGATCGTGCGCTCCAAGAACGGCCGCGTCCAGATCGCGGTGCTCGAGGACAACGTGCTCGTCGAGCACTACGTCGCCCGCAGCCAGGAGTCGTCGCTGATCGGCAACGTCTACCTCGGCCGCGTACAGAACGTGCTGCCCAGCATGGAGGCGGCCTTCGTCGACATCGGTCGGGGCCGCAACGCCGTGCTCTACTCCGGCGAGGTCGACTGGGACGCGGTCGAGACGGGCAATCAGCCTCGCCGCATCGAGCTCGCCCTCAAGTCGGGCGATCGCGTGCTCGTGCAGGTCACGAAGGACCCGGTCGGTCACAAGGGCGCCCGACTGACGAGCCAGATCTCGCTGCCCGGACGCTACCTCGTGTACGTGCCCGGCGGCGCGATGAACGGCATCTCGCGCAAGCTCCCCGACACCGAGCGGGCGCGCCTCAAGCGCATCCTCAAGGAGGTGCTGCCCGAGTCGTCGGGCGTCATCGTGCGCACCGCCGCCGAGGGCGCGACCGAGGAGCAGCTCACGCGCGACGTGCAGCGCCTCACCGCGCAGTGGGAGCACATCAGCGCGCAGGTCGCGTCGATCCAGGCGCCTGCGCTGCTGCACTCCGAGCCCGACCTGCTGGTCAAGATCGTGCGCGACGTCTTCAACGAGGACTTCACCAGGATGCTCATCCAGGGCGAGGACGCGCAGCACACGATCACCGGCTACCTCGCCAGCGTCGCGCCCGACCTCCTCGAGCGCGTCGACAAGTACGAGGGCGACGCCGACCCGTTCGACGTGTACCGCGTCACCGAGCAGATCGAGAAGGCGCTCGACCGCAAGGTGTGGCTGCCGTCCGGCGGGTCGCTCGTGATCGACCGCACCGAGGCGATGACCGTGGTCGACGTCAACACCGGCAAGTTCGTCGGATCCGGCGGCAACCTCGAGGAGACGGTCACCAAGAACAACCTCGAGGCCGCCGAGGAGATCGTGCGCCAGCTGCGCCTGCGCGACATCGGCGGCATCATCGTGGTCGACTTCATCGACATGGTGCTCGAGAGCAACCGCGACCTGGTGCTGCGCCGACTCGTCGAATGCCTGAGCCGCGACCGCACCAAGCACCAGGTGGCCGAGGTGACCTCGCTCGGACTGGTGCAGATGACGCGCAAGAAGCTGGGGCTCGGCCTGCTCGAGACCTTCAGCGAGGCGTGCGACGTGTGCGCCGGCCGCGGCGTGATCGTGCACCACGACCCCGTCGTCAAGCATCGGATGCCCGTGGGCGGGGCCCCCTCCGGCCGACGTCCCCGTGGTGGCGCGGCCCCGTCGGGTCCCACCGGAGGCACGCACGTCATCACGGAGGGCGTGAAGTCGGCGCTCGCGCAGATCGCGGCGTCGACCATCCACCACCACGACGACGAGCCCGCGACGACCGAGCCCGCACCCGCGGCCGTCCTGGTCGACGAGGCCGCCGAGAGGCCGAAGAAGCCGCGCAAGAAGCGCACACCCGCGAAGCCCGCGCCCAAGACCGAGAAGGAGGCGCTGCTGGACACGGTCCTGAACGCTCTTCCCGAGCCCAAGGCGCCCGGTCAGGGACGCTCGCGGCGAAGGGTCACCACGGCCGGTCTCACCGGCACCCCGGTGCCGCACGTGCCCGCGGAGGACTGACGCCGACACTCCGCTGACGGATGCCGGTGCTCGCCGCTCGCGCGCGGTGGGCGCCGGCATCCGTCGTCCGTGTCAGCGTCCGCGGCGCTCGCGGGCGGTGATCCGCAGCCCCGAGGCGATCAGCGCCCGCACGAGCGCGTGTCCGTCGACGTGGCGGGCCCCCGCGGCGACCAGCCGGGCGTGCGCCTCCTGCGGCACGTCGTAGTGGTCGAGGTCGAAGCTGCGCGGGGGGAGGTCGTTGGCGGCCGCGAACGCGTGCAGCTCGGCGAGGTCGCTGTCGCTCACCAGGTGCGCCCACAGGCGGCCGTGCGCCGGCCAGCGCGGATCGTCGATCAGGATCGCCATACCCGGATCCTAGGCGTGCACCGCGACACGCCCCGCACCGCTTTTGCCAGGGGGCCGGGCATCGGGTAAAGTATTCCTTTGGTGCGTCGAGGTGCTCTCATGCCTCCGCACCACGTCTTGCTCAGGCATCCGGAGCCGCGCGCTCCCCGAGGAAACAGGTATGAAGTGGTTTACGCAGTAGTGCGCGCCGGTGGTCGGCAGGAGAAGGTCCAGGTCGGCACCATCGTCGTGCTCGACCGTCAGGCGGCGAAGATCGGCGACAGCATCCAGCTCCCCGCGGTGCTGCTGGTCGACGGCGACGCCGTCACCACCGACGCCGACAAGCTCGCGAAGGTGACCGTGACCGCTGAGGTGCTCGGCGAGGAGCGCGGCCCCAAGATCGTGATCCAGAAGTTCAAGAACAAGACCGGCTACAAGAAGCGCCAGGGGCACCGTCAGGACCTCACGCGCGTCAAGGTCACCGGCATCAAGTAAGCACGAGGAGACTCAGGACATGGCACACAAAAAGGGCGCGAGCTCCACTCGCAACGGTCGTGACTCCAACGCACAACGCCTCGGCGTGAAGCGCTTCGGCGGTCAGAAGGTGCTCGCCGGCGAGATCATCGTCCGCCAGCGCGGCACGCACTTCCACCCCGGCGTCAACGTCGGCCGTGGCGGCGACGACACGCTGTTCGCCCTGTCCCCGGGCGCGGTCGAGTTCGGCCAGAAGGGCGGCCGCAAGGTCGTCAACATCGTCGCGGCCGCGGAGTAATCCGAGGCTCGTAGATCTCTGCGAGGGGGCGGGCTTCGGCCCGCCCCCTCGTTCCATTCCCCCGCTTCAGAAGGAGCACCCCGCATGGTCACGTTCGTCGATCGGGTGACGCTGCACCTGCGTGCGGGCAAGGGCGGCAACGGCTGCGTGTCGGTCAAGCGCGAGAAGTTCAAGCCCCTCGCCGGCCCCGACGGCGGCAACGGCGGCCACGGCGGCGACGTCGTGCTGGTGGCCGACCCCCAGGTCACGACGCTGCTCTCGTACCACCACTCGCCCCACCGCAGCGCCGGCAACGGCGGCTTCGGCATGGGCGACCACCGCTCGGGCGCGGCGGGGGAGCCGGTGGAGCTCGCCGTTCCGATCGGGACGCTGGTGAAGGATGCCGCGGGCGAGCCGCTCGTCGACATGATCGAGCCCGGCATGCGCTACGTCGTCGCCGCGGGCGGTATCGGCGGACTCGGCAACGCCACGCTGGCCACCCCCAAGCGCAAGGCCCCGGGTTTCGCCCTGCTCGGCACGCCCGGGTGGGAGGGCGACGTCCAGCTCGAGCTGAAGACCGTCGCCGATGTGGCGCTGGTGGGCTTCCCCTCGGCGGGCAAGTCGAGCCTCGTCGCGGCCATCTCGGCGGCGCGACCGAAGATCGCGGACTACCCGTTCACCACGCTGCACCCGAACCTCGGCGTGGTGCAGGCCGGCGAGGTGCGCTTCACGGTCGCCGACGTGCCCGGCCTGATCGAGGGCGCCAGCGAGGGCAAGGGACTCGGCCTGGAGTTCCTCCGCCACGTCGAGCGGTGCACGGCGCTCGTGCACGTGCTCGACTGCGCCACCCTCGAGCCCGGTCGCGACCCGCTCAGCGACCTCGACGTGATCCTCGCGGAACTCGCCGCGTACCCCGTGCCCGAGGGTCAGACCCCGCTGCTCGACCGTCCGCAGCTGATCGCCCTGAACAAGGTCGATGTGCCCGAGGCGCGCGACCTCGCGAATCTGGTCCGCCCCGAGCTCGAGGCGCGGGGTTTCCGGGTCTTCGAGATCTCGACGGTCAGCCATGACGGACTGCGACAGCTCACCTTCGCCCTGGCCGATGTCGTCGCGCAGCACCGTGTCATCGAGGCATCCAAGCCCGTCGCGGAGCGCATCGTGATCCGGCCGAAGGGCGCGCAGAAGGAGTTCACGATCCGCGTCGAGGGCGGAACGTACGGCGACGTGTTCCGCATCATCGGCGAGAAGCCGGTCCGATGGATGCAGCAGACCGACTTCCAGAACGAGGAGGCCGTCGGATACCTCGCCGACCGCCTCGAGAAGCTGGGCGTCGAGGACGAGCTGTTCCGCGCCGGGGCGACCGCCGGGGCGACCGTCGTGATCGGCGAGGGGGACGGCGTGGTGTTCGACTGGGAGCCGACGCTCAGCTCGGTCGCCGAGCTGATGACCGCCCCCCGCGGCACCGACCCCCGACTCGTGCAGAACCCGCGGCGCACCACCTCGCAGCGCCGCGAGCGCTATCACGAGCGGATGGACGCCAAGGCCGACGCGCGCGCCGAGCTGGAGGCCGAGCGTCTGCGCGAGCGCACCGGGGGAGACGCGGGATGACCGCACGCACCCGCGCCGACCTGGCCGGTGCGCGCAGGGTCGTGGTGAAGGTCGGCTCGTCATCGATCAGCGGGGAGAACGCCGCCAAGATCGATCCGATCGTCGAGGCACTGGCGGCCGCCCACGCCCGCGGGACGGAGGTGGTGCTGGTCTCGTCGGGTGCGATCGCGACGGGCATGCCTTTCCTCGCCCTCGATGCGCGCCCGAGCGACCTCGCCACGCAGCAGGCCGCCGCCGCGGTGGGCCAGAACGTCCTCATCTACCGCTATCAGGCGGCGCTGCGGCCTTTCGAGATCGTGGCCGGGCAGGTGCTGCTCACCGCGGGCGACCTGGAGAACCCCACGCACCGCTCGAACGCTCGACGCGCGATGGAGAGGCTCCTCGGTCTGCGCATCCTCCCGATCGTCAACGAGAACGACACGGTCGCGACGCACGAGATCCGCTTCGGCGACAACGACCGCCTCGCCGCACTGGTGGCCGAGCTGATCGGCGCCGACGCGCTCGTGCTGCTGAGCGACATCGTCAGCCTCTACACGCGACCGCCCGACGAGCCGGGCGCCGAGCCGATCGCGCGCGTCGTGTACGGAGACGACCTCAGCGGGTTCCAGTTCGGCTCGGTCGTCGTCAACAGCGTCGGCACGGGCGGTGCGGCCACGAAGGTGTCGGCCGCGCGCGTCGCGGCGGCCGCGGGGGTCGGGGTGCTCGTGACGAGCGCCGACCTGGTCGCCGAGGCCCTCCGCGGCGACGACATCGGCACGTGGTTCGATCCGAACCCCGCACCGGCGGCGCCCGCCGCCACGGGGCCGATCCGCACGTCTTCGACGCTGAGCCCCCTCGATACACTGGAACGATGACGATCACCGCCGTGGCGCCCCGCGAACGCATGCTGCGCGCGAAGGATGCCGCGCGCACCGTGGGGCTCCTCTCCGACGAGCGCAAGCGGGACGCGCTCGACACGATCTCGGCGGCGATCGAGGCGGCATCCGATCGGATCGTCGCGGCCAACGCCCTCGATCTGGAGCGCGGTCGCGCCGGAGGTCTGTCCGAAGCGCTGCAGGACCGGCTGCGCCTCGATCCCGTGCGTGTGCTCGCGCTGGCCTCGGCGGTGCGCGAGATCGCCCTGCTTCCCGATCCGGTGGGCCGGGTGCTCGACGAGCGCACGCTCGCCAACGGCGTCCGACTCACCAAAGTGGCCGTGCCGTTCGGCGTGGTCGGCTCGATCTACGAGGCGCGCCCCAACGTCACCGTCGACATCACCGCCCTCGCGCTCCGCTCGGGCAACACCGTGGTGCTCCGTGGCGGGTCCGCGGCCGAGGAGACCAACCGCGAGCTCATCGCCGTGATGCGCGACGCCCTCGCCGAGCAGGGCATCGATCCCGACGCCATCCAGACCGTCGACGACTTCGGGCGCGACGGCGCCCGTGAGCTCATGCGCGCCCGCGGGATCGTCGACGTGCTGGTGCCCCGCGGCAGTGCGCAGCTCATCGAGACGGTCGTGACCGAGTCATCCGTCCCGGTCATCGAGACCGGTGCCGGCGTCGTGCACATCGTGCTCGACGCGACCGCGCCCCTCGAGTGGGCCCGCGACATCGTCGTGAACGCGAAGGCGCAGCGGCCGAGCGTGTGCAACGCCGTCGAGACGGTACTCGTGCACCGGGATGCCGCGCAGCGCCTGATCCCGACCGTGGCGGCGGCGCTCAGCGATGCGGGCGTGACCGTGCACGGTGATGACGCGGTGCGCGCGCTCGCCCCCGCGGCCGTCCCCGCGACGGAGGACGACTG
The DNA here is from genome assembly GCF_051549805.1 of Microbacterium fluminis. Taxonomy (GTDB): domain Bacteria; phylum Actinomycetota; class Actinomycetes; order Actinomycetales; family Microbacteriaceae; genus Microbacterium. Next base: position 2,412,340 of record NZ_CP196042.1, read on the forward strand.
GGCTGAGGAGTACCTCAGCCTCGACATCGCGATGCGGGTGGTCGACGACCTCGACGACGCGCTGGCGCACATCCGCCGCTACTCCACCCACCACACCGAGTCGATCATCACCGAGGACGCGGCCAACGCCGAGCGCTTCCTGGCCGAGGTCGACTCCGCCGTGGTGATGGCGAACGCGTCGACGCGGTTCACCGACGGCGGCGAGTTCGGCTTCGGCGCCGAGGTCGGGATCTCGACCCAGAAGCTCCACGCCCGCGGCCCGATGGGGCTCGCCGAGCTCACCAGCACCAAGTGGCTCGCGCGCGGCTCCGGACAAGTCCGCGCCTGACCGCCTAAACTCTTCACTGCGCCCCGGCGCACCCGCTTCCCGAACGGAGTCCTGATGACCATCGCCGCCCTCGTCGCTGCCGCCGCCGCGGAGTCCGGGCACCACGCCAACGTGGCCCTCGAGACGATCGGCTACGGCATCGTGGCGCTCGTGGCTTTCGCCGCTCTCGCTCTGGTGACCCTCTCGTACCGCAACGTCGCCAACCGTCACGCGCACAAGGCCGAGGCCTACGCCCGTGCGCACGCCGACGACCTCCCGCAGGCGGGACACGGGCACGGCCACTAGGTCGAGGACCGCATGACGGGATCGACCGCCCCTCGGATCGGGGTCATGGGTGGCACCTTCGACCCGATCCACCACGGGCACCTCGTCGCGGCGAGCGAGGTCGCCCAGTACTTCGGGCTCGACGAGGTGGTGTTCGTGCCCACCGGACGACCCTGGCAGAAAGCCGTCGTCTCGCCCTCGGAGCACCGCTACCTGATGACGGTGATCGCCACCGCGTCCAACCCGCAGTTCACCGTCAGCCGCGTGGACATCGACCGCGACGGGCCCACCTACACGATCGACACACTGCGGGATCTGCAGCGCGACAGACCCGGTGCGGAGCTCTACTTCATCACCGGTGCCGACGCCGTGGCGCAAATTCTCAGTTGGAGGGACCATGATGAACTGTGGGACCTCGCCCATTTCGTCGCCGTCTCCCGTCCCGGGCATGTGCTCAGCACGGACGGACTGCCCGTCGAGAAGGTGAGCCAGCTCGAGATCCCAGCCCTGGCGATCTCGTCCACCGACTGTCGTGACCGGGTGAGCGCAGGCCGCCCGGTCTGGTACCTCGTTCCCGACGGGGTCGTCCAATACATCGCGAAGCATCATCTCTACCGGAGCAAGGAATGACCGAACCCGAGCAGCCGGAGCAGCCCCAGCTCACCCGCAAGCAGATGCGGCAGATCCGCAACACCGCCGCCAATCCCATCATCGTGCCCTCCGCCGAGGACCGGCCGGCCGAACCCGACGACGCCGTCAATACCGTCCCCGCGCCGTCGTCCGACTCCGAGCCGGTCATCGACGCACCCGAGTCCGCCGAGGCGGATCCTCACCTCGCAGACGCATCCGCCGAGGTCGCAGCCAGCCCCGCACCGCTGCCGCGCGCGGCGGCTCCGATCGACATGGCCCCGCCGCCGATCTCCGACGCGAGCGTCGACCTGGGCGTGTCGCCCCTGACCCGCCGGCAGGCGCGGCAGCAGGAGCGGATCCGCACCGCATCCGTCCCGGTCATCACCCCGGATGTCATGGCGGCGCACACCGCGGCCGCAGAGCCCGCTGCGCTCGTCGAGGAGGTGCCGGCGGATCTCGTCGACGAGGTGCCGTCCCACTCCGACGAAACGATCGCCGAGTCGGCGACGGACGCCGCTCCCGAGGCGGATACGACGGTGGACTCGGACTCGCCCGAACCGGACCGGACCGCGTCCGACGAGACCGACGACCTCGTGCGCGATCTCGAGGCAGCGACCGACGAGCCCGCGACCGACGAGGCTGCGGGGGACGGCTCCGCCGACGAGCGGGCGACGCTGGCCCCCTCGTTCGGCTCCGGGCTGCTCGCCGGCGACCCGGTGCTGGTGACTCCTCCGCCCTCGTTCGACCAGCTGCTCGCACGCGGCACCTCGACCTCCGGTTCGGGTACGGCCTCGAACGCGCTCATCCTCTCTCAGACGCCCGAGGGTGCACTCATCGGACCGGTCGCCGCGACCGGCGAGGTGCTCGTGACGGGCACGTTCGCCCTCCCCGACGGTCTCGGCTCGCAGGGGCACGCTCCCGGCACCGCCGACGGTCGCGAGGTCGACGCGGTGCTCGTGGACGGCGAGCTCCCCGCGCACTCCTCGCCGACCCCGATCGCCGCCAGCGCGGCGATCAGCACGGTCAAGTCGACCGGAGAGATCATCCGCCCGCCGGCCCCCGAGAAGGGCAGCCGCCTCATGCTGACGCTCGCCATCACCGCGGGGGTGCTCGCGCTCGCCCTCGTCGGCGTGCTCATCCTCGCCTTCGCCACGGGGGTGTTCGCATGAGCGCGACCGCGCAGTCGCGCGACATGCTGGCGATCGCCGCTGCGGCCGCCGACGCCAAGGGCGGCGAGGATCTCGTCGCCCTCGACGTGTCGGAGCCGCTCCCGCTCGTCGACATCTTCCTGATCGTGACCGGGCGCAGCGAGCGCAACGTCGCCGCCATCGCCGACGAGGTGGAGGACCAGCTGCTCGAAGCCGGGCACAAGCGCCTGCGCCGAGAGGGTCGCCAGGAGGCCCGCTGGATCCTGCTCGACTTCGGCGATCTCGTGGTGCACGTGTTCCATGAGCAGGAGCGCATGTACTACGGCTTGGAGCGCCTCTGGAAGGACTGTCCGGTCGTTCCCGTGGAGGTCGCCGCAGCACCCGCATCGTGATCCGTCGATTCGGCACGGTCTGCACGATGTAGTAATGTTGAGGAGTTGCCTGCGGAACGCGGGCAGCACCGAAAGGGCCTGTGGCGCAGCTGGTAGCGCACCTGCATGGCATGCAGGGGGTCAGGGGTTCGAGTCCCCTCAGGTCCACTTTCCGAAGGCCTCCGCGAGAGCGGGGGCCTTCGTCGTTCCGTGCGCGCGCGCTCTGACGTATCGTGACAACGCGCCCTGTCCCGCCCGTGCACCGCCGAGAGTCGAGGCTCCGATGACCACCGTGACCCCGTTCCTCTGGTTCGACAACACCGCCGAGGAGGCGGTCACCTTCTACACCGCGCTCATCCCCGGCTCCGAGATCGTCGAGCTCTCCCGATACCCGCAGGACGTGCCGGGCATGGGCGGCCGCGTCATGAGCGCGCGGTTCCGGCTCGCGGGCACCGTCTACCTCGCGATGGACGCCGGCCCGCAGTACGCGTTCACCGAGGCGGTGTCGCTGTTCGTCTCGTGCGCCGATCAGGCCGAGGTGGATCGCTATTGGGAGGCCCTGACGGCGGACGGCGGGCAGGAGCAGCCCTGCGGGTGGCTGAAGGACCGGTGGGGTCTGTCGTGGCAGATCATCCCCGAGCGGCTGCCGCAGCTGATCGGCGACCCCGACCCCGACCGCGCGCATCGTGCGGTGCAAGCGATGCTCGGCATGACCCGTCTCGTGATCGCCGATCTGGAGGCCGCGGCCGACGGCGCATGATCTCCTCGTCGCCGGATCGCCGCCTCGCCGGCGCGGTCGCCGTGATCGGTGCGGTCGCGTCGGTGCTGATGATGACCGCGTGCACCGCCGGGGCGCCGAGCGATGCCGTACCGGCGGAGACGCGGCGCGCCCCGTCCGTCACCGTCTCGGCCCCGCCGGTCGGCGGCGCGTTCGCGCTCGACGGCGCACCGGTGACGCTGGCGAGCGCGCTCGAGGCGCCCTGGTCGGTGGTGCCGCTGCCCGAGGGCGGAGCGCTCATCTCCCAGCGCGACGACGGGCGCGTCCGGCATCTGCTGCCCGACGGCACCGTCCGCGACGCCGGCACGGTGCCGGGTGTCGTGAGCGGAGGAGAGTCGGGCCTGCACGGACTCGCCCTGCACGAGGCATCCGGTGTGCGCTGGCTGTACGCGTACCACGGCGCCGCAGACGACAACCGGGTGGTGCGGATGCCTCTCACCGGCGAGAACTCGACGCTCGCCCTCGGCGCGCCCGACGTCGTCTTCTCCGGGATCGCACGAGCGCGCACCCACAACGGCGGCCGCATCGCCTTCGGCCCCGATGGATTCCTCTACGTCACCACGGGCGATGCCGGCGACCGCGCGAGTGCGCAGGACGAGGCATCCGTCAACGGGAAGATCCTGCGGCTCACCGCCGAGGGGGCACCCGCGCCCGGCAACCCCTTCGGCACGGCCGTCTGGAGTCTCGGCCACCGCAACGTGCAGGGTTTGGCCTGGACGGCCTCCGGCACCCTGTGGGCGAGCGAGTTCGGGCAGGACACCTGGGACGAGCTGAACGTGATCCGCGCCGGCGGCAATTACGGCTGGCCCGAGGTCGAAGGAGCGGCCGCCGACGCGCGGTTCGTGGATCCGGTCGCGGTGTGGACCCCGACGGACGCGAGCCCGAGCGGTGTCGCCGCCGTCGGGGACACCGTCTTCGTCACCGGGCTGCGCGGCGAGCGGCTGTGGATCGTCGACACCAGCGGCGCCTCGCTGCGCGCCGACCCGCGCGCGGCGCTGGTGGGGGAGCAGGGGCGGCTGCGCGATGCCGTCGCGGCGCCTGACGGCAGCCTGTGGCTGCTCACCGGCAACACCGACGGACGCGGCGCTCCCCGACCCGGCGACGACGTGCTGCTTCGGATCGGCCTGAGTCCGACGCCGTGAGCGGACCGGCCACGCCCCGGCACTACGGTGTAGGGGTGAGCCCACAGCCCCGGTGCCCGTACTGCCGGCACTTCGTCTACCTCGATGCGCTGACGTGCCCCGAGTGCGACGCGACACTCGCCTACAACATGGTCGAACGGCAGTTCCACGGCCTGCGCAACGGGCAGACCGTGATCGACGACGAGGTGTGGCACTCCTGCTCGAACCGGGGATGGGGCTGCAACTGGCTCGTGCGCGACGACGCCGAGTCGGGCCGCTGCATCTCGTGCCGGCTCACGCGCCGGCGCCCCGAGGCGAACGACACCGTCGCCCTCGAGAAGCTCGCCAAGACCGAGGAGGCCAAGCGCCGCCTCCTCCTGCAGCTCGCCGACCTGGGCCTGCCCATCACCCCCTGGTACGTCACGAAGGGCGGGCTGGGCTTCGATCTCGTCTCGAGTCTGTCGCACGGCGAGAGGGTGACGATCGGCCACGCGAACGGGATCATCACGATCGACCTGGCGGAGAGCCTCGACGATCGCCGCGAAGCGCTGCGGGTGCGTCTCGGCGAGCCCTACCGCACGATGCTCGGCCACCTCCGCCATGAGGTGGGCCACTACTTCCAGAACGTGCTGCTCACCGACGAGTCGGCGTGGACGCGGTGCCGCGAGCTGTTCGGCGACGAACGCGCCAGTTGTCGGGACGCACTCCAGCGGCATTACCGCACCGGCGCTCCCGAGGGCTGGCAGGCGTCGTACATCTCGGAGTACGCAACGATGCACCCGTGGGAGGACTTCGCCGAGACGTTCGCCCACTACCTGCACATCACCGGCACCCTCCAGACGGCGGCGGCCATCGGCATCCGACTCGACGCCGCCGTGACGAGCCTGCGCGATACGGACGTGGTGCCGCTCGAGTCGTACGAGGACCGTCCGGTGCATTCGCTGCTCAAGGACTGGGAGTGGATGTCGCGCGCCTTCAACCGCATCAACCGGTCGATGGGTTTCGGGGATCTGTATCCGTTCACGCTCGTGCCGGCCGTGCGCACCAAGTTCGAGTTCGTGCACGACATCGTGACCCGGGCCCCGCTGAGCACCGAGGAGCAGTACGCCCTCACGCTTCCGGAGGAACTGGAACGCACCTGACCCGGGTCAGCCGACCGCTTCGATGAGCTCGGGCCCGTTGTTGCGGACGTTGCCGACCGCCGTGCCGACGACATGGTCGGCGAGGGTCTCGGCCACGTCGGGGGCGGCGTCGACCGCGGCATCGAGGATGTCACCCACGTTGTCGACGGTCGGGTCGAGCCACGCGTCGGCGAAGTCGGCGTCGAGGAAGAGCGGCATGCGCTCGTGGATCGAGCCCAGGTGTCCGGTCGCGTCGCGGGTGAGGATCGTGAAGCTCAGCATCCACCGTGCCGGATCGTCATCGGCCGCCGCGGGGTTCTTCCACCACTCGTACAGGCCGGCCAGCAGCAGCGGCGAGCCGTCGGCGGGATGGACGAAGTGCGGCGTCTTGCCGTCACCGGACTTCTTCCACTCGTAATAGCCGGTGACGGGGACCACGGCGCGGCGCTTCTCGAGCGCCCCGCGGAACATGCGCTTGTCTTCGAGCTCCTCGGCGCGGGCGTTGAACGCGCGCGACCCGATCGAGGGATCCTTCGCCCAGCTGGGCACCAGCCCCCACCGCGCGCTCTCGAGCCGTCGGGTCGGCGGCTCGGTCTTGGCCGAATCGAGCACGATGGCCGCGCGGTCGGTGGGCGCGACGTTGTAGGAAGGGGCCGGCAGGTCGTCGCCCACGAGATCGACGCGGAGAACGCCCACCAGCTCGGAACCGACGTCTGCCACCACGAATCGACCGCACATGGTGCCAGCGTACGCGGGGGCTCCGACGTCTCAGCGTCGAGCCTGGGAGTCCCCGTCGACCACCCCGACGCTCTTGAGCCGCTCCAGCAGTCCCGCACCGTCGGAGTCGGTCACCCACGGCACACCGGCCGCGGAGTGATCGTCCACCACCGTGCGCCCGCCGGCCAGCACCGCCTCCGCAGGAGACAGGCGGCGGATGGCGACCGCCACGACGTTGTCGGGATGCTCGCGTGTGAAGGTCGTGTAGATCTCGTCATCGTGCTGACCGTCGTCGCCGACCAGCAGCCACTTGATGTGCGGAAACTCCTCGGCCAGCCTTCCGAGGTTGCTGAGTTTGTGCACCCGGCCGCTGCGGAACCAGCGATCGTGGGTCGGACCCCAGTCGGTCAGCAGCAGCGAGCCCGTCGGGAAGAGGTGACGCCGGAAGAAGCGCAGCAGGGTGGGCGCGATGTTCCAGGCGCCGGTCGACAGGTAGATCACCGGGCAGCCCGGGTTCTCCCGCGTGAGCCGCTCCAGGAGAACCGCCATGCCCGGGACGGGCTGGCGCGCGTGCTCGTCGACCACGAACGAGTTCCACGCCGCCAGCAGCGGGCGGGGGAGGGCGGTCACCATCACCGTGTCATCGACGTCGGACACCAGCCCGAACCGCACCTCGGGATCGACGACGAAGACCCGGGTCTCGATCGGCGGCCCGGATTCGACCGACATCGTCAGCGTCTGCCAGCCGGGCGGGAGCGAGGCGGGCACCACGACGTCGATCACACCGCCGCGATCGGCGACGACCTCATGACGGACGCCGTCGACCTCGATGACGACGGGGGCGTAGGCAACGGGCACGGCGACGAAGCTGCGCCACCCGCGGATGCTCGCGTACTCGCCGCTGGAGGTGCGGCGCGCGGGTGGGGCGATCAGCACGCGGCCCAGCACCCGCACCCAGTCCGCTCCGCCGTACCCCGGGAACGGGGTCACGACGGGTGTCAGGCCACGATGGCGCGCCCGGCGCTCGCGCCACGCGTGGAAGCGGTACTCGAGCCGGGCGATCCACAGGACTTTCGGGCGCGCGGAATCGTCGCGGGAGGAAGGCATCCCCCTCAGTCTATCATGCCGGATGCCTCGGCGTCGGGCGAGGTTCCCGGCACGGGACCGACCGCCGGCGGCTCGTCGACCAGGTGCTTGCGCTCGACCCGCTCGATCACCTTCTTGCTCACCACCATGAGGAGGAGGAAGAGCACGATCACGCCGACGAAGATGTAGCCGGCGTAGTGGATCTTGTCGGCGAGTTCGCGGTAGGTGCCTGCAGCGAGGGCCGCGATGCCGATGTACAGCGACGACCAGACGATGCACGCGGGCAGGGTCCACGCGAGGAACCGGCGGTAGCGGAAGCCGCTCATCCCGACGGTCAGGGGGACGAGGGAGTGCAGCACGGGAAGGAAGCGCGACAGGAAGATCGCCGGTCCGCCTCGCCGTGCGAGGTAGCGCTCCGCGCGGAGCCAGTTCTCCTCACCGATGCGCCGGCCCAACCGCGATCCGCGGATGCGCGGACCCAGGAACCGACCCAGGAAGAAGCCGATGCTCTCGCCGGCCAGAGCGCCCAGGACGACCGCGATCCCGAGCAGGATCCCTTCGAGCGGCGAGCCTATGGCGGTGCCGGCGACGATGACGATCGTGTCGCCCGGAACGACGAGCCCGACCAGAACGCTGGTCTCGAGCATCATCGCCACCCCGGCGATGAGCGTCCGCGCGACCGGATCGACGCTCTGCACCGCGTCGAGCAGCCACGTGAGGAACTCGTTCACCCTGCTGAGCCTACGACGCGAGCGTCCGTCTAGCCTGTGAGGATGACCCCCCTGTCCGCCGTCGGGCTGCCCGCCGGATTCGACGCCGCGCGGGCGTTCGCCGGGGGGCCCGCGCGGCATCCGTCCGGGTTCTGGCTGGATGCGGGTCCGCACGCCCCGGAAGGGTGGAGCTGGCTGGGGATCGGGGCGCCCGAGAGCGATCCGGACGCCGTGCGGGTGGTGATCGCGACGGGCACCGGTGCGGACGAGGAGTGGGGCCCGTTCCACGGCGGCTGGGTGGGATGGCTCGGCTACGACGACGCGGCGGTGCGTGCCGGAGCGACGGCATCCGCTCCTTCCCCGCCCACCGAGGACGTGCCGCAGACGCTGTGGCTGCGGGTCGACCGGTTCGTCGCCGTCGACCACGCGTCGGGTCGCGCCTGGGCCGTCGCTCCGGCGCACGACCTCGACGCTCACGAGCTTGAGGTGCTCGGCTGGGTCACTGCGGACGATCTCCCGCTCACGTCCGCGGACGGAGGAGTCGAGGCATCCGCGCGCCATCGCCCCGACGAGTACGCGGCGTTGATCGACCGATGCCGTGCCGCGATCCGAGAGGGCGACGCCTACCAGCTGTGCCTCACGACGCGCTTCTCGGTGCCCCACGCGGTCGACCCGGTGGCCGCATACGGTCGGCTGCGGTCGACGACGCCCGCGCATCACGGCGGGATCGTGAGGGCGGGCGAGGCCGCCCTGGTGAGCGCGAGTCCCGAGCAGTTCCTGACGGTGCGCGACGGGATCGCCCGGACGCGTCCGATCAAGGGCACCCGGCCTCGCGACGCCGATCCGTGGGCGGATGCCGCGCTGGCGGCCGATCTCGTCGCCAGCGCCAAGGAGCGCGCGGAGAACCTGATGATCGTCGATCTCATGCGCAACGATCTGTCACGCGTGAGCGATCCGGGATCCGTCGCGGTCGAGGAGCTGTTCGCGGTGGAGTCGTACCCCGCGGTGCACCAGCTCGTGAGCACCGTCGCCGGCCGCCTGCGCACCGGGACCACCGTCGGCGCGCTGCTGGATGCGACCTTCCCCGCCGGCAGCATGACGGGGGCGCCGAAGCTCTCGGCGATGTCGATCCTGCACGAGCTCGAGGGCGGGCCGCGAGGGGTGTTCTCCGGCTGCTTCGGGTGGGTCGGCACCGATGGCGCGCTCGACCTCGCGATGGTGATCCGCTCGATCGTCACCCACCCCGGCGGTGCCTACGTGGGGGCAGGGGGAGGGATCACGTGGGGGTCCGTGCCGTCGGCGGAGGTGGCAGAGGTGGGGGTGAAGGCGCGGGGGCCGCTGGCGGCCGTCGGCGCCCGCCTTCCTGCGGGCTGGTGACGGCGCGGGTCGGGTAATCTGTCCGGGGCGTCGTGTACGCCCGTCTCCCACCCCACGATTGGCTCCTCCTTGTCGCAGAACTCCACGTCGTCCCCCGTCAGCGGACCCGAGGGCGGCGGCTTCGACGCCTTCGCCGTCCAGGAGAAGTGGCAGTCCCGCTGGGCGGCGGCCGACCCGTTCCGCGCCGGCGGCGACGACGACGCACGCCCCCGCAAGTACGTGCTCGGGATGTTCCCGTATCCCTCGGGCGATATGCACATGGGCCACGCCGAGAACTACGCGTACGTCGACGCCGTCGCCCGGTTCTGGCGCCATCGCGGCTACAACGTGCTCAACCCCATCGGGTGGGACTCCTTCGGTCTGCCCGCCGAGAACGCGGCGATCCAGCGCGGTGCCGATCCCCGCGAATGGACGTACGCGAACATCGCCCAGCAGCGCGCGAGCCTGCAGAACTTCGGCACCTCGTACGACTGGAGCCGGGTGCTGCACACCAGCGACCCGGAGTACTACCGCTGGAACCAGTGGCTGTTCCAGCGGCTCTACGAGCGCGGCCTGGCGTACCGCAAGGAGAGCCCGGTCAACTGGTGCCCCAACGACCAGACCGTCCTCGCCAACGAGCAGGTCGTCGACGGGCACTGCGAGCGATGCGGTGCGGAGGTCGTCAAGAAGAAGCTGACCCAGTGGTACCTCAAGATCACCGACTACGCCGACCGTCTGCTCGACGACCTCAACCAGCTCGAGGGCTCGTGGCCCTCGAAGGTGATCCGGATGCAGCGCAACTGGATCGGCCGTTCGGTCGGGGCGGACATCGACTTCGCGATCGAGGGTCGTGACGAGAAGGTGACCGTCTTCTCCACCCGCCCCGACACGCTGCACGGCGCCACGTTCATGGTGGTCGCGCCCGACAGCGACCTCGCCGCGGAGCTCGCCGCCGGGGCGTCGGCGGAGGTGCGGACGCGCTTCCAGGCCTACCTCGAGGGCGTGCAGCGCGAGAGCGACATCGAGCGGCAGGCGACCGACCGACCCAAGACCGGCGTCTTCCTCGACCGCTTCGCGATCAATCCCGTCAACGGCGAGCGACTGCCGATCTGGGCCGCGGACTACGTGCTGGCCGACTACGGTCATGGCGCCGTCATGGCCGTGCCGGCGCACGATCAGCGCGACCTCGACTTCGCCCGCGCGTTCGACCTGCCCGTGCGGGTCGTGGTCGACACGACCGCCCCGATCACCGGCGCCATCCCGGTGATCGAGCTCGACGACGACGGGGAGCCGGTCGACCCGTCGATCCTCGAATCGCTCGACGACCTGAACCCGGCGCGCACCGGGATCGCGCTGACCGGCGAGGGTCGCATGATCAACTCCGGCCCGCTCGACGGACTGTCCAAGCGCAGCGCGATCAGCCGCATCGTCGAGCAGCTGACGACCGCCGGCACGGGCCGCGCCTCGAAGTCGTACCGCCTGCGCGACTGGCTGATCTCGCGACAGCGGTTCTGGGGCACGCCGATCCCGATGATCCACACCGAGGACGGGCGCATCGTGCCCGTGCCCGACGAAGAGCTGCCGTTGCGACTCCCCGACGCCCAGGGTCTCGATCTCGCCCCGCGCGGAACGTCCCCGCTCGGCGGCGCGGCGGACTGGATCCGCACGGTCGACCCCGAGACGGGCGAGCCCGCGCTGCGAGACCCCGACACGATGGACACGTTCGTCGACAGCTCGTGGTACTTCCTGCGGTTCCTGTCGCCGACGGCCGAGGGTCATGCGTTCCCGTCGCGCGAGGCCGACCGCTGGGCGCCGGTCGACTCCTACATCGGCGGTGTCGAGCACGCGATCCTGCACCTGCTCTACGCCCGCTTCATCACCAAGGTGCTCTTCGACATGGGGCTGATCGAGTTCACCGAGCCGTTCTCGAGCCTCATCAACCAGGGCATGGTGCTCCTGGACGGCTCGAAGATGTCCAAGAGCAAGGGCAATCTGGTCGAGTTCGCGGCCAGCATGAAGGACCCCGGCGCCGATGCGGTGCGCGTCGCGATCGCCTTCGCCGGACCGGTCGAGGACGACATCAACTGGGAGGACGTGTCCACGACCGGCGCCCAGAAGTTCCTCGCCCGCGCCTGGCGCGTGGCATCCGATGTCACCAGCGACCCCGACGTCGTGTGGGCCGAGGGCGACCCGGCGCTGCGGCGCGTCACGCACCGGCTGCTGGCGGACGCCCCGGGATTGGTCGAGCAGACGAAGTTCAACGTCGTCGTGGCACGCCTCATGGAGCTGGTCAACGCCACCCGCAAGGCGATCGACACCGGGGCGGGTCCCGCCGACCCGGCCGTCCGCGAGGCCGCCGAGGTCACGGCGATGGTGCTCGACCTGTTCGCTCCGCACACCGCGGAGGAGATGTGGGAGATCCTCGGGTACGAGCCCTTCGTCGGTCTCGTGCCCTGGCGCAGCGCCGATCCGACCCTGCTCGTCGAGGACTCCGTCACCGCCGTCGTGCAGATCGACGGCAAGGTGCGGGCGACACTGGAGGTGTCGGCGCGCATCGACGGAGCGGAGCTGGAGCGCCTCGCCCGTGCCGACGCGCGCATCGTGCGCTCGCTGGGCGATCGCGAGATCACGCGCGCGGTGGTGCGGCCGCCGAAGGTCGTCAGCTTCAGTACGGCGTAGCCTCCTCCCCAGCGGGCGAGGGGGCGCGCGGCATCCACCGATCCCTCGCGTCCCGCTCTCGGGCCGACCGCCCTGCCTAGCCTGAGGCGGTGAGCAGCCCAGAGCCTCCCGAGCGTGCGTCGCCGCGTCGGCGTCTCGGCGTCGGCGCGGCCATCGTCGTGGTGCTGCTGGCGCTCGGCGCGACCGTCGTCATCGGCATCGTGCGGGCGGTGGCGACGCCGGTGGAGTCCGTGGGTGTCACGGTCGACCCGGGTGCGGTGGCAACCGGCCCGCTCACCGATGCCCTGTACGTGCACGTACTTGGGGCCGTCGCGCAGCCGGGGCTCTACCGCGTCGCCGGTGGCGCGCGTGTCGTCGACGCGGTGGCCGCCGCGGGCGGCTTCACCGCCGAGGCCGATCGAGGGGCGGTGAACCTCGCCCGCCCCATCGGCGACGGCGAGCAGCTCTACGTGCCGGTCGTGGGGGAGCTTCCCGCGGCCGGCGCAGGCGGGGGCGGTGGCGCGGCGGGTGGCCCCGCAACCGGTGCGTCGGCCGGCGACGGGCGGATCAACCTCAACACCGCCGACGAGGCCGCCCTCGACACGCTGCCGCGCATCGGACCTGCGCTCGCGCAGCGCATCCTCCAGTGGCGCGAGGACAACGGGAGGTTCACGAGTGTCGACGACCTGCTCGCGGTGCCCGGCATCGGCGAGAAGATGCTCGAGTCCATCCGCGACCTCGTGACGGTATGAACCGGCTCCGACGGCGACTCCGTCTCGTCCCGGTCGCGGGCGTCGCGTGGATCGCGGCGGGGTGGACGACCGCCGTTCCGGATTCCGCAGCCGCCGTGGCCGCGGTGATGTGGGTCGCCACCACCGTCGGGGTGTTCGCGCTCCTGGTCCCGAAGCTCCGGGCGCACCGCACGACGCGCATCTGCGTTGTGCTGGGAGTGATCAGTCTGTCCCTCGGCGCGGCGACCGCATCGACCGTCGCGCTCGCGCAGCCGGCCCGGCAGGCGGCCGCCCAGCTGCCCACCGGCGGCGGGCGGGCGCTGACCGTGGACGCCACCGTCGTCGGCAAGGTCGAGCCTTGGGGCTCGGACCGGCTCGCGTTCGATGCGATCGCCGACGCGATCACGATCGGCCCCGACCGACATCCGGTGGCCGTCCCGATCACCGTGCTTCTGCCCCGCACCGACGGGGCCCCGGGGCTCGACATCGGCGCGGCGGTCGAGGTCGACGGCACCGCCGCGCCCGCCGATCCCGGTGCGCGCGCGGTCCTCGAGGTCATCGCCGCTCGGTCCGTCACCGTGGTGAGGGAGCCCCTCGGGCTGCTCGCGGCCACCTCGGCGCTGCGGCACGGGCTGGTCGCATCGGCGTCCGGCCTCCCCGAACCGGGCGCGGGCCTGCTCCCGGGTCTCGCGGTGGGCGACACATCGGCCGTCGCCGACGAGCTCGACGCCGACATGAAGGCATCCAGCCTGTCGCATCTCACCGCCGTATCCGGCGCCAACTGCGCCCTGGTGGTGGGACTGGCGTTCGGCGCGGCGGCGTTGTGCGGAGCGGGACGCGCGCACCGGGTCGTGTCGGGAGTGGCGGCGCTGGCCGGGTTCGTCGTGCTCGTCAGTCCCGAGCCGAGCGTCGTGCGGGCCGCCGTGATGGCCGCAGCGGCCATGCTCGCGGTGCTGCTGGGGCGCACCGGTGCCGGCATCGCGATCGTCGCACTCGCGGTGGCCGTCATCCTCGTGGTCGATCCCTGGCTCGCCGGGTCGCTGGGCTTCGCCCTGTCCACCGTGGCGACCGCATCGCTGCTGCTGTTCGCGCGGCCCCTCGCCTCCGGACTGGCGCGCTGGATGCCGCACCCGCTCGCCCTCGCCCTGTCGGTGCCGCTGGCGGCACAGCTGGCGTGCGGGCCCCTGATCGTGCTGATCACCCCGGTGACACCGCTGTACGGCGTCGTCGCGAATCTGCTCGCGGCACCTGCAGCACCGGTGGCGACGGTCGTCGGCCTCGCGGCATGCCTCGCCCTGCCGCTGCCCCTGCTGCAGTCGGGTCTCGCGGTGATCGCCTGGCTCCCCGCCGCATGGATCGCGGGCACCGCGACCACGTTCGCGGCCCTGCCGGGCAACGCGGTTCCCTGGCTCGACGGGTGGGCGGGGGTCGCCACGCTCGCGGGGCTGGGTCTTGCTCTCGGCCTGGTGATCGTCGGAGTAGGCGCTCACGCCCGCGCGTGGCGGCGGCGTCTGCACGGCTCGGCCGCGTTCGTCGTCGCGACGGTCGTCGGTGTCTCCACCGGTTCGGCCGCGCTCGGGAGCGTGGCGGCGCCGTTCACGGTGCCTTCCGCATGGGCCGTGGCCGCGTGCGACATCGGCCAGGGGGACGCGGTGCTGGTGCGTTCCGAGGGGCATGTCGCACTGATCGACACCGGCCCCGACCCCGCGCTGCTGGAGAGCTGCCTCATCCGTTTCGGTCTCACGCGCATCGATCTGCTGGTGCTCACGCACTTCGACGTCGACCACGCCGGGGGAGCGCAGGCCGTGCTCGGGCGCGTGGCGACCGTCCTGCACGGACCGCCGGGCGACGTGTCCGACACCGGCCTGCTCCAGCGTCTCGAGACATCGGGAGCGACGGTCCACTCGGCATCCACCGGGATGACCGGCACCCTGGGCGGTGCACGCTGGCGCGTGCTGTGGCCGCGCGAGGGGAGCAAGGCGTTCCCACCCGGCAACGATTCCGGGGTGGTCGTCGATCTGCGCGGGGGAAGCGTCCCCTCCTCCGTCTACCTGGCCGATCTATCGGGCGCGGCGCAGCGATCGCTGCTCGCGACGGGGGAGCTGCGCCCGCCCTACGACGTCGTGAAGGTCGCGCACCACGGCAGCGCCGATCAGCACCCGGCGCTGTATGCGCAGCTGGGGGCGTCGGTCGCGATCGTCCCGGTCGGTGCCGGCAACCGTTACGGTCACCCGCGATCCGAGACGCTCGCGTTCCTGGGCGATGCGGGAATGAGCATCGCCCGCACCGACACCGACGGGGTGGTCGCCGTGTGGCAGGTGGACGGGATGCTGTCCGTCTGGCGGGAGCGTGCGGTCGCACCGGTCGCGCGTGCACCGCCGACGGGCGTCGTCGGTGGTGCTCGATAGGCTGAGGACATGGCGACGACCGCGCGGAGAGCACCTGCGAAGCGTCCCGCGATCCCGCAGCTGTCGTGGCGCTCACCGCAGCCTGCGCCCCTCGTGCTGGTGTCGGGTCCGGAAGACGTGTGCGCCGAGCGCGCGACGGCCGCGATCCGGGACTACCTCAAGGCGGAGGACCCGAGTCTCGAGGTGACCGATGTGCGCGCCGACGACTACGCCGCCGGCACGCTGCTGTCGGTCACCTCGCCGTCGCTGTTCGGCGAGCCCCGGCTGGTGCGCGTGACCGGTGTCGAGAAGTGCAGCGACGCATTCCTGAACGAGGCGCTGGCGTACCTCGAGGCGCCTCAAGAGGGTGCGACGGTGGTGCTGCGCCACACGGGTGCCAGCGTGCGCGGCAAGAAGCTCCTCGATGCGGTCCGTGCGGGAACCGGCGGCGGGGTCGAGGTGCCGTGTCCGGCCGTGAAGCGCGACTCCGACCGGTTCGACTTCGCCGCCGGGGAGTTCTCGACGGCGAAGCGCCGCATCGCGCCGGTCGCCCTGCGCACGCTCGTCTCCGCGTTCGCCGACGACCTCACCGAGCTCGCCGCCGCCTGTCAGCAGCTGATCGCCGACGTCCCCGGAGACATCACCGAGCAGATCGTCGAGCGCTACTACGGCGGACGGGTCGAGACGAGCGCTTTCACCGTGGCCGACACCGCGATCGCGGGCCGCTACGGCGACGCCCTCGTCGCCCTCCGCCATGCGCTGGCTTCGGGCGCAGACCCCGTGCCGCTCGTGGCGGCGATCGCATCGAAGCTGCGCACGATGGCGCGCGTCGCGGGTCAGCGCGAGCCGGCGGCCGCTCTGGCGGCCCGCCTGGGCATGAAGGACTGGCAGGTGGACCGGGCCCGTCGCGATCTGTCCGGCTGGAGCGATGCGACCCTCGGCATGGCGATCCAAGCCGCCGCACGCGCCGACGCCGATGTGAAGGGCGCCTCCCGCGATCCCGTGTTCGCGCTGGAGCGACTCGTCACGGTGATCGCCACGAAGGCCCCGTTCGGCGGCTGATCCGGCCGCTGGTCGGCGCTGCTCCGCCGCAAGGGTGACGCTGACCCGAGATCCGCGATTCGCCGCCGTTGCCGTGAGGGGGCGGCATCCGCGAAACGACGAAGCCCGCCCCCTCGCGGGAACGGGCTTCGGAGGATCGTGCGATCAGAGCGCCGCGACCTGCTTGGCGATGGCCGACTTGCGGTTCGCCGCCTGGTTCTGGTGGATGACGCCCTTGCTGACGGCCTTGTCGAGCTTCTTGGTCGCGGTGACCAGAGCCTTCTCAGCGGCGGCCTTGTCGCCGGCGGCGATGGCCTCGCGGGTGCGACGCACCTCGGTCTTCAGCTGGCTCTTGACCGCCTTGTTGCGCTCGTGAGCCTTGTCGTTGGTCTTGTTGCGCTTGATCTGCGACTTGATGTTCGCCACGTTCGACGTATCTTTCGTTTCGGTGAGTGATGGATTGTCGCGTTACGGGTAGAGGGGCCGCTCGCGACGTCGCGTGGAGGTGGGACCCCACGCGCAAGCCAATCCCCGAGTCTATCAGGTCGCTTCGATCGTCGTGATCGCGACGTCGAGGAGCGCGTTGAACACACGCGGACGCATGGCCGTGACGAGATGGCTCGTGCGTGGGACGACGATGAGCTCGGCATCCTTCGCCACTCTCTGGAACAGCCGCTCGTTCGCGCGCAGCTGATCGAACTGACCGTTGATGAACCACAGGGGCACGTCGATGCGGTGCAGGGCCGCGAGCAGGTCGAGCACGGAGAGACTGCGCAGGGCGATGTCCTGTGCATCGTAGGCGTAGCCGCCGGCGCCGAAGTCGGGACGGGTCTCGGGCGGGAGCGTGCGGTCGAGGACGAACTCCGTGATGCTCTGACCGCGATCGGGGAGCGCGTTGAAGCGGCGGGCGAGGAAGCGGTACGTGGCCAGGCCGACTCCGCGGGGGATGGCGGTGCAGGATGCCGCGATGAAGCCCGCCACGGGAGGCGGGTCCTCTGCTCCGACGTACTCGATCGAGACCAGTCCGCCCATCGAATGCGCGGCCAGGAGCACGGGCCCGCGCTCGGCGGCCGCCCGCACCGCGGTGTCGATCGTCTCGAACGCGCCGTCGAGGGTGAACGGCTCGGACATGCGGGTTCCGTGACCCGGCAGGTCGACGGCTGTGACCGGGTTGCCGCGCTCGCTCAGGTGCGCGACCTGCGCGCGCCACATGGTGGCGGACGTGCGGATGCCGTGCACGAGCACGACCTGAACCGTCACACTTCGAGCCTAGGACCACACGAGGAGCCCCCGACCCGCGCACTGCGCGAGCCGGGGGCTCCGATCAGACGAGCGTCAGCTCGCGGTGGTCACGCGACGCTTGCGCATCGTGACGACCGCACCACCGGCGACCAGCAGGAACGCGCCGAGGAGCGCGATGCCCCACGGCAGCTCCGCACCGGTCGCGGCGAGTGCGCCGGCCCGGACCACGGTGAGCGGCTGGTCGAGCACGATCCGACCATCGGCGCCCACCACGACCAGGCGGTGCGCACCGGCGGGCAGCGTCGACGGGACGGTGACACGGAAGGTGACCGTGCCGTTCGCGTCCGCGGCGGGGATGCCCGTGATGACGATCGGGTCGCTGAACAGCGTCGCGCTGACCTGCTCGAACGCCTTCAGACCGCTGAGCGTCACCGTGAAGGTGCCGCCGAGCTCGACCCGGTTGCCGCTCGCGAGTCCCCCGAGGGAGACCGTCACCGACGTGCCCGGGGCCGGAGTGGCCGTGGGCGTCGCGGTCGGGGTAGCCGTAGCCGTCGGGGTAGCCGTGGGCGTGACCGTGGGAGTCGCCGTCGGCGTGGCCGTCGGGGTCGCGGTGGGCGTAGCCGTCGGGGTCGGTCCGCCGGTGTTCACCTTCGCGCGGCCCAGCGGAGCCGGGTCGACGAGCGGGTGCTTGGCGAAGTAGTCCACCGTGGCCTGCAGGTCGACCTGGCCCGTGTCGGTGCGCTCGGTACCGTCCTTGAAGACGGTGAAGCCGTCGCCGCCCACTGCCAGGAACGAGTTCGTCACGACCGTGAAGCGGTCGGTCGCAGCGATCGTCCGACCGTTGTACGCCATCGAGACGACGTGGCCCTTGCGGGGGTCGGTCTCCTGGACGTACTCGTACGTGAACCCGTTCGACACGCCGAGGTGGAGCTTCGGACGGTCACCCGTCGCCTGCCACTGCTGGTCGAGGATCTGCTGGATCTGCGCACCCGTGAGGGAGACGGTCGTGAGCGAGTTCGCGAAGGGCTGGACGTCGGCGGCCGCGCGGTACGTGACCACGCCGTCGGCGCCCTTCTTGAGGTCGGCGCGCAGACCACCCGGGTTCATGAGCGCGATCTGCGCCTTGGTTCCGGTGTAGTCGGCGTTCGACGTCGCCCACAGGTAGACGTCGGCGACCCAGTTGCCCATCGACGACTCGACACCGCGGTCGGAACCCGGAGTCGCACCACCGCGAAGGATGTCGCCCGAGATCTTGCCGACCTCGACCTTGCCCTTCACGTCGGCGATCGCCTTCGCATCCGCGACGATCTGAGCGACCGCCGGGTCGGCGTTCGTCAGCGACTTGGTGAGTGACGTCGAGCCCTTCGCCGCGATCACCTTGTGGGTGGTCGGGTCGTACGACAGCGACAGCAGGCCGGTGGCCTTGCTGTACTCCGACGCCTGGATGACCGGGCGCAGAGAGGTGGTGCCGGCCACCGGAACGTCGCACGCGTACGTCTTGTGCGTGTGAGCGGTCACGATCGCGTTGATCGCGGGCGAAGCGCCCCGGACGAGCTGTCCGAAGTCGGTCTGCTCGGCTGCGATGGATGTGCAGTCGGAGAAGTCCGAACCGGTGTGCGAGAGCAGCACGATCACATCGGCTGCATTCGTGTCGGTCAGCTTCTTGGCGACGCGGTTGGCTGCCTCGAGCTGGTCGCCGAAGGTGATCGTGTCGATCCCCGTCGGGGTCACCATCTTGGCGGTGTCCTGCGTCACCGTGCCGATGAACGCGACGCGCACGCCGTCGACCGTCTTGATCGCGTACTCCGGGAGTGCCGGCGTCGTCGTGTCCTTGAGGTACACGTTGGCGCCGAGACCGAACGCCGCGCCCAGGTCACGCTGCGCCTGGGTGACGTTCGTCGGATCGGTGTTTCCTCCGAAGCGGGGCAGCACCCGGTTGACGAGGTCGTTGAACCCGCGGTCGAACTCGTGGTTGCCCACGGCCGAGACCGCGAGGCCGGAGGCGCGCAGCGCGTCGATCGTCGGGTTGTCGTCCTGGATGAACGACGTGAACGTCGACCCGCCGATGTTGTCGCCGGCAGACACAAACAGGGTGTTCGGGTTCTTCGCCTGAGCATCCTTGACCGCGCCGGCGATGAGTGCCGAGCCGGCGACACCGTTGGCGAGGTCGGCCTCGATGCGCCCGTGGAAGTCGTTGATCGTCATGATGTCGATCTGCTTCGGGGCGTTCGCGCCGGCCGACAGGCCGACCTTGACCGGGCTGTGGTCGCTCGACGCGTACTGGTCGGGCGCGTAGAACAGCGTGCCGTGGTAGTTGTAGCGGCTGTACTGCAGCGCGACAGGCTCACCGCCGTTGATCTGCCACACGTCGGCACCGGTCTGGCGCGCCTTGGCGGCCGTGTTGATGAGCACGTGGTCGAGCGATCCCGACAGACCCTGAAACGAGTAGGTGTGCTGGTTCGCGGCGTACCCGTCACGCGCGTCGGTATAGCCGGCGCCGTAGAACACCTGCATCGGGTCTTCCTGCGTGTAGGCGTTGAAGTCACCCGCGAGAAGGACCGACGCCGTGCTGCCCTTGATGCTGTCCACCCACGCGGTGAGTGCCTTCGCCTGAGCGACGCGCGAGGCGTTGGACGCTCCCTGACCGTCACCGGCGTCCGCGTCGCCCGGGAGGGGACCGGCGGAACCCTTCGACTTGAAGTGGTTGACGACGAAGAGGAACTCGTCGCCGCCCTTCACCGGAGCGAAGACCTGACCGATGGGCTCGCGCGCGTTCACGAACGCCTGGCCGGCGGTCGTCGAGCGGCTGAGAGCCTTCGACGCCCCTACGGGCGAGACGATCGCGGGCTGGTAGATGATCGCGTTGGTGATGACGTCCTGACCGGATGCGGTCCCGTTCAGGTCGGTCGACGTGGGAACGAACGCCCACTTGTTCGAGCCGGCCTTCGTGTTGAGCGCAGCCACCAGGGTGCCGAGCGCCTCATCGGTCTGCTCGCCGAGTCGTGCCGAGTTCTCGATCTCCATGAGACCGATGACCGAGGCATCCAGCTTCGTGATCGCCTCGACGATCTTGTCCTGCTGCCGCGTGAAGGATGCCGTGTTCCACGCGCCGCGCAGATCGCAGCCCGTGTTCACCGCGATCGGGTTGCCCTGACGGTCCTTGTAGGACGAGCAGGCCGAGTTGGTCTCGCCGAGCGTGGTGAAGTAGTTCAGCACGTTGAACGAGGCGACGCTGACGTCGCCGCCCACTGCGGCCGGCAGGGGCTCACGTGCGTTCGAGAAGTTCACGCCGTCGTTCGCGCCCGTGCCGTCGGCGACCAGCGGCTTCGTGGGGTTGAGCTTCCAGCCGTTGTTGCGGTAGTCCACGATCAGCGGCGCGGTGAAGGATGCCTTCGATCCGACCGTGATCGGCTCGCTGAGCGAGATGTACGGCGGCGTGAGGTCCTTGCCCGTGGTGAGGAAGTTGGTGGTCGCACCGTCGTCGAGGATCACCTTGCGGGCTGCGTTGTCGGCCGCGGTCTCGGCTGCCTTCGCGGATCCCGGAGCGGCCACGTCGGTCGGCTGCATGAGCGGCGTGGCACCGGCGGCGAGCCACACCTCGCCGAACTGGTTGGTCGCGTACGTGTTGCTCACCGTGAACTCGCCCTGCGGTGCGACGAGCATCGACTCGAGCGACTCGCGCTCGGCGTCGGTCTTCGGCCACGCGACGGTGGCGGGCGTCACGGCCGCGGCGTCGGCGATCTTGGTCGCCGCTCCTGCGGTCACCGTGAGCTGCGTGAGACCGTTGAACTCGGCGGCGGTGCCGGTGATGCGCACGGTGTCACCGAGGGCGACCTCGTTCACGATCGCCGCGGCATTGGTGTTGCCCGCGTAGATGAAGATCGCGTCGGACGCCTTGTGCGCGGCCAGGTCGATCGCGCCTCCGGTGCCGGGGGTCTGGATCACGTACCCGTTGAAGCCGCCGGTCGCGTACTGCGCCGTGACGATGCCTTCGGTCGTGACGGTCTGTCCGAGCAGCGGGGTCGCGTCGCCGGTGCCCTGGATAGCGGCGATCGGGGTGACGGCGCCGGGGGCGGGAGTCTGCGTCGGAGAGGCCGTCGGCGTGGGGGTCGGCGTCGGAGTGTCGGTGACGGTCGGTGTCGGGGTGGGCGTGCTGCCACCACCGGTCGACGAGTTCTCCGGCGTGGGAGCACCCGCGGTGAAGTCCGCCTTGTTGTCCGCGGTGTTCTTGTGGGCCGCATCACGAGAGACGCTCGTGGTGTTGCTGGCGGCAGGAGCGGCACCGGCACCCGCGAACTCGTTCGCGGCGCCGAATCCGACGAAGTCGACGACCGAGGCGGCACTCGGAATCGCGGTGCCGGTGAGAACCGTCTGCGAGCTGACGAGGGCGACCTTGCCGCTGGTGCCGGACATGTTCACGCCGCCGGTCACGTCGGGGGTGGGCAGCGGGGCGCCGTTGGCGCCGCCGGAGGCCATCGCAACGAGGTAGCTGCGGCCCGCGGCGATCGTGCCGGTCAGGTTGACCTTGTTCGACCATGAGGTGCCGGCCGACGAGGCGTACTGGACGCTCCACGTGCTGAGGTCGACGTCGGTCGCGCCGAGGTTCACGAGCTCGACGAAGTCGTTGGCGAAGGGCGCTCCGGCGTTCCCGCCGCCTCCGTAGACCTCGTTGATGATGACCTTCGCATCGGCACTGACCGCCGCCTGCGCGGGGATGGCCGCGAGGCCGACACCGCTCAGGGCGAGAGCGCCCACGAGGGTGCAGGCCGCGAGAGACCGCGCCCGCCCCCTCACGTCGTTCACAGTTCGGCTCGCGCCGAAGAGATTGGGTGACACGTATCTACTCCTGGTTTCGCATACACGACGAAACAGCGCCCGAAACGAGTGGGGCGCTGTCGGTCCGAGGGACCTCCCGTCGACTATGAACGAGCTGGGAAGATGCTCGGTGGCGGCTGAATGAACAATCGGTGACGGCGGCGGGGGACGTGGCATCCGTCGTCGCCGGAGTCGTCCCCTTCGCGCCCGTAGAATCGACGGGACATGTCACCTCGTGCCCTCACGCCTCTGCAGCCGTCCGCGACTCCGCCCACGCAGCTGCGCAATTTCTGCATCATCGCCCACATCGACCATGGCAAGTCGACCCTGGCCGACCGGATGCTGCAGATCACCGGAGTCGTCTCCGACCGCGACATGCGCGCGCAGTACCTCGACCGCATGGACATCGAGCGTGAGCGCGGCATCACGATCAAGTCGCAGGCCGTGCGCATGCCCTGGGCGACCGACGCCGGCACGTTCGCACTGAACATGATCGACACGCCCGGACACGTCGACTTCACGTACGAGGTGTCTCGCTCGCTCGCCGCGTGCGAGGGCGCCATCCTCCTGGTGGATGCCGCGCAGGGCATCGAGGCGCAGACGCTCGCGAACCTCTACCTGGCGCTGGAGAACGACCTCCAGATCATCCCGGTGCTCAACAAGATCGACCTTCCCGCGGCCGACCCGGAGAAGTACGCCGCAGAGCTGGCGAACCTCATCGGCGGCGATCCCGCCGATGTGCTGCGGGTGTCCGGCAAGACCGGAGCGGGGGTCGAGGTGCTGCTCGACCGCATCGTCGAGCAGATCCCGGCCCCGACGGGCGATGCGGATGCCCCGGCGCGCGCGATGATCTTCGACTCGGTCTACGACGCCTACCGCGGCGTCGTCACCTACGTGCGGATGATCGACGGCAGCCTGGAGCCGCGCGAGCGCATCCAGATGATGTCGACCAAGGCGGCTCACGAACTGCTCGAGATCGGCGTCTCCAACCCCGAGCCGACGCCCACGAAGGGCCTCGGCGTGGGCGAGGTCGGCTACCTCATCACCGGCGTGAAGGACGTGCGCCAGTCGAAGGTCGGCGACACCGTCACGAACCTCCGCAAGCCCGCCACGGACGCGCTGCCGGGCTACACCGACCCGAAGCCGATGGTCTTCTCGGGCATCTACCCGATCGACGGCAGCGACTTCTCGGTGCTGCGCGAGGCGCTCGACAAGCTCAAGCTCTCCGACGCGGCCCTGCAGTACGAGCCGGAGACCTCCGTCGCCCTCGGCTTCGGCTTCCGCTGCGGATTCCTCGGACTTCTCCACCTCGAGATCATCACCGAGCGCCTCTCGCGCGAGTTCGACCTCGACCTCATCACCACGGCGCCGAGCGTGATCTACGAGGTCACCACCGACGCGGGCAAGCAGATCACCGTCACCAACCCGAGCGAGTACCCCGACGGCAAGGTCGCCTCGGTGACCGAGCCGATGGTCAAGGCGGCGATCCTC
Source organism: Microbacterium fluminis (assembly GCF_051549805.1). Classification (GTDB taxonomy): domain Bacteria; phylum Actinomycetota; class Actinomycetes; order Actinomycetales; family Microbacteriaceae; genus Microbacterium. Next base: position 2,436,335 of record NZ_CP196042.1, read on the forward strand.
CTCCCGAAGGACTACGTCGGCACCGTCATGGAGCTGTGCCAGTCGCGCCGCGGGTCGCTCCTGGGCATGGAGTACTTCAGCGAGGAGCGCGTCGAGCTGCGCTACAACATGCCCCTCGGCGAGATCGTGTTCGACTTCTTCGACCAGCTGAAGTCCAAGACGCAGGGCTACGCGAGCCTCGACTACGAGCCGTCGGGGCATCAGGAGTCTGACCTGGTGAAGGTCGACATCCTCCTGCAGGGCGACAAGGTCGACGCGTTCTCCTCGATCGTGCACCGCGACAAGGCCTACGCGTACGGCACGATGATGACCGAGCGCCTCCGCAAGCTCATCCCGCGCCAGCAGTTCGAGGTGCCCATCCAGGCCGCGATCGGCGCCCGCATCATCGCGCGCGAGTCGATCCGCGCGATGCGCAAGGACGTCCTCGCGAAATGCTACGGCGGCGACATCACGCGCAAGCGCAAGCTCCTCGAGAAGCAGAAGGAGGGCAAGAAGCGCATGAAGATGGTCGGTCGCGTCGAGGTCCCCCAGGAGGCGTTCATCGCGGCGCTGTCGGGAGACGTCGAGACGAAGGACAAGAAGTAGAGCGGATGCCGCGGCCTGAGCGCTTTCTCACGAACCGATCAGGGCCGCTCGCTACGCTGGAAGACATGCGGCGTGGGACATTTCGTGACGACACCGTCGACTATGCGGCCGTCGGCGCGACGCAGGCACCCGATCTAATGCAGTATCCGCCGGAGCGCAGCGTCCCGGCGGAGCAGTCCTGGCGGATCGGCAGCGGCCAGACGCGGTTCGAGGCGGCGGGGGAGTCCCTCCTGTCGTGGTCGGCGCTGCGCGGCACCGGTCTGCAGCTCACCGACGTGCGTCCCGCCGCCGGACCGATGTACGCCGGAGTGAGCTTCGACGACGAAGGCAACGCCATCACCCCCAGCCGCATGGAGGCCGATCAGCGCTTCGACGCCGACGGCACGCCCTACGTCGGCGCGGGCACCACCGTGAAAGTGCACGGGCGGGTCGACGGCATGCGGGCGGACGCAGAGCTGCGCGTCATCTTCGCGGTCGAGGAACCGCGCCGGGTGGGGTTCGCGCTCGGCACCGTCGGCGACTCGGTCGTGAGCGGCGAGGAGTCGTTCATGCTCGACTGGCACGCGAACGACGAGGTGTGGTTCACGGTGCGCGCGTTCGACGCCCCCGTGTCGCTGGCCTACCGGATGTTCCCCGGCCTGATCCGTCGTCGTCGCCGCACGCTGTTCACCGGGTATCTGCGGGCGATCTCGCCGCTGTACACGACCCCCGCCTGATGGGCGCCGCGCTCCCGCTCGGCGATCCCGCGCCGGTGGACGGACGCCTGCCCGATGACATCCGGACCGATCCGGCATCCGACTTCTCGGTGTACCTGCACGTGCCGTTCTGCCGGGTGCGGTGCGGCTACTGCGACTTCAACACGTACACCTCGTCGGAGCTGCAGGGCGCTCGACAGGACGAGTACGCCGACGTGCTGCTCGGCGAGGTGACGCTCGCGCGCGACGTGCTCGCCGCGGCCGGCCCCCTCCGTCCGGCGACCACCGTGTTCTTCGGCGGCGGAACGCCCACGCTGCTTCCCCCGGGCGATCTCGGGCGCATGCTGGCGGGCGTCCGCGACGCCTTCGGCCTCGCTCCCGACGCCGAGATCACCGTCGAGGCCAATCCCGACACGGTCACCGACGCCGTCGCGGCCGACCTCGCGGCATACGGGGTCACCCGACTGTCGATCGGCATGCAGTCGTCGGTGCCGCACGTGCTCGCAGTGCTCGACCGCACGCACGACCCGCGCAACGTCGCGACCGCCGTCGCCGCCGCGCGCGGTGCGGGCCTCGACGTCAGCGTGGACCTCATCTATGGCACCCCCGGCGAATCGATCAACGACTGGCGCGACTCCCTAAAGACGGCCCTTGCCCTCGAACCCGATCACGTCTCGGCGTACGCCCTCATCATCGAGGAGGGCACGCAGTTGGCGCGCCGCATCCGGCGCGGAGAGCTGGCAGCCCCCGACGACGACCTACAGGCCGACATGTACGAGCTCGCGGACGATCTGCTCGGTGCAGCCGGCTTCGAGTGGTACGAGGTGTCGAACTGGGCGCGCGACGAGGAGCACCGCTCGCGCCACAACCTCGCCTACTGGCGCGGCACGGACTGGTGGGGCTTCGGCCCGGGGGCGCACAGCCATGTGGGCGGTCTGCGCTTCTGGAACGTCAAGCACCCGTCCGCCTACGCACAGCGCGTGCGCTCCGGTGCCTCGCCGGCGGCGGGACGGGAGCGACCGGATGCCGCGGCCCGCCGTCTGGAGGACGTGCTGCTGCGCTCGCGCATCCGCGAGGGCATCCCGGTCTCCGAGCTCGTGGCCGAGGGTCGCCATGCCGTGGCCGCCCTCATCGCCGACGGGCTGATCGAGGGACCGTCCGCCGTGCGCGGGCGGGTGGTGCTGACCCGGCGCGGTCGTCTGCTCGCCGACGCGGTCGTGCGTCAGCTGGTTCCCTGAACGATCCCGCCCGATCGCGGGGCATCCGGTAGAATTGGCACTCCATTCGTGAGAGTGCCAGGGTCGTGCGAGTGCCAGAGGGGAGTCGACAGATGGTCAGCGAACGCGGACTGCAGGTGCTGCGGGCGATCGTGCAGGACTACGTCGACACCCACGAGCCCGTCGGCAGCAAGGCCATCGTCGAGCGGCACGCCTTCGGCGTCTCGGCCGCGACGATCCGCAACGACATGGCGCTGCTCGAAGACGAAGAGCTGATCGCGGCCCCGCACACGTCGTCGGGGCGCGTGCCCACCGACAAGGGCTATCGCGTGTTCGTCGACCACCTCGCCGAGCTGCGACCGCTCACGCCCGCCCAGCGAACGGCGATCTCGTCGTTCCTGGAGGGCCCGGCCGACCTCGACGACCTCCTCGCGCGCACGGTGCGCGCCCTCACCGGACTCACCGGGCAGGTCGCGATCGTGCAGTATCCGTCGTTCGCCCGCGCCAGCGTCACGCACGTCGAGCTGGTGAACCTCGGCGGCGGGCGCATGCTCGTGATCGTCGTGACGGACACCGGACGGGTGTCGCAGCGCATCGCCCCGGTGGCCGGCGAGTTCGACGACGAGTCCGTGGGTCGCATCCGCGTCGCCCTCTCCAGCCTGGTCGTCGGACGCGCGGTGCGCTCGGCGGCGAAACGCGTCGACGAACTGCTCACCAGCCCCTCCGATGATCCCGCGACCGTCGAATCGGTCGCCGTGCGCGCGCTCGCCAAGGTGCTCGCGGAGGAGCTCGACGAGTTCCGCCAGGATCGCGTGCTGCTGGCCGGTGCCGCCACCCTCGCCCGCCGCGAATCCGACTTCCGCGGCAGTATCTACCCGATGCTGGAGGCCATCGAGGAGCAGGTCACACTGCTGCGCCTGATGAGCGAGATGGTGGCCGACGAGCACGGCCTCGCGGCGAGCATCGGCCGCGAGAACGAGGCGTTCGGCCTGCCGGAGGCATCCATCCTCGCCGGAGACTACGACGCCACCCGCGGGCGCGCCCGTGTCGGGGTCCTCGGACCCACCCGCATGGACTACCCGACCAATCTCGCGGCGGTGCGAGCCGTCGCCCGCTATCTGACCCGGATGCTCGACGACGACGAGTCCGCTCGCTGAGCGGCATCCGATCGAATGACACCCCGCGCCGTGCGCGGGCAGGAAGGCGACTGTGGCTGACCACTACGAGGTGCTGGGCGTCTCACGCGAAGCGACCCCCGACGAGATCAAGAAGGCCTACCGGCGCCTGGCACGCGAGCTGCATCCCGACGTCAACCCCGGGGCGGATGCCTCGGAGCGCTTCAAGCTCGTCACGCACGCGTACGACGTGCTCAGCGACGCCGAGCAGCGGCGACGCTATGACATGGGCGGCGGCGACTCTCCGTTCGGCGGCGGGGCGCAGGGCTTCGGCGGATTCAGCGACATCTTCGAGACCTTCTTCGGCGGTGGCGGCGGTCAGCGCGCCGGCCGTCCGCGCTCGCGACGGGAGCGCGGCCAGGACGCGCTCGTGCGGGTCACCCTCGATCTCAAGGACGTCGTGTTCGGCGTGCACCGCGAGATCGACGTCGACACGGCGGTGCTGTGCGAGACCTGCGAAGGCTCGTGCTGCCAGCCGGGCACGTCGCCGGTCACGTGCGACATCTGCCACGGGTCGGGACAGGTGCAGCGCACCGTGCGGAGCCTGCTCGGCAACGTCGTGACGAGCCAGCCATGCAACGTCTGCCAGGGCTACGGCACCACCATCCCGTACCCGTGCGGCACGTGCCAGGGTCAGGGCCGGGTGCGGTCGCGTCGCACCGTGTCCCTCGACATCCCGGCCGGCGTCGAGACCGGACTGCGGCTGCAGCTGCCCGGCTCGGGCGAGGTCGGACCGGCCGGTGGCCCCAACGGCGACCTGTACCTCGAGGTCACCGTCACCGCGCACGACATCTTCAGCCGCGACGGAGACGACCTGCTCGCCACGCTCGACGTGTCGATGCCCGACGCCATACTGGGCACCACGACGACGATCGAGTCGCTCGACGGCCCGGTCGATCTCGAGATCCGCGCGGGCGTGCAGGCCGGCGATGTTCTCACGATCAAGGGCCGGGGCATCACCCCCCTCCGCGGCACGCAGCGCGGAGACCTCAAGGTCGGCGTGCACGTGGTCACGCCGACCCGGCTCGACGCCAAGGAGCGCGCGCTCATCGAGGACTTCGCGAAGAAGACCAAGGCGCCCGCGCCGCACCTGGCCGAGTTCCACCAGGGCCTGTTCGCCAAGCTGCGCGACCGCTTCCGGAACAGCTGACCGATGCCGCTGCACTTCGTGCTCGACGCGCCGACGGATGCCGCGCCCGGCGACGACGTCGTGCTCACCGGTGCGGAGGCGCATCACGCCGCCGCCGTGCGGCGCCTCCGGGTCGGCGAGGAGGTCACGGTCGGCGACGGCCGCGGCGCCTGGCTCACGGGGACGACCTCCGCTGTCGCACCGCGCGAGGTCGTCGTCCGCGTGACGGGTCGGACGGATGCTCCGCCCCCCGCGCCGCGGCTGGTGCTGGTGCAGGCCCTCGCGAAGGGCGACCGCGACGAGCTCGCGGTGCAGGCGGCCACCGAGCTGGGCGTCGACGAGATCGTGCCCTGGCAGGCGGCGCGCAGCGTGTCCCGGTGGGACGCGGCCAAGGCCGAGAAGGGGAGGGCGCGCTGGGCAACGATCGCCCGCGAGGCGGCGAAGCAGGCGCATCGGGCGTGGCTGCCGGAGGTGGCGTCGCTCGCCTCGACCGCCGCGCTCGTCGGTCGGGTCGAGGCATCCGTCGTCCTCGTCCTCGAGCCGACCGCCGATCTGCGCCTGGCCGCCCTCGACCTCGACGCGGCCGACACCCGCGACATCGTGCTGGTCGTGGGTCCGGAGGGCGGCATCGCCCCCGAGGAGCTGACGGCGCTGACGGATGCCGGGGCACGACTCGTGCGCCTGGGAGAGACGGTGCTGCGCACCTCGACGGCGGGACCGGCGGCGCTGGCCGTGGTGAGCGCCGCCCTCGGCCGCTGGTGAACAGCCGCCGATAGACTGGCACGATGAGCGAACCCTCGATCTTCACCCGCATCCTCGACGGTGAGATCCCCTCGGACATCATCGCCGAGACCGAGAACGCGTTCGCGATCCGCGACATCGCGCCGAAGGCGCCCGTGCACCTGCTGGTGATCCCCAAGTCCCCGCAGTACCGCAACGTCGTCGAACTCGCCGCGGGCGACCCCGACCTGCTGTCCGAACTCGTCGGCCTGGCCAGCACGGTGGCAGCCGAGCACGCCGACGGCGATTTCCGTCTCGTGTTCAACACCGGGCCGCTCGCCGGCCAGACGGTCTTCCACGTGCACGCGCACGTGCTCGCCGGCGGACTGGATGAGACGAGCCTCGGTGGCTGAACCCTACGACTCCGCCGGTCCGGAGCAGACCGTCGACCGGGTCTATGCCGACGGCGTGGCGATGGTGCAGCTGCTCGGACCGCAGGACCGCCTGCTGCGCGTCGTCGAGAAGGAGCACCCCGGCGTCGACGTGCACGTGCGCGGCAACGAGATCACCCTGACCGGCGCGGCATCCGCCGTCGCCGGCGCCCGTGCCCTCGTGGACGAGCTGCTCGCGATGGCGCGCGCCGGGCAGGGTCTCGACCCCGCCGACGTGTCCAGCTCCAGCCGCATCCTGAGACACGCCGCCGAGACCGGCGGTCCGCGTCCCTCCGAGGTGATGGGCGAGGCGATCCTGTCGTCGCGCGGCAAGATCATCCGTCCGAAGACGCTCGGCCAGAAGGCGTACGTCGACGCGATCGAGGAGAGCACGATCGTGTTCGGCATCGGTCCGGCGGGCACCGGCAAGACCTACCTCGCGATGGCCAAGGCCGTGCAGGCGCTCCAGCGCAAGGAGGTCAGCCGCATCATCCTCACGCGTCCGGCCGTCGAGGCGGGGGAGCGTCTGGGGTTCCTGCCGGGCACGCTGAACGACAAGATCGACCCCTACCTGCGGCCGCTCTACGACGCGCTCAACGAGATGATGGACCCCGAGCTCGTGCCCAAGCTCATGGCCAGCGGCACGATCGAGGTCGCGCCGCTCGCGTACATGCGCGGGCGCACCCTCAACGATTCGTTCGTCGTGCTCGACGAGGCGCAGAACACCACGCCCGAGCAGATGAAGATGTTCCTCACGCGTCTCGGCTTCGGCACGCGCATGGTCGTGACCGGAGACATCACCCAGATCGATCTGCCCCAGGGGGCGTCGGGGCTGCGGCTCGTCACCCGCGTGCTCGACCACATCGACGACATCCACTTCTCGTATCTGACGAGCGACGACGTCGTGCGCCACACGCTGGTGGGCCGCATCGTCGATGCGTACAGCGAGTACGACGAGCGGCGCCTCGCGGCTCGTCGCGAGCGGGACGAGGCATCCGAGTTCGCCAACCGTGCCGATCGCCGCGGCGCCGCACCGCGCACGGGCGGCCCGCGCGACCACCTTCCGAAGCGGGGACGCTCATGACCATCGAGATCAACAACGAGTCGGCGATCCCCGTCGACGAGACGGTGCTGCTGCGTCTCATGGAGTACAACCTCGCCGAGCTGCACGTCAGCCCCGACGCCGATGTCGCGATCGTGCTCGTCGACGAGGGGGCCATGGAGGCCCTGCACGTGCAGTGGATGGACGAGCCCGGTCCCACCGACGTGCTGAGCTTCCCGATGGACGAGCTGCGCCCCGGCACCGAGGAGTCGCCGACGCCGCCCGGGCTGCTGGGCGACATCGTGCTGTGCCCGCAGGTCGCCGAGACCCAGGCCGTCACCGCGAAGCACTCCACCATGGACGAGCTCGTCATGCTCACCACGCACGGCCTGCTGCACCTCCTGGGCTTCGACCACGCCGAGCCGGAGGACGAGAAGGAGATGTTCGGGCTCCAGCGCGACCTGATCGTCGGCTTCCAGCACGGCGAACGTCGACGATCGCGTTCATGACCGCGATCCTCCTGCTCCTCGCCGCGCTGCTGCTCGTGGTGTTCGGTGCGCTCATGGCCGCGATCGATGCGGCGCTCGGCGTCACCTCTCGCGCCGATCTCGCCGAGATCGGGCAGGTCGGCCGCAACGCGGCCTCCCTGCGCAAGATCGCCGACGATCCCGATGTCCACGCCAACGCGGTGGTGTTCATCCGCGTCGTGACCGAGACCGCTGCCGCGGTGCTGGTCACCGTCGCGTTCACGCTCCTGTTCGACAACATCTGGTGGGCGATGCTCGCCGCCGCGGTGCTGATGTCGGGGATCTCGTTCGTGGTGGTGGGCGCGAGCCCGCGCACGGTCGGCCGACAGCACGCCAAGGGCCTGCTGCAGGGCGCCGCCCCGGTCATCCGGTTCGTGCGCATCATCCTCGGCCCTCTCGCGCACGGGCTGGTCGCGTTCGGGAACCGCGTCACTCCGGGCGTGGGGCGCGGCACGACGTTCGAGTCCGAGGAGCAGCTGCTCAGCATCATCGACGAGGCGACCGAGAACGACCTCATCGAAGAGGACGACCGCGAGCTCATCCACTCCGTCTTCGACTTCACCGACACGTTCGTCCGGGCGGTGATGGTGCCGCGCACCGACATGGTCACCGTCGATGCCACCGCCACCACCCGTGAGGCGATGGCGACATTCCTCGACAAGGGCGTCTCGCGCATCCCGGTCGTCGACGATGACGCCGACGACGTGATCGGGATGCTGTACCTCAAGGACCTCGTCCAGTTCGGGTTCAGCGACGAGGCCGGGTGGCGCGATGCCGCGATCACGCGGGTCACCCGCCCGGCGGTGTTCGTGCCCGAGTCGATGAAGGCCGAGACGCTGCTGCAGCAGATGAAGCGCGACGCCGTGCACGTCTGCCTCGTGATCGACGAGTACGGCGGTGTGTCGGGCCTGGTGACCCTGGAGGATCTCATCGAGGAGCTCGTGGGCGAGATCGCCGACGAGTACGACCCGCGCGCCGACGAGGTGGTCGAGCTCGACGACGGGAAGTTCCGGGTGAGCGCCCGCCTCGCCCTCGACGAGGTCGGCGATCTGTTCGGCCGCGAGCTCGAGGACGATGACGTCGACTCCATCGGCGGCCTGCTCGGCAAGGCCCTCGGGCGCGTGCCGCAGCCCGGAGCGACGGCCGAGTACGCCGGGCTCGTGATGACCGGCGGCGCTTCGCGCGGCCGGGGACGCGGTATCGCGACCGTGATCGTCGAGCGCGGCGAGACACCCGACTCGGAGGAGGGAGCCGACGCGCGTCCGCCCCTCACGGGCGAGATCGCCGTGCATGGCGGTCCGCGCACGGGCGAGATCCGGGTGCCCAAGAAGAGCCGGAAGTCCGCGACGAAGAAGGGCGACGCCCATGTCTGACACCCCCCGCTTCGCCGAGACCTCCGAGGGGCACCGCTCCGGCTTCGTGACGTTCGTCGGGCGGCCGAACGTCGGCAAGTCGACGCTCACGAACGCCCTCGTGGGCGAGAAGGTGGCGATCACCAGCGACAAGCCGCAGACGACGCGGCGGGCGATCCGCGGCATCCTGAACCGCCCGGCCGGCCAGCTCGTGATCGTCGACACCCCGGGCATCCACAAGCCGCGCACCCTGCTGGGGGAGCGGCTCAACAGCCTCGTCGAGCAGGTGCTCGGCGATGTGGACGTGATCGGGTTCTGCGTGCCGGCGACCGAGAAGGTCGGTCCCGGCGACCGTCGCATCGCGGAGTCGCTTGACGGCTATCCGCGGGCGAAGAAGGTCGCGATCGTCACGAAGACGGATGCTGCGCAGCGCGAGCAGATCACCGAGCGGCTGATGGAGGTCGATAGCCTCCGCGAGGACTGGGCCGCGGTCATCCCGCTGTCGGCTCTCACGCGCGAGCAGCTGGACGTGCTCACCGACGAGCTGCTGTCGATGATGCCGGTCGGTCCGGCTCTCTACGAAGAGGATGTGGTCACCGACGAGTCCACCGAGGATCGCGTCGCCGAGATCATCCGCGAGGCGGCACTGGAAGGGGTGCGCGACGAGCTGCCGCACTCCATCGCCGTCACGATCGAGGACATCGCACCTCGCGAGGACAGCGACCTCACCGACGTGTTCGCGAACATCATCGTCGAGCGTGACAGTCAGAAGGCGATCATCATCGGACACAAGGGCTCACGACTGGCGGATGTCGGTCGTCGCGCACGCGCGGGCATCGAACCGCTGCTGGGGTCGAGGGTGTACCTCTCGCTGCACGTGCGCGTGGCGAAGGAATGGCAGCGCGACCCCAAGCAGCTGGGGCGCCTGGGGTTCTGAGGACGGCATGTCGCGGGCGTTCACGACTGTCCTCTTCGACTGGCGAGGGACACTGGTGACCACTCAGACAGAGACTGAGTGGGTGTCCGACGGCCTGGCGCGCGTCGACCGAACGACCGACGCGGAGGACGTGGTCAGCCGTATCGCGGCCGCGAACGGGCCCTCAGAACGCCTCGACTCACCAGGAATGGACGCGGATGCGACCCGCCATCGCACGATCTTCTTCGAGGTGATGGCGGACGCAGGTATCGACGACCAGCTCGCCGTCGCACTGTATGAGTCGGAGCGTGACCATCGGCGCAATCTCTGGGCAGAGGATGCCGGCGTCGTGTTGACCGAGCTCAAGGCGCGTGGGTTCGGAATCGGGATCGTCAGCGACATCCATTTCGACATCCGAACAGCGTTCGCCGAGCATGGGATCGCCGGGTTGATCGACGCATTCTCACTGTCGTACGAAGTTGGCGCACAGAAGCCGTCCGCACGTATCTATCAGCACGCACTGGACAGCCTCGGATCCCCAGCGTCGGAGACGCTCATGGTCGGGGATCGCGCCGTGCCTGACGGTGGCGCGGTCGACCACGGACTTACGGTGCTGCTCCTTCCGGCGTTGCAGCGACCGAGTGATCTGCGACTCGGCTCGGTGCGGGACCTCGCAGTCGGTGGTCGCTGAGGGGAACACCGACGTCGCTCACGTCCGCCGGCCGACGAGGTCGAGCATGCGCGTGCGAGACGTCGTCACGGCGCGCCAGCGCTCGTACGGGTCGATCCACGGGGGAGCGAGCACCTCGGGCACGCCGAGGTTCATCCGCACCCTCCACCCGACCTTGTCGATGAAGCGGTGGTGGAACCAGCACAGCAGCACACCGTTGTCAGTGTGCGTGGGGCCGCCGACTGCGTGCTCTGTGACGTGGTGGATCTCGCACCAGGCGGCGGGCACGCGGCAGCCCGGGATGAGGCATCTGCCGTCTCGCAGCGCGATCGCGCGGCGCTGGTGGCGGTTGAACACACGCTCCTCGGTGCCGATGCGCAGGATGCGACCGTTGTCGCCAAGCAGCACGCGCTGGACCACGCCGGCGCAGCCTGCATGGCGGGCGGCGGCCGTCGAGACCGGGAGGTCGACGCTGTCGACGTGGGCCCAGCCGCGATCGTCGAGGAGATCCTCCTCTCGCACCGACACCATCAGCGTCGGCGCGGCGCCGCCGATCGTCGGCAGCAGTTCGGACGACGCGGCCGTGAACAGCGCGGTCGCGAGTGCGTCGTGCTGCTTCTGCGCCCACGAGCGCGGGTCATCGATGGGCAGGTCGTCGACGCCAGCAGAGTCGGCGACGGGCTCGGACGGGTGGAACCGCACTCCGTCGTCGACGCGCGGCGACCCGATCGCGTCGGCGATGCGCCGGTACTGCGCATAGACCTCGGGCAGCATGACGCCGCGGAACGGCACCCCGCCGTCGCGCTCGGAGCCGAACGTGAGGCCGCGCAGGCGGAGTGCCCGATCTTCAGCCGGCTCAGCACCGTCTTGATCGAGCGCCGCCGCCCAGGCTCGTGCCTGCACTTGGAGCAGATCTGCGCAGGCGGGCGGCGCGCCATCCGGCCCCTCGCCGCGCGCCTCCGCCGCCAGCACCGCGTCGGCGAGCCGCACTTCTTCACGCCCGACGTGACGGCCCATCGCCTCGAGCGGAGCGGCGACCGCCAGGAGACCGTCGACGCCGACGAAGCCGTCGAGCAGTGCGTCGCGCATCGCCGGAAGTCGCCCCGGCATCGGCTCGCCCGCGAAGGAGACGCCCACCCGCACGGATCTCGCGGCCTTGATCCAGCGAGCCGCGGTCGCCGGTGCACCCAGCGTCACGCGCTGCAGGAGTTCGCTCGCATCGCGGCACCCGCGCTTCGTCGTGAGCCGCGCGTCGCGATCGGATGCCTCGGACCGCCGCACGACCTCGCCGGTGGCCTCGACCAGAACGGCGTCGAGCAGGCGCCCGACCTCTGCGGCGAGCCGGAGCGCCTGGAGGAGTTGATCGTCGGATGCCTGGAGGATCTGCCCTCCGCCCAGCCCCGCGGCGACCTCCGCGCGCGTGCGCTCGACCATCTCGACGAGGTGCGCGAGGAGCTCTTCCATGTCTCCATTCTGCCGAGGGGGTCCGACATCGACGTCGGTACTATTGCCCGATCACGTGCCGTTTCCGACCCGCGCGCCATACGTCGTTGAACAATCCGGTTCAGTGTGCAATACTGAACCACATGGTAGACAGTGACGTTCTCGACGCAGCGTTCGCCGCACTCTCGGATGCGACGCGTCGAGGCGTGCTCGAACGGCTCGGCCGCGACGGATCGGCGACGCTCGGAGAACTCGCCGAACCCGCCGGCATCACCCTCACCGGGATGGCCAAGCACATCCACGTGCTCGAATCCGCCGGTCTCGTCGTCACCGAGAAGGTCGGGCGCACACGCCGCTGCCGCCTCGGCACCGAGCGATTGGAGGACGCGATGTCGTGGATCGGGTTCTACCAGCGCCTCTGGGAGCGCCGACTCGACGGTCTCGACGCGTACTTCACCCTCAGGAACGGAACCACGGACGGAGAACGATCATGACCGAGAACACCGCCCCCGCGGAGGCGGTCGACAGCGAGCTCGAACTGCGGATCGAGCGGATGCTGCCGGCCACGCCCGACGACGTCTTCGACGCGTACACCGACCCCGAGAAGCAGAAGATCTGGTTCTCGATCCTCGACGAACGCCCTGGGCTGGTCGAGATCACCACCGACTTGAGGGTCGGCGGCCACCAGGTCGCGGTCTGGGGGCCGGACGAGGCATCCGCCATCCGCGAGGTCCAGACGTTCCTCGAGATCGACCGCCCGCACCGGCTCGTCACCGAGTCCACCGGCACGACGCCCGACGGCATGTCGATGACCACGCGCGTCACGATCACGTTCGACCCCGTCGACCGAGGCACCCTGATGCGCGTCGTCCAGGCCGGGTTTCCCGTGCCCGAGATGCGCGACTTCTTCGTCGACGAAGTCTGGAAGGGCGCCTTCGACCGCATCCACGCCTACCTCGAGCGCGCCGACGGAGGCCAGCGGTGAACCGGCTCGCGCGTCGCATCGGACGCCTCGGTGCCGTGGTCGCCGCCGTCGTGCTCACCGTCGCCGTCAACCTCGTCGTCTACGGCGTCGGCGCGGCTCTCGGTGCGACGTACCACTTCACCGCCGCTACAGGACCGGCCCACGTCGACGCCCTCACCCTGAGCGGGTTCACCGCCGCGCCATTGCTGGTGGGCCTCGCGGTCGTCGCGGTCCTCTCGCGGTGGTGGGGATGGGTCCCACCCGTCGCACTCGCGGTGGCGGTTCTGGCTGCGATCGGCTCGATCCCCTTCATGCCGTTCTCCGTCGACCTCGACCCCGCCTCGGCGTTCACGCTCGCGGTCGCGCATGTGGTGGTCGCGGGGGGCGCCGCCCTCGGCATCCTCGCGATCCGGTCACTCGGACGGTCACCCGCGACCCGCGCGGTCACCGCATGAGCGTCGGCCGCGCCCGGGAGAGATCCTGCTAGCATCGACGCATGCGCTTCGGCCAGCTTCTTCTTAGCTGCCGCGACGAGTCCTCGATCTAGGACCCTTCCTCGTCGCGGAGCTTCGTGTTGGGTCCGACACATTCCGGTGAGTCCTCGAGATTCCCGTTGACGGAAGCGAACCCATGAAGAACAACCAGCAGCCCACGTCCGCGCCGATCCACAAGTATCGGCCGTACCACGAGCAGATCTCGGTCCAACTGCCCGACCGCACCTGGCCGGACGCCCGCATCACGGAGGCGCCGCGCTGGTGCGCCGTCGACCTCCGGGACGGCAACCAGGCCCTCATCGATCCGATGAGCCCCGAACGCAAGCGCATCATGTTCGACCTCCTGGTCGCCATGGGCTACAAGGAGATCGAGGTTGGCTTCCCGTCGGCCAGTCAGACCGACTTCGACTTCGTGCGTCACCTGATCGAGGAGGACGTCATCCCCGACGACGTCACGATCCAGGTGCTGACACAGGCACGCGAGGAGCTCATCAAGCGCACCTTCGAGTCGATCAAGGGCGCGAAGCAGGCCATCGTGCACCTCTACAACTCCACGAGCGTGCTGCAGCGGGAGGTCGTCTTCCGCACCGACAAGCAGGGCATCGTCGACATCGCCCAGCAGGGCGCCCGCTGGTGCAAGCAGTACGAGCAGACGGTCCCCGAGACCACGGTCTACTACGAGTACTCGCCCGAGAGCTACACCGGCACCGAGCTCGAGTTCGCCGCAGAGGTCTGCAACAAGGTCATGGAGATCTTCGTTCCGACGCCCGAGCGCAAGGTCATCCTCAACCTCCCCGCGACCGTCGAGATGGCCACGCCGAACGTGTACGCCGACTCGATCGAATGGATGTCGCGCCATCTGGATCACCGCGAGAACGTCATCCTCTCGCTGCACCCGCACAACGACCGCGGCACGGCGATCGCGGCTGCCGAGCTCGGCTACATGGCCGGCGCGGACCGCATCGAGGGATGCCTGTTCGGCAACGGAGAGCGCACCGGCAACGTCGACATCGTGGCGCTGGGGATCAACCTGCTGACACAGGGGATCGACCCGCAGATCGACTTCGGCGACATCGACCATGTTAAGCGCACCGCCGAGTACTGCAACCAGCTCCCCGTGCACGAGCGCAGCCCGTGGGCCGGCGACCTGGTCTTCACCGCGTTCAGCGGCTCGCACCAGGACGCCATCAAGAAGGGCTTCGAGGCCATGGAGGCCCGCGCGTCCGCACAGGGCGTCTCGGTCGACGAGATCGAGTGGGGCGTGCCGTACCTGCCGATCGACCCGAAGGATCTCGGCCGTTCGTACGAGGCCGTCATCCGCGTCAACTCGCAGTCCGGCAAGGGCGGTGTCGCCTATCTGCTGAAGAGCGACCATGCGCTCGACCTGCCGCGGAAGCTGCAGATCGAGTTCTCGGGCGTGGTGCAGGGCAAGACGGATGCCGAGGGCGGCGAGGTCACCAGCGACCAGATCTGGGCGATCTTCACCGACGAGTATCTGCCGTCCGACGTGGCCGACGAGCGCTGGGGCCGCTTCGAGCTGCTGTCCACTCGCACCTCGAGCGACATGTCGGGCGATGTGGAGCTCTCGGTGACCCTGCGCGACGGCGACAGCAGCGCGCCGGCAACGGGCCGCGGCAACGGTCCGGTGGCGGCGTTCGTCGACATCCTGCGTCAGCACGGCTTCGACGTGACGGTGTACGACTACGTCGAGCACGCACTCAGCGCCGGAGGCGACGCGCAGGCGGCCGCCTACGTCGAGCTCCAGGTCGACGGCGAGCGGCTGTGGGGTGTCGGGATCGACGGCGACATCTCGACGGCCAGCCTCAAGGCGATCGTGTCCGGGGTCAATCGCGCGATCCGCACCCGACGAGGGGCGCTGGCCGCCGTCTGACGGCGTCTCGGCGCTGTGCTCCTCGCCCCGGCGAGGAGCACAGCGAGACCGAGCGCCTACGGCTTGACGATCGGGATCGCCGAGGTCTCCACGGCGACCTTCCGGCGGTGGAGGGCGCGCTGCTCGGGCAGCGAGATGTCGAAGATCACGGCGAGCAGCCGGATCACGGCCGTCACCACGATTCCCGCGATCGACGCCGCCGCCAGCGGAGCGCCGAGGGCGTGGGCGCCGGCGAGCACCACGGATCCCGCGCCGGCGGCGACCGCGTACAGGGATCCGACGTGCATGATCGCGACGGGCAGTCCCATGATCATGTCCCGCAGGATGCCGCCGCCCACCGCCGCGCACACGCCGACGAAGATCGCCGGCACCACCGGAAGCCCGAGGGTGAGCGCCTTGCCGGTGCCGAAGGCGCCGAACAGCCCGATCACGACCGCGTCGAGGCCGACGATGACCGCGTTGAGCCGGTGGAACACGCCGGCCAGCAGCATCCCGATCAGAGCCGCGCCCGTCGCCGTGAGGAGGTACCAGTTGCTCTGCAGGGTGGCGGGGGTGACGTTCAGCAACAGGTCGCGGATGAGACCGCCGCCCATGCCCATGACGATGCCGATGATCGCGACGCCGAGGAGGTCGAGTCGCCGATCGCCGCGGAACCCCGACGCGAACAGGGCACCCTGCACTCCGCCGAGTCCGACCGCGAGCAGGTCCGCCCACAGGGGGATCACGAGGGTCTGGCCGTCCACGACCCCATTCTCGCCGTTGAGCGCCCTCGCACGGCGCGCGGAACGCCGGGATGCCGCTCCCGCGCCGGATAATGGACGGGTGCCCACCTATCGCGACGAGGTCGTGGTGCTGCGCACCCACAAGCTGGGTGAGGCGGACCGAATCCTCACCCTGCTGAGCCGCCGTCACGGCAAGATCCGGGCGGTGGCGAAGGGCGTGCGCCGCACGTCGTCGCGATTCGGCGCGCGGCTCGAGCCGTTCATGGTCGCCGACGTGCAGCTGTACGAAGGCCGCAGTCTCGACATCGTGCAGCAGGCCGAGTCGCTCGGCTCCTACGGCGCCGACATCGCCGTGCACTACGACCGCTACACCTCCGCCAGCGCGATGGTGGAGGCCGCCGACCGCCTCAACGAGGCCGAGGCGACCGCCCAGCAGTATCTGCTGCTCGTCGGCGGCCTCCGCGCGCTGTCGCGGGGCGAGCACGCCGCGCGCAGCATCCTGGACTCCTACCTGCTGCGCGCGATGGCCCTGTCCGGCTGGGCACCCGGGCTGGGCGCCTGCGCCCGCTGCGGCGCCGCCGGACCGCACGACGCGTTCGTGGCGCAGCTGGGCGGCATGGTGTGCGCCGACTGCGCCCCCACAGGATCCGCCCGCATCGCCCCCGAGACCGCGCGCCTGCTCACCCAGCTCATGGCGGGGGAGTGGGACGACGTGGATGCCGCATCCGCGGGCGCGAACGCGGCGGCATCCGGACTCATCGCGGCGTATGCGCAGTGGCACCTCGAGCGCGGCATCCGCTCGCTCTCGCACGTGGAGGGGGCCCGGTGACCCCGAAGCCGTTCACGCACCGCGACGCCGTCGCCTACCGGCCGATCGACTGGACGGGCCTGTATCCGCCGGCGTTTCCCAAGAAGGGCGTGCCGTCGCACGTCGCGATCGTGATGGACGGGAACGGGCGCTGGGCGAACCGTCGTGGGCTCACCCGCATCGAGGGCCACCGCGCAGGCGAGGCCGCCCTGCTCGATGTGGTCGCGGGCGCGATCCAGGCGGGCGTGAAGCATCTCTCCGTCTACGCCTTCTCGACGGAGAACTGGTCGCGGTCACCCGACGAGGTGCGCTTCCTGATGGGCTTCAATCGCGACGTGCTGCACCGTCGCCGCGACCAGCTCAACGAATGGGGCGTGCGGGTGCGGTGGGCGGGGCGCAAGCCGCGTCTGTGGGGCTCGGTAATCAAGGAGCTGCAGTACGCCGAGGAGCTCACGCGCGGCAACGACGTGCTGACCCTCACGATGTGCGTCAACTACGGCGGTCGGGTCGAGATCGCCGACGCGGTGCGTTCGATCGCCGACGACGTCGCAGCCGGACGCCTGCGGCCGTCGGCGGTGAGCGAGAAGCTCATCCAGAAGAGGCTGTATCTGCCCGACATGCCCGACGTCGACCTGTTCGTGCGCTCGAGTGGCGAGCAGCGCACGTCGAACTTCCTGCTGTGGGAGTCGGCCTACGCCGAGTTCGTCTTCCTGGACACTCTGTGGCCCGACTTCAGCCGTGTCGATCTGTGGGACGCGATCGGGCTGTACCTCGACCGTGACCGGCGCTTCGGCGGTGCCGTCGACACCCCGGAACCGCCCGCGCTCTGACTCACTCGCGCCCCGCCGGAATATCCGGCCGCCGTCCGCGGGTTGCACCGGACATGACGGATGCCATCAAGATCGACGTGTGGAGCGACATCGCCTGCCCCTGGTGCTACATCGGCAAGCGCAATCTCGAGAACGGACTGGCCGCGGCATCCGCGGACGACGACGCCCCCGTCGTCGAGGTGACCTACCACTCGTTCGAGCTGTCGCCCGACACGCCCGTCGACTTCGAGGGCACCAGCACCGAGTTCCTCGCGCGGCACAAGGGCATCCCGCTCGATCAGGCACGCCAGATGAACGACCGCGTCACCGGCATCGCCGCCGACGCCGGGCTCAGCTATCACATGGACGACGTGCAGCACACCAACACCGTGAAGGCGCACGAACTTCTGCACTTCGCGAAGGCGCAGGGCCGTCAGCTCGAGATGGCCGAGCGACTGATGTCCGCCTACTTCTCCGAGGGGCGTCACGTCGGTCGGGTCGACGACCTGGTCGCGCTGGCGACGGATGCCGGGCTCGACGCCGACGCGACGCGTGAGGCGCTGGAGACCGAACGGTATCTGCCGCACGTGCGCGCCGACCAGGAGCAGGCCGCCGCGTACGGCATCAACGGGGTGCCGTTCTTCGTGATCGACGGGAAGTACGGCGTCAGCGGCGCGCAGCCGGCGGAGGCGTTCACGCAGATCGCCCGGCAGGTGTGGGCCGAGCGAGGATCCGCGCAGCCCGCGACCGAAGAAGCGGCGCCCGTCGCCTGAGGCTCAGCGGGGGAGGTTCGCCTCGATCACCGAGACGATGGCCGGGTCGTCGGGCTTGGTCGTGGGGCGGAAGCGGTGGACCGCGCCGTCGGGCGTGAGCAGGAACTTCTCGAAGTTCCACAGGATCGGGCCCTTCTTGCCCTCCTCGTCCTTGGCCTTCTTGAGCGCCTTGTAGAGCTCCGCCGCACCCGGACCGTTCACCTTCACCTTGTCGGCGATCGGGAAGCTGATCCCCCACGTGACCGAGCAGTACTCGAGGATCTCCTCCATCGACCCCGGCTCCTGCCCCATGAACTGATTGCACGGGAAGCCGAGCACGGTGAAGCCGCGCTCCCCATACGTGCGCTGCAGCTCCTCGAGCTGCTCGTACTGGGGCGCGAGGCCGCACTTGGAGGCCACGTTCACGACCATGACGAGCTGGCCGTCGTAGTCGCCGAGCGTCGCCTGGCCGCCGTCGGCGGTCGTGAACGGGATGTCGCGGATGGAGGTCTGCACGGGAGCCGTCATGGGGCGATTCTAGGTCGCCGGAGGCGCACCAGGGCCGGGATCGATGGATCCGACGGCACCTGTGCACCGCGCGGACCGTGCCCGTGCGCATCTGGGAGAATGGATGACGTGAGCACCGCCATCGCCCCCGCACGCCCCCTGCGCATCGGGCCCATCGCCCTCGACGCGCCGGTTGTGCTGGCACCGATGGCGGGGATCACCAACACCGCCTTCCGCCGGCTGTGCCGCGAGTACGGCGCCGGGCTGTACGTCAGCGAGATGATCACGTCGCGGGCGCTCGTCGAGCGCAATGCAACGACGATGCGCCTCATCCGTCACCACGAGTCCGAGACGCCGCGCTCGATCCAGCTGTACGGCGTCGACCCGAAGACGATGTCGGAGGCGGTGCGCATCCTCGTCGCCGAGGACCATGCCGACCACATCGACCTGAACTTCGGATGCCCCGTTCCCAAGGTCACCCGCAAGGGCGGGGGAGCGGCGCTGCCGTGGAAGCTCGGCCTCTTCCGTGACATCGTCGAGGGCGCGGTGAAGGCGGCCGGCGACGTGCCGCTCACGGTGAAGATGCGCAAGGGCATCGACTCCGACCACCTCACCTTCCTCGACGCGGGACGCATCGCCGAGGCGGCGGGCGTGGCATCCGTCGCCCTGCACGCCCGCACAGCGTCGGAGTTCTACTCCGGGAACGCCGACTGGTCGGCGATCGCCGCCCTCAAGGAGGCGGTGACCAGCGTGCCGGTGCTCGGCAACGGCGACATCTGGTCGGCCGACGACGCGGTGCGCATGATGGCCGAGACCGGCTGCGACGGCGTGGTGGTCGGGCGCGGATGCCTCGGCCGCCCGTGGCTGTTCGGCGACCTCGCCCGTGCTCTCGGCGGCCCCGGTGCGGCACCGACCGCACCGGTGGACGCGACCCTCGGGTTCGTCGCCGCGGCGTTCCGCCGCCACGCCGAGCTGCTCGTGGAGTTCTTCGAGGACGAGGGTCGCGGATGCCGCGACATCCGCAAGCACGTCGCGTGGTACTTCAAGGGCTACCCGGTCGGCGGGGACCTGCGGGCCGCCCTCGCGACCGCCTCCACCCTCGAGGAGATCGACGACCTCCTCGCCACGATGGACCTCGACGCACCGTATCCGGGCGCCGCGGCCGAGGGGCAGCGCGGCCGCGCCGGCACTCCCAAGCGCCCCGCCCTGCCCGACGGGTGGCTCGCATCCCGCGAGCTCGGGGTCGAGGCATCCACCGCCCTCGCCGACGCGGAACTCGACCACAGTGGCGGCTGACGTCACCGTCGCCGTCGGGGTCGCGCAGGGCCGCCCCCGCGGCTACGACGACGCCGATGCCGCCCGTTTCCACCGCGAGCAGCACCGCTCGCAGCGTGACGATTTCGCCCGTGATCGGGCGCGCGTGCTGCACTCGGCCGCGCTGCGCCGGCTCGCCGCCAAGACGCAGGTGCTGAGTCCCGCGAGCCCGGCCGACTTCGCGCGAAACCGGCTCACGCACTCGCTCGAGGTGGCGCAGGTCGGTCGCGAGCTCGCGACCGCCCTGCAGCTGTCACCCGACGTGGTCGACACCGCGTGCCTCAACCACGATCTCGGGCATCCGCCGTTCGGGCACAACGGCGAACGCGCCATGAACGACTGGGCCGAGGACATCGGCGGGTTCGAGGGCAACGCGCAGACCCTGCGGATCGTGACGCGGCTCGAGCCGAAGGTGATCGGCGACGACGGCGCCAGCTTCGGTCTGAACCTCACGCGTGCGAGCCTCGACGCCACCTGCAAGTACCCCTGGACAGCCGACCATCCGCTGCCCGACCCGGGGGGACGCCTGAAGTTCGGTGTGTACCCCGACGACGAGCCGGTGTTCCGGTGGATGCGCGAGGGCGCCCCGGGGCGCGTGCGCTGCATCGAGGCCGAGGCCATGGACCTCTCCGACGACATCGCGTATTCCGTGCACGACTTCGAGGACGCGATCGTCAACGGCTACCTCGACCCTGCGCGTCTGGCCGACACGGCCGAGCACGAGGCACTGCTCACCGCGATCCAGACCTGGGTCGGCTTCGACTTCTCGCGCGACGAGCTGGCCGACGCCCTGTTCCGCGTCATGCGTCTCGCCGAATGGCTGCACGCCTTCGACGGCACTCGGCGCTCCCTCGCGCAGCTGAAGAACCTCACGTCCGACCTGATCGGCCGGTTCGCCCGCGCCGCGACGACCGCGACCCGCGACGCGTACCCCCAGGACGTTCTGACCCGCTACAGCGCACACGTCGTGGTGCCACGTGTGGTCGAGGCCGAGATGGCGGTGCTGAAGGGCATCATCGGCGCCACGGTGGTCTCGATCGACGGCCGCAAGGAGCTCTACAAGGAGCAGCGGCGCGTGCTCAAGCGCCTGGCCACCGCGCTGGAGGAGCGCCCCGAGGAACTCGACCGGCTGTACGCCGCCGACTTCGCGGCCGCGCAGACGGATGCTGAGCGACGCCGTGTGATCGTCGATCAGGTCGCCAGCCTCACCGACCAGCACGCGATCGCCTGGCACGGACGGCTCGTCGGCGAGGTGGACGCGGCATCCATCGGCGTCTGGGCACCGGGCTCGCGCCCGCCCGCACGCCGTGAGGACGACTGATGCCCGGCCGGATCCGCCAGGCCGACGTCGACGAGGTCAAGGCGCGCATCAACATCGCCGACATCATCGGAGAGCGGGTCGCGCTCAAGACGGCCGGCGTCGGATCGATGAAGGGCCTGTGCCCGTTCCACGACGAGCGCAGCCCGAGCTTCAACGTGCGGCCGCAGGTCGGCTTCTACCACTGCTTCGGATGCGGCGAGTCGGGCGACGTGTACTCGTTCCTGCGCGCGATGGACCATGTCACCTTCACGGAGGCCGTCGAGTCGCTGGCCGCGCGGATCGGCTACCCGCTCCACTACGAGGAGGGCGGGGGAGCGGCCCCCGAGACCGCCGGTCGGGCGCGCCTGTACGCCGCGAACTCCGCCGCGGCCGAGTTCTACCGTGCCCAGCTGCTCACTGCGGAGGCCGACACCGGACGTCGGTTCCTCGGGGAGCGCGGGTTCGACGCCGGCGCCGCCGCGCACTTCGGCGTCGGGTACGCGCCGAAGGGCTGGCAGGGCCTCGCCGACGCGTTGACCGCGCAGGGCTTCAGCCGCGAGGAGCTGCTCACGGCGGGATTGGTCTCCTCGGGTCAGCGCGGCGTGTACGACCGCTTCCGCGGGCGCCTGGTCTGGCCGATCCGCGACCTCACCGGCCAGACGATCGGCTTCGGCGCGCGGCGTCTGTTCGACGACGACAACGGGCCGAAGTACCTCAATACCCCCGAGACCACGATCTACAAGAAGACGCAGGTGCTGTACGGCCTCGACCTCGCCAAGCGCGACATCTCCCGCGGAGAACCGCGGCGCGTCGTGGTGGTCGAGGGGTACACCGACGTGATGGCGTGCCACCTGGCGGGCGTCACGACCGCCGTCGCCACCTGCGGCACGGCGTTCGGCGCCGAGCACATGCGCATCCTCAAGCGCGTGATGGGCGACGAGAAGTCGGCCGAGGTCGTCTTCACGTTCGACCCCGACGCCGCCGGGCAGAAGGCCGCGGTGCGCGCGTTCGCCGAGACCAGGACGCTCAACGCGCAGAGCTTCGTCGCGGTCGCGCCGGACGGCCTCGACCCGTGCGATCTGCGTCTGCAGCGCGGCGACGGCGCCGTGCGTCTGCTGATGGACACCAAGGCGCCGATGTTCGAGTTCGTGATCGACCAGCGGATCCAGGGGCTGAACCTCTCCACCGTCGAAGGCCGACTCGCGGGGCTCTCCGCCGCCGCCCCGCTCCTCGCCGACATCCGCGACGAGCCCCTCCGGCGCCGCTACGAGCATGTGCTCGCCCGACGCCTCGGCGAGGATCTCGCCGAGGTCCATCGTGCGGTGCAGCGCGAACGCCGTCGGGCGGAGGCCAAGACTGACGATGCCGCGCCGCCCGTGCCCGACGAGTCTCCCCGCGAGGCCGATGCGCCGGTCCTGCGCGTCACCGTTGCGTCACTCCCGCCGTCCGCGGGTCTCGAGCGGGACGCACTGATGGGGTTCCTGCAGTTCGGTCACCGCATCGACTCGGATCTGCTGACGCGTGCACTCGGGCTCGCCTTCCAGCATCCGGCCCTCGACGCGGTGCGGCAGAGCATCGTCGCCGCCGACATGTCGCGCCCGGGGTGGGCGGCCGACGCGGTGACGGCGACACGCGAGCCGTATCGCTCGCTCGGGGCGGAGCTGCTGACCGCCGCGTTCCCCGCGCGCGACGACGAGCACGCGGTCATGTCGACGACGGCGCTCGCACGCGGCCTGGTGATGCGCTCGCTCGACGGCGAGAAGTCCGACCTCCTGCGCGCCATCCAACGGGTCGCTCCCGACTCGGAGGAGGGACGCACCGTGCGCCTGCGCCTGCGCGAACTCGACCTCGAACGACAGGCCGTGCTCGGGGCCGAGTAGCGCCCGCGCCCTGCGCAGGGCAGGATGAGCACGTGTCACGCAGTCCCGAGCCCGATGTGGCGATCCGCAGCACCGACCTCTCGATCGGTCGGTCGGGGGGGAGCGGCCGCGTGGTGGACGGGATCACGTTCACGCTCGCGCGGGCCGCATCGCTGGCCATCATGGGTCCCACCGGTGCGGGGAAGTCGAGCCTCGCCGCCGTGCTGGCAGGCGCCGACGAGCCCGGATTGTCCGTCGTCGGCGGGGAGGCGTGGGTCGAAGGCATCCGCGTCCGCCGCCCCGGCCGCGCCCATCGCACGCTGACCTACGTGACCGGCTACCTCCCGCAGACCGCGGGCGCCCACCTGCCGTCTCGGATGACGGTCGCCGACGTCATCGCAGAGCCCCTGACGAGCCGCGACCGCCGCGTCAACGCGCGCGCCCTCGCGGTGCGCGTAGCGACCCTGCTCGACGAGATGCAGCTGCCGCTCGGCGCGTCGGCGAAGTACCCCTACGAACTCAGCGCCGGAATGCGTCAGCGGGTGGCGTTCGCGCGCGCCCTCATGCTGCAGCCGCGCGTGCTGATCGCCGACGAGCCGTTCGCGAACCTCGACGTCGAGGTCCGTCGCGTCGCCCGTGAGGCGATCATCCGCCGGCGTGAGGCGTACGGCATGGCGACGCTGGTGGTCACCAACGAGCTGGAGGTGGCGTCGGAGCTGGATGCCTCGGTGCTCCTGCTGCGCAGCGGTCACGCGATCGCCTACGGCGCCACCGCGCACGACATCCTGTGGTCGCCGAGCGCCGAGGCGGACCACCGTCTGATCGCCACCTGATGTGCGGAGCACCCTCCGGCGTTTGCTAGCATGGTGGGGTTGTCCGGTTCCGACCGGGCGTCTTCCTCGGTAGCTCAATTGGCAGAGCAATCGGCTGTTAACCGATAGGTTCTTGGTTCGAGTCCAAGCCGGGGAGCGAGAGATCCGCGTCATCTACCGCGACTCTCACCGAAGGCCCGGGCTTCCACCCCGGGCCTTTCTCCTTTCCGGGGCGGGTCTCAGCTGTACCGGCCGTCCGCGCTGCCGACGATCTCCCGCATGATCTCGACGGTGATCGGCTCGCGCTCACCATCGGTCCATTCGTGCACGGCGAACGGGATGCCGCGCTCCTCGAGGTAGGCGACGGTGCGCTCCAGTCGGGGGACGACCTCGATGTGGTCGTTGCCGAACAGCTCGGCGGTGTAGACGGGATCGCCGGCGCGGATCGAGCGGCGCAGCTCGGTCGTGGCGCGACCGGTGATGCGGTACAGGGCCGTCAGCACCTCGCTGCCGAAGTCCGGCGTGCCCTCCACCGTCAGCGACAGCGCGTTCTGCATGACGGTCACGCGTCCAGATCGTCGACGCCGGGCATCCAAGACTGACCCGGACGACCCCAGCCGCGCTTGCGGGCGACCTTCTGCACCGTCTTCCAGTCGGCGTCGTCGAGACGGTCGATGTAGAGGATGCCGTCGAGGTGGTCGAACTCGTGCTGCATGATGCGGGCCCGCCAGCCGTCGACGTCGATCGACACGGGCGCCCCCTCGAGGTCGGTGCCAGTCACGCGCACGCGGTCGGAGCGCCGCAGCGGGAACCGCTCGCCCGGGAACGAGAGGCATCCCTCGGACTCCTCGTCCTCGTCGGGGGCGCCGGGCTCGAGCGGCGTCATCCACAGCTCGGGGTTGATGATCACGCCCCGCCAGGGAGCGCCCTCGTCGTCGACGTAGGTGTACGTGTAGATGCGCAGGGACACCCCCACCTGGGGCGCGGCGAGGCCCACGCCGGGTGCGGCATCCATCGTCTCGAACATGTCTGCCACGAGCTGGCGGATGTCGTCGGTGATCTCGTCGACGCGGGCTGCGGGGGCATGCAGCGCCGGGTCTCCCATGATGCGAATCGGCAGAACGGCCACGCCTTGAGCCTACCCAGCGCCCCGGGCGGTTAGTGTCGAGTGGTGAGCGGGGTGAGCATGTCGATCGGGGACGTGACCAACGAATTGGTCGGGGTGTTCCGCGATCCGGCTCTCCTCATCGGAATCCCGCTGGCTCTGCTCGGCGCGGTGTTCATGTCACTGGGTGCCCAGTACCAGCACCGGGGCGTGGCGAAGGTCGAGCGCCTCTCGCAGTCCACGAGCACCGGCGGTCTCACCGGCGGGCAGATGCTGGCGCTGCTCACGCGCCCGTCCTGGGTGATCGGCACCGTGATGCTCGGGCTGGCGATCGTGTGCCAGCTCGGCGCCCTGGCCGTCGCACCCCTCATCGTGGTGCAGCCGCTCGGCGCGATCGCCCTCGTCATCACGACCCTCCTGAACGCCCGTGTGTCGGGCCACAAGCCCACACGACAGTCGATCACCGCGATCGTGGCCTGTATCGGCGGCATCCTCACGTTCGTCACGATCGCCGCGTTCTTCGCTGAGGAGCACGCGATCACGCAGCAGCAGCTGATCGTCATCTTGGCGATCCTCGCCGCCGTCATCGTGGTGTTCGCCGTGCTGTGGCTGTGGCTGCGCCGCCGCATGCAGGCGCTGTTCTACATCATGGCCGCCGGCGTCATCTACGGATTCGTCGCGACGCTGGCCAAGGTCGTGATCAAGCGCCTGCAGGAGGGCAACTTCGAGTGGCTCACCGCCGTGTGCCTCGTCGCCCTCGTCGCGGCCGTCGCCGTGGGCGCCTACTTCGTGCAGACGGCCTACTCGGTCGGGCCGCCCGACCTGGTGATCGCCGGGCTGACGGTCGTCGACCCGATGGTCGCGGTGTTCATCGGCCTCCTGGTGCTCGGTGAGGCATCCCGCGCGCCCATCTGGGCCCTCGTCGGCTTCGGCGTCGCCGGCGCCATCGCGATCTGGGGCGTCGTGCAACTCGCCCGCTACCACCCCGAGGTGGTCAGCAACAGCCAGGAGATCCCGATCACACGCGGGAGCGACGGACGGGCGGATACCTCGGCTCCGCCGGCCGCACGCAAGCCGGGCTCGGCCCGCGTCGACGAGGTGGTGCAGAAGGTCTGGCCCGTCTCCGATGGCCCTCGCGACGGGAAGTCGCCCCGCTAGGCTGGATCCCGCAGGGGGCGGTGGCCAAGCTGGTCAAGGCAGCGGGCTCATAACCCGACGATCGTGGGTTCAAGTCCCACCCGCCCTACCGAACGCCGCGCGCGTCAGACGGCGATGTGCTCGGCGATGTACGAGTACTTCAGGAACACCTCGGACGCGATCCCGGCCTCCTCCAGCACGCCCTGCACCGCGGTCAGCATGTAGCGGTGGTCCCAGCCCATGTAGAGGAAGTTCTCGCCGTCGAGCGCGTCCCACTCGCCGTTCCACGCCGGAGCGGGATAGATCGGGCCGCCCCGGCGTGAGCTGAAGGCCACGACGCTCTCCCGTGAGTCCGCCCACAGGCGGGTGAACACGCGGTTGAAGAGGTGACGGACGTCGTACACCTCCCAGTGCTCGCCGCGGTACTCCACGTATGAGAACTCGCGCTCCCAGCCGCGCGGCCAGCCGCGACGGCGCTGCGCATCGAGGATCGGGGTGAGGCCGTCGTCGTCGATCAGGACGACCGCCGGGCGACGCCAGACGCGCACGACCTCGTCGGCGAGCAGGACGGTGCGCGCCGCGATCGCCGCCGTGCCCCATGTCTCGCTCGCGGCCAGGGCGCGGGTGGAGGTCACCGCGCTGCGCGCGTACAGCGCATCGCGCTTGTCGGGGAACGACCGGTCGGCGGCGCTCAGCGCCAGTTCGTCCTCGAGGAGCACGAGGTTGCCGAGCGTGTCGGCGAGGGCGCGATGGCTGTTCTGCTCGTCGTCGGAGTACTCCGCCCACGTGCGATCGCCGCCGCCGCTCCACGTGTCGCCGGGCTCGCTCGGGAAGACCCGTTCGACCCCGAAGTCCGCGACCTCGTCGATGCCGGACAGGCGACCGAGCACGTACTGCGCGTGGGGGAGCGGGGCGAACTTCAACGCCGCCCGGATGCGCTCGTCGGACGGGGTGATCCGCGCGATCGCGTGCAGCAGGGCATCCGTCCCCTCCTGCCCGGCGCGCACGAGTCGCGCGACCAGCCGGTCGGTGCCGAGCCCGACGATCTGCCGACGCAGCAGCAGCGACTGCACGCGCTCGAGCGTCTCCAGGAGTGCCGAACGGTCGAGCGCGCCCGTCGCGTGATCGTGGTACGCGCGCAGCACCAGGGGGGAGGAGTCCCGTCCGAAGGTGTTGAGGTAGGCGAGATGACGTCCGATCTCCGGATCGGGCGCCAGCGCGGGGTCGAGCAGGACGCGGTAGATCTCGGAGTAGTGCCGCCACTGGGACGCCGACGCGGCCAGGGTCTCGGGCGTGAGGTGCGGGAACTCGTGCCGGAACGCGTCGTACACGCCGCGCCCGCCGGCCAGCAGCACTTCGCGTCCTGTGCGCAGCACGAGGTAGTGGCGCCAGAACGCGCCGATGCTCTCGCCCGTGTTGTGCTCGATGGGACGCCAGAACTCCTCTTCGATGGCGCTCTGCTCGCCGTGCGAGAGACCCATCAGCACGTAGTTGTGGATCAGTTCGTGATCGCGCAGCGGTTCGCCGGTGGAGTTGAGGCTCTCGAAGATCTGCTGGGCGTTCGCCCCCGCCCCGAGGGTGATCGCGACGTGCTCGAGCTTCTGCAGGCCGCGCCAGATGCGCGGCGCCTCCTCGGCGCCGACCTGGCTGCGGAAGAAGGCGTAGTTGTCGTCGAACCGCGAGTCGCGCAGAGCGGATGCCTCGCCCCGCCCGTCTAGCACGACTCCCTCGAACACCTCGGCCCACGCCCGATGCGGGCGCAGCCTGGTGCGCGTCGGATCCGAGGAGCGCACCAGGACGGCGTGCAGCTGCCTCGACAGCTCCGGGTCGACGTCGCGCACCGTGTGGTGGAGCGCGGCGATGAGCAGCATGAGCGTGGTGATGCGCTGCTGGCCGTCGATCAGCACCAGCTCCGGATCGCCCTGCTCGACCGACAGGGACGACAGGATCGAGCCGATGAAGTGCATGCTGCGGTCGTCGGTGTCGGCGACCGCGCGGATGTCGGAGAGCAGCTGCTCGCATCCGCCGATGTCCCAGCGGTACTGGCGCTGATAGACCGGAACGACGATCTGCGTCTCTGCCGCCGAGAGCCAGGCGATCGTGTTGACGGCGGTCGCGTCGATGTTCGTGGCGGTGCCCATGCTCTCGTTTCACTCGTCTCGCTCGTGCCGTACCGGGCACCTCACCAGCCTATGCGCGTGCGCTTATTCACGGCCGCCGCCCCCGGGGCGTGCCGGAACCCCCGATGTAGGCTTGCCTAAGTCGGGCCTGTTAAAACGTGCTGGCCCCCTACGAAAGGCATGACTCACCTCATGGCATACATCAAGTCCGCCGCTCTCGAAGAGACCGGCTACGTGGTCCTCGACCGCTACGACCAGCAGCTCGATCCCCAGGAGTGGCTCGACATCGAGTACAACGACTGGAAGTCCTCGGGCGACACCCGCTTCGCACCGCTCGCCAGCGCCTTCGGCGAGATCGAGTGCAACGGCTTCTGGAACCACAAGCCGCCGCGCACCGACAAGGACGGCGTCTGGATCGACTCGCAGACCGAGAAGGCCCCGAACCTCACCCGCCGCGCACAGGAGCCCGGCGCGAACGTCGGACGCTGCCGCGTCATCGAACTGCAGCCCACGCCCTACGGCGAATGCCTCTACAACCTGCACCAGGACGACAACAACCGCCTCAACCCCGACGGCACCGGCTGGGTCGTGCGCGGGTTCTTCAACCTCACCGACGACACCGACAGCTTCTTCGTGCTGCGCGAGAACCGCACCGACCCCGCCGGCGAGGTGCGCATCGCGCTGCCGGCCGGCGCGCAGCTGATCATCGACACGCAGCGTCTGTGGCACGCGGCGACCCACCTCGGGACCGACCCGCGCTACTGCCTGATCACGTCGTGGACCTCGGGCCCGGAGCTCGACGCCTACATCGAGAAGTACAACGGCGTGAACCGCACCGAGAGCGTCCACGTCGATCAGGACGTGCTCGATGCCGGCTACGCCGAGCAGGCCCGGAAGGACGCCGCCCGCGCCGCGTACTACGCCGCCAAGGGGCAGCAGGAGAAGATCGCGATGAGCGAGGCCTGAGCCTCGGCATCCGCTCTCGAAGGGCTCCGGTCGACAGGCCGGAGCCCTTCGTGCTCCGGTTCGCACCACGCCGAATCACAGCCTTGTCATTCCGGGGGAGTTCGGGCGATAATGGCCACACAACCGAACACGCATCGCCGAAGCATCCGTTTCAGGTCGTTGGGGAAGACGTACCTGATGAAACGGAGAGAATGATGGCTACAGGACAGGCGCGGGGAGTGGTCTACATCCACTCCGCGCCACGTGCGTTGGCCCCCCACCTCGAGTGGGCGGTCGGTCGCGCCCTCGGGCGTGCGGTGAACTTCGACTGGCAGGAGCAGCCGGTGCTCTCCGGGAGCCGTCGCGCGGAGTTCTACTGGGACGGCCCGGTCGGGACGGGCGCCTCGCTCACCACCTCGATCCGCGGGTGGGAGCATCTGCGCTTCGAGGTGACCGAGGACCCGACGCCCCGCAGCGACGGCGGCCGCTGGCTGCACACGCCGGGGCTCGGCATCCATTACGCGCAGACGGATGCCGCGGGCAACGTCGTGATCGGCGAGGACCGCCTGCGCTACGCGATGGAGGTCGCTGCGGGCGACATCGTCGAGCTGCAGCGGGAGCTGGACGTGGCGCTCGGCGCGGCGTGGGACGAGGAGCTCGAGCCGTTCCGCCACGCGAGCGACGACGCCCCCGTCGTCTGGCTGCACAAGGTGGGCTGATTTCGAGACTCGGGCGGAGCGAGGCGTCGTGACCGGCGGTCGGAGGCGGGAATCCTGACTGCTGGGGAGACGAATCCCCGCCCGATACGAAGACGCCCCCGGGAGATCCCGGGGGCGTCTTCGTGTCTGCGGATCAGACCGAGGCGAAGGCCGCGACGGCGTTGTGGCCGCCGAACCCGAACGAGTTGCTGATCGCGAACTGCGGGCCGTCGCCGAGCGGCTGCGCGGAGCCGGAGATGCGGAAGGGCACCGCCGGGTCCTGTTCGGTGATGTTGATGGTCGGCGGAGCGATCCGGTCGCGGAGGGCGAGCACCGTGAAGATCGCCTCGAGCGCGCCGGTGCCGCCGAGCAGGTGCCCGGTGGAGGCCTTCGTGGCCGAGACGGGGATCTCGTCGATGCGGTCCCCGAACACGCTCTTCAGGGCAACGTACTCGTTGGGGTCGCCCACGGGCGTGGAGGTGGCGTGCGCGTTGATGTGCGTGACGTCGTCGGGGGAGACGCCGGCCATCTCCAGCGCCATCTTGACGGCGCGCTCCGCCCCGAGACCCTCGGGGTCGTTGGCGGTGATGTGGTACGAGTCGGCGGTGACGCCTCCGCCCGCGACGACGGCGTAGATCTTCGCGCCGCGCGCCTTCGCGTGCTCCTCGGTCTCGAGGATGAGAGCACCTGCGCCCTCGCCCATGACGAAGCCGTCGCGGTCGATGCTGCCGGGGCGCGATGCGGTCGCCGGGTCGTCGTTGCGGCGCGAGAGCGCCCGCATCGACGCGAACGACGCCATCGTGATGGGGTGGATCGCCGACTCGGTGCCCCCGGCGATCACCACGTCGGCGTAGCCGGCGCGGATGTGCTCGACGGCGTTGACGATGGCCTCGGTGCTGGAGGCGCACGCGCTGGCGACGGTGCGCGCGTAGGCGCGGGCGCCGAAGTGCAGCGAGAGGTTGCCGGCGGCGGCGTTGGGCATCAGCATGGGCACCGTCATCGGAAGGACGCGACGCGGACCCTTCTCGCGCAGGGTGTCCCAGGCATCCAGCAGCGTCCACAGCCCGCCGATGCCGGTGGAGAAGTCGACGCCGAGGCGCTCGGGGGCGACGTCGGGTGCCCCGGCGTCCTCCCAGGCCTCCTTCGCGGCGACGAGAGCGAACTGCGCCGATGGGTCGAGCCGCTTGGCGACCGGACGCTCCAGGACGGTGTCGGGACGCACGGCGGCCTGCGCCGCGAACGTCACCGGGAGGTTGTACTGCTCGACCCAGTCGTATTCGAGCGTGCGGGCGCCGGACGCGCCGTCCAACAGCGCGGCCCAGCTCTCGGGTGCGGTGCCGCCGATGGGCGACGACGCTCCGATTCCGGTGACGACGATGCGAGAGGTGCTGCTCATGTGGGTGGATCCTCCGTTGACCCGGTGGGGGGTGGTCCCGTCGGGGCCACCCCCACCGGAGCGGGTGCTTACTGGTTCGAGGTGATGAAGGTGACCGCGTCGCCGACGGTCTTGAGGTTCTTGACCTCGTCGTCGGGAATCGTGACGCCGAACTTCTCCTCGGCGTTGACGACGATCGTCATCATCGAGATCGAGTCGATGTCGAGGTCGTCGGTGAACGACTTGCCGAGGGCGACCTCGTCGGCCGAGATGCCGGTCTCGTCGGTGATGAGCTCGGCCAGGCCCGCGAGGACCTCGTCGTTGGTGAATGCCATGATGTCTCCTGTTTCTTCGGGGGCGCGGACCCGGGGGCCGGGCCGACGTTCAGTTTAGGGTCGCGGGGGTCGCCGGTCAGGGAAGGACGACGACCTGCGCGCCGAACACGAGGCCGGCGCCGAAGCCGATCTGCAGCGCGAGACCCCCGCTCAGCTCGGGGTGCTCGGCGAGCAGCCGGTGCGTGGCGAGCGGGATCGACGCGGCGGACGTGTTGCCGGTGGTCTCGATGTCACGGCCGACGACCACGCTCTCGGGCAGTCCGAGCTGCTTGGCGAACTCGTCGATGATGCGCATGTTCGCCTGGTGGGGGACGAAGGCGGCGAGATCGGATGCCTGGACACCCGCGGCATCCAGTGCCTGACGCGCGACCTTCACCATCTCCCAGACGGCCCAGCGGAACACCGTCGGACCCTCCTGGCGCAGCGTCGGCCACGGCACCTCGCCGTCTCGGAACTGCGTGAGGGTCCCGTTCATGCCGACCGCGTCGGCCTTCGACCCGTCGGAGCCCCATACGGTAGGCCCGATGCCGGGCGTGTCGCTGGGTCCGACCACGACGGCTCCCGCGCCGTCGCCGAGGAGGAACGAGATGCTGCGGTCGGTCGGGTCGACCACGTCGCTGAGCTTCTCCGTGCCGATCACGAGCGCGTAGTGCGCGGCACCGGCGCGGATGAGCGCGTCGGCCTGTGCCACGCCGTACGCGAAACCGGCGCACGCCGCGTTGAGGTCGTATGCGGCGGCGGGGTTGGATCCCACGCGGTCGGCGACGATGGCCGACACCGACGGCGTCTGCTTCGGATTGCTGATCGTGGCGACGATGACCGCGTCGATGGCGGATGCCTCGATCCCCGACTTCTCGATGGCCTCCCGGGCCGCGTCGGTGGCGAGGTCGATGGCGTCGGTCTCGGGACGGGCGCGCATGCGCGTGATGATGCCGGTGCGCTGGCGGATCCATTCGTCGCTGGAATCGATCGGACCGACCAGCTCGTCGTTGGTCACGGCGTTCTCGCCGCGCGCCGCGCCGTACGAGAGGATGCGGGTGTGGGCGGCGCCCTGCGCCTGGGTGAGCGTGGCGGTCATTCGGAGCCTCCGGAGATCAGGGTCGACGCGGCGACCACGTCATCGGGGGTCTTCACGGCGACGGCCGGCACCCCGCGCAGCGCGCGCTTGGCGAGTCCGACCAGCGTGCCCGCGGGGGCCAGCTCGACCAGCCCGGTGACGCCGTGGTCGGCGAACGAGGCCATGCAGAGGTCCCATCGCACGGGCGACGCCACCTGCGAGACGAGCAGGTCGCGGTAGCGCCCGCCGTCGTCCACCGTCGTCCCGTCGCTGTTGGTCCACACAGTGATCGAGGGGTGCTGTGGAGACACCTCGGCGGCGGCGGAGCGCAGCGTCTCGACGGCGGGCTCCATGAATCGCGTGTGGAACGCGCCGGCGACCGAGAGCGGGATCACCCGCGTGCCGGCGACCGGCTCAGCGGCCAGTGCCGTCAGCGCGTCCGCGGCACCGGCAGCCACCAGCTGGCCACCGCCGTTGTAGTTGGCGGGGGTGAGGTCGAGCTCCGTCAGCCGCGCCACGACGGCGTCCTGATCACCGCCGATGACGGCGGCCATCCCGGTCTCGGCCGCAGCTGCGGCCTCGGCCATCGCACGCCCGCGGATGCCGACGAGCCGCAGCGCGTCCTCTTCGGTCAGGATGCCGGCCGCCGCAGCGGCGGCGAACTCGCCCACCGAGTGCCCGGCCACGCCGGTCACGCCGTCCCGCGAGGGGAGCGCATTCCACGACAGCAGACCGGCGGCGACGATGAGGGGCTGCGCGACCTGCGTGTCACGGATGCGGTCGGCGTCCCACTCCGTCCCCGCAGCGACGAGATCGACGCCCGACCACTCCGAGTAGCGCTCGAGCCGCTCGCGTGCGCCGTCGGCCTCGAGCCAGGGAACGAGGAACCCGGGGGACTGAGAGCCCTGACCGGGGAAGACCGCGATGATCACCATTCCATCCTTCCAAGGAAGTCCGAGTAATTTCTGGCGATCACGGCACAAGAATCCGCGATGCCTTTGTATCCGTCATACATGTTCGCGGGCAACGCGACGCGCAGGGGCGCGCCGCCTGCTCTGATCCGAGCCGGTGGAACCCAGGATGAGGGCGGTCTGCAGGATGAGCGCCTCCCGCGGCCCCGTGGCATCCCACCCGATCACGTCCGAGACGCGCTTGAGGCGGTAGCGCACCGTGTTCGGGTGCACGAACAGCTCGCGGGCGGTCGCCTCCAGCGAGCGACCGTTGTCGAGGTAGCTCCAGAGGGTCGCCACCAGATCGGTGCTGTGCGCCTGCAACGGGCGGTAGATGCGTTCGACGAGCGTCTGCTTGGCCAGCGGATCGCCGGCCAGGGCGCGTTCGGGCAGCAGGTCGTCGGCCTCCACCGGACGCGGGGCGTTGCGCCAGGCGCGGGCGACCGCGAACCCCGCCAGCGCGGCACGGGCGCTCTGGCTCGCATCCACGAGTGCGGGCACGGCGGGGCCGAGCACGAGGTACCCGCTGCCGAATCCCGGCTCCAGGCGTCGGGCGATCTCGGGGAACGGCAGCTCGGGTTCGAGTTCATCGCGCCCGGACGACTGCGAACGCCCGACCACCAGCACCAGTCGCGACCCCTGCACCCCGATGAGCACGTCCACCCCGAGCTTGCGCGCGGTGCGTCGCAGCTGATCGACGTCGAACTGCGGCGGCGTGGTGCCCACGAGCACCGACACCTCGCCATGGCCGTGCCACCCGAGGGCCGCGATACGGCTGGGCAGCTCCTCGTCGGCCTCGCCCGTGAGGATCGAGTCGACCACGAGCGCCTCGAGGCGCGCATCCCACAGTCCGCGCGCCTCGGCGGCGCGCGCGTACACGTCGGCCGCGGCGAACGCCACCTCACGGGAGTACAGCAGGATCGCCTCGCGCAGATCCTCGCTCTTGCCCTGCAGCCGCTCCTCGGTCACCTCGACGGTGGCCCGGATGAGCTGCAGCGTCTGCGTCAGGCTGACGCTGCGCAGCAGCTCGCGGGGCGCCGCCAGGAACACGTCGGCCGCGATCCACGGGGTCGAGTTCGGATCGTCGTACCACTGGATGAACGAGGTGATGCCGGCCTGCGCCACCAGCCCGACGGCGGAGCGTCGGGCCGGCGGCATCTCGGCGTACCAGGGCAGCGAGTCCTCGAGTCGCGTCGTGGTCGCCGTCGCGAGATCGCCCGAGATACGTCGCAGATAGGCGAGCGTCTCGGTCTTGTCCATCGGGGCGGAGCCGGACGGCATGGAGCGGGTCAGCTCTCGCCGCCCGCATTGCCGCTCGTCCCGGCGTTGACGTCGTGCAGCCGGTACTTCTCGATCGCCTGGCGGGCGAGGTCGCGATCGACGGCGCCCTCGTCGGCCAACGCCTGCAGGGTGCGCACGACCACCGACGGGCCGTCGATCTTGAAGAAGCGGCGCGCGGCGGCGCGCGTGTCGGAGAAGCCGAACCCGTCGGCGCCGAGCGTCGCGTAGTTGTTCGGGATCCACGGACGGATCTGGTCCTGCACCGCCTGCATGAAGTCGCTCACGGCCACGACCGGTCCGGGCACGTCCTTGATCTTCTCGGTCAGGTACGCCGTGCGACGCTCCTGATCGGGGTGCAGGAAGTTGTGCTCGTCGGCGGCCAGTCCGTCGCGGCGCAGCTCGGTCCACGAGGTGACCGACCAGACGTCCGCCTGGACGCCCCAGTCGTCGCGGAGGAGCTGCTGCGCCTCCAGGGCCCACGGCACGCCGACGCCCGACGCGAACAGCTGGGCGCGCGGGCCGTCTCCGTGCGAGACGGAGATGCGGTGGATGCCGCGCACGATGCCGTCGACGTCCACGTCCTCGGGCTCGGCGGGCTGCACGATCGGCTCGTTGTACACGGTGAGGTAGTACATGACGTTCGGGTCGGGGTGCGCGTTGCCGGCAGCATCCGTGCCGTACATGCGCTCGATGCCGGAGCGCACGATGTGCGCGATCTCGTACCCGTAGGCCGGATCGTAGGAGACCGTGGCGGGGTTGGTGGCGGCCAGCAGGTGCGAGTGCCCGTCGGCGTGCTGCAGGCCCTCGCCGGTGAGCGTGGTGCGCCCGGCGGTGGCTCCCACGATGAATCCGCGCGCCATCTGGTCGCCCGCGGCCCACTGGGCGTCGCCGGTGCGCTGGAAGCCGAACATCGAGTAGAAGACGTACACCGGGATGAGCGGCTCGCCGTGCGTGGCGTACGACGTGCCGATCCCGGTGAACGCCGCCATGGCGCCCGCCTCGTTGATGCCGACGTGCACGATCTGACCCTGCGGGCTCTCCTTGTAGGCGAGCAGCAGGTCGCGGTCCACCGAGGTGTAGTGCTGACCGTTCGGGTTGTAGATCTTCGCCGACGGGAAGAACGCGTCCATGCCGAACGTGCGCGCCTCGTCGGGGATGATCGGCACGATGCGGTGGCCGAAGTCCTTCGCCCGCAGGAGGTCCTTCAGGAGCCGGACGAAGGCCATCGTGGTGGCGATCTCCTGCGTGCCCGAGCCCTTCTTCGGGAGTGCGTAGGCGCTGTCGTCGGGGAGCTGCAGTCCGACGTGCGTCGAGCGGCGCTCCGGCACGTAGCCGCCGAGCGCGCGGCGGCGCTCGTGGAGGTACTGGATCGCCTCGTCCTGCGGGCCGGGGTTGAAGTACGGCGGCTGGTAGGGGTTCTCCTCCAGCTGCGCATCCGTGATCGGGATGTGCATGCTGTCGCGGAACTGCTTGAGGTCGTCGAGCGTCATCTTCTTCATCTGGTGGGTCGCATTGCGGCCCTCGAAGTGCGGTCCGAGACCGTAGCCCTTGATGGTCTTGGCGATGATGACGGTCGGCTGGCCCTTGTGCTCCATCGCGGCCTTGTAGGCGGCGTACACCTTGCGGTAGTCGTGCCCGCCGCGCTTGAGGCTCCAGATCTGGTCGTCGGTGTAGTCCTTGACCAGGGCGAGCGCGCGCTCGTCGCGTCCGAAGAAGTTCTCGCGCACGTAGGCGCCGTTCTCGGTCTTGAACGTCTGGTAGTCGCCGTCGGGGGTGACGTTCATGATGTTGCGCAGCGCGCCGTCGGTATCACGGGCGAGCAGGTCGTCCCACTCACGACCCCAGATCACCTTGATGACGTTCCAGCCGGCACCGCGGAAGAAGCTCTCCAGCTCCTGCACGATCTTGCCGTTGCCGCGCACCGGGCCGTCGAGGCGCTGGAGGTTGGCGTTGACGACGAACGTGAGGTTGTCGAGACCCTCGTTGGCGGCGACCTGCAGCTGGCCGCGGCTCTCGACCTCGTCCATCTCGCCGTCGCCGAGGAAGGCCCAGACGTGCGAGTCGGCGACGTCCTTGATGCCGCGATTGGCGAGGTACTTGTTCGTCATCGCCTGATAGATGGCGTTGATCGGCCCGAGGCCCATCGACACCGTGGGGAATTGCCAGAAGTCGGGCATGAGCCGCGGGTGCGGGTAGGAGGGCAGCCCGTTCGGTGCCGCCGACTTCTCCTGACGGAACCCGTCGAGCTGCGCCTCGGTGAGGCGTCCTTCGAGGAATGCCCGGGCGTAGGTGCCGGGGGAGGCGTGGCCCTGGACGAAGATCTGGTCGCCCCCGGACGGGTGGTCGGCGCCGCGGAAGAAGTGGTTGAAGCCCACCTCGTAGAGCGCGGCCGAGGAGGCGTACGTGGAGATGTGACCGCCGACGCCGATGCCGGGGCGCTGCGCGCGGTGCACGGTGATCGCCGCGTTCCAGCGGATCCACGCGCGGTAGCGGCGCTCGATCTCCTCGTCACCGGGGAACTCCGGCTCGTTCTCCGGCGCGATCGTGTTGAGGTAGTCGGTGGTCGGGACCATCGGCACGCCCAGGTGGAGATCGTGCGACGCCTTCAACAGGCTCAGCATGATCTCGCGGCCGCGTCCGTGGCCCTTCGCGGCCACGAGCTGCTGCAGCGACTCCTGCCATTCGCTGGTCTCTTCCGGATCGCTGTCGAGCGAGTCCTGCGAGTACGGATCCTGATCGTGGACAGTCACGGGAGACCTTTCGTCGTCTGGCAGATCGTGCCAGGGATACGCATGCGATGTGTCGCGCGCTGTGTTCAGCGGGCGCGATGCACCATCGGCAAGCCTAGCGAGTCGGAGGAGGGGAGGAGCGACGCGGATGCCCGGGCCCGGGGTGCATAGACTGGACGCCCCGGGCCTTTAGCTCAGCTGGTAGAGCGCCACGTTTACACCGTGGATGTCGTCGGTTCGATCCCGGCAGGGCCCACAGCATCCGTCGCTGTCAGCCGCGTCCGTCCTTCGGCGGCGCGACCACCCGAGGCTTCGTCACATCGACGTAGTCGGGCTGACCCACCCGCGCGTGCCGTCGCGAGTAGGCGAAGTAGATCACGAAGCCGATCGCGAGCCACACCAGGAACCGCAGCCACGTGTCGACGGGCAGGTTCACCATCAGGTAGACGCACACGAGCGCCGACAGCG
This sequence comes from Microbacterium fluminis, assembly GCF_051549805.1. Lineage (GTDB taxonomy): Bacteria > Actinomycetota > Actinomycetes > Actinomycetales > Microbacteriaceae > Microbacterium. The sequence continues at coordinate 2,474,669 of NZ_CP196042.1, forward strand.
CCGGCAGGAACGGGCTCCACGGCACGCGGAATCCGCGCGGCAGGTCGGGCCGCTGGCGGCGCAGCACGATCACGGCGACCGAGACGAGCACGAACGCCGACAGGGTGCCGATGTTCACCATCTCCTCGAGCGCACCGATGGGGGTGACGCCCGCCACGATGGCCACCACCACGGTGACCAGGATCGAGATGATCCACGGCGTGCGCAGCTTCGGGTGAACGCGGGCGAGGCCACGGGGGAGGAGGGCGTCGCGCGACATCGCGAAGATGATGCGCGTCGCGCCGATCATGAGCGTGAGCACGACGGTCGTCAGACCCGCCACCGCGCCCGCCGCGATGATCGTGGCCATCCACGACTGACCGTGGTACGCGAACGCCGCCGCCAGCGCCGCCGACGGGTCGAGCTGGTCGTACGAGACCATGCCCGTCACCACGAGCGCCACCGCGCAGTACAGCAGCGTGCAGATCACCAGCGAGGCGATGATGCCGATCGGCAGCGCCTTCTGCGGGTTCTTGGTCTCCTCGGCGGTGGTCGCCACGACGTCGAAGCCGATGTAGGCGAAGAACACCAGGGCGGCGCCCGCCAGGATGCCTCCGACGCCGTAGGTCGCGGGAGGGAGCCCGAAGAGGAACTGGATGAGCGGCTGATGAAACCCCGTGGCGGACTCCGTGGGCACTGCGTCGGGGACGAAGGGCGCGTAGTTGGCCGGGTTGATGAAGCCGATGCCGGCCACGATGACGAACAGCACGATGAAGAGCTTGAGGGCGACCAGCACGAGGTTCACGCGCATCGACTCCTTGATGCCCAGCGTCATGAGGGCGCCCAGCACCAGGACGAACACGATCGCGACCACGTCGACCGCGCCGCCGTGACTGATGCCGTCGGGCAGGACGATGCCGAGCTGCCCGAGGAACACCTTCAGGTACGCGCTCCACCCCTGCGCCACCACGCTCGCCCCGAGGAACATCTCGAGGATCAGATCCCAGCCGATGATCCAGGCGAACAGCTCGCCGAGGGAGGCGTAGGAGAACGTGTACGCCGATCCGGACACGGGCACCGTCGAGGCGAACTCGGCGTAGCACATCGCCGCCAGCGCGCACGCGATGGCCGCCACCGCGAAGCTGATCACGATCGCAGGGCCCGCCACGTCATGCGCCGCCCGCCCGGTGAGGGTGAAGATCCCCGCGCCGATCACCACGCCGACACCGAAGATCGTCAGATCCAGAGCGGTGAGCGACCGCTTGAGTCGGAACTCCGGTTCGTCGGTATCGGCGATGGACTGCTCGACGGACTTCGTACGCATCAGGCTCACGGTGACCTCCTCGTCGACGGCATCCTCAGCATGGTAGTCCCCGCCCGAACGCCCTCGCGGGGGCGGGGTAGGTTGGAGGCGTGAACGCCAGCCCCGCAGACCAGCGTCGTCTCGTCGACGTCGCCGACCTCGACGCCCGCATCCGCCGGGCCGAGCACACCCGCGGAAATCCGCCGCAGGCCGCCCGGGTCAAGGAGCTCGTCGCGCGCCGCGCCGAGCTGTCTCACGAGCTGTCCACCCGACTCGGCGCGCGCGACGATCTGCGCACCGAGCTCGCCCGTATCGAATCCGACGTCGCCCTCGTCGACGCCCGCCGCACGCGCGACGCCGAGCGCCTGGCCGCCTCCAGCAACGTCAAAGAGGCGCAGGGGCTCGAAAGCGAGCTGGCCTCGCTCGCCCGCCGCAAGAGCGACCTGGAGGACGGCGAGCTCGAGGTGATGGAGCGGCTTGAGGCCGCGGACGCCGCGGTCGCCGAACAGGAGGCGCTCATCGCCACGACGAACGACGAAGGGGCCGCTCTCAGCGCCGAGGCCCGCCGCGTCATCGCCGAGGCGGACGCGGTGATCGAGGCATCCGCCCGCGATCGCGCCGCCGTCGCCGAGACGGTGCCGGCCGACCTGCTCGCCCTTTACGACCGGATCGTCACCCGCAGTGCAGGGGCGGCGCTGCTGACCGCGCGCACGTGCGGCGGCTGCCGCATGGTGCTCGCGGGCACCGACCTCCAGCAGCTGCGCCAGGCCGCGGAGGACACCGTGGTCACATGCCCGGAGTGCGGATGCATCCTGGTGCGCACGGAGGAGTCCGGCCTGTGACGCCGCGCCTCGTCGTCGAAGCCGACGGCGGATCGCGCGGCAACCCCGGTGTCGCCGCCGGCGGGGCGGTCGTGATCGACGCGGCCTCGGGAGCGGTCCTCGACGAGGTCGGCGTGTACGTGGGGGTCGCGAGCAACAACGTCGCCGAGTACAGCGGTCTGATCGCGGGCCTCGAAGCGGCGTGGCGGAGGCATCCGGACGCCGCCGTCCTGGTGCGCATGGACTCGAAGCTCGTCGTCGAGCAGATGACCGGACGGTGGAAGGTGAGGCATCCCGACATGCGCGTGCTCGCCGATCGCGCGCACGCGGTCATCGCCGGGCGTCCCGTGTCGTTCGAATGGGTGCCGAGGGCGCAGAACGCGCGGGCGGATGCGGCGGCCAACGCCGCGATGGACCGGCGGGAGAGCTTCCGGCGGGATGTCGGCGGTGACCGCGCAGACTGAGCCCGCCGCCTGGATCGTCCTGGGCCGCGAGGGCGACGCCGCGGTCGCGGTCGTCCTCGACGCCCTCGGGGCCGAACGCGGACGGGAGTGGATCGCGGCGGGCGAGCGCACGGCATGGATTGCCCGGCACGAGAGCGCCGGGGCGAGGTGGGTGTGGGCCGACACCACCCTCTGGTACCCCGCGCTCCTCGCGGAGGGCGTGCGTGTCGCCCGGTGCCACGACCTGCGCCTGTGCCACGCGGTGCTGCGCGATTCGGCCGCGGTGACGGATGCCGCGCAGCTGCGCGCCGCGACCGCCTGGGACCGCAGCCCGCTCGTCGACCCCCGCGCGGACATTCCGACGCTGTTCGACCTCGACGCCGGGCCCGGACCCGCCGTGCTCCCCACCGACGCGGATGCCCTCCTCGCCGAGTTCGGCCGACAGCGCGCGGCTGTGGCCGGCTCCGCCGCACCGGGTGCGCTGCAGCTCCTGCTGGCCGCCGAGTCCGCGGGCGCGCTCGTCGCGGCGGAGCTTCGCGCGGCGGGTGTCCCCTGGGATGTCGCGGTGCATCGCGATCTGCTCACCGCCGAGCTCGGCGACCTCCCGGTCGGCGGAGGCACCCCGCCGCGCCTGGCCGAGACGGCGGATCAGGTGCGCAGCGCGCTCGGCGACCCCGGACTCAGCCTCGACTCGCAGCCCAAGCTGCTGCGCGCCCTGCACCGCGCCGGGGTCGCGGTGGAGTCGACCAGTCGATGGGAACTGGCCGAGCAGCGGCATCCGGTCGTCGCGCCGCTGCTGGAGTACAAGCGTCTCTCGCGCCTGTACACGGCCAACGGCTGGGCGTGGCTGGACGAGTGGGTGCGCGACGGGCGATTCCGGCCGGTGTACCTCCCGGCCGGCGTGGTGACGGGGCGGTGGGCGTCGACCGGCGGGGGAGCACTGCAGGTGCCCCGTCAGCTGCGCCCGGCGGTCCGCGCCGATCCGGGCTGGCTGCTGGTCGTGGCGGATGTCGCGCAGCTCGAACCCCGGGTCCTCGCCGCGATGGCGCGCGACACGGCGCTGGCGGATGCCGCGCGCGGCCGCGATCTGTACGAAGGCGTGGTGGCCAGCGGCGCCGTCGCCACTCGCGCGGAGGCGAAGATCGCGATGCTCGGGGCGATGTACGGGGCCACCACCGGCGACAGCGGTCGGCTGCTGCCCCGTCTGCGGCGCACGTTCCCGCGCGCGATGGCGCTCGTGGACGACGCGGCGCGCACGGGGGAGGACGGCGGGGTCGTGTCCACCCTGCTGGGCCGGTCCTCGCCCCCGCCCTCGGAGGCGTGGCACGAGGCGCAGTCCCGGGCCGGCGATCCGGAGGCGACGGAGGCGGACGAAGTCCGCGCACGCCGGTGGGCGCGCGACCGCGGCCGGTTCACCCGCAACTTCGTCGTGCAGGGGACGGCAGCCGAGTGGGCGCTCGCCTGGATGGCGGATCTGCGCGGCCGGCTCGCCGCGATCGCGCCGGTCGACGAGGCATCCGCCGCCCCCGCGTCCGGTCCTGTCTTCGCGCGCCGCCCGCACCTCGCGTTCTACCTGCACGACGAGATCGTCGTGCACACCCCCGTCGAGCGCGCCGACGACGCCGCCGACGCGGTGCGTGCGGCCGCGGCATCCGCCACTCGACTGCTGTTCGGGGACTTCCCCCTGGACTTCCGGCTCGATCTGCGGATCGCCCGGACCGCCGACAAGGACGGTTGACTCAGCCGCACACCGGATCGACGGCGGTGACCTCGGGGGCGGTCAGCAGGGGAGTGTGCAGCAGGACGGGCGTGAACGCGTCGGTGCGGTCGGTGACGAAGCGGAACTCCAGCGTGTTGGTCTCGCCGGGCTGCAGGTTGATGCGTGCGAGCGAGACCGGGAAGCCGGCGTCCTCGCCGTCGACGCCCGCGAGCGGGGTGCCGTCCTTGCGCACGCCGCCGAAGTAGGAGCCGGGCGGGGCCGACACCGACACGACCATCCCGATGTCGCCGATCGCGACGTGGTAGCGGCCGTCGCCGGTCATGCTGCCCGGGAAGCGCTGTTCGGCGTCGGCGGGCACGGTGCTGGTCAGCGTGACCGAGACGACGACCTCGCGTCGGCCGTCCGCGCGGCACGAGGCGACGCCCGAGGAGAGGGAGGTGGTCATGAAGCTGTCGAGCTTGCCGCCGGTCGCGTCGTTGAGGTATACCGCGTACGCGTCCCCGCCGGCCTGTCGCTGTCGCGCGGCAGGACCGCCGAGCGGCGTCTGCTCGAGCGCCGCCTGCGCGGCGGGATCGGCGCTCCAGATCGAGATGTGCCCCTGCTCGATCGGCTGCGCCAGGGCGCGCGCCCACGTGAGCGGATCGAGCCCACCGCCGAAGACCCGTGACACCACGGCGCCGGTGGCCTCGGCGAAGTAGGCCGTCTGCTGGTCGGAGGTCATCGTCAGGTACGGGTCGATGAGGAGCTTCTGCACGAGATCGTCCGCCGTGATCTGCGTTCCGTCGGCGAGGGCGATCGGACCGGTCGCGGCGACCAGCGACTGCAGCACGACCGGATCGATCGACAGCACCGCGTCGGGAGCGGTTCCCGTGTGGGAGGACCACCACGCCGCCGCCAGCCGGCCGGTCAGCGCGAAGTCCGCGGAAACGGTGGAGTCCTGGACGAAGCGACCGGCGATGTCGCCGTACAGCACCGACAAGGAGTCGGGGACGGGAGCGATGGGCGCGGACAGTGCGGGGAACTGCGACGAGTCGGCCTGGGCCGTCATCGTGACGACGCCGTGGTCGGCGTGCAGCTCGGCGAACGTGCCGCTGATCCCGCCCCCCGTGCGCAGCTCGGCGTTGTTCTGGACCATGAGGAGGATCGTCTTCGGGCCGTCGGCACCGAGGATGCCGGGCAGCACCGTCGCGGCACGCGACAGGGGTGCCAGCAGACGGTCGGCGGCGGTGACGGTGTCCCCGAGCTTGACGACGCCGTCGCGCAGGGGCGGCAGGAGAGCCGCAGTCGGCAGCTGTGCGAGGTCAGCGGAGACGCGGCCGAGGGCGGTGGAGGCGGCCTCCAGCGGGGCCTGCGCCCTGGTCAGCGCCGCGACGTCCACTCCCTCACCGGCGGTCCCGCCGGTGACGACCGCCGCGAGCGGGGTCACGACCTCGCCGCCGAGGGTGTGCAGCGCCGTCGCGGCGACGCGCACGGCCGCGAGGTTCGGTCCGGCGCCGGGGATGAGCTCGGAGGCGCGCCAGATCGGGTCTGCGGTGAGGTCGGCCGCGCGCTGGGCGTGGGCGTCGATCTCACTCGCGACCGCCGTGGCCGTCGCGGCGTCGCCGGTCGTCACGGCCGTCTGCAGGCGGTCGGCCAACGGGATGGCCGACTGCAGCTCCCGCGCCGCGAGCACCCCGCGCACTCCGACCCACGCGACGGCGGCCACGAGGAGTGCGAGCGCGACAGTCGTCAGGAGGACGACGGTGCGGATGCGGAGCGGACGGACGGCGCGGGTGCGCCCGGTCACTGATCCACGTGCGCACGGCGGCGCACGATCAGCATGACCAGGCCGGTCAGCACGACGAGGATGCCCGCGATGCTGATCGGGACGATGAGCGCGCTCGCACCGGTGACCGGCAGCGCTGTGAGCGTCCCGGCCGATGCCGTCGAGGCCGTGAAGCCCGCCGGGTCGGTGAGGCACTGCGGCGTGGCAGGCGGGTACGACAGCGGCACCGCGAGGGTCGGGTTCACGCGGATCTCCGCGCTGATCCGGCCGCGCGTCCAGGCGTAGTTGCCGGCGGTCTCGACCCACTGACCGTTCTGGAAGGCCCAGCCCGGCCAGCCGTTGCCCCGGCCGTCGGCACCCACGGAGGCACCGGGCCACAGCACGCGACCGGACAGCTGATTGTTCTGCAGCGCGCCCAGCGGGATCTCCACGGAGCTGGTCCCGTCCGTCATCACGAGAGTGGCGGTGTGGTTCGTCGCCACATTGCTCGGATCGGTGAGGCTGACCGAGAAGTCGATGTAGGCGGCATCCGCCACGCACGTGGCGACGGCGGTCGATCCGGCGAGCGTCGCGGAGACGACGGTGTCGGGCGTGTAGTCGGTGCTCTCCGCCGCCATGGCGGCGGACGGCACGGCGAACGTGGTCAGAACGGCGATCCCCAGAATCGCAGAAATACGGCGCAGCATTGTTGCAGCCTCCCCAGGCTTTGCCGAGCTCACTCCCCAGTGGAGCGTCGGCGGTGCTGAGTATAGCGGAAGAACCTCGATTTGCACCCGGCAATCCCGCGGCGTGTGCACTCGGGGTCGGATGGCGGCCTCACCGCGGAGGTAGACTCGACGCCGCGAATGGGTCGGCTGGACGGTCGCGTCGCGCACGGTTCGCCGTCGCGCGCCGAGGAACGTCCGGGCTCCACAGGGCAGGGCGGTGGGTAACACCCACCCGGAGTGATCCGCGAGACAGTGCCACAGAGAACAGACCGCCTGCGCCGAGAGGTGTCGGGTAAGGGTGAAACGGCGGTGTAAGAGACCACCGGGGTCGTGGTGACACGGCCCGCACGGCAAACCTCGCCCGGAGCAAGGCCAGACAGAGGATGCTGACGCGGCTCGCCGAGTCCTCGGGTAGGCCGCTGGAGCGGCACGGCAACGTGTCGCCGAGAGAGATGACCGTCCACGGGGCTCACGCCCCCGGACAGAACCCGGCGTACAGGCCGGCCCATTCGCCCTCTCGACGTCTCCGCGATGCGTCGCGGAGACGCCGTGCTCAGCCCAGCGCGAGCGCCGCGGCGCCGATGATGCCCGCGTTGTTGCGATGCACGGCCGGAACGATGGGCGTGCGCAGCTTCAGGAGCGGCAGGAAGTCGTCGGCGTGCTTCGACACTCCGCCGCCGACGATGAACAGATCAGGGCTGAACAGCAGTTCCAGGTGGTCGTAGTACCACTGCAGCCGCTCGGCCCATGCCTTCCAGTCGAGTTCCTCGCGCTCCATCGCCGAGTACGCCGCGTAGAACTCGGCATCCTTCTTCTTCTCCGCGCGCTGGAGGTGCCCGAGCTCGGTGTTCGGGATCAGCACCCCGTCGTACAGCAGTGCCGACCCGATCCCGGTGCCGAGGGTCGTCAGCAGCACCAGCCCGTCCTTGCCGCGCGCGGCGCCGTAGCGCACTTCGGCGATGCCGGCCACGTCGGCGTCATTGGCGAAGTGGATGCCGCGCCCCAGCCCGTCCTCGAAGAACTTCTCGGCCTCGAAGTCGACCCACTTCTTCGACACGTTCGCGGCGGACAGCGTGCGCCCGTTCTTCACGATCGCGGGGAACGCCACGCCCAGCGGCACGGAGGTGTCGGTGACCTCGAGCCGGGCGAAGACCTCCTTCACCGCGTCGAGCACGTCCTGCGGCTCTGCGCCCTGGGGAGTGGCGACCTTGACGCGGTCGGTGAGCAGCTCGCCCTTGTCCAGATCGACGAGCGCACCCTTGATGCCCGTCCCGCCGATGTCGATGCCGACCGCCGTCTTCGATGCCATGTCCTCAGCCTATCCAGCGGGGCGCGCTCGTTAGGATCGGAGAGTGCGGCCGTGGGGTCGCACAGACCGAGGGAGTCAGTGTGTCCAGCGAGAACGAGAAGTACTGGTACAACTTCGCGACCGGGGCCGTCGAGCACGGATTCGAGTCGCCCGCGATCGATCGCGCCGGCCCGTTCGACACCGCCGAGGAAGCCGCCCGGGCACCGGAGATCGCGCGCGAGCGCTCGCGCGCCTGGGCCGAGGAAGACGCACGCGAAGACGACTGACCGACGGTGCCCGGCCCGTCCGGGCGCATCGGCGCGACCAGTAGTCTGAGCTGGTCGTACGGCGGTTCTGAGGGGATTCGATGGACAAGCAGCGGGATTTCGTTCTGCGCACGATCGAGGAGCGGGGAGTCAAGTTCGTCCGGCTCTGGTTCACCGACGTGATCGGCACACTCAAATCGGTGGCGATCGCGCCGGCCGAGGTGGAGGGCGCCTTCACCGAGGGGCTCGGCTTCGACGGGTCGGCGATCGAGGGGCTGAGCCGCTCGTTCGAATCGGACCTGCTCGCCCACCCCGATCCCACGACGTTCCAAACGCTGCCGTGGCGCGGCGAGATCGACCCCACGGCGCGGATGTTCTGCGACATCACCACGCCCGACGGCGAGCCCGCCGTGGCCGACCCGCGCCACGTCCTCAAGCGCGCGCTGGCGAAGGCCGGCGACGCCGGGTTCACCTTCTACACCCACCCCGAGATCGAGTTCTACCTGCTGAAGTCTTCGGCGGTCGGCCCCGAGGGGCCCGAGCCCGTCGACTCGGCGGGGTACTTCGACAACGTGCCCGGCGGCACGGCTCACGACTTCCGTCGCCGGTCGGTCCGGATGCTGGAGGACCTCGGCATCTCGGTCGAGTACAGCCACCACGAGGGCGGACCGGGCCAGAACGAGATCGATCTGCGCTATGCGGACGCCCTGGCCACCGCCGACAACATCATGACGTTCCGCACCGTGATCAAAGAGGTGGCGATCGAGCAGGGCGTCTACGCGACGTTCATGCCGAAGCCGCTGAGCGGGAAGCCCGGAAGCGGCATGCACACGCACATGTCGCTGTTCGAAGGCGACATGAACGCGTTCTACGAGGAGGGCGCGCAGTACCAGCTGTCCAAGGTCGGCCGCCAGTTCATCGCCGGCCTGCTGCGGCACGCGAACGAGATCTCGGCCGTCACGAACCAGTTCGTGAACTCCTACAAGCGGCTGTGGGGCGGTGACGAGGCACCCAGCTTCATCTGCTGGGGTCACAACAACCGGTCCGCTCTCGTGCGCGTGCCCCTGTACAAGCCCAACAAGGGACAGTCCTCCCGCGTCGAGTACCGCGCCCTCGATTCGGCCGCCAACCCCTACCTCGCCTATGCGCTGATGCTCGCGGCGGGTCTGAAGGGGATCGAGGAAGGCTACGAGCTGCCTCCCGAGGCCGAAGACAACGTGTGGTCGCTCACCGACGCCGAGCGCCGCGCGCTCGGCTACGCTCCACTGCCGGCGAGCCTCGATCACGCCCTCGAGTACATGCAGGAGTCGGAGCTGGTGGCCGAGACGCTCGGCGAGCAGGTCTTCAACTACGTCCTGCTCAACAAGCGCAAGGAGTGGCAGGAGTACCGCTCACAGGTCACGCCGTTCGAGCTGAAGAGCAACCTCGAGATGCTCTGAGCCCGCCATGACGGGCACCGAGCGCAGTTCCTCGCTGACCGAGCTCGCCCGTCGCGGGTTCAGTCGGCTGGCCGAGGCCGACGAGCAGCTCACCGAGCTCGAAACGCTCCTCGGGCTCGATCGCGTGCAGATCACGGGGGATGCCTCGATCGCGTCCGATCCCGATGCGGCGCTGACCGCGCTCACCCGGGTGGCGCGGCGCGATGCGGGCCCCGTGCGCATCGTGCTCGGCGACCCGGTCGCACGTCGTGGAGCGTGGGCGGTGCTGGGCGCGTCGAATGGATTCGCCGACTTCTACCTCCGGCATCCCGGCGAGCTGGCAGAACTGGTCGGAGCGGATGCCGCGCTGCCGGCCCCCGACGAGATGCGCCGTTCTCTCCTGGAAGCGGTCGGCGATGACGGCGGGTTCGCCGCCGACGGGGGAGAGGCGTCGTGGGTCGCCCTGCGGGTGCGTTATCGCCGACTGCTCGCCCGCATCGCCGTGTACGACCTGCTGAGCACCGATCCGGTGGAGGTGCTTCCCGAGGTGGCGGCACGGCTGGCGGATGCGGCGGGGGCCGCCCTGGAGGCGTCGCTGAGCGTCGCCCGCACGCGCGTCTCCGCCGGGATCGCCGGAGCGGGACTCTTCCCCCGCGCAGAGGTCGCCGCGACCCGGCTCGCGATCGTCGGCATGGGCAAGACAGGCGCGCGCGAGCTCAACTACGTCAGTGACGTCGACGTGATCTTCGTCGGCGGCGTCCGAAAAGGCGCCGAGGACGCGCTGGGCGAGAGCCGCGCCATCGACATCGCCACGAGGCTGGCCGTGCAGACGATGCGCGGCATCTCCGGGTTCGAGGTCGAGCCGCCGCTGTGGGAGGTGGATGCCAACCTGCGCCCCGAGGGCAAGCAGGGCGCTCTGGTGCGCACCCTCGACTCTCACCTGTCGTACTACGACCGCTGGGCGAAGGGGTGGGAGTTCCAGGCGCTCCTGAAGGCCCGCCCGATCGCCGGCGACATGGCACTGGGAGCGGAGTACGTCGCCGCCGTGCAGCCGAAGGTGTGGACGAGCGCCGCACGGGAGAACTTCGTCGACAACGTGCAGCGCATGCGGGAACGGGTCACCGAGCACATTCCGGCCAAGGACGTCCCATACCAGCTGAAACTCGGGCCCGGAGGCATCCGGGACATCGAGTTCACCGTTCAGCTCCTGCAGCTCGTGCACGGTCTGAGCGACGAGCAGATCCGGCAGCGCGGCACCCTGGCCGCGCTGGAGGCCCTCGTCGCCGAGGGGTACATCGGCCGCGCCGATGCCGCCGCGTTCGCCCGCGACTATCGGATGCTGCGGTTGCTCGAGCATCGTCTGCAGCTGCGCGGACTCTCCCGTACGCACCTGATGCCGGCGCAACCGGAGGAGCTTCGGGTGCTCGCGCGCGCGTCGGGCCTGGCCGAGACCGGCGACGGTGTGTGGAGCGTGTGGGAGACGGTGAAGCGCGAGGTGCGCGACATCCATGTCCGGCTCTTCTACCGGCCGCTGCTGTCGGCGGTCGCCGCACTGCCGGCGGAGGAGCGCGCCCTCTCGACCGAGCAGGCGCACGACCGGCTCGCGGCGATCGGCTTCGCCGACCCTGTGGGCGCCCTGCGTCATATCGCCGCCCTCACGAACGGGCTCAGCCGCAAGTCGACCATCCAGCGCCACCTCATGCCCGTCATGCTGCGCTGGTTCGCCGACGGCGCCGACCCCGACTACGGGCTGATCGCCTTCCGGCGCATCAGCGAGCGCCTGGGGGACACTCCATGGTTCCTGCGGATGCTGCGCGATTCGTCCGCGGCCGCAGAGAACCTGACCCGGGTGCTGTCGGGCTCGCGGTACATCGGCGAGCTGATGGAGTGGATCCCCGAGTCCGTCGCCTGGCTCGACGCCGACGAGCAGCTCGCCCCGCGCACGGGCGTCGCACTGCAGGCCGAGGCGCGGGCGATCCAGTCGCGACACGACCATCTCGACGATGCGATGCGCTCGGTGCGCGCGCTGCGTCGGCGCGAGCTCCTGCGCACGGCGATGGGGGCCGTCCTCGGACTGCTCACGATCGAGGACGTCTCCGACGCGCTCACCACGATCACCGACGTGTCGATCCAGGCGACGCTGCGGGCCGTGCGACGCGAGGTCGTCCCGCCGGAGGACGCGGAGCTCGACTTCTCGGTGATCGCGATGGGTCGCTTCGGCGGACGCGAACTGGGGTTCGGCTCGGACGCGGACGTGATGTACGTCTACCGGGCGAACGGCGTCGACCCGCAGCGCGCCCAGGAGCTCGCGCTCAAGCTGGTCGCCGAGCTCCGCCGGCTGTCGGAGGATCATCGCGTCCCCCTCGACCTCGACGCCGATCTGCGTCCCGAGGGGCGCACCGGACCGCTCGCGCGGTCGCTCGAGTCGTACACCGAGTACTACCGTCGCTGGTCGCTGTCGTGGGAGGCGCAGGCGCTGCTGCGCGCGCGGGGCGTCGCCGGCAGCGTGAAGCTCATCGACGCGTTCGAAGCACTCGCCGATCAGGTGCGCTTTCCGCCCTCCGTCGACGTGCAGGGTCTGCGGGAGATCAAGCGCATCAAGGCCCGTGTGGAGAACGAACGGCTCCCGCAGGGGGCCGACCCGGCTCGACACCTGAAGCTCGGGCCGGGCTCGCTGAGCGACGTGGAGTGGCTGGTGCAGCTGTGGCAGCTGCAGTACGGGCACGCCCATCCCGCCCTGCAGACGACCTCGACGCTCGGCGCGCTGCAGGCCGCGGAGGATGCAGGTCTCGTGACCGACTCCCACGCGGCACGCCTGCGCGAGGCCTGGGTGCTGGCCAGTCGCCTGCGCTCGGCCAACACCCTGCTGTCGGGACAGACCAGCGATGTGCTCCCTGCCGACCGCAAGCGGCTCGACGGGATCGGCCGCCTGCTCGAGTACGGGCCGAGATCGGCGACTCAGGTCGAAGAGGACTACCTGGGCACCACGCGTCGTGCGCGCCGGGTGTTCGAGAAGCTCTTCTACGGGTGATCCGGCGCGCCCTCGGCCGAAGATCGGTGCGCACGCGCAGGACGATGGCCGCGTCCCGTCAGCGACGGGACGCCTCCGCCGTCGCCGGAAGGACGAACGGCCCCGGCTGGTGCCGGGGCCGTTCGCGACGTCGCTGTCTCAGACGCCGAAGTACAGCTCGAATTCGAACGGGTGCGGGCGCTGCGCCAGCGGCTTGATCTCGTTCTCGATCTTGTACTCGATCCAGGTCTCGATCAGCTCGGGCGTGAAGACGCCGCCGGCGAGGAGGAACTCGTGGTCGGCCGCGAGGGCGTCGAGCGAGTCCTGCAGCGAGTTCGGCACCTGCGGGATGCCCTTGGCCTCCTCGGGGGGAAGCTCGTACAGGTCCTTGTCGACCGGCTCGTGCGGCTCGATGCGGTTCTTGATGCCGTCGAGGCCCGCCATCAGCTGCGCCGCGAAAGCGAGGTAGGGGTTGCCCGAGGCATCCGGAGCACGGAACTCGATGCGCTTCGCCTTCGGGTTGGTGCCGGTGATCGGGATGCGGATGGCCGCCGAGCGGTTTCCGGCCGAGTACACCAGGTTGACCGGCGCCTCGAAGCCCTTCACCAGACGGTGGTAGCTGTTGAGGGTCGGGTTGGTGAAGGCGAGCACGGCGGGGGCGTGGGCGAGGATGCCGCCGATGTACCAGCGGGCGATGTCGGACAGGCCGCCATAGCCCTTCTCGTCGTAGAAGAGCGGCTTGCCGTCGTTCCACAGCGACTGGTGCGTGTGCATGCCGGAGCCGTTGTCGCCGAAGAGCGGCTTGGGCATGAAGGTCGCGACCTTGCCCCACTGCTCGGCGACGTTCTTGACGATGTACTTGAACTTCAGGATGTCGTCGGCCGCGTGCACCATCGTGTCGAAGCGATAGTTGATCTCCTGCTGGCCGCCGGTGCCCACCTCGTGGTGCGCGCGCTCCAGGATCAGACCCGCCTCGATCAGCTTGAGCGAGATGTCGTCGCGCAGGTCGGCGGTCTTGTCGACGGGGGAGACGGGGAAGTAGCCGCCCTTGTAGGGGGTCTTGTTGGCGAGGTTGCCGCCCTCTTCGGCGCGGCCGGTGTTCCAGGCGCCTTCCTCGGAGTCGACGGAGTAGAAGCTGGCGTTCTGCTTCACCTCGTAGCGCACGTCGTCGAAGATGTAGAACTCCGCCTCGGGGGCGAAGAACGCGGTGTCGGCGATGCCGGTGGAGGCGAGGTACTTCTCCGCCTTCTTGGCGACCTGACGCGGGTCCTTGCTGTAGATCTCGCCCGTGCGCGGGTTGTAGATGTCGAAGACCATGATGAGCGTCTTCGCCTCGCGGAACGGGTCGAGGTAGGCCGTCGACACGTCCGGGATGAGCTGCATGTCGGATTCGTGGATGTTCGCGAATCCGCGGATCGAGGAGCCGTCGAAGAGCTGGCCGACGGTGAAGAACTCCTCGTCGACGGTCGACGCGGGGATGTTGAAGTGCTGCTGCACACCAGGCATATCCGTGAAACGGATGTCGAGGAACTTGACGTCCTCGTCCTGGATGAACTTCAGCACCTCGGATGAATCACTGAACATGGAGACTCCAGAGGTAGGGCATCGGGTCGTCCGCGTACGGACGGCTCGACGCTATCGAGAGGGCATTGCTCGGCAGTGTCCCCCATGTTTCCGGGATGTTACGCCTGCCCGGTTACGCTGGAGGGGTGGCCGAGACGCTTGCTGAATCATCGTATCCGGGCGAACGCCTGGGCCTTCCCGACACCGGAAGCGGCAGTGTCGCACGCATCGGACGCCGGCTCGGTGCGGTCGCGATCGACTGGGCGTGCGCGGTGGTGCTGTCGATCGCGTTCTTCGCGTACGACTCGATCGCGACGATCGCGATCTTCGTCGTCGTGCAGGCCGTCTTCATCCCCACGATCGGCGGCAGCCCGGGGCACCGCCTGGTCGGCTTGCGGCTGATCCGGCTCGGGGGCGGCTGGGTGGGACTGTGGCGCCCGATCCTGCGTTCGGTGCTGCTCGCGCTCGTGATCCCCGCGGCGATCTGGGACACCGACCATCGCGGCCTGCACGACAAGGCGGCCGGCACGGTGCTCGTCCGCTCCTGACCGCGTCGGCGCCCGATCCCGCTCAGCGGGGGCGGGGCGCGCGGGCCTTGGTCGGATCCATGCCCTTCGGGATCGGCAGTGACGCGAGCGACTGCGAGACCGAGTCGACGCGCTTGATGACCGCGGCCATCGTGGTGCGGTCGATCGCGTTCGGGATGGCCTTGATCGTCGAGGACAGCTTCGCAATCGGCACTTCGCCCTCGCCGTGGCCGATGTAGAGCACCGTCACCGGCACGCCGCTGGCCACACGCTGCGCCTTCGAGCGCTCCTCGTTCACCAGTCGGGTGAGCCGTCCTCGAGCCCCCTCGCCCACGATCACGACGCCGCCGCGACCGATCGCACGGTAGACGGCCTCCTGCGTCTTCGGGTTGACGCCGACCGGCATGTCGCCGGACTGCCACTTGCGCCCAAGCGACGTGCTCATGACGTGGCCCGCGGCTCCCGGCATGCCCTCGATCTTCTTGTACATTGCGCTCGTCGACAGTCGCGTGGTCGTCATGAGCGCGCCGAGGATGCCCAGCAGCAGACCGGTGACACCCCAGAGGATGACGCTCCAGATCGCGACCGGCGGCAGCAGCAGGCCGACGACCACGCCGATGCCGACGCCGAGCACGACGATGCCGATCAGCAGCCACGGCAGCCACGGATACGCGTCCTTCGTGAAGGTGAAGAGCGTGCGGAGCTGGGAGAAGAATCCAGGGCGCTTCTCGGGCGCGGTGGTGCGTGCTGCCATGGATCCAGACTACCTTTCCCGCCTCCCCGAACCCGTCCGCTCCTCCACAGGCGAACAGAGGGGGCGAACCATCCACAGTCCACCCACGGCGGTCGCCCCGGGAGTGCACCCGCGGGCACGATCGGGGCATGCACACGGACACGCTCGACCAGGCCGCCGACCGGCTCCTGCGGGGCTACCGCACGATCCGCAGCGTGTCACCGCCCGACGCGCCGTGGCCGGGCACGCTCGCGCGGCTGCCCGACGAGACGTCGGGCGTGCTCGTCGACGCCGAGCTGCTCGGCACGCGGTGGCGAGGGTGGGATGCTGCGGCATCCGGTCACCTTCTCGCCCCGATGGACGTCGTCCGACGCACGGACGGTCACGATGCCCTGCTGCCGGTGTGCGGAGAACGGGTCGAGGCGTTCCTGCGCCGGCGGACCCACGCCGAGGCGCTGCTCACCGGCGGCGAGGCCGTCACCCTCGCCGTGAGCATCGTGCGCGGGGTCGCCGAGCTGCTGCGAGGCGACACCGGATCGTCGTCGGGTGAGTGGTGGCTCACCGACGCCGGCCGTCCGGTCCTGGTCACCGACGTCGGCGGCGACGCCGTCGAGGCGTCCGCCTCGGTGCTCGCCGCGGTCCGCGCGATGCTGCCCGCCCGCGCACGATCGGGTGCGGCGATCGACGACGTGCTCGACGCGCTCGGCGAACCGCGCCTGCTCGTCCGCGACGCCGAGCGCCTCGAAGGTGCCCTGTTCGACGCAGACGAGCCCGCTCCACTCGCCGTGACCGCGCTCACCTCTCGGCGTGCGCTCACCCTCTCCGCCGCCGTCGCACACACCGCCGAGCCGCCCGAACCGCCGCGACGAGCCCGCTGGGCCGACCTCGTCGCGACGTACGTCGACGGCGACATCGCCGATGCGACGTCGCAGGCGGTGACACGGGTCTGGCGGCGACTGCGCCGGCCCGCGGCTCGTCGCCCCCGTCCCTTGCTGTGGGCCGGATGCCTTGCAGCGGCCGTCGTCGCGATCGGGATGCTGTGGCCCACCGGCGGCGGCGCACCCGCAGCCGCCGGGTCGGGTGCAGCGGCGCCGGTCGCCTCACCGTCGCCGTACCCGGCGCCGAGCCCGGATCCCGTCGACCCCGCCGCCCCGTCGGCGAACGGGAGCCCCGCACCGTCGGCGACTCCCGCCGGTGGCGGGTGGACCGAGGCCGCGGCCGCCCTCCTGGCGCTGCGCACGGCGTGCGGCCCGGACGTCGCCTGCCTCGCCGACGTGATGGAGGACGCCTCCCGACCGTTCCCGCCGGGAGCGATCGATCTCGCGGGCACCGAGCGCACGATCACGTTGCTCGACGAGTTCGGTGACGCCGCCGTGGTGCGCGTCGACGCCGTCGGCGGCGCTTCGCGCGGTGCCGCGTCGCAGCTGCTCGTGCTGGTCCGCAGCGACGGCGGCCACCTGCTCCGCGAGGTGCACGACGTCGCGGAGCAGGCGGGGTGACTCAGATCCCGAGCACGCCCTCGAACTGCGCGGCCTCGAGGCGCGTCTTGACCGCACCGAGGAAGCGCGCGGCGTCGGCGCCGTCGATGATCCGGTGGTCGTACGACAGCGCGAGGTAGACGTAGGAGCGCACCGCGATCGCATCCTTGCCGTCGACCGACACGATGCCCGGCTTCTTCACGACCGCGCCGAGACCGAGGATGGCCGACTGCGGGAGGAAGACGATGGGCGTGTCGAACAGCGCACCCCGGGAGCCGGTGTTGGTGAGCGTGAACGTGCCCCCGGCCAGCTCGTCGGGCTTGAGCTTGTTGTCGCGGGTGCGGGCGGCCAGATCCGCGATCTCGCGGGCGAACTGGGCGAGACTCTTGCCCGCCGCGTTCTTCACGACCGGCGTGAGAAGACCGCGCTCGGTGTCGACCGCGATCGAGACGTTCTCGCTCGCCGGGTAGACGATGTCGTTGCCGTCGACCGTCGCGTTGATGATCGGGAACGCCTGCAGCGCCTCGACGGCGGCGACCGCGAAGAACGGCAGGAACGACAGCTTGTCTCCGGTCTTGGCCTGGAAGTCCGCCTTGACGGCATCCCGGTAGGCCGACAGCCGCGTGACGTCCACCTCGACGACGGTGGTCAGCTGAGCGGTCTGCTGCATGGAGGCGACGGCACGCTCGGCGATCACCTTACGCAGTCGCGACATCGGCTGGGTCGTTCCGCGCAGCGGCGACACCTCGAGCGGAGCCGCGACGGGCGCGGCGGGTGCCGCGGCAACGGGGGCCGAGGATGCCGCCTCGGCCGCCTTCAGCACGTCCTCCTTGCGGATGCGACCGCCCACACCGCTGCCGGTGACGCTCGCCAGGTCGACGCCCTGCTGCTGCGCGAGCCGCCGCACGAGCGGCGTCACGTACGTCACGGCGTCGTCGCCCACCGGGGCGGCCGGAGCCGGGGCTGCGGTGGCGGCCGGAGCAGGTGCCGGGGCGGGCGTCGCCGGAGCCGTCGGGGCGGCTTCGGCAGCTGTTGCCGGCGCCGATGCGGGCGCAGCCGGTGCCGCCGCGGCGGGAGCCGCGGGAGCGGCCTCTGCGGGAGCCGCGGGAGCAGTCTCGGCGGGAGCCGCGGGTGCGGCCTCCGCAGGGGCGGTCGGAGCGCCGGCACCGTCGCCGATGCGGGCGAGGACGGCGCCGACCTCGACGGTCTCGTCCTCGTTCACCAGGACGGCCTGCAGCGTGCCGGCGACGGGGGAGGGGATCTCGGTGTCGACCTTGTCGGTGGAGATCTCCAGGAGCGGTTCGTCGACCTCGACGCGGTCGCCGACGGCCTTCAGCCAGCGGGTCACGGTGCCCTCGGTCACGCTCTCGCCGAGCTCGGGGAGCACCACATCGGTACCGCCCTGGGGAGCCTCGGCCGCGGGAGCGACCTGGGGCTCGGCGGGTGCCGCCGGAGCGGATTCCTGCGGCGCCTCGGCCGCCGGAGCGGTCTCAGCGGGAGCCTCGGCCGCGGGAGCGGCTTCCGCGGGCGCGGCATCCGCAGCCTCCGCGGGTGCGGCGTCGGCGGCGGGCGCGTCGCCCGCGGCACCCGAGCCGTCACCGATCTTGGCGAGGACGGCGCCGACCTCGACGGTCTCGTCCTCCTGCACGAAGATCTCCTCGATGACGCCGGTGACCGGAGACGGGATCTCGGTGTCGACCTTGTCGGTCGAGATCTCGAGCAGTCCCTCGTCCGCCTGGACGGTGTCGCCGACCTGCTTGAGCCAGCGAGTGACCGTTCCCTCGGTGACGCTCTCCCCGAGAGCGGGGAGGACCACAGAAGTGCTCATGACGATGTCTCCTTCAGAATGCCGATGTCGATTTCTAGCTTAGTGATGCCGGGCATCCCCGACGCCGCCCCGCGCCGGTCAGAGCGCGTGGAGCGGTTTACCCGCCAGGGCGAGGAAAGCCTCGCCCAATGCCTCGCTCTGCGTGGGGTGCGCGTGCAGGAACGGGGCGATGTCCTCGGGGTGCGCCTCCCAGACCACGGCCAGCTGCCCTTCCGTGATCAGCTCGCCCACGCGCGCGCCGACGAGGTGGACGCCCAGGACCGGGCCGTCCTTCTCGCGGACGACCTTCACGATCCCACCGGTTCCGATGATCTCGCTGCGGCCGTTGCCGGCCAGGTTGTACTCGTAGCTGACGACCGCGTCGGCGCCGCGCGTCTCGATCGCCTGCGCCTCGCTGAGGCCGACGGATGCGACCTCCGGGTTGCTGTAGGTGACCTTCGGGATCTGCACGTCGGGCACGAGCACGGGGGACAGTCCGGCGATCTCCTCCGCGACGAAGATGCCCTGCTGGAATCCTCGGTGGGCGAGCTGGAGACCGGGCACGATGTCGCCGACGGCCCAGACGTGGGCGACTCCCGTGCGCAGTCGCTCGTCGGCGATCACGAACCCGCGGTCGATCGTCACCCCGGCCTCTTCGAAGCCCAGTCCGGCCGTCGCAGGGCCCCGGCCCACGGCCACGAGCAGATAATCGGCCTCGAGGCTCGTGCCGTTCTCGAGGGTCACGGTGACGGTGTCGTCGGTCTGCGTCGCCGAGGCGAATCGCACGCCGAGCGAGAACCCGATGCCCCGTTTGCGGAAGGCGCGTTCGAGCGTCTTGCTGGAGGAGAGGTCCTCGTTGGGGACGAGGTGGTCGAGGGCTTCGACGATCGTGACCTCAGCGCCGAAGGAGTGCCACAGGCTGGCGAACTCGACCCCGATGACCCCGCCTCCGAGGATGATCACGCGACGGGGGATCTCGCCGAGGTCGAGGGCGTGCTCGCTGGTGAGGATGCGGCCGCCGATGTCCAGCCCGGGAAGCGAGCGGCTGTATGAGCCGGTCGCCAGCACGACGTCGGTGCCGCGGTAGAGGTCGTCGCCGACGCGGACGGCGGGGCCCGCCTCGAGGCGGCCCTCCCCGGCGACCACGGTGATGCCGCGTGCCTTGATCAGGCCCTCGAGCCCCTTGAACTTCTTCGCGACGATGCCTTCCCGGTACGCCCGCAGCCCGGCGGGGTCGATGCCGTCGAGCGTGGCCCGCACCCCGATCGTCGCCGCATCGCGGGCGGCGTCGGCGACCTCGGCTGCGTGCAGCAGCGCCTTCGTCGGGATGCAGCCACGGTGCAGGCACGTTCCGCCGACGCGGTCCCTCTCGACGAGGGCCACGGTCTTGCCGAGTTCCGCGGCGCGCAGCGCGGCCGCGTAGCCTCCGCTCCCGCCGCCCAGCACCACGAGGTCGAAGGTGTGGTCGGTCATCGTGCGGCCTCCTCGCCGATCAGGGTGATGAGCGATCGCACGACCGCCCCGGTGGCGCCCTTGTCGGTGTAGCCGTACGCGGGGCCCTTGTTGTTGCCGACGCCGGCGATGTCGAGGTGCACCCACGGGATGCGGGATGCCTCGGGCTCGTCCGACACGCGACCGACGAAGTGCTGCAGGAACAGCCCCGCGAACAGCGAACCGCCGGCCGGGTCGCCGATCTTGGCGTTCTGCAGGTCGGCGATGGGGGAGTCGAGCTCGTCGACCATGTGCGCGGGCAGCGGCAGCGGCCAGGCCGGCTCGCCCGCCTGCTGCGCGGCGTCGAGGAAGCGCTGTACGGCGGCATCCTCTCCCATGACTCCGGCGTGGCGGTTGCCCAGAGCGACGCTGATCGCACCGGTGAGGGTCGCCACGTCGATGAGGAGGTCGGGATGCTCCCGGCTGGCCATCGCGATGCCGTCGGCGAGCACCAGCCGGCCCTCGGCGTCGGTGTTGAGCACTTCCACCGTGGTGCCGTCCACGATGCGCAGGACATCGCCCGGGCGCGTCGCGCGGCCGGAGGGCATGTTGTCGGCGACGCACAGCCAGCCGGTGACGTGCACCGGGAGCCCGAGGGTGGCGACCGCGCGCACGACGGCGAGCACCGTGGCCGCACCGCACATGTCGTATTTCATTCCGACCATGCCCGCGGCGGGCTTGAGGGACAGCCCGCCGGTGTCGAACGTGATGCCCTTTCCGACGAGCGCCACGTGGCGTTGCGCGCCGTCGGGCCGGTAGTCGAGCCGCACGAGGCGCGGCGGCCGGTCGGAGCCCTGCCCGACACCGAGGATGCCGCCGAAGCCCCCCTCCGCCAGAGCCGCCTCATCCCACACGTCGACCTCGACCGGGAGGTCCGCGACCGCTTCGAGCGCCCGCTCGGCCAGGTCTGCCGGGCCGAGCCACTCGGCCGGAGTGGTCACGAGGTCCTTCGTCAGGGCGACCGCGGCGGCGGCGGCGACCACCGCGGCCGCCTCGGAATCGGACGTGCGCGCCGAGGTGTGGACGGTCACGGTGGCGGCGCGGGGCTTCGGTGCCTCCGACTTGTAGCCGTCGAAGCGGTAGCCGCCGAGCAGTGCGCCTTCGGCCAGGGGCGCCCACAGCGCGGGATCCGCCAGCGGCGCGGCGAGGGCCACCGATCCGAAGCCGGTCAGCAGGCGCAGTCCGGTTCCGGCCGCATCGCGCAGGGCCGCGGCATCCGGATCCGTCCCGGTGCCGACGACGGCGAACGGGCGCGCGTCGCTCTGCGGCGCGTACACCCGCGTGTAGGACGAGGAGGAACCGGTGAACCCGACCGCGCGCAGCGCGTCGCGCAGACCCGGCCAGTCGTCGAGCGCGGCGGAGTCGTCCAGCGGCGGCAGTGCGAGAAGGAGGGCGTCGGCATCCGACTCCCGGATCGGTGTGTCGGACAGGGAGAGCTCGGGGAACGACATGGCTTCCATCCTAGGGACCGGTGTTCGCTGTGAGCGGGACGGCGCCGCGTCCGGCGTCGCACGCGGCTCGTAGAGTGGGAGCATGCCGTGGCCTGCACCTCTGTTCGAACGCGCCGTCTCCGCGCCGCCGGTGCCGGCAGGCCTTCCGCTGGTGATCGCGCTGACCGGGTTCACGGATGCCGGGAACGCCGTGTCGCGCCTGATCGAGTACGTCCGCGACGACCTCGACCCCACACCGCTCGTGGTCTACTCCAATGACGTGCTGCTCGACTATCGCGCGCGTCGCCCGCTCGTCGCGTTCGAGCAGGACCACCTCACCGACTACCGCCCGCCGCGTCTCGAGCTCTCGCTCGCCCATGACGCGATCGGCCAGCCGTTCGTGCTGCTGGCGGGGTACGAGCCGGACTTCGCGTGGGATGCCTTCGTGCAGTCGGTCATCGAGTTCGCCGACGCCCTCGCGGTGGCGTCGGTGACGTGGGTGCACGCGATCCCGATGCCCGTACCGCACACCCGGCCGATCGGGACGACCGTGAGCGGCACGCGATCGGAACTGACCGAGGCCCACTCGGTATGGCAGCCGCACACGCAGGTGCCCTCGACCGTCGGGCACCTGCTGGAATACCGCTTCGCGGAGGCGGGCGCACGCGTCGCCGGTTTCGTCCTGCTGGTGCCGCACTACCTCGGCGACACCGAGTACCCGGCTGCCGCACTCGCCGCTCTGGACAGCCTGACGGTGGCGACCGGCCTCGTCTTCGACGGCGACGCGCTGCGCGAGGAGAACCGCGAGTACCTTCTCAAGGTCGATGAGCAGATGACCGGGAACGACGAGCTCACCCGCATGCTCGAGGGTCTGGAGGAGCGCTACGACGCCTATATGGCGGGCTCGACTCTCGCGACGCCGATCATCCACACCGGGGATCTGCCGAGCGCGGACGAGCTGGCCGCCGAGCTCGAACGGTTCCTCGCCAGTCGCCCGTCGGGCGACGACGACAAGCGCGGCGGCTGAGGCGGAATGCCGCCACTGTGCGGCGCGTTGGAGCAAGGGTCGCCCGCCGGGGATGCAGAGGTGCGTCGAAGGTGTGCGATAATGGAAGACCTGACCCGTTGTCAACCGTTTCACCGAGTGTTCTCGGCGAGGGGGGACTTGACAAGGGTCTTACTAGTGTCCGAACACGACCGGGGGACGTGATCGTCCGCCGGTGAAAGGCGAACCGTGACCGCAGGCACGAAGACCAGCACCCGCTCCCGGACCACGAAAGACGCGTCCGACGAGCTCGAGACCGAGAGCACCGAGACGACGACGTCTGCCGCTGCCGCCAAGCCCGCCGCGAAGAAGCCCGCCGTCAAGAAGCCGGCCGCGAAGAAGTCCGTCGCCAAGAAGGCGACCAAGGGCAAGGCCTCCGACGAGGACGACGCCGACATCGACGACGACGCGGAGATCGACGACGAGGGCGACGAGGTCGAAGACGCCGAGCTCGACGAGAGCGACGACGAGGCGCCCGCCACCGCGGACGCCAAGAAGAAGACCGAAGCCGCCGGCGCGGCATCCGACTCGTCCGATGACGACGACGAGGAGGAAGACGCCAAGCCGGCGTTCACCGAGCCGCTGCCGACGGGCGCCATCGTCATCTCGTCCTCCGACGACGAAGACGTGCCTGTCTACTCGACCCAGATCACGGGCGCCACGGCCGATCCGGTCAAGGACTACCTGAAGCAGATCGGCAAGGTGCCCCTGCTGAACGCGGCCGAAGAGGTCGAGCTCGCCATGCGCATCGAGGCCGGCCTGTTCGCCGAGGAGAAGCTCTCGCACATGACGCCGGCCGAGAAAACCGGCCAGCTCGGGCTCGATCTGCAGTGGGTGGCCCGTGACGGCCAGCGGGCGAAGAGCCACCTGCTCGGCGCCAACCTCCGTCTGGTCGTGTCGCTCGCCAAGCGCTACACCGGTCGCGGCATGCAGTTCCTCGACCTCATCCAGGAGGGCAACCTCGGCCTCATCCGCGCGGTCGAGAAGTTCGACTACACCAAGGGCTTCAAGTTCTCGACCTACGCGACGTGGTGGATCCGTCAGGCGATCACCCGCGCCATGGCCGACCAGGCGCGCACCATCCGCATCCCGGTGCACATGGTCGAGGTCATCAACAAGCTCGCCCGCGTGCAGCGGCAGATGCTGCAGGATCTGGGTCGGGAGCCCACGCCCGAGGAGCTCTCGCGCGAGCTCGACATGACCCCCGAGAAGGTCATCGAGGTGCAGAAGTACGGCCGCGAGCCGATCTCGCTGCACACCCCCCTCGGCGAGGACGGCGACAGCGAGTTCGGCGACCTGATCGAGGACACCGAGGCGGTCGTGCCCGCGGATGCGGTCGGGTTCACCATGCTGCAGCGCCAGCTGGAGTCCCTCCTCGACTCGCTCTCCGAGCGCGAGGCGGGCGTGATCCGCATGCGCTTCGGTCTGGGCGACGGACAGCCCAAGACGCTCGACCAGATCGGCGACACCTTCGGGGTCACCCGCGAGCGCATCCGTCAGATCGAGTCCAAGACGATGGCGAAGCTGCGGCACCCGTCGCGGTCGCAGTCGCTGCGGGACTACCTCGAGTGATGGCCGAGGCCAACGCAGGCAAGGCCCTCACCATCGAGGTCGACGGCACGTCGTTCTCGCGCATCCCGATCCGGACGCACGTCGTGATGGACGGCGACGCGCTCGACCCGTTCATCCGGCAGTACGCCGAGGGCGTGGTGCAGCCGGGCGACCTGCTGTTCGTGACGGAGAAGATCGTCGCGATCACGCAGGGCCGCTCGTATCCGATCGATTCGATCCGGCCGCGCCGGCTCGCCCGGTTCCTGTCGCGGTTCGTGGTCCGCACGCCGCACGGCATCGGCCTCGGCATGCCCGAGACGATGGAGATGGCGCTTCGCGAGTGCGGCACGCCGCGCATCCTGCTGGCCGCCGCCGTGTCCGCCGTCACGAAGCTGTTCGGCCGGAAGGGCGACTTCTACCGAGTGGCCGGAGACAAGGCGCGCGCGATCGACGGGCCGACCGACGGCACCATCCCTCCGTACGACCGCTCGGTCGTGCTGGGGCCCGAGCGACCCCGCGAAGTCGCCGCGCACCTGAAGAGCCTCCTGGGCGGGGGAGCCGACGTCGCGGTCGTCGACATCAACGATCTCGGCGGCAACATCCTCGGATCCACTCTCGACCGCGCCGGCGAGCAGCGGCTGGTGCGCATCCTGAGCGACAACCCGCTCGGCCAGGGCACGCAGTCGACGCCCCTCGGCGTCGTCCGCCCGGCCTGAGCGTCCGCACCGCATGAGCAATCTGGCGCGCGCGAGCAGCCTCATCGCCGCCGGCACCCTGGTGTCGCGGATGACGGGGCTCGTGCGCACTGTGGTGCTGGTGGCCGCGATCGGCAACTTCGCCGCCGCCGACGCGTTCTACTACGCCAACCAGCTGCCCAACACCGTCCTGACCCTCATCTCCACGGGGCTGCTCACGGGCGTGATCGTCCCACGCGTCGTCGCGGTCAGCGCGCAGTCCGACGGGGGGCGCATCTTCCTCCCGAAGCTCCTGACCGCCGGCGCCGTCATCCTGTTCGCCGCCACCGCTGCGGCGATGCTGCTCGCGCCGTGGCTCGTGACCGTGGTCGCCGGGCAGCTCAACCCTGCAGCGCAGGCGCTCACCACGGCCTTCGCCTACTGGTGCCTGCCGCAGATCTTCTTCTACGGGATGTTCGCCCTGATCGGCGAGAGCCTGAACGCGCGACGCGTGTTCGCCCCCTACGCCTGGGCGCCGGTGGTGAACAACCTCGTCTCGATCGCCGGGTTCGGCCTCTTCATCGCGATCTTCGGCAGCAGGCGCGACCTCGACGGCTGGAGCGCCGACGCCATCGCCCTCGTCGGGGGCACCGCCACCCTCGGAATCGTGGCGCAGGTCGTCATCCTGGCGGTCTTCTGGCGGCGTTCGGGCATCTCCCTGCGCCCCGACTTCCGCTGGCGCGGCGTCGGCTTCGGAAGCATGGGCGCCCTGGCGACCTGGACGTTCGGCATGGTGATGATCACTCTCATCGCCGGTCTGGTCCAGTCGAACGTCATGAGCGCGGCGTCGGGTGATCACGCGTCCGCCGCCATCTGGGGGAACGCGTGGCTCGTCTACATGGTGCCGTACGCGCTGATCGTGCTCTCGATCGGGACGCCCTACTTCACGCGCATCAGCGAGCACGCCGCCGCCGAGCGTCACCGCGAGGTGCTGTCCGATATCGGCAGCGCGATCCGCACCCTCGGTCTGTTCGTCGTCATCGCGGCCGTCGCGCTGATCGCCGCGGCGGCGCCGGCGTCGCGGATCTTCACCGACTCGTCCGAGGCGGCACTGCTCTCCGCTCCGGTGCTCACCGCCTTCCTCGTCTCGCTCGTCCCCATGGCGATCCTGTTCATCATCCAGCGCACGTTCTACGCGTACGGCGACACCCGCACACCGTTCTTCTTCACCGTCGTGCTGGGCGTGCTCGTGATCGGCGGGACGCTGCTGGCGATGCTCGTCCCCACGGACTACCGGACGCTCACCGTGGCCGCGGTGCAGACCGCGTGCGGCATCATCGAGCTCCTCATCGCCACGGCACTCCTGCGACGCAAGATCGGAGTGCTCGGCCTGCTCGGACCGATGGGCGCGATCGGCCGCTTCCTGCTCGCCGCGATCCCGGCGGGCGCAGCCGGCTACGCGGTCTACCTCCTGTCCGGAGGCGACGAGGGATGGATGCTGCACAACCTGTTCCTCGGAGCGGCGGGCACCGCGATCATCTGCGCCGTCGCCGGCGTGATCTACCTCGCGATCCTGGCCGCCTTCCGCGCGCCCGAGCTCACCAGCGCGGTCGGCCTGGTCCGCGCCCGCTTCGGGCGCTGAACCGGCGAGCGACCCGCGTCAGCGGCGCCTGTCGAGGATGCCGGGGCCGACGGCATCCCGGTATCGATGCAGCAGTCCCGTGCGCACGCCCGACACACTCGGCTTCATCTGGAAGACGCTGGAGTTGTGGTTGGCCTCGATGAGCGCGGGTCCGCTCGGGGTGATCGCCACGTCCCAGCCGACGTAGGGCACCGTGGGCAGGCGCCGCGAGGCCTCCTCGACCATGGCGACCGCCTCGGCGAACTGCGGCACCTCGAAGCCGGCGATGGAGACGCCGGTGACCGGATGCTGCGCGAACACGTTCGAGTTCTTGTCCACGCCCGCCCAGCGCGCCACACCCGCGTCGTCGAGCATCGTGAACATGCCGCCGCCGGCGAAGTTGTCGACCACGCCGCCGTTGCCGATCCGCAGCACGGCGGCGATGACGTGGAAGGTGCCGTCGGGGGAGCGGTACGTGATGAGGCGCAGGGTGTTGACACTCCCCGCGTAGAGCTCCGACATGCGCTCGTGCTGGGGGAGCACCTCTTCGACGAGGGAGCGATTGTCGGCGACGAGCTGCGCGCGCCAGGCGGCGACATCGGGGATCTCGGCCGCGTCGAACGTCGTGATGCCCCTGCCGCCCTCGCCCTCCGCCGGCTTGACGAGAACCCGCGGGTGGCGGGTGAGGAACGCCGTCAGCTGATCGTCCGACGCGTCGGCGGCGTCGATCCAGTCGCGGCCGATCATGTCGGCGAAGTCGCGGTAGAAGCGCGGCTTGTCGCCGAGCAGCGACTCGGAGTCCGGACCGTTGAGCGTGTTGTTCAGCCGGACCGACTTCGGATGCGTCATCCATGTGCGTCGCTCGCGGGCGTTCAGCAGCCGGATGTCCCACACCGCGTAGTCGCGGAAGCCCATCTCGTAGCGCACCGACGACCACAGCATGTCGGCGACGATGACCGGCAGCGGGGCCTTCGAGACGCGCTGCACCTGTCGCGCGAATTCGGTGACGTTGCCCAGCGAGAGGCGGCGGGCCCGCTGCAGAAGGTAGCGGACGCGCAGAGACCTCTGTGACACCTCGTCAGGCTAACAGAGCCGGGTCGACGCTCCCGCGGAGCGGTCTCCCCGCCGCCGCCTCGTATGATTGATGCCCGATGGACATCTCCCTGAAAGCGCGCGCCGGCTACTTCCTGAAGCGGGCGACCGCCTTCCGTCCCGGTCGCGTGTGGGGCTTCGCCCGCCAGATCGGACAGGAGCAGGGCAAGTGGGCCGCGCCGATCTTCGTCGACATGCTCTGGTCGGCGGCGTTCCATGACACCGCCTACATCGACTACTACGAGGCCGACTTCGCGCTGCTGAACCGCCGCGAACGCCGGACCTTCATGACCTCGCTCATCCAGCACCACCTGGCCACGGCCGTCAACGACCGCGAGGCCGCGGAGACGCTCGAGGACAAGCTCAACTTCAACCGGGCGTTCGGCGAGTTCCTCGGCCGTGAGTGGATGCAGCTCGACACCGCCGAGACCGCCGCGCTGCGGGACTTCGCGTCCCGGCACCCGGTGATCATCGCCAAGGTCCCGGTCAGCCGCGAGGGCAAGGGCGTGTTCCGCTACGACACGGCCGACGTGACGGACTGGGACGCGTTCCGTGCCGAGCTGATCGAGAAGGGGCAGGTGCTCATCGAGCAGCCGATCGTGCAGCATCCGTACCTGGCGTCGTACTGCGCGGGCACCGTCAACACGACCCGCATCACCACCTACTTCGACGGCGAGACGGTGCATCCCCTGGTGATGGTGCAGAAGTTCGGCCGCGGCGCGGTGAGCGACCAGTTCACGTGGGGCGGGTTCTTCACGATGCTCGACGACGACGGCCACTCGGTCGGACCCGGGCACACCGGCAAGCACAAGAGCAGCTACGTCGAGCATCCCGATTCGCACGCCTCGATCGTCGACTTCCAGGTGCCCCTCTGGGACGAGGTGATCGCCCTCGTCGACGAGGCGGCACGGCGGATCCCCGAAGTGCCGTACGTCGGGTGGGACGTGGCGGTCGGACCCGACGCGCCCGTGCTCATCGAGGGCAACTGGATCCCCGGCCTGTACGAGACGCGGGTCAGCACGACCGGCATCCGCGAAGGGTCGCGCCCGCGGCACGAGGCCGTGATGGGCGACGCGCTGCGCCGATGACGTTCCGCGTCCGCATCTCCGTCCCGGCGCTGCGCGCGAACCTCGCGAGCATCGGCGCCGACGACGTCGTGGACGTGCGGGCGGATGCCTGGGGCCACGGCGCGTCGGTGGTCGCCCGCGCCGCCCTCGATGCGGGCGCGGCGGCCGTACGCGCCGACGACGCCGATCTCGCCTCGCTCGCCGCGGCGGGAGTCGAGGCATCCCGCATCCGGACGACCGGCGTCGCCACCGTCGATCCATACGGCGTGTTCGGCCTCGACGGCCGGGCGGTGCCCGTGATGCGCGCGGTGGGCTCCGTGATCAGCACGAAGGCGCTCCTCGCCGGGGAGGGCGTGTCGTACGGGCATCTGCACGTCGCCCCGCGCGACACCCGGATCGCTCTCGTCTCGGGCGGCTACGCGCAGGGCGTCGTACGCGCCCTCGGCAGCGCGGCCTCGGTGGTCGTGGCGGGGGAGCGGTGCGCGATCCTCGGGCGGGTCGCGATGGATGTGTGCGTCGTCGAGATCGGCGACCGCGAGGTCGCGCGCGAGACGGATGCCTGGTTCTTCGGCGATCCCGCACAGGGGCACCCCGCGATCGGCGAGTGGGTCGCCCTCACCGGTCTCGACCCGGCCGAGCTCGTGACCGCCGTCGGAGTGCACACCGAGCGGAGCGTCGCATGAGCCCGCGCCTGGACGTCGACCTCGCCGCATTCGAGGCGAACCTCGATGCGCTGCGGACGCGCGTGGCGCCCGCACAGCTCATGCTCGTCGTCAAAGACGACGCGTACGGGCACGGCATCGCCCGCGCGGTCCCCCGGGCCGTGGCCGGCGGCACGCGATGGATCGGCGCGTTCGACGTGCCGACCGCCCGGGCCGTGCGCGACGCCGTCGGCCCGGATGTGCGCGTCTTCGTGTGGATGCTGCCCACACCGGGCGACGTCGCGGACGCCGTCGCACTCGATCTCGACCTCGGCGTCGGCGATGCGTCCCTCCTCGAGGACGTCGCCCGCGCGGCAGGGGAGGACCCCGTGCGGGTGCACCTGAAGATCGACACCGGTCTGCACCGCAACGGCTTCCGCCCGGAGGAGTGGGACGACGCCGTGCGCCGGGCGCGCGTCCTCGAAGAACGCGGCGTCCTGCGGGTCGTCGGAGTGTGGAGCCACATCGCCGAGGCCTCCGACGCCGCCGACGACGACGCCCGCGCCGTCTTCGAGTGGGCGCTGGACCGCGCACGGGACGCCGGGCTCGACCCCCAGCTGCGGCACCTGTCGGCGAGTTCGGCGGCCTACCTCCGACCGGAGTTCCGCTACGACCTCGTACGCATCGGGGCGTTCGCCTACGGTGTGGCGCCGGCCGGCGGTCCGACGTCGCACGATCTCGCCCTCACGCCGATCGGACGGCTGGCGGCCGAGGTGACCGACGTGGGCGATGTCGTGCGCATCGGCGTGGGCGCGTTGCACGGACTGCCCTCCACGCTCGCCGGCCGGATCACAGTGACGACACCGGACGGTCCGCGGACCGTCCGCAGGATCGGACTCACCGCGTCCGCAGTGGACGCGTGGCCCCGAGCACGGATCGGCGACGAGCTGATCGTCTGGGGCGTCGACGAAGGACAGACGGCGACCGATCTGGCTGAGCGGATCGGCACCATCGGCGAGGAGATCGTCACGCGGCTGTCGCCGCGCGTCGAGCGTCGCTCGACGGCGGGCGGTTAGACCGCCTCGGTGAGGCGCGCCGTCTCGTCGTGCCACGTGGTGGCGACGGTGCGCAGCTTCTCCTCGTACTTGCGGCCGTGGTGCGCGCAGAAGAGCAGCTCGCTGCCGTTCACCTCTGCGGCGATGTAGGCCTGGGCACCGCACGAATCGCAGCGGTCGGCAGCGGTGAGACGGTACTCGAGGACGGCGCCGGGCTCGGTGGTCGACAGGGTGTTCATGATGTGCCTCCTCGGGTGCAGAGAGCTTCTCAACAGGTCCTGAAATACAACCACGGCACAAGTGGGAGGATGCCCGGAACCCGACACATTTCGCTCAGCGCGTACGCCGCCGATGGCTCCCGAGTGTCTGCCGGGAGCCGCCGATCCCGCGGATTACTCTTGGAGATTGTGACTGCCGAGTATTCCGCCCACCACCTCCAGGTGCTCGAAGGGCTCGAGGCGGTCCGCAAGCGCCCCGGCATGTACATCGGCTCCACCGATTCCCGCGGTCTCATGCACTGCCTGTGGGAGATCATCGACAACTCCGTCGACGAGGCACTCGGCGGGTTCGGCTCGCGCATCGACATCGTGCTGCACGCCGACGGCAGCGTCGAGGTGCGCGACCGGGCCCGAGGCATCCCCGTCGACATCGAACCGCGCACCGGTCTGTCCGGCGTCGAGGTCGTCTTCACCAAACTGCACGCCGGCGGGAAGTTCGGCGGCGGGTCGTACGCCGCCTCGGGCGGCCTGCACGGCGTCGGCGCCTCCGTCGTCAACGCGCTGTCGGAGCGACTCGACGTCGAGGTCGACCGTGGCGGCAAGACGTGGGCGATGTCGTTCCACCGCGGTGAGCCCGGGGTGTTCGCGAACGGCTCACCAGATTCCACCTTCACCCCGTTCGAGAAGAGCTCGGAGCTGCGCGTCGTCGGGCGTGCCGCGAAGGGCGTCACGGGCACCCGCATCCGCTACTGGGCCGACCGGCAGATCTTCACCAAGGACGCCGCGTTCACCCTGAGCGAGCTGGAGCAGCGCGCCCGCCAGACGGCCTTCCTGGTGCCCGGGCTCGAGATCGTCATCCGCGACGAACGCACCTCGACGGTGTCCGAGAACGGCGAGCCCACCGAGACCAGCTACCGCTTCGACGGCGGCATCTCGGAGTTCGCCGACTTCCTGGCCCCGGATGCCGCGATCACCGACACCTGGCGCCTCACCGGCACCGGCACCTTCACCGAGACGGTGCCCGTGCTGCAGGCATCGGGTGCCATGGTGCCCACCGAGGTCGAACGCGAATGCGTCGTCGACGTCGCCGTACGGTGGGGGACCGGCTACGAGACCCTGCAGCGCTCGTTCGTGAACATCATCGCGACGCCCAAGGGCGGTACGCATCAGGCCGGCTTCGAGCTCGGGCTGATGAAGATCCTGCGCACCCAGATCGAGCAGAACGCGCGGCGCCTCAAGGTCGGCAACGACAAGCTCGAGAAGGACGACATCCTCGCCGGCCTCACGGCGGTGCTCACCGTGCGCCTGCCCGAGCCGCAGTTCGAAGGGCAGACGAAGGAGGTGCTCGGAACTCCCGCGGTACGCCAGATCGTCGCGAACGTCATCTCGCGCGAGCTCGCCGCGAAGTTCGCATCCCCCAAGCGCGATGACAAGGCGCAGACGTCGCTGCTGCTGGACAAGATCGTCTCCGAGATGAAGGCGCGCATCTCCGCGCGCACGCACAAGGAGACCCAGCGTCGCAAGAACGCGCTGGAGTCGTCGTCGCTGCCGGCCAAGCTCGCCGACTGCCGGTCGAACGACGTCGCCGACTCCGAGCTGTTCATCGTCGAGGGCGACTCGGCGCTCGGCACGGCCAAGCTCGCGCGCAACAGCGAGTACCAGGCTCTGCTGCCCATCCGCGGCAAGATCCTCAACGTGCAGAAGGCGTCGATCTCCGACATGCTCGGCAACGCAGAGTGCGCCGCCATCATCCAGGTGATCGGCGCCGGCTCCGGCCGCTCGTTCGACCTCGACACGGCCCGCTACGGCAAGATCATCCTGATGAGCGACGCCGACGTCGACGGCGCCCACATCCGCACCCTGCTGCTGACCCTGTTCTTCCGCTACATGCGTCCCCTCATCGACGACGGCCGCGTGTACGCCGCGGTGCCGCCGCTGCACCGCGTCGTGGTGATGAACCCCGGCTCCAAGCCGAACGAGACGATCTACACCTACTCCGAGCAGGAGCTGCACGGTCTGCTGAGCAAGCTCACCAAGTCGGGCAAGCGCTGGCAGGAGCCGGTGCAGCGCTACAAGGGGCTCGGGGAGATGGATGCCGACCAGCTGGCGACGACGACGATGGATCGCGCCGGCCGCACGCTGCGTCGGGTGCGCATGGAGGATGCCGAGGCCGCGGCATCCATCTTCGAGCTGCTGATGGGCAACGATGTGGCCCCCCGCAAGGAGTTCATCATCGACTCGAGCGCGCGTCTGGACCGCGAGCGCATCGACGTCTGAGCCGTGACGGAGCAATGCGAGCGCAGCGAGCGTTGACGCGTCAGCGGCTCAAGATCGAGTAGGCGCGCCAGCGCCGTATCGAGATCTCCCCTCCACGCGAACGCGACCCTCAGCGCACGCTCGAGCCGAGGGCGCCGATCACGCCGTCGAGCGGAGAGCCCGAGGCATCCCGCTTCGCCCCGCTCTCCGGCAGCGCGCGCGTCGCGCCGTCGGCGCCGACCGCGCGGGGGTCGGAGCCCACCCATGCCAGCACGAGAGCATCCTCGCCCCGCAGCAGCCGCTGCGCGCGGACGCCGCCGGTGGCGCGGCCCTTGGCGGGGAACTCCGTGAACGCCGACACCTTGGCGCTGCCGGCGTCGGTGCCCGCGATGGCCGTGGTGGAGCCTGCCACCGTCACCACCACCGCGTCGAAGGCCGTCGCGCCGACCACGTCGAACGCGATCACCTCCGCGCCGTCGGAGAGCCGGATGCCTGCCATGCCGCCCGCCGCCCGCCCCTGAGGGCGCACCGCCGAGGCGTCGAAGCGCAGCAGCTGCGCGTCGGACGCGATGAAGACGAGCTCGGCCCCGTCCGGCGCGGGCGCGGCACCGACCACGCGGTCGCCGTCCTTGAGGGCGATGATCTCGATGTCGTGCTTGCCGGCGATCTCGCCGGCGGCGACGCGCTTGACGACGCCCTGCGCCGTGCCGAGGGCAACGGTGGGGGAGTCCACGAGCGGCACGATCGCCACGACGTGTTCGCCGGACGCGAGTCCCAGGTACTGGTCGGCCCGCGTGCCCGCCGCCAGCTGCACCGAGTTGCCGGGCACCGACGGCAGATCGACAGGAGTGAACCGCACCAGCCGGCCCGCCGAGGTCACAGCCCCGAGGTCGCCGCGGGTGGTGCCGTCGACCGCCGAGCGGATGGCGTCGTGCTTCGAGCGGCGCGTGGGCGGCACGACACCGCCGCCGGGGGCATCGGCGGTCAGCTCGGCGCGCACCATGCGCCCTGTGGCTGAGAGGAACACCCGACAGGGCGCGTCGGCGATCTGCAGGTCGGCGGCCGCCGCGGCCGACCGCGACCGCGGCGCCACCGGCCCTCCGTTCAGCAGCAGCGTGCGACGCGGGGTGCCGTAGGTCTCGGCGGCGGCGTCGAGCTCCCTCGCGACCTGGGCGCGCAGCAGCACCTCGCTGCCGAGGAGCCTCTCGAGCTCGGCGATCTCGGCGGTCAGGTTGTCGCGCTCGGTCTCGAGCTCGATGCGCGAGAACTTCGTGAGGCGCCGCAGACGCAGCTCGAGGATGTACTCGGCCTGCGGCTCGGACAGGTCGAACACCTCGCGCAGGCGAGCGCGGGCCGCTTCGCCGTCATCGGACGAGCGGATGACCTGGATGACCTCGTCGATGTCGAGGATCGCGATGAGGAGACCCTCGACCAGGTGCAGGCGGTCCTTGCGACGCGCGAGCCGGTACTGACTCCGGCGCGTGACGACGCTCAGCCGGTGGTCGAGGTAGACGCGCAGCAGCTCCTTCAGGCCGAGCGTCTGCGGCTGACCCTCCACGAGAGCGACGTTGTTGATGCTGAACGAGTCCTCCAGCGGTGTCAGCCGGTAGAGATGCTCCAGCACGGCCTGCGGGTCGAAGCCGGTCTTGATGCCGATGACCAGCCGCAGTCCGTGGTGCCGGTCGGTCAGGTCCGTGACGTCGGCGATGCCCTGCAGCTTCTTCGCGTTGACCGCGTCCTTGATCTTCTCGACGATCCGCTCAGGACCGACGAGGTAGGGCAGCTCGGTCACCACGAGTCCGGTGCGGCGCGGTCCGAGCGACTCGACCGCAACTTTCGCGCGCGTGCGGAAGCTGCCGCGTCCGTTCGTGTACGCGTCCTTGATGCCGTCGAGTCCCACGATGATGCCCCCGGAGGGCAGATCGGGTCCGGGCACGAACTCCATGAGCTCCTCGACCGAGGCGTCCGGATGATCGAGCAGGTGCACGGCGGCGGCCACGACCTCGATGAGGTTGTGCGGCGCCATGTTCGTCGCCATGCCCACGGCGATGCCGGTCGTGCCGTTCACCAGCAGGTTGGGGAACGCCGCCGGCAGCACCTCGGGCTGCTGGAACTGCCCGTCGTAGTTGGGGATGAAGTCGACGACGTCCTCGTCGAGGTTCTCGGTGAGCGCGAGCGCGGGCGGTGCCAGCCGCGCCTCGGTGTAGCGCGGGGCGGCGGGACCGTCGTCGAGCGAGCCGAAGTTGCCGTGCCCGTCGACGAGCGGCACGCGCAGCGAGAACGGCTGTGCAAGGCGCACGAGGGCGTCGTAGATGGGTGCGTCGCCGTGCGGGTGGAGCTTTCCCATCACCTCGCCCACCACGCGGGCGCTCTTGACGTGACCTCTGTCCGGGCGCAGCCCCATGTCGGCCATCTGGAACAGGATGCGGCGCTGCACCGGCTTGAGGCCGTCGCGCGCATCGGGCAGCGCCCGGGAGTAGATCACCGAGTAGGCGTACTCGAGGAACGAACCCTGCATCTCGGTCGAGACGTCGACGTCCTCGATGCGCTCCGGCGTGGAAGGGATGCGATCCTGTGCGGACGGTGGAGGAGTGGCGGGCATTCTGCTTCCGGGCCGGGGGACGGTGGTCGAGGGTGATGTGTGCGGGGTCCTGCGCGATGGCGCCGTGCCCGCGTCCCCCCGCGGACGACCGGTCTCGGCGGTGTGCCAGACTGGCCGCGATGACCCTCAGCCTACCCGCGGAGGCCGCGCGGACCCGGAGCCTCACCGGCGTGCTGCCTCAGCTGATCGCCTCGCTCGACGGCCGCTCCGACTGGTTCGCGCCGGCCTCGAGCGCCGTGGTCCTCCTCGTCGACGGCCTCGGCGCGCGCAATCTCGCCGCCCGCTCCGGGCACGCCCGGTTCCTCGCCTCCCGGACCACGAAACGGGATGTCGCGCGCACCGTCTTCCCGTCCACGACCGCCTCGGCGCTCACCAGCCTCCTCACCGGCACCGACCCCGGCTCGCACGGCATCGTCGGCTACCGCGCCCGGATCCCCGGCACCGACGCCGTGCCGAACCAGCTGCAGGGGTGGGAGACCGACGGCCTCTCGCCGTACACGTGGCAGCGCGCGGAACCCCTGCTCGCGGTCGAGGCGGCCCGCGGGCGTCCCTGCTTCGTCGTCTCACGGGCCCGGTACGTCGGGACGGGCTTCACCGAGGCCACCCTGCGCGGCGCGCAGTTCGCCGGCGCCGAAGACATCGCCGAACGCGCCGACATCGCCGCAGACCTCGCGGCCAGGCATCCGGGCGCGCTCATCTACCTCTACGCGCCCGATCTCGACGTCGTCGGCCACAAGCACGGCTGGGAGTCGGATGCCTGGACCACGGCCCTCGAGCGCATCGACGGGGTCGCGCGCACGTTCGAGTCGGCACTCGCGCGCGGCACGGGCGCCGTGCTCACCGCCGACCACGGCATGGTCGACGTCCCCCGCCATCGGCATGTGCTGCTCTCGAGCGGGGACGCGCTCCTGGAAGGCGTGCGCCTGATCGGCGGCGAGCCGCGCATGCTGCACCTCTACACGCAGGACGGGGCGGCCGAGGCGGTCCTCGCGACCTGGCGAACCTCCGAGGAGGGGCGATCCTGGGTGCTCTCGCGCAACGAGGCGATCGAGGCAGGGCTGTTCGGGGCCGTCGCCGACGAGGTGCGCGACCGCATCGGGGATGTGATCGTGGCGGCGCGGGCGGGCATCGCGTACTACGACGATCGACTCTCCGACAAGCGCGCGCAGAGCATGATCGGCCAGCACGGGTCGCTCACCGACGAGGAGCGCACCGTTCCGCTGCTGCGTCTCGGCGCCTACGCCTGAGGACCGGCGTCAGTCCTCGGTGCGTGCGCCGAAGACGATCTCGTCCCACGACGGCATCGAGGTACGACCCTTGCGACGGCCGGCTCCGTCGGCGGTTGCCGCAGCGCGATCATGTGCCGTCGAGATCACCGTGTCCTCATCGGGCTCGGCCGCGTCGTCGTACCCGGGCTCCAGGGCGTCGAACAGGGCGACGGGGCTGACCGAGCGGCTCGGTGCCGCCGCGGTGTCGATGCCCGGGAGCGGGTCGCGCTGACCACGGCGGCGACGCAGCGCCTCCAGCAGATCGGCGGTCTCGGACGTCGGGACGATCGTGTCCGGCGCCCGCTTGATGGCGGCGTGCTCGACCGCGGGGGCGGTCGGCGCGGGAACCTCCGGGCTCTCCAGATCGGCCTCGGGTGCCGGCACGCGACGCGGCCCGAACGCCCCGCTGTCGAAGCGGCTGTCGTCCTTGCCCGCCGGGACATCGAGGGCGCGGAGCCGAGGGATGAGTCCTTCGGGCAGGGAGCCCTGGCGCGAGAGCTGGATGGCGTCGGCGTTCTGCGGCGACAGCGTCGTGCGACGGGGATCGAATCCCCAGCGCGCGTCGTGATCCACCTGGTTCGCCGTGAACTCGAGCTTGACCACCCACCCGGTGGGCTCTTTCCAGCTCGTCCACCGCTCGCCGGTCGCGCCCGCCTCGGCGAGCTTGGCCCGCACGGCGGCACCGAACGTGGGTAGGGCATCGGGCTCGAGATCACCCCCGAGCAGCACGGGGACCGCGAGTGCCTGACCGACGATGTGCTCGCGCTCGGCGAGCACAGGGCCCTCGAAGCGACGGACGTCCTCGACGCGGGCATCCAGCAGCGCGGCGACCTCCTGCGCGGAGAGCCCGGCGCGGATGTGCGCCTGGATGTCCCGGGGGCTCGGACGGCGGCCGGCGGGCTCCTCGGACCGATCGCGGCTGATCCGGCGCAGCTCGCTGCGCAGCACGCCGTCGACGGCGAGCGAGAACCGCTCGCCCGATTCGGTCGCCAAGACGAGCGCGTCGTCTTCGGTTCCGATGACTTTGAGCTGCTCCATGCGAAACGCCCCTCCGATCCGGCGATGTGCTGGCCATGCTGTCACAGCACGCCCGATCCGCCGGGAATATCCCGCGCGCGCCGCGAGTTTCCCGGTGCGAGCCGAGCGGGACGACCCCGAAGAAGGAACGCATTTGCGAAATGACCCGCGGTCATGCAAACTATGGCCGCCCGAAAGGGCTCAGCGATACCCGAACCCCCGGAAGAAGAGACGCGCACGCATGGCAACGGATTACGACGCCCCCCGAAAGACCGAGGACGACAGCGAGTCGATCGAGGCCCTCAAGGAGCGCGTCCCCGACAAGCTCTCAGGTGCGGTGGGCGACGAGGACGCCGACAACCCCTCGGGTTTCGAGCTGCCGGGCGCCGACCTGTCCGACCTCGAGCTCGACGTCGTCGTGCTGCCCGCGCAGGAGGACGAGTTCACCTGCGCCAGCTGCTTCCTCGTGAAGCACCGTTCGCAGCTCGATCACGACTCCGCCGACGGTCCTATCTGCAAGGAGTGCGCGGCGTAGCAGCCCGCGCCGCGCGCACCGCCGCGACCAGTCGGTCCGGCGTGCGCGAGGAGAGGACCCACGACGGCGCCGGATCGTCGGCATCGGTGATCTCGAAGACCGCCACGCCGTCGATCCCCCCGCGGAGCAGGTGCCACGATCGCGGATCGAGCCCGGTTCCCCGCGCCGTGCGCGCGTCCTCCCCGGTGGCCCACCCGCCGTCGCCGAGGAAGTGGACGTCGATGTGCGCGCGCCCCGCCCGCAGCACACCGTCGCGCACGACGACCGCGGGAGAGGCGGCGAGCATGAGCGCGACGATCGCCACGCCGACCAGGGCGCCGATCACGAGGGCGAGCGTGGTGTCCAGCGGCACGAACACGAGCGCGGCCATCGGCGCGCACACGGCCGCGCTGACCAGCAGCCACAGCGATGGACTGAGACGCTCGCGATACTCGGTGCGCGCGGCATCCCGGGCACCCGGCTCTGTCTTCTGCATTACCCTCGTTGCGTGGCTCTAACCGTGGACATCCCCATTATCGCCCCCGAGGTCCCGCAGTACGCGCACCCGGGCGATGCCGGAGCCGACCTGACCTCGGCCGAGGCCCTGAGCCTCCAGCCGGGCCGGCGCGCGCTGGTGGGCACCGGCGTGCGCATCGCGCTGCCCGACGGGTACGCGGCGTTCGTCGTCCCGCGCAGCGGCCTGGCGGCCAAGCACGGAATCACGATCGTCAACTCCCCGGGCACGGTGGATGCCGGCTATCGCGGTGAGATCAAGGTCGCGCTGCTGAACACGGATGCCTCGGAGCCGTTCGAGATCGCGGTCGGCGACCGCATCGCGCAGCTGATCGTCATGCCGGTCGCGCGCGCCGCATTCATCCCGGTCGAGGAGCTGCCCGACAGCGTCCGCGGCGACGGGGGCTTCGGCTCCACCGGGTACCAGAAGGATCGAGGGATCGCACGATGACCGACGACACCACCTCCGAGCCGGGCGACGAGCTCGAGCCGCGCCCGACGGGGATCGCCGACCGCGCGACCGACGGGCCGTTCGACGAGTCCGAGGCGAACCCGGTGCGCCCCTACATCGACCTCGGGGGCATCAAGATCCTTCCGCGCGAGGGCCTGAACCTGAGGCTCGAGGTGGAGGAGCAGACCAGCCGCATCGTCGCCGTCGGGCTCGACTACGCCGACTCGTCCCTGCAGGTGCAGCCGTTCGCCGCCCCGCGCTCGAGTGGACTCTGGGAGGAGACGCGCGAGCAGATCCGCACGCAGATCCGCCAGCAGGGCGGGCGTGTGGAGGAGCGCGAGGGTCCGCTCGGGGCGGAACTGCTCGCCGAGGTTCCGGTCGCCGGCGCGGACGGCACGAACGGAAAGCGCCTGGCCCGTTTCGTGGGCGTCGACGGTCCGCGCTGGTTCCTGCGCGGTGTGATCGGCGGTGCCGGCGCGAGCGATGTGGACGCCGCCGCGAAGGTGGAGGACCTCTTCCGCTCGATCGTGGTCGTGCGGGGCGGGAGCCCGATGCCTCCGCGTGACCTCATCCCGCTGAAGATGCCGGCCACGCCGGGCGTGGCGTGAGCGACCGCCCGGCGGGCGACGCCGAGCCGGTGATCGATTCCGCGGGCGATCCCGCGGCGACGCCGTCGGCGTCCGAGACCCTCAGTGCGGCCCTCGGGGGCGCGGCCCGCCGTGCGGGGTTCGACCCTTCTCAGGGCCGCACCACCGGCCACGTCGTCTGGAATGCGATGGGTGGCTGGCGCGGGGTCCTCGAATCGGTCCTGCCGTCCCTCCTGTTCGTGATCGCGTACACGCTCACGAACAACCTGATCGTCGCGCTGGCGGTCTCGGTGGGCATCGCCGTGGTGTTCACGATCGCGCGACTCGTGCAGAAGTCGCCGCCGTCGGCCGCGATCGGCGGTCTCGTGGCGGCCGGCGCTGCCGCGGTACTGGCGCTCATCACCGGCAACCCCTCGGACAACTTCGTTCCCGGCCTCCTGACCAACCTCGGCTACGGACTCGCCATGCTCGTCTCCGCCCTCGTGGGCTGGCCCCTCATCGGGCTCGCCGCCGGCTTCCTGATGAACGACGGCACGCAGTGGCGGCGGAACCGGCGGCGGCGCCGCGCCTTCTTCTGGCTGACGATCGCGTGGGCGGGACTGTTCGCCGCACGCCTGGCGGTGCAGTTCCCGATCTACCTCTCGTCGCTCGATCCCGCGAACACGGTGAGCGCTCTGCAGCTGCTCGGCACCCTCAAGATCGCGATGGGACTGCCCCTGTTCGCGCCTCTCGTCGCGGTGACGTGGCTCACCGTCCGAGCGCTCTACCCCCACGAGCAGAAGTGATACATTTATCTTGACATCAAGATAAATCCTCTGCTCCGACGGTTAGGCCCGCCTCACTAGCGACCGCCGTCGCGGCGGGGAATGATGGGGAGCGCCGGGCCTTGCGCCCGCCCCGCCGCCGACGAAGGAGACAGACGTGTCCACGGTTGACAGCTTCGGTGCGAAGAGCACCCTGACGGTCGGCAGCACCGACTACGAGATCTTCCGGATCGACACCGTCCCCGGGTTCGAGAAGCTCCCGTTCAGCCTGAAGGTGCTGCTCGAGAACCTGTTGCGCACCGAAGACGGTGCCAACGTCACGAAGGCGCAGATCGAGGCACTCGGCGCGTGGGATCCCGCCGCGCAGCCCGACACCGAGATCCAGTTCACCCCCGCCCGCGTGGTGATGCAGGACTTCACCGGAGTGCCCTGCATCGTCGACCTCGCCACGATGCGCGAGGCCGTGACCGCCCTGGGCGGAGATCCCAACAAGATCAACCCCCTCTCGCCCGCAGAGATGGTGATCGACCACTCCGTCATCGCCGACCTGTTCGGCTCCGAGAACGCGCTCGAGCGCAATGTCGAGATCGAGTACGAGCGCAACGGGGAGCGCTACCAGTTCCTCCGCTGGGGCCAGACCGCGTTCGACGATTTCAAGGTCGTCCCGCCGGGCACCGGCATCGTGCACCAGGTCAACATCGAGCACCTCGCCAAGGTCATCTACGACCGGACCGTCGGCGGCGTG
Organism: Microbacterium fluminis; assembly: GCF_051549805.1. Taxonomy (GTDB): domain Bacteria; phylum Actinomycetota; class Actinomycetes; order Actinomycetales; family Microbacteriaceae; genus Microbacterium. The sequence continues at coordinate 2,516,099 of NZ_CP196042.1, forward strand.
CTCCGCGCCTACCCCGACACGTGCGTGGGCACCGACTCGCACACCACGATGGTCAACGGCCTGGGCGTGCTCGGCTGGGGCGTCGGCGGCATCGAGGCCGAGGCCGCGATGCTCGGCCAGCCCGTCTCCATGCTCATCCCGCGCGTCGTGGGCTTCAAGCTCACCGGAGAGATCCCCGCCGGCGTCACCGCGACCGATGTCGTGCTCACGATCACCGACATGCTGCGCAAGCACGGCGTGGTCGGCAAGTTCGTCGAGTTCTACGGCGAGGGCGTCGCCTCCGTGCCGTTGGCCAACCGCGCCACCATCGGCAACATGAGCCCCGAATTCGGCTCCACCGCCGCGATGTTCCCGATCGACGACGTCACGCTCGACTACCTGCGCCTCACCGGCCGCGACGAGCAGGCCGTGGCGCTGGTCGAGGCCTACGCCAAGCAGCAGAAGCTGTGGCACGACGCGTCGGTCGAGCCCTCGTTCAGCGAGTACATGGAGCTCGACCTCGGCACGGTGGTCCCCTCGATCGCCGGCCCGAAGCGCCCGCAGGACCGCATCCTGCTGTCGAACGCGAAGTCGCAGTTCGAGGTCGACATCCTCAACTACGCCGACGCGACCACCTCCGACGACATCGTCGACCTCGAGTCGAAGCACTCGTTCCCCGCCTCCGACCCGGGCGCCGCTCCCGGAGACGAGCACGACGAGACGCGCGTCGTCCACATCTCCAGCGGCGGCCCGGCTGCGGCATCCAAGCCGGTCAAGGTCACCACCCCGGAGGGGCAGGAGTACATCCTCGACAACGGCGCGGTGACGCTCGCGGCGATCACGTCGTGCACGAACACGTCGAACCCGTCGGTCATGCTCGCCGCGGGCCTCCTGGCGCGCAACGCGCTGAACAAGGGGCTGAAGCAGAAGCCGTGGGTCAAGACCACGCTCGGACCGGGCTCGAAGGTCGTCACCGACTACTACGAGAAGTCCGGCCTCGACAAGGCACTGGAAGGCCTCGGCTTCTACACCGTCGGCTACGGCTGCACGATCTGCATCGGCAACTCCGGACCGCTCATCGAGGAGGTCTCGGCGGCGGTCAACGACCACGACCTCGCCGTCACGGCGGTGCTCTCGGGCAACCGCAACTTCGAGGGGCGCATCAGCCCCGACGTCAAGATGAACTACCTCGCGTCGCCGCCGCTGGTGGTGGCCTACGCGCTGGCCGGATCGATGCACTTCGACTTCGAGACCGACCCGCTCGGCAAGGACTCTGACGGCAACGACGTGTTCCTCAAGGACATCTGGCCCTCGCCCGAAGAGGTGCAGGCCACGATCGACTCGTCGATCTCGCGCGAGCAGTTCATCAAGCAGTACGCGACCGTGTTCGACGGCGACGAGCGGTGGAAGAGCCTGCCGACGCCGGATGCCGCGCAGTTCGAGTGGGATCAGAAGTCCACCTACGTCCGCAAGGCGCCGTACTTCGACGGAATGACGATGGAGCTGACCCCGGTCGCCGACATCACCGGCGCCCGTGTGATGGCGACGCTCGGCGATTCGGTGACCACCGACCACATCTCGCCGGCCGGGAACATCAAGGCGGGCACTCCCGCGGCGAAGTACCTCACCGAGCACGGCGTCGCGCAGAAGGACTTCAACTCCTTCGGCTCCCGGCGCGGCAACCACGAGGTGATGATCCGCGGCACGTTCGCCAACATCCGTCTCAAGAACGAGCTCACCGCGGCGGTCAACGACGGCAAGGTCGTCGAGGGCGGCTTCACGCGCGACTTCACGCAGGAGGGCGGCCCGCAGTCGTTCATCTACGACGCGAGCATGAACTACCAGGAGCAGGGCGTCCCGCTCGTCGTGTTCGGCGGCAAGGAGTACGGCTCCGGCTCGTCGCGCGACTGGGCGGCCAAGGGCACCAACCTCCTCGGCGTCAAGGCGGTCATCACCGAGAGCTTCGAACGCATCCACCGCTCCAACCTGATCGGAATGGGCGTCGTCCCGCTGCAGTTCCCGGCAGGGGAGTCGTGGGCGTCACTGGGGCTGGACGGCACGGAGGTCGTCTCGATCACCGGTCTCGAGCAGCTCAACGAGGGCGTCACGCCCAAGACCGTGCGCGTGACGGCCGAGCCGAGCGAGTTCTCGCCCGAGGGCAAGCAGACGGTCTCCTTCGACGCGGTCGTGCGCATCGACACGCCCGGCGAGGCCGACTACTACCGCAACGGCGGCATCCTGCAGTACGTGCTGCGTTCGCTCGTCTGAGCCCGCGCGAAGGCCCCGGATGTCCGCATCCGGGGCCTTCGCCGTCCCTCCGCGCGCCGCCTCCGGGGGTCGGCTGGGTAGACTGACGTGATGTCCGAAGAGGGGAGCAGGATGCCGCGTCTGGCGTCGATCTCGGGGCCTCGTGACCTCGATGCGCTGACCGTTCCCGAGCTCGAAGAGCTGGCGGAGGAGATCCGCGCGTTCCTCATCGAGAACGTGTCGCAGACCGGCGGGCACCTCGGCCCGAACCTCGGCGTCGTCGAGCTGACGCTCGCGATGCACCGCGTGTTCGACTCGCCGAACGACCCGATGATCTTCGACACGGGCCACCAGTCGTACGTGCACAAGCTCCTCACCGGACGTCAGGACTTCTCCGGACTGCGCTCGCGCGGGGGACTGGCCGGCTACCCGCAGCGGTCCGAGAGCCCGCACGACGTCGTGGAGTCCTCGCACGCGTCCAGCTCCCTGAGCTGGGCCGACGGCGTGTCGCGCGCACTGACCCGCACCGGCCGCAAGGACCGGCATGTCGTGGCGGTCGTGGGCGACGGCGCCCTCACCGGCGGCATGACGTGGGAGGCGCTCAACAACATCTCCGACGACAACGACCGCAACCTCGTCATCATCGTCAACGACAACGGCCGCTCCTACGCGCCGACGATCGGCGGGATGGCCCGCTACCTCAACCGCGTGCGCACGGGCGAGGCCTATCGCAACCTGCACCGCAGCTCGAACTCCCTCGCCAGTCGCCTCGGCCCGGCCGCGCGTGCCGTCTACCGCGGCGTCCGCGGCGGAACGCACGGGTTCCTGTCCCGCTTCACCAACAACGCGGCGCTGTACTCGAACCTCGACATCAAGTACCTCGGGCCCATCGACGGCCACGACATGACATCGCTCCTCGAGACGCTCGAGCTGGCGAAGACGTACGGCGCCCCCGTCATCGTGCACGCCATCACCGAGAAGGGCCGCGGCTACCAGCCCGCGCTCGACGACGAGGCCGATCAGTTCCACGCCGTCGGGAAGATCGATCCGCTCACGGGAGCCGCGATGGGCAGCTCGTCCAGCACGGCCTGGACCGACGTCTTCGCCGACGAGCTGCGCGCCATCGGCGAGGACCGCGAGGACATCATCGGCATCACCGCGGCGATGCTGCGCCCGGTCGGGCTCCTGCCCTTCGCGCAGCGGTTCCCCGACCGCGTCTACGACGTCGGCATCGCCGAGCAGCACGCGGTCGCCTCCGCGGCGGGACTCGCGTTCGGCGGCCTCCATCCGGTGGTGGCGATCTACGCCACGTTCATGAACCGCGCGTTCGACCAGGTGGTGATGGATGTCGCGCTGCACCGCGCCGGCGTCACGTTCGTCCTCGATCGGGCCGGGGTGACGGGTCCCGACGGCCCCAGCCATCACGGCATCTGGGACCTCGCGATGCTGCAGCTCGTGCCGCACATCCGCATCGCCGTGCCCCGCGACGCCGCGCGCCTGCGCGAGGAGCTGCGCGAGGCGGTCGCGGTCGAGGACGCCCCGACCGTGCTGCGGTTCCCGAAGGGCTCGGTCGCCGCCGACCTCCCCGCGGTCGAGCGGCTCTCCGACGGGGTGGACGTGCTCGCGGTCTCCGACGCGAAGGACGTGCTGCTGGTCGGCATCGGTCCGATGGCGCACCTCGCGATGGAGGTCGCCGGTCGCCTCCGCGACCAGGGCATCGGTGCGACCGTGGTCGACCCGCGCTGGGCGATCCCCGTGCAGCCGTCGATCGTCGAGCTGGCGGCATCCCATCGCCTCGTCATCACGATCGAGGACGGCATCCGCGTCGGCGGCATCGGCACGCGCGTGCGGCAGGTGCTGCGCGAGGCCGGCGTCGACACGGCCGTCGACGAGCTCGGCGTGCCGGACGAGTTCATCGATCACGCCTCGCGCGAGCAGATCCTCGAGGATGCCGGACTCACCGCCGCGAAGATCGCCCAGGACGTCGTGGCCCAGGTGCTCGGCACCCGCATCCCCGTCGCCCGCGGCGCCGCCACCGGCACCATCCCGACGATCCCCGACTGGGAGCACACGCCCCCGCAGTAGCCCGGGACTCACGCCGGCGCCGATCCGGCAAGCGGAGATCGGCCGGGAATCGGACCGAACATCAGCTGCCCGCCCGCTGCTCGTCCGATCTCCGAGTCCCGGACCCGGGGCTGTCAGGAGGCGAGGCGGCCCTCGGCCTCCGCGTCCGGGTCGAGGTGCACGATGCGCGGCACGGATCGTCGTGCGGCACGCGAGCCACGCGCCCAGCCGAGGGGCATCGCGATCGTCGAGCACGCGACGGGGATGATCCAGAACACCGCCCCGGCGGCGTAGACCCCACCCATCACGGCGAGCGTGACGGCGGTGGCCGCGACGCCGAAGACGAATCCGTAGACCGTGAACGCCGCCGCGTGGAGTTCGACCGAGGGCTGCCGACGAAGGATCCACCCCAGCCCCAGCGCGGGAGCCGCGCCGAGGATGGCGGCCGCGAACGAGATCGGAACGGTGTACACCACGACGATCGGGAGCGCCGTCAAGAAGAAGATCCCGAACCCCGCGGTGGACAGCCCGAGGAACCAGAGCCAGGCGGAGAGTGCGCCGCGCAGGAACTCGCCGGTCGTGAACGCCATCGGCTCCATGTCCGTACGGACGACCCGTGCGGGGACGCTCACGATGCCGCACCGCCGTCTGCGAGCGAGGGGCCGACGGATGGATGCCTCGACACCTGCGCGTCGGAGCGTCGGGCACGGCAGTAGGCCCACGCCCAGCCGAGCGGGAGGGCGACCGTAGCCGACAGCAGTGTGGACAGCACGAAGGGATTCAGAACATCGATGCCTTGCCGGAACCACAGTGCAACGACACCGATCACGAGCCCACCGATGACCGTGCCTACGAGAGCGTGCACGGCGACGTGCAGTGAGACGCCACGTCGCCGCCGCATGGTTCGCCCGATGATGCAGACGGGGTAGGCGAACACGGCAGTAACCACGCCCGACGCGGGTGCCGACGCCAGGAGATAGACGAAGCCGAAGAGCAGTCCCGCGAGCGGCCCTCCGCTGCCCGGCCAGAACACGATGAACGCCACCCACACGAGGTTGAACGCGATCCATGAAGCCATGACTCCGCGGAGGAACTCATCGCGCGTGAAGGCCATCGGCTCCTCGGCGGTACGTGGAGACGGCTCGACGTCCTCGGGATCGCTCATGCACGCACCTCGCCCACGAGGCTCAGCAGCTCGCGGAGCGGGCCGCGCAGCAGAGGGAGCTTCAGGAGCGGGAGCGCGAGCTTGAAGAGTCCGAGGCCGCGGTCGAGCAGCATCCGGGTGCGCGCACGATCGTCCGAGCGGTCGTAGACCCAGAACAGCGCGAGCAGGAGGTGGGCGAGGAAGAGGGCCTGGGGGAGTCGCTCCTCGAACTCGGCCGGGACCCGTCCCCTGCCCGCCCCGGTGACGGCTTCGACGAAGAGCCCCTCGACGATGTCGCGGGCCGGGGCGGACTCATCCGACAGCGGGTTGATCGGGGACTTCGGCGACACCGCCGCCGACAGGAACCCCGGCGCGAAGCGGTGGTACGGCTCGAGCACGTCTATGCCGGTGCGATAGACGATGCGGAGACGCTCGACGAGGTCGTCCTCGGCCGCCAGCAGGGGGAGCGCCGCATCGCGATGCGCCTCCTGCACGTCGAGGTACAGCTCCTGCACGAGGTGGTTCTTCGACGCGAAGTGGTAGTTGGTGGTGCCGACCGACACGCCCGCCTCCTGCGCGATGAGCCGGATCGTGGTGTCGTCGTAGCCGCGTTCGCGGAAGGACCGCAGGGCGATGTCGCGCAGCATCCCTCTGGTCCGCTCGCTCTTCGTGGACGGAGCCGATTCACTGAACATGTTCAGAACATATCATCGCGCGACCGCAACAGGAAAGGGCACGTCCCGGAAGACGTGCCCTTTCGCGACCGGATGCCTCAGTCGCCGATTCCGCGGATCACCGGGTCGTGGAACGTGCCGCCGAACACGCGCGCCGACGCTCCCTCGCGATCGAGGTAGGGCGAGGCGCCGCCGTCGATGAACGGCCAGCCGGCGCCGAGGATGAGGCACAGATCGATGTCCTCCACCTCGGGCACGACGCCCTCGTCGAGCATGATCCGGATCTCCTGGGCGAGACCGTCCTGCACGCGGGTGAGGATCTCGGACTCGGACGCTGCGCTCGAGCCGACGGCACCCTTGAGCACCGTCGAGGCAGCCTTCGTCCACCCGGTGACGCGCCCGGACTTGTCCTTCTCGACGACCTCGGGGAGCTCGGCGAGCTGGTGGAAGTTCTCCGAGGCGTAGAACCGGTCGGGGAACGCGTGCGCCATCGTGTCCTGCACGTGCGCGGCGACCTTCCAGCCCACGAGATCGATCAGCTGGAACGGCGTCATCGGCAGGCCGAGGGGCGCGAACGCCTTCTCGACCGTGAGGAGCGGAGTGCCCTCGTAGACGGCGCGCGCCGCCTCGCCCATGACCTTGGCGAGCAGCCGGTTGACGACGAAGCCGGGGGCGTCGGCGGTCAGCACCGCGTTCTTGCCCAGCGCCTTGGCCACCACGAAGGCCGTCGACAGCGCGGCATCCGTCGTCTGCGGCGTCTTCACGATCTCGATCAGCGGCATCACCGCGACCGGGTTGAAGAAGTGGAACCCGACGAGGCGCTCGGGGTGCGCGAGCTTGGCGCCGATCTCCTCGACCGACAGCGACGAGGTGTTGGTGGCGAGGATGGCGTCCTCGGCGACGATCGGCTCGATCTCGGCGAACACCTGCTGCTTGACGCCGGTCTCCTCGAACACGGCCTCGATCACGAAGTCGCAGTCCGCGTACTCGCTCTTGTCGGTGGTGCCGTGGACGAGGGCGCGCAGCTTGTTGGCGGTGTCGCCGTCGATACGCCCCTTCTCCTGGAGCTTCCCGATCTCGTCGCGGATGTAGCCGAGCCCCTTGTCGACGCGCGCCTGGTCGAGGTCGGTGATGAGCACCGGCACCTGCAGTCGGCGCAGGAACAGCAGCGCGAACTGGCTCGCCATGAGACCGGCTCCGATGATGCCGACCTTCGTGACCTTCTTGGCCAGCGCCTTGTCGGGGGCGCCGACCGGACGCTTGGCGCGCTTCTGCACGAGGTCGAAGGCGTACATGGATGCCGCGAACTGGTCGCCGGTGACGAGCTCGGCCAGCGCCTCGTCCTCTCGCGCGAATCCCTCGGCCTTCGTGCCGCCCTTCGCCTTGTCGAGCAGGTCGAGGGCGATGTACGGGGACTTCGGCACCGTGCCGATGCGGCTCTCGAGCATGCCGCGCGCCATCTTGATCGCGATCGGCCACTTGGTGAGCCGCTCGAGCTTGCCCGGCTCGTTCTTGCGCTCGACCTTGACGCGTCCGGTGAGCACGCCGTCGGCCCAGGCGAGCGAGTTCTCGAGGTAGTTCGCGGCCGGGAAGATCGCGTCCATGATCCCGAGGTCGTGCGCCTGCTGCGGCTTGAGCATGCGGTTCTGCTTCAGCGGGTTCGAGATCACGACCTCGAGGGCGTTCTCGATGCCGATCAGGTTCGGCAGCAGGTACGCCCCGCCCCATCCCGGGATGAGACCGAGGAACACCTCGGGCAGCGCGATCGCGGCGGCGGAGGCGTCCACCGTGCGATAGGTGGAGTTGAGCGCGATCTCGAGACCGCCGCCGAGCGCGAGCCCGTTCACGAAGGCGAACGACGGCACGCCGAGCTCGCTCAGCTTGCCCAGCACGCGGTGGCCGAGCTGTGCGACGAGGCGGGCGTTGTCCTTGGAGCCCACCCGGCCGATGTCGCTGAGGTCGGCCCCGGCGGCGAGGATGTACTGCTTGCCGGTGATGGCGACCGCCGCGATCTCGCCGCTGCGCGCGCGCGCGGCGAGGGTGTCGAGCACCCCGCCGAGCTCGGTGAGCGTCGTCGGGCCGAGGGTGTTCGGCCGGGTGTGGTCGCGACCGTTGTCGAGGGTGATGAGCGCGAGCGTCCTGCCCGAGGGGAGCCGCACGTCGCGCACACGCGAGTGGGTGACCACCTCGCCGTCGGCGAGGGCGTCGAGGGGCGAGAAGTCGATCGTGTCGTACTGTCCAGAGGCGGTGTTCGTCATCCGTCGGAGCCCTTACTTCTTCTTGCCGTTGTAGTGCGGGTTCTCCCAGATGACCGAGCCGCCCTGGCCCAGGCCCACGCACATCGCGGTGAGGCCGTAGCGCACGTCGGGGCGCTCGGCGAACTGGGCCGCGAGCTGGATCATGAGGCGGACGCCGGATGCCGCGAGCGGGTGCCCGAGCGCGATCGCACCGCCCCAGCCGTTGACGCGGGGGTCGTCGTCGGCGATGCCGAAGTGGTCGAGGAGCGAGATCACCTGGATGGCGAACGCCTCGTTGAGCTCGAACAGACCGATGTCCGCGATGGTGAGCCCGGCCTTCTTCAGGGCCTTCTCCGTCGACGGGATCGGGCCGATGCCCATGACCTCGGGCTCGACGCCGGCGAACGCGAACGAGACGAGCTTCATCTTGGGCGTCAGGCCCAGTTCCTTGACGGCGGCGCCGCCGGCCAGGAGCGACATCGTCGCGCCGTCGGTCAGCGGCGAGGACGTCCCCGCCGTCACCCTGCCATGCGGGCGGAACGGCGTCTTCAGGGTGGCGAGCCCCTCCATCGTCGTCTCGGGACGGCGTCCCTCGTCCTCGGTGGCCAGGCCCCACGCACCGTCGGCGCCCTTGACCGCGACGGGCACCAGATCGGGCTGGAACTTCCCCGCGTCGTAGGCGGCCTGCGCCTTGTGCTGGCTGAGCATGCCGTAACGGTCGGAGCGTTCCTTGGTGAACTGCGGGAACCGGTCGAAGATGCGCTCGGCGGTGATGCCCATGTTGAGGGCATCGGGGCTGACCAGCTTCTCCGCGACGAAACGCGGGTTCGGATCGACGTTGCTGCCGTCGAGGGGGTGGCGACCCATGTGCTCGACACCGCCCGCGAGAGCGAGGTCGTACATGCCGACACCGATCGAGCCCGCCATCGTGGTCACGCTCGTCATGGCGCCGGCGCACATGCGGTCGATCGCGAAGCCCGGGACGGTCTGCGGCAGCCCGGCCAGGAGCGCGACGGAGCGGCCGAGCGTCAGCCCCTGGTCACCGGTCTGCGAGGTCGCCGCGAGGGCGACGTCGTCGATGCGCGCGGCGGGCACCGCCGGATTGCGCTCCATGAGTCCGATCGTCGCCTTGACGGCGAGGTCGTCCGCACGGGTGCTCCAATACATGCCCTTCTCGCCGGCGCGACCGAAAGGTGTGCGCATGCCGTCGACGAAGAAGACGTCCGAGATCTCGGCCACTCTGCCTCCAAAAGTTGGGAATGCAGCCAGCCTAGGCGGGGCCTCGGAGCGCCCGGAATCGGTTGGTCCGAACCTACGAACCCGTCTCCGGGGCGTTCTCGGGCTCTTGCACGGAATCGACAAAGGCTGAGGCGATCAGCTGTGCAGTCTGCTCAATCTGCCAGGCGCGCGCGCCCAGCGCCGCGAGGGCGGCGCCGATGCTGTCCGCCGTGACGTCCGCCGGCGGTGCCCAGGCGACCCGGCGCAGCAGATCGGGCGTCAAGAGGTTCTCGGTGGGCATGTGCAGGGCTTCGGCATGCGCCTCGACCACCGGTCGCGCCGCCTTGAGCCGTGCGTCGGCGGCGGGGTTGCGATCAGGCCACGCGCGGGGCGGGGGGAGCGACTCTCCCGTGGAGACCCGCTCCGGCGGCAGGTCGGTCTCGGCGCGTCCGGCCTCGATCGCCGCCCACCACCGATCGAGCTGCGTGCGGCTGGCTCGGCCGGTGAACTCCTTGATGCGCGCCAGGTCCTGCTTCGTCGCAGGTGCTCCGGCGACCGCGGCCACGAGGGCGCGATCGGGCACCAGACGGCCGGGGGAGACATCCTGCTCCCGGGCGTATTCCTCGCGTGCCGTCCACAGGGCGCGCGCGATCGCGAGGTTGCGGCGGCCCCGCACCGTGTGCAGCCCGCTCAGCCGACGCCACGGGTCGTCGCGCGGCGGACGCGGCTCGCGCGTGCGCACCGCCTCGAACTCCTCCGCGGCGAAGCGGGCCTTGTCCTGCTCGTCGAGCTCGGCGACGAGCACGTCGCGCACGTCGATGAGGTGCTCCACGTCGAGCGCGGCATACTCGAGCCACGACTGGGGGAGCGGCCGCGTCGACCAGTCGGAGGCGGAGTGCTCCTTCGCGAGCGTGATGCCCAGGGTGGTCTCGACCACCGCTCCGAGGCCGACCCGCTCGTGCCCGAGCAGGCGGGCGGCGAGCTCGGTGTCGAAGATCGTCGGCGGCACGAGATGCAGTTCTCGCAGCGAAGGGAGGTCCTGACTGGCCGCGTGCAGCACCCATTCGACGTCGCCGATCGCGTTCTGGATCGCCGAGACGTCGCCGAGGGCGGGCGGGTCGATGAGGAAGACTCCGGCGTCACGGCGGAACAGCTGCACGAGGTAGGCACGCTGCGAGTAGCGGAACCCCGAGGCGCGCTCGACGTCGACGGCGACGGGGCCGGAGCCGCCCGCAAGGGCTCTCGCCGCGGCCTCGAGTCCCTCGTGATCCGAGATGACCGTGTACTCAGCCACGCGTCGACCTGTGCGAACCGAGCACTGCGATCCCTTCCGATCCGGGGGGAAGTCCCCCGAGCATGCACACGAGCTCCGCCCACGCCTCGATGTGCGGAGACAGGCTACCCGACGGCGTCCACGACGCTCGCAACTCGATCTGCGCGCCGTCGCCCTCCTCGGCGAGCGAGCCGAACCCCTTCGACAGGGTCTTCGTGGCGGTCCCGGATGCCGAGTGGTACGCCGCCGCGCGGGAGTCGAGCGCGTCGACCAGCCAGGACCACGCGACATCCGCCAGCAGCGCATCGGTGCCGATCTCGGGCTCGAGCGGTGCCTGCGCGAAGCAGACGATCCGCCAGGGGCCGCCCCACGCCGAGGGCTCGTCGGGGTCGTGGAGCAGGATGAACCGGCCGGTGCCGTAGGGCGAGTCGACGCCGTCGACCTCGGGACGGATGTCGGCGGCCACCGCGAGCGAGAAGGGTGCGACGCCGGCGGGCGCGGTGATCTCGCGCACGACGAGGTCGTCGCGGAACTCCGTGGCGCGGATCTCCTCGACGGCGTGGTCGAAGAGGGACGGGGCCGACGGACGGCCGTGCTCAGTCACGTCGACAGACTAGGCTGAGGCCTCGATGGTCGCCCCCAGGCGCGCCGCATCGCCCGGCGCATCCCCTCTCCTCGCCACCGCCGTCAAGACGACGGTGGGGCTGCTGGCGGGTGCCCTCACCTTCACCGTCGCGGCTCTGGGCGTGGTCTCCCTGCGCGTCGCCCGCCGCGTCGTGACCCCGTCTCCCCGTGTGCCCGACACGCGGCTGGTGGCGCTGGACACGGCTGCCCAGACGGTCACGCTGACCCGCTCCGCCGACACCGCGCTGCCCGGTCGCTACGGCCTGTTCGTGACCGGCACCGAGCAGTACGTGAAGCTCGGATCCGTGCTGTCCGAAGACGCCACGACGGTCAAGCGCAAGCTGCTCACCCACGTCACCGAGGGGGCGCGCCTCGCCCCCGATGCGGCGTTCAGCGGCTGGTACTACGCCCGTCCCGAAGAGCTCCACCTGCCCTTCACCCCCGAGCTGATCGGGTCGCCGGTCGGTCCGTGCCCGGCGTGGCTCTTCCCGTCGGAGGATGCCTCCGACACGTGGGTCATCCAGGTGCACGGTCGCGGTACCACGCGATCCGAGTGCCTGCGCGCCGTGCCCGTGTTCCACGGCCTGGGACTCTCGACGCTCATCGTGTCGTACCGCAACGACGGCGAAGCGCCGCGGAGCCGCACCGGAACCTATGCGCTCGGCGCGACGGAGTGGCGCGACGTCGACGCCGCGATCGGGTTCGCCCGTCGCCGCGGCGCCACGCGCATCGTTCTCATGGGCTGGTCGATGGGCGGTGCGGTCGTGCTCCAGGCGGCGCTCGGCTCCGCGCACGCCGACGCCATCGTCGGCATCGTGCTGGATTCCCCGGTCGTCGATTGGCGCGTGGTGCTCGACTACCAGGCTCGCCTGCTGCATCTTCCCAAGCCCATCCCCGAACTGGCGATCAGCGCCCTGCAGTCGCCGTGGGCCTCGCGTGCCGCGGGGTCGCGGTCGCCGATCCCGTTCGAAGCCCTCGACGTGGTGGCGCGCGCGGGGGAGCTGAGGCATCCGATCCTCGTCCTGCATTCGGACGATGACGGATTCGTGCCATCGGATGCCTCGCACCTGCTCGCCGACGCCCGACCCGACCTGGTCGAGCTCGAGGTCTTCGAGGTCGCGCGCCACACGAAGCTGTGGAACTACGACCAGGAGCGGTGGAACGAGACGATCCGCCGCTGGGTCGCCGCGCACGTGCTCGACACGGCGCCCGATCCCGCCGCGTGACCCGTCAGAGGTCGAACTTGGCTCGCACCTGACGCTTCGCGCGCAGCAGCATGCCGGTCATGCCGGCGATCCGCAACGGCGACACCGCCCGGGTGAGACCGAGGCTCTGCGGGTAGTCGTCGGGCACCGCCAGGACCTGCTCGGCGGTGAGTCCGGTCAGTCCTTGGGCGAGGATGCTGGCGAACCCCCGTGTCGTGGGCGCCTCCTTCGGCGCTGTGGCGTGCATCGCGACGGTGCCGTCCTCCGTGCGGTCGATGACGATGTAGACGGGCGACTGGCACTCCGCGACCCGCTCGCACAGCTCGGGGTGGTCGGCGTACCGCTCGGGCATGTCGGGGAGCTCCATCGAGAACTCCAGCAGCAGCTGCAGTCGCTCGGGCTCCGGCAGATCGAGGAAGTCGTCGCGGAACTCGGCGAGCAGGGCGGGCACGGCGGTGTCGGTCATCCGCTCCATCCTCCCACCGCGGTGCGCGGCCCGGTCGCTCAGCGCGTCGGGACCGCGCCCGGCTCGGCGCCGGTCACGATCGGGACGCGCACGGCGCTGCCCCACTCGGTCCACGAACCGTCGTAGTTGCGCACCCCCTCGAAGCCGAGCAGGTGCTGCAGCACGAACCAGGTGTGGCTCGACCGCTCGCCGATGCGGCAGTAGGCCACGACGCTGTCGCCGGCGCGCAGCCCCGCGCCGTCGAGGTACACGGCCTCGAGCTCCGCACGGCTCTTGAAGCCGCCGTCCTCCGCCACGGCCTTGCCCCACGGCACGCTCTGCGCGGACGGGATGTGCCCCGCGCGCAACGCGCCCTCCTCGGGGTAGGCGGGGGCGGTGGTGCGCTCGCCCGAGTACTCCTCCGGGGAGCGCACGTCGATAAGCGGGTTGCCGAGGTGGGCGAGCACGTCGTCCTTGTACGCGCGGAGCGCCGAGTCGTCGCGCTCGACGACCGGGTACAGCGTGGCCGCGCGGGTCGAGGCATCCGTCGTCACCGCACGCCCCTCGGAGATCCACCGGTCGCGGCCGCCGTCGAGCAGCCGCACGTCGTCGTGGCCGAACAGCGAGAACACCCAGAGCGCGTAGGCGGCCCACCAGTTGTTCTTGTCGCCGTAGATCACCACCGTGTCGTCGCGCGAGATGCCCTTGCGGCCGAGCAGCTCGGCGAAACCGGCGCCGTCGACGTAGTCGCGGACGACGGGGTCGTTGAGCTCGGTGTGCCAGTCGACCTTCACCGCACCGGGGATGTGGCCGGTCTCGTACAGCAGCACGTCCTCGTCGGACTCGACCACGACGAGTCCCGGCTGACCGAGCCGCTCCTCGAGCCACTGCGTCGAGACGAGCCGCTCGGGATGGGCGTACTCGGCGAACTTCGGGTTCGAGGTGTCGGTGGCGACGGTCACGGCATGCTCCTGAGGGTGTCGCCCGGAGCGAGGCGTCCGGGAGAGGGCGGCGGGAGGACGGCGTTAGGGTTGACACCGTCCCTTCGACCCTATGCGCTCGCGGCGGACGCGCTCCCGTTCCGTAAGACTGCGACACAGGATTCCCGCCATGACTCAGGCCCCGACCTCGGCGCGCACCGGCATCGTGCACATCGCCGACCTCACCCCGCAGGTCTCCGGGGCCGACATGGTCGCCGCCCTCGTGCCGCCGCCGCAGTTCGACGGCGCCACGTTCGACTCGTACCGGGCCGACGACGCGTACCCGTCGCAGCAGGAGGCGAAGGAGATCCTGCAGGCGTTCGCCGGCAGCGGCGGCCCCGCCCCCAAGGGCGGCGGACTCTTCCGCCGCGCCAAGAAGGCGCCCGAGGTGAAGCCCGGCGTGTACCTCGACGGCGGGTTCGGCGTGGGGAAGACCCACCTGCTGGCATCCGTCTACCACGCCCTGCCCGCACGTCGGAAGTACTTCGGGTCGTTCATCGAGTACACGGCGCTGGTCGGCGCGCTGGGGTATCAGAAGACCGTCGAACTCTTCCGCGGCTCGGATCTGCTGTGCATCGACGAGTTCGAGCTCGACGATCCCGGCGACACGATGGTGATGACGCGACTGCTCGGCGAGCTGGTCGCCTCGGGCACGCGCCTGGCGGCCACCTCCAACACCCCGCCGAACGCGCTCGGCGAGGGCAGGTTCGCGGCGCAGGACTTCCTCCGCGAGATCCACGCGATGAGCGCGAGCTTCCAGACGCTGCGCATCGACGGCACCGACTACCGCCAGCGCGCGGTCGACGGCTCCGCGGTGGTGGTCGCCGATACCGAGTACGAGCGGACGGTGACGGATGCCTCGGCGACGGGGCTCGTCTCGGACGACGCGTTCACCGCGCTCATCGCGCACCTGGCGCAGGTGCACCCGAGCCGCTACATCCGGTTGCTCGACGATCTCGTCCTGATCGGGATCCGGGATGTCATGCAGCTCACCGACCAGTCGGCGGCCCTGCGGTTCGTCGCCTTCATCGATCGTGCGTACGACGCGCAGATCCCGGTGCGCGCGACCGGCATCCCGCTGGATCAGGTGTTCGGCGACGAGATGCTCGCCGGCGGCTACCGCAAGAAGTACCTGCGCGCGATCTCGCGTCTCGTGGCCCTCACGCACGAGTGAATCCCGGATCGCGAGCATGTCCCGGGCACGACGAAACCTGATGTTTACCGGGGCGCGCGGCGCGTAACGTCCTCGAAACACGAGGTGCACGCACTCGGTAACGCCGCATAGGGAGACTGGGCGCACCCGACGCGACATTGCTGCGTCCCTGCAGAGAGGTTCCACACGAGATGGATCAAGGCAACACCGCATTCATCCTGCTAGCCGCGGCACTCGTGCTGCTCATGACTCCCGGGCTCGCGTTCTTCTACGGCGGTCTCGTCAAGGCCAAGAGCGTCATCAGCATGATGATGCTCAGCTTCGGCGCCATGGGCCTGATCGGCGTGCTCTGGGTGCTCTACGGCTTCGCGATCGCGTTCCCCGCGACCAGCGCAGGCACCATCAACTTCCCCTGGACGTTCGACGCGAGCGAGTTCGGACTCTCGAGCCTGCTCACGACGCCTGACGGCGCGCTGTACCCGCCGATGGCATTCGTCGCCTTCCAGGCCACGTTCGCGATCATCACGGTCGCGCTCATCTCCGGCGCGATCGCCGACCGTGCCAAGTTCGGCTCGTGGATGATCTTCGCCGCGATCTGGGCGACGATCGTCTACTTCCCGGTCGCCAGCTGGGTGTTCAACTTCGGCCTCGACCCCGCCACGGGTGCCTTCTCGTACGGCGGCTGGATCACCTACGGCCTGCAGACGTGGTTCGGCGTCGGCGCGATCGACTTCGCCGGTGGCACCGCGGTCCACATCAACGCCGGTGCCGCAGCCCTCGCGCTCGCACTCGTGCTCGGTCGCCGCGTCGGCTTCAAGAAGGGCATCCACGTCCCGCACAACCCGCCGTTCGTGCTCCTCGGCGCCGGTCTGCTGTGGTTCGGCTGGTTCGGCTTCAACGCCGGCTCCGAGCTCGCCGCCGACAACACCGCGGCGATCGCGTTCGTCAACACCATCGCGGCACCGGCCGCGGCGCTCCTCGCGTGGCTGATCGTCGAGAAGATCCGCGACGGCAAGCCCACGTCGGTGGGTGCCGCCTCGGGTGCCGTCGCCGGTCTGGTCGCGATCACCCCGGCGTGCGCCGCGCTCCAGCCGGTCTGGGCCATCGTGCTCGGCCTGATCGCCGGTGCGGTCTGCGCCCTCGCGGTGGACCTCAAGTTCAAGCTCGGCTTCGACGACTCGCTCGACGTCGTGGGCGTCCACCTCGTCGGCGGCCTCATCGGAACCCTGTACCTGGGCTTCTTCGCCAACGGCACCGGCCTGTTCATGGGCGGCGACGGAACGCAGCTGCTCGTGCAGGCGATCGCCGCCTTCTCGGTGCTGATCTACTCCTTCGTCCTGACGCTGATCATCGGCTTCGCGATCGAGAAGACGATCGGCTTCCGCGTGAAGAACGAGGACGAGATCGCGGGCATCGACACGATCGTCCACGGCGAGGAGGGCTACGTCCTCACGGACGCCCGCTGATCGTCGACTGATCACGAACCAGCACACACCACAGCACGGAGGAGGGGTGTCGCGAGAGATCGCGGCGCCCCTCCTTCGCGTTCGTCCGGCAGAGCTAGGGTGACCGTGTGACCCCGCGCTCCGGCCTGACCGGCTTCCTCTCCCGCCTGCTCGACGCGGTGAGCCCCGCGCGCCCTCGCTCCACCGCCGCGGGGAGTCGGACGGATGCTGCGGCATCCGTCTCCGCCGACGCCGCCGGCCGGTCCGGTGCCACCGCCACGTCCGAGGTGCGTCCGCCGGGGCCGCGCGACCTCACGATCACGTACGCGCCGGAGCGCGACGGCGACCCGGACGCGGGCGAGATCGTGTGGACCTGGGTGCCCTACGCCGAGAACGACGGCCGCGGCAAAGACCGACCGGTGCTCGTGATCGCGCGACAGAGCACCGACCGGGTGTACGCGGTGCGGCTCACGAGCAAGGCGCACGACGGCGACCGCGACTTCCTCGCGATCGGGACGGGGCCGTGGGACGGACAGGGCCGCCCATCGTGGGTCGACATCGAGCAGCTGTACCTCGTGCACGGATCGGGGATGCGGCGCGAGGCCGCGGCGCTCGACCGGGAGCGCTTCGCGCGCATCGCGCAGGCGCTGCAGCAGCGCTACGGCTGGTCCGTCGAACGCTGAAGACCGCGTGGACCCGGCTCGCTGCAGTCAGGCGGCGCCGGCGGGATCGCCTCCTGAGCGACGTCCGACGAGGAACCACAGGATCGCTCCGACGAGAGGGAACAGCAGGATCACGAGGACCCAGACGGCCTTGGCGGTGCCCGTCGTGGCCCTGTTGCGCGCGATGCTCACCGCCGCCAGCACGAACGGGATGACAAGGGCGAGGAGGATGAGCAGGTGCCATCCGGCGAGTCCTGAGACCATCTCCCGAGCCTGTCAGCCCGATCGCGCGGCACGCAAGACGGCGCTCCGCACGGCCGATTCTCAGCGCTTTATCGACGCGGATGTGGTGCGCTGTTGCGGATGAGCATCGACACCGTCCCCGACACCGACGCGACCCCGCGGAGGGCCGCTCTTCGGCCGATCGAGATCGCGGACGCCGCGGTGCTCACGGCCGTGGCCGCGGTGGTCGTGACGATCGGGCGGATGCTGCCGCACCTCGGGGCCATCGAGCTGCTGGCAGTGGTGCCGTTCGCGATCGTCGGTCGGCGACGCCGACTCCGTGCGGTGATCGCGGGAGCGGTGGCGGGGGCGTTCGTGGCCTTCCTGGTGGGCGGGGGCGCCGCGACGGTCGTCACGATCGGCTGCGCGGTCCTCGGGGGACTGTGCGGCATCGTGCGCCGGCGAGGCGGCGGCGCGGGCACGATCGCCCTGGTGGCGGCGGGGCTCGCCCCGATCGCGGCCGCCGGCGCCGTCGCGGTGCTCTTCGTCCTCGCCGCCGCGCGCGATCTGGCCTTCGCCTCGCTCCGCGCGACGGCCTCGGGCGTGCTGCAGGTCGCTGCGCAGCTCGGACTGCCGACGTCGCTCACCGACGGCGTCCTGCGCCTCGTCGACACCCTGCTGGCGTTCTGGCCGGCGGTGGTCGCCGTCGTGGTCGCGGTCGCGGTCGTCGTGGGGATGCTCGCGACGCACCTCGTCGTGTCGGCGGTGACGCGGCGGGTGGAGTGGCTCGCCGACGACGACCCGCTCGATGACGCGACCCGGCGGGAGGAGGCATCCGTCGCTCCGCTGCCCCTCGTGTTCGAGGGCGTGGGGTACCGGCACCCCGGTGCGGCGCAGCCGGCTGTGTCCGACCTCGATCTGCGCATCGAGCCCGGCGAGTTCGTCGCCGTGGTCGGACCGAACGGCGCCGGGAAGTCGACCCTCGTGGCGCTGCTGGCCGGGGCGCGTGCGGAGTCCGGGAGGGTGCGTCGCCCCGGTGCCGTGGGTCTCGGTCGACCGGGCGGAACCTTCGTGCTCGCGCAGCGCGCCGACTCCCAGGTGATCGCGAGCACGGTGACGGAGGAGCTGCGGTGGGGTCTGCCACTGGGCGTCTCCGTCGACGTCGAGACCCTGCTCGGCGATGTGGGGCTCGACGGGCTGGCCTCGGCGGGGACCGACACCCTCTCCGGCGGGCAGCTTCAGCGCCTCGCGATCGCGGGCGCCCTCGCCCGCCGGCCCGCGTTGCTGATCTCCGACGAGTCGACATCGATGCTCGACGCCGAAGGTCGGCGTGACGTGCTCGATCTGCTGGCCGCGCTGCCCGCGCGCACCGGCACAGCGGTCGTGCACGTGACCCACGATCCCGCGGAGGCGGCACGTGCGCACCGCGTGATCGGCATGCGCGGGGGACGATTGGTCGACGCGGATGCCTCCGGCGGGCCGGTACCCTCCGAACCGCCTCTCACGATCGGACCGTCCGCGGAGCCGACGGCGCCGGTCGTGCTGCGTCTGCGGGGCGTGGGCCACCGATTCGACGCGGGAACCCCGTGGGAGGTGCCGGCGCTGCACGACATCGACCTGGACGCGCAGGAGGGGGAGGGCGTGGTGATCACGGGCGGGAACGGCTCGGGCAAGTCGACCCTCGCCTGGGTGATGGCCGGGCTGCTGCGGCCGACCTCGGGCGCGGCTCTCGTCGACGACGTGCCCGCCGCCGACGCCGTGGGCGCCGTGGCGTTGTCGTTCCAGCACGCGCGGCTCCAGCTCCAGCGGCCGACGGTGGCCGAGGACATCCTCGCCGCCTCCGGGCGGGCCGATGAGGAGGGCGACGACGTCGTGCGCTCCGCTCTGCTGCGGGTCGGTCTCTCCGAGGAGCTCGCCGATCGCAGCATCGATCATCTCAGCGGCGGACAGATGCGGCGCGTCGCGATCGCGGGGCTGCTCGCCGCCGGACGGCGGGTGCTCGTGCTCGACGAGCCTCTGGCCGGGCTCGACCGTGAGAGCCGTCGCAGCCTTCTCGCGCTGCTCGGGCATCTGCGCCGCACCGACGGCCTGACGCTCGTGGTGGTCTCGCACGACCTCGAGGAGATGGGGATCGCGTGCGACCGCGTCGTCGCGATGTCCGCGGGGACGATCGTCGACGGCGGCGAGGCGGACAAGGCGACGGGGGAGAGCAGCATCCTGCGTCCCGTGGATGCGGAAGCCGCACGACGCCGCCGTCCGCGACGCACCGGGATCGTCCTGCGCGCGGTTCCGGGGATGTCGCCGCTGCACCGCCTCGACCCGGTCGCGAAGCTGACCATCCTCGCGGTCTCCACCGTGCTCGCGATCGCGATCCCGGGATGGGTGACCATCGGACTGCTGGCCGCACTGGTGATCGTCGGGACCACGATGGCGCGGCTCCCATCGTCGGTCGTGCCGCGTCTGCCCTGGTGGGTGGTCGCGCTCCTGATCGTCAGCGGCGCGGCGGCCGCCATCGGCGGCGGATGGGTGCCGTACGTGCAGAGCATCCTGCTCTCACTGCTGTTCTTCGCCCTCTCGCTGCTGGTGATCTGGACGACCCCTGTCGAGCTGCTGCCCTCCGCGTTCCTGCGGATGACACGCCCGCTGCGCGTGCTCCGGGCACCCGTGGACGAATGGGCGCACACCCTCGCCATCGTGGTGCGGTCCCTCCCGCTCATGCGCGAGGAGACCCGCACCCTGCTGGCGGCGCGGCGGCTCCGGCGACACGTGCGACCGCACGGCGTCGGGGCCCGCCTGCGGGCGATCGTCGGAGAGACGCTGGATCTGGTGATCGCGGTCCTCGCGTCGGCCGGACGCCGATCGGTCGACCTGGGACGCGCGATGACGCGCCGCGGCGGGATGCCGTCGCTCACCGCCCGGCGCTGACCTCGGGGCGATCGCCCGGTGGCATCCGATGTCAGATGCGAAAACCCCCGGGGTTGCCGGGGGTTCGTGGTGGGCGATACCAGACTCGAACTGATGACCTCTTCCGTGTGAAGGAAGCGCGCTACCAACTGCGCCAATCGCCCGTCGGCCCGTGGGCCGGTTATCGATGCTACCCGATATCGGACGGCTCATTGCACCGCGACGACGGAACACGCGGACGGTGACGTCCCGCTGAGTGGTGGAGTTTCTCAACACCGTGCAGGGTCAGCTGTTGTGATTATGCCGCGGTCAGTTCTGGGATCGCCACCTCCTCGTGTTCGGCGGTGAGGAGCTTCATCGAGTGCTCCGAGAAGTAGCGGCGGTCGGCGCCGTCCCATTCATCGTGCTGCTCGATCAGGACGTGCCCCGCGAGGCGCAGCAGCGCGGCCGGGTTGGGGAACGTGCCGACCACGTCGGTGCGGCGTTTGATCTCTTTGTTGACGCGTTCGAGCGGGTTGGTGGACCAGATCTGTCGCCAGTGCGCGGCGGGGAACGCGCAGAACGCGAGGATGTCGTTCTTCGCGTCCTCGAGCATGCCGGCGATCTTCGGGTGCGACCGGGTCAGCATGCGGACGACCTCATGGAACTGGGTGAACACATGCTCGGTGTCGGGCTGCGCGAAGATCGTGCGGATGATCGACGCGACCATCGGGCCGGCGGTCTTCGGGACGTTCGCGAGCACGTTCCGCATGAAGTGAACCCGACACCGCTGCCATGACGAGCCTTGGAACACGGTGTCGATCGCGGCGATCAGCCCGGTGTGAGCATCGGAGATCACCAACTTCACCCCGTCCAGTCCGCGGGCCTTGAGGGTGTGGGGTTGACCGTTACGCGGCGGTATTCTGTGACCGCTTGGTGGCGGGTTCAACCTATTCCGAGTGCCAACGGTAACGAAATGGCCCGAGTTTGTTCAGTTGTATGGGGTGCCCGTGTAGGCGAGTTTCTGCCATTGCTCATCATCGTGCATCACCCAGATGTCTGCGTTCGCTTGTGCCGCGATTTCCTTGATGCGCTCAACGGATTGGTATGCGGCGTCGGTGTCCAGGTCGACGGGGCTTGGAACGCCTTCCATATTTGTGTGGGTGTGCGCCGCGTCTCCGACGATGACGAAGTTCCGATTCTGGAGTTTCACGAGGGTGGTGAGTTGGCCGGGCGTGTGCCCGGGGGTGAGGAAGATCTGGATGCTGCCGTCTCCGAAGAGGTCGAGATCGCCGGTGATTTTTCGCCAGGCTGTGTCGGGTACTTTGTCGAGGTCGTCGGTACCGAAGAAGAAGGCGTAGAACGGGATCGGGTTGTACGCGTACTCCAGTTCTGCTTCAGCGATGATGACTTTCGCGTTGGGGAACAGATAGAGACCTCCGGTGTGGTCGAAGTGGGCGTGAGAGATGATGACGTGAGTGACGTCGTCGACGCTGAATCCGGCTTTTGCGATTTGCTCGTCTACGCGGTTTCCGGGCGGGCATTCGAACGGGAAGACCGCGTGCGCTTCGTAGATCGCCCCCGGGCCGGGCGCATCCCACGCCCGGGGGTTCAAGCCGGTGTCGATGAGCACGAGGCCTTGTTCATGCTCGATGAGGAACGTGGGCAGCGGCATCTTGATCGGGCCGCTGTCACCGAAGTGGACGGCGCTCTTGTCAGCGTTCATGATGGCGCCGTCGAGGGGCCACATGCGTAGTGCGTGGGACATTGTTATCTCCTTTGGGTTGTGGTCATCGGGTGAGCCAGGACTGACGGCAGTTCGTCGAACGTGGTGAGCACTGCCGTGGCCCCGGCTTGGCGCAGGATGCCGGTATCGGTGTACCCGCGGTCGACGGCGATGGGGGTGTATCCGGCGGCGCGAGCGGATTGCATGTCGTAGACGGTGTCACCGAAGTAATAGGCGTGCGTTTCGTTTCCGCGGCGCGCTCGGAGGACGGCGATCTTGTCGGGGGCAGGCGCGTCGACCGAGTCCCAGATGTCGTCGAGACCGAGCGCGTTCATGTCGGTGTGGACCGAGCCGGCAGCCGCTGCGGACACGACGCCCAGTCGGGTTCCCGCCAGCGCGAGGGCGCGGAGAGTGTCGGTGCCCTCGCGAGCCGCCGTGGTTTTGGCGGTCATCTCGTGGTTCCATTCGCGTTCGGCGGCGGCGGTGTCGGAGGCGCCGAGGCGTTCGAACATGTGACGCATCGGGAGGTGGAACTCGCGTGCGAATCCATCGGCGTCCAGGCGTGGCAGGCCTCGGCGGTGCAGCACGCTGTTGAGTGAGCCTTGGGCGCGGTCGGCGTCGAGAACGACGGTCCCGTTCCAGTCAAAGAGAACGACCGCGGATTCTCGGGTTGATTCGGTCATGCAGACACCTCGGCGCGGGCGCCGGGATTGTTTGTCGTACGGGCGAGGAGTGCCGGTGTGGAGAGCGCGATCACAATGCCGTCGGTTCCGACGGTGAGGAGAAGGTCTCCCGCGACTGTGAGCTCCGCGGCCAGCGGCGAACCGATCTGCGATTTGCTGAGGAGGTTGCCGTCGAGGTCGAAGACGCGGATGAGGCCGTCGAGGCCTGGCAGCACGAGTCGATCGGCGATGAGGGTGGGCGGTGCGATGACGGGGTGTGGTGCCTTGCTGTAGGAACGCATGGGGAAGGGTGCCTCGCCGGTGATTTCGCGATCCCATCGGATGTCGCCGGTGGTGTGGTCGAGCATGAGCAGCCCGTGTCCGGTGGCGGTGACGACGTATCCATTGGGTGTGACGATCGGGCTTGCGGGGCTGAAGGCGCCCGGATGCGCGGTAACCCATTCGATCGCCCCGGTTTCGCGGTCGACGCGGACGGTGTGAGCGAATGCGGGCATCAGGACGGCGTCCTCGGCGGCGTCGTAGGTGGCGGTGCCCATGATCAACAGCGCTTTCAGTGCCGTGAAGAGTTCGCCGGAGTCGTCCCCGGTCGCCCATATGTTCTCGCCGGTGTGGCGATTGAGGCCGACGGGGTGCTGGGGGGTGGGCCAGAAGCCCATGACGAGGAGATCGTCGATGATCAGCGGGCGGGAATGGTTGACGAGGTTGTGGTGCGGGGCGATGTCGGTGCGGCGCCAAAGCACGTCGCCGGTGGCTGCGTCGATGGCGCGGAGGTCGGCCTGGTCGCCGAT
This sequence comes from Microbacterium fluminis, assembly GCF_051549805.1. Taxonomy (GTDB): domain Bacteria; phylum Actinomycetota; class Actinomycetes; order Actinomycetales; family Microbacteriaceae; genus Microbacterium. The sequence continues at coordinate 2,539,751 of NZ_CP196042.1, forward strand.
GTAGATTACTCCATCGTGCACGGTGGGGGCGTTCCAGGCGAAGCGGCGCAGCGGGTCGCTGGAGGGGAGCATCCATCGCCGTTCGCCGGTGGCGCGGTCGAGGCCGTGGACATCCCCTGAGACGGTGGCGGCAATGACCGCGTCGCCCCAGACGACGGGGGCGGTCTTCACGGCGGACTCGATCTCGGTGGTCCAGACCGGGGTGCCGGTAGTAAGGTCGAGAGCTTCGACGAACCCCAGGGGCTCGTCTTCGATCTGTGCGCCGGCGAAGACGATCTCACCGTCGACCGTGACGTTCTGGCGATGGCCGGCGCCGTGAAGCTGCGCACGCCACACGATGGCGTCGTCAGCGGGTGTGTCGTGGCCGGCGGGCGCGAAGGTCGCGCGACTGGTGTCTCCGAGCGGCGCCGGGTCGGGAACCATCGTGACCGTCTCGGTGTGCAGGGTGATCTGTTCGCCGTCCCAGATGACCCGTCGGTACGCGGGCGGGGTGTAGTCGAGGCCGGCGAAGAAGGTGGTGGGGCTGTTGACGTGCAGGGTCCCGTCGACGCGGACGACGCGGGAGGTGTGCCAGTGGCCGGAGAATGCGGCGATCGGCTGCCAGGGCGCGTGTTCGAGCAGTGAGCTGCCGGGCTGGTCGTGGAACAGCAGCATCCAGGGGCTTCCGGGCTCGCGGACGGCGAGGTCGGCGTTCAGCCAGGCGTTCTGCAGGTCGTGGTCGTGGCCCGTCTCGTGGCTGTGCCAGTCCATGGCCACCACGTGGAGGCCCGGGATGTCGAAGCTGTACCAGCGCGGGCCGATCATGCGTTCGTAGAGTGCCGGGTCGCCGGTGTTGGTGAGGTAGTTGTTGCGGCTGATGATGCTGCCGTGAGTGCCATTCATGTGGTCGTGGTTGCCCGGGACGACCCGCATCGGCAGCGGGCTCTTCGCGACGGCATCGGAAAAGGCTTCGAACTCTTCCGCGATGCCGTGGTCGGCGAGGTCGCCGGTCACGAAGATGGCCTGGGCGGCGGGCGCTCGGTCGGGCAGGGAAGCGAGGAAGGCCGTGAGTTCTGAGGGGATGCTCCCCTCCGAGTACAGGCCTGAGTTCACGGCCTCGACCGCGGGGATGGTCAGATGCGTGTCGGTGAGGTGGATGAACTCATACGGGAGCGTCTGCTCTCGGGGCTCGAGAACGAAAGCGAGCTGCGTGTCATCCGCGGCCGGCAGCCACCAGGTGCCGGTCGAGTACCCCGCGGGGACCGTGACGGTGACGAACGGGGTGGCCGCCGGCAGCTCGAATCGACCATCGGCGTCGGTGAGCACGACGTCTCGGCCGTTGCTGACGGCGACATCGGCGATGGGCGTGCCATCCGGGGTGGAAACGATGCCAAGCATGTGAACTCCAAAAGAAGAGGATGGGGCCACCGCACACCGAGAGGGTGTGCGGTGGCCGGTGAGCTGACTGCTCAGTGCTGTTGTGTGGTGATCGGGTCGGCGGGGGTCGCGGCGGCCCATCGGCGGCTGTCGGCGATGAGGACGGAGCCGGGGATGAGGTGGGGGAAGTGGGAGCCCACACCCCACGTGTTCGGTTTCTCCAGCTCGGCCCAGAGGGCCTCGCGGGTGTTCTGCGCCAGCTCGGGGTCGAGGTCGCCGCAGGAGTGCCAGGCGGGGGTCTCCAGTTGGTGGGGGACGGTGATGGCGTCGCCGAACATCCACAGCGTCTGGCCTGCCGACTCGGCCCTGACCACCAGGTGGCCGGGCGTGTGGCCAGGAGCGGGATGAACCGCCACCGTGAGCACATCCGTCATAGCCTTCACCATAAGAGCCACTCTGAAATTTTGTTACCGATGAGAGTAAACGCCGAATGAACATTTCGTCCATGGTCCGCTTGCGAAAGGAAGTTTCATCGACTTCCTTCGGAACCCACGTCTCAAGAATGTGCAGCTTTTCGAGACGCCCAGTCGGCACCGCTCTCGCGGTGTCGGGTCCCCGTAATCCTGAAGTCGCCGATGTCTCGAAAATGCGTCTCAACAGAAACCGTCTCAGGGTCGTGACTGCGAGGGGTTTGTGAGTCACACTGGTGGAGTGAGACTTCTTGGATACACCCGCGTGAGCACATCGAGTCAGGATGCGCAGCTGCAGCTCGACGCGCTGGTGGCTGCCGGCGTTCAAAAGCGCGACGTGTTCGCTGATGTCACCTCCGGGAGCAAGACCGCGATCGAGCGTCGAGGGATGAAGAAGCTCCTCGAGCACGCGGAGTCCGGTGACACCGTGGTCGTGTGGCGAGTCGATCGGCTCGGCCGCTCTTTGATCGACGTGCTGAACACGGTGAACCTGCTGCGTGACCGTGGCATCCACGTTCGCTCTATCTCAGATGGCATCGACCCGGCGACGTCGACAGGGAGGCTGATGCTGAACATGCTGGCCACCCTCGCCGAGTACGAACGCGAACTGATCGTCGAGCGAGTGAACGCGGGGATCGCAGCGGCGCGGCAGAACGGCACACGCTTCGGCCGCCCACTGTCCAATCCCGCAGTAATCGCCGACAAGCTCGCCATCGCCGCCGATGCTCGAGCGAAGGGCCGCACTGCCGAAGACGCAGCACGACTCGTCGGCTGGAGTCGCGCCACCCTGTACCGTCACCAGCAAGCCCTCGCCGGCCGCGAGAGCACCGTCATGTAGCAAATGCCATGGACGGTGACGAGCGGTGGCGGATTCTCCGACTTCACGTCGAAGACCAGATTCCCCTCGCCGCCCTCGCACGTGACACCGGCATCGGCCTCCGCACACTGCAGCGCTGGCATCAGCTCTACCGGATAGGCGGCATCACCACTCTCGACCCGCACCAACGATCGGATGCTGGGCTACGTCGTACGCCACCTCAGCTCGTGGCGTTCATCGAACGACTGGCACTGAACAGGCCGCGACCCGCGTTGACGACGCTGCACCGCCTCGCAAGCGCTGAAGCCGATCATCACGGCATGTCGGCGCCGAGCTACGCCACAGTCAGAGAGATCGTGCAGGCTCTCGACCCGGCGCTCGTGACACTCGCGTTGGAAGGACCGACCGCCTATCGAGACAAGCACGAGCTGGTGTTTCGCCGACGCGCCGAACGCCCCAACCACACCTGGCAGGCAGATCACACCGAGCTCGACATCCTCATCATGGGCGCCGGGGGCGCACCCGATCGACCGTGGCTGACCATTGTGATGGATGACTATTCGCGCGCTATCTGCGGTTACATAGTCTTCGCCGGGGCGCCGTCCGCGATAAACACAGCACTTGCCCTCCGACAGGCGATCTGGAGGAAAACCGACCTGACGTGGGCGATGTGCGGAATACCTGACGTTCTCCACGTCGACCACGGCTCCGACTTCACCAGCCACCACCTCGAGCGCACCGCCATCGAGCTGCGCATCCGCATCATCCATTCCATCGTCGGCAGGCCCCAGGGCCGCGGCAAGATCGAACGCTTCTTCCGCACCATCAACACCGAACTCCTCGCTACCCTCCCGGGGCACCTCGGGCCCGGCAGCAGAAGCCCCCACCCAGTACTTGATCTGGCGGCCCTCGACCAGGCAATTGGCACCTTCGTCAGGACCTACAACGAGCGCCCGCATCGCGAGCTCGGAGCCTCTCCGCGGGACGCATGGGTTGCCGAAGGCTGGCTCCCGCGTATGCCTGACAGCCTCGAACAGCTCGATGGACTTCTTCTAACTGTTCCGAAGAATCGCGTCGTTCAGCGCGATGGCATTCACTTCCAGGGCCAGCGCTACCTCGCCCCGACGCTCGCACCCTTCGTTGGGCACACCGTCACGATTCGATATGACCCCCGCGACGTCTCTGAGATCCGGGTCTACGATCGCGACACCTTCGTCTGTGTTGCAGTCGACGAAGCTCACCCCAATCTCCGACTCAGCCTCCGCGACATCGAAACCGCCCGCCGCGCCCGGCGGCGACAACTCCGACACGTCATCAACGACCGCATTCCCACCACCTCCGTCCGTGAGGAGCCGCGCGACGTCGCGCCCGCTCCCCATCGGCGCCGACTACGCACCTACGAAGAGGACGAGTGATGAACCAGGCCTTCATCGTGACCAAAGAGCACCGACGCTTCACCGAGTTTGCAAACGCCGTGCGCAAGGAACGAACGATCGGCATCTGTCACGGCGACGCCGGCGTGGGCAAGACCAACTCCGCTCGCCGCTATGCGAATTGGGACGTTCTCGAGCCCTATATCAATGAATGGGGCCCGCGAGGAGATCACGACGCCAAGCACTACGCCCTCGCCAACCGATCCCGCACCGTCTTCTACACACCCGAAGTCCTCTGCCGACCCAAAGACCTCATGCACGACATTGACCACTGGCAAGCACGAGTCGGGATCTGCGCTGATGAACACCTCCGGTCACTCGAGGCCGAGTTTCGGTTCAGGGGCGGCGGCGAGTCCCGTCTCGTCGAGCTCCTCATCATCGACGAAGCCGAACGACTCACACCCACCGCACTCGAGCTGCTCCGCGATAGACATGATCGCGAACACCTTTCGATGATCCTGATTGGTATGCCCGGCATCGACCAACGATTCCGCCACTACCCGCAGCTCTATAGCCGCCTCGGCTTTTCCCACCACTACCGAACGCTTGGACGCGACGAACTCCTCTTTGTCCTCGACCGGCACTGGAAGAGACTCGGTAGAACGCTCGACCCCGACGATTTCACCGACGCCCAAGCCGTCGCCTCCATCGAACGCATCACCCGCGGCAACTTCCGCCTGCTCGAACGGCTCTTCCCTCAGATAGCCAGAGTGCTCAAGATCAACGAGCTCGAGATAATCACCGACGACGTCATCGAAGCCGCCGCCAGCATCCTTGTGATTGGGAATTAGCGCCAGAGAGCGTTGCAAGAACGCCGCCAGAGAGCGATCAACTTCACACCTTGAGGGATCGGAGGAACGTGGTCCAGAACGGCTGCGATTCGGTGTCCCCGACCTCGAACCCCAGGACTTCCCGGCGCCCGTCGGCGGCGACACCGACCGCGACGACCACGGCTTGGGAGACGACGCGCCGGCCGACGCGGGCTTTGCAGTAAGTCGCGTCGAGGAACACGTAAGGGTATGTCGTGTCTGCGAGCGGCCGGTCCCGGAACGCGGCGACGTCCTCGTCGAGGTTGCCGCAGATCCGCGAGACCTCCGACTTCGAGATGCCGGTGTCCGCGCCGAGCGCCTTGACGAGATCGTCGACCTTGCGGGTGCTCACGCCGTGCACGTACGCCTCCATCACGACCGCGAACAGTGCTTGATCGACTCGGCGGCGGCGTTCCAGCAGCGACGGGAAGAACGACCCTTGCCGCAGCTTCGGGATCCGCAACTCGAGCTCACCCGCGGTCGTAGTGAGCGTGCGAAGCCGGGACCCGTTGCGCTGGGTCACCCGGTCCGGGCTGCGTTCGAACGGGGCGGCGCCGATGAACGCGGCCGCTTCCGCGTCGATCAGCTCTTGGTAGAGCGTCTCGGTCGCGACCCGGATCCGGTTATTCACATCTGTGAGTTTCAGCTCCCCGAGCAACTCGAGGAGGGCAGACTGGTCAAGAGCCATCGTGCGTATGTGTCCTTCCGTGAGATTCCTAGACAGTTCTCACTGACCATCGCACGATGGCTCACCACGTCATCGACGTGACACTCGAGCCGGGAAACTACACCACCCCACGGGACGTCACCACGCGGACAGCGCGTCTGGTTTTGCAGACGCCCCCGGGTCGGGTAAAGTCTTACGAGTGCCCGGGGCAGCCCGGACATGCGGATGTAGCGCAGTTGGTAGCGCACAACCTTGCCAAGGTTGGGGTCGCGAGTTCGAGTCTCGTCATCCGCTCGAGTGCAGGATCCTTCTCCGGAAGTCTCCCGGCACGTGGGGTCAATCCACACGGTGGCGTGGCCGAGCGGCTAGGCACCGGCCTGCAAAGCCGTTTACACGGGTTCGAATCCCGTCGCCACCTCGCTCATAATTGAATATCAGCCTGTACAGGCGCGATTGGCGCAGCGGTAGCGCGCTTCCCTGACACGGAAGAGGTCACTGGTTCGATCCCAGTATCGCGCACCACCTGAAACCCCCGGCCAGCCGGGGGTTTTTGCATTCTCCGCCGACCCCACCATGCGCGTTCCGGCATACTCACCGTGGCACAGTTCCACACGAGTGGCGACCTCACCGCGGGGCGAGACGGAGCACCGCGATGGTGCGCGCGCCGGCGGTCGGCGGATTCGCGTTCGCGATGGGCGCCATCATCTGGGCGTGGATCAACTACTCCTGGTTCGCTTCGGCGTTCGACACCGACGACTGGGCGTTCCGCGTCATGACGATGGTGCAGATGACGGGCGTCATCATCCTCGCGATCGGCATCCCGCCGATGTTCGCGTCGATCGACGCCGGTGCGTCGCTCGACACCGGAGTGCTGGTCGCCGGGTACGTCGTCATGCGTCTCGCGATGGTCGGACAGTGGCTGCGCGCGGCCGCGGGCGATCCCACCCACCGGCGCATCGCGCTCACCTACGCCCTGTTCATCGGGATCGCCCAGTTCGGCTGGGTCCTCACCGCGATCCTCCCGCTCGGCGTGCTCGGCACCCTGATCGCCGCCGCGCTGCTGTGGGTGCTCGAACTGTCGGGCCCCTACATCGCGGAACGGCGCGGAGTCGCCCGTGGCGAAGGCATGACGCCGTGGCATCCGCACCACATCGCCGAGCGGTACAGCCTGCTGGCCATCATCGCGCTCGGCGAGACCGTTCTCGGCACGCTCTCCGCGGCGCAGGCGGTGTCGGCGACGCAGGGATGGAGCCTCGACGCGGTCGCGGTGATCGGGGCGGGCGTCGCCCTCACATTCGCGCTGTGGTGGACCTACTTCCTGCTGCCCTCCGGACCCGTGCTCGAAGTCGCCCGAGACCGCGCGTTCCCGTGGGGCTACGGGCACTACTTCGTCTTCGCCGCCATCGCGGCCGTCGGAGCGGGCCTGCACGTCCTGGGGTACGTCTTCGACGACCACTACCACGTGACCACGCTCACGGCGATCTCCTCGATCGCCGTCCCGGTGATCGTGTACCTCGCCGCCCTGCTGATCATCCACGCCCTGCTGCTGCACGGCTGGCCGCACGGTGGCGCGGTCAAGCTCACCGGCGTCGCGCTGGCGGTCCTGTCGATCGTCGCGGCCGCGGCGGGTCTGCCGCTGTGGCTGTGCCTGCTGATCGTGCTCGCGGCCCCCGTGAGCCTCGTCGTCGCCTACGAGGTCGGCATGTGGCGGCCGCTCACGGAACAGCTCGACCGCGTCGTCTCGACGCCGCAGCCGTGACAGATCTCGCGGGCCGCATCCGGTCCGCTCTGCGGGAGGCGGCCGACCCCGTCCGCGCCCCGGGACAGCAGGCGTACATGAAGTCGGTCATGCCGTTCCTCGGCGTGACCGTGCCCGACGCACGACGCATCGCGCGAGCGGCCGCGACGGAGGAGGGGGCCGGCGAGATCCTCGACGCCGCGAGAGGCCTCTGGGATGAGGCATCCCATCGCGAGGAGCGCTACGCGGCCATGGCGCTGCTCGGCGTGCGGATGGTCCGGCGCGAGCCGGCGGTGCCCGAGCTGGTCGAGCACATGGTGCGTACGGGCGCGTGGTGGGACTACACCGACGAGCTCGCGCATCGGCTGGCCGACCGCCTCGACGACGACCCCGGGTTCGCGACGCCCCTGGTGCGGGCATGGGCGGACGATCCGGATCCGTGGATCCGGCGGATCGCGATCATCTCCCAGGTCGGCCGGAAGCAGCGGGTGGATGCCGCGCTGCTGGCGGCCGCCATCGTGCCCAGCCTCGACCACCCCGAGTTCTTCCTCCGCAAGGCGATCGGGTGGGCTCTGCGCGACTACGCGCGGGTCGCGCCGGACTGGGTGCGGGCGTTCGTCGCCGCGCACGACCTCAGCCCCCTGTCGCGACGCGAGGCCCTCAAGCATCTCGCGTAGCGGCGACCTGTCGCCCGGGGCCTCGGAGTGGGACGATTCCCGAGGACGAAAGGACCGAGATGGCTGCGGGAACGAAGGACGATCCGTGGGAGCTGAGGACGCCGCCCGGATCGTCGGCGTACACGATGTACCGCGACGGTGACGAACTGGTGTGCGTCGTCGGTTCGACGACGCTGAAGTACCAAGCGCGCGCGATCGACGACCTCGCCGCATGGCTGCGCGAGCAGGGCGACTGGATGCCGCTGGGCGCCGCGGACGAGCAGAAGCCCGCCGCCGAGGGAACCGTCGAGGCGTGGGGGCGATCAGAGGCGAACCCGGTCGGCGGGTGGTACGGCCTGCGCAAGGGATACCGCGGGCGCTTCGGCATGTACCTGCCGCCGCTGCTGGAGGAGCTCGGCCTGGTCGAACTCACCCACGACGCGCGCAACAACAGGATGCGGGCGCTCTGATCGAGCACCGGCGCGCGGGCATCCTGCGCGCCGGTAGCCTGGGAGCCGAGCCACTTCCTGGAGAGTTCCCTTGACCGACGTCACCCCCGCGCCCGACCCCGCGCTTCCCGCCGACGGCTTCGCGCTGTTCCCCGACCGTTCCGTGATCGCCCTGCGCGTGAACGGCGAGCTGAAGGACCTCGCGACCACCGTCACGGCATCCGACGAGGTGGAACCGGTCGCCGTCGACAGCCCCGACGGGCTCAGCATCCTGCGCCATTCCACCGCGCACGTGCTCGCGCAGGCGGTGCAGCGCATCAAACCGCAGGCGAACCTCGGCATCGGGCCGCCGATCACCGACGGCTTCTACTACGACTTCGGCGTCGACGAGCCCTTCACTCCGGAGGACGTCAAGGCGATCAAGAAGGAGATGGAGCGCATCGTCCGCGAGGGTCAGCGCTTCGTCCGCCGTGTCGTCACCGATGAGGAGGCGCGCGAGGAGCTGGTCGCCGAGCCGTTCAAGCTCGAGCTGATCGGCCTCAAGGGCGGCTCTGACAAGACCGAGGGCGCGAACGTCGAGGTCGGCGCGGGCGAGCTCACCATCTACGACAACGTGAACCGCGACGGCGAGACGGTCTGGAAGGATCTCTGCCGCGGCCCGCACGTTCCCTCCACCCGCCTCGTCGGCAACGGGTGGGACCTCACCCGCATCGCCGGCGCGTATTGGCGGGGGAGCGAGAAGAACCCGCAGCTGCAGCGCATCTACGGCACGGCCTGGCCGACCAAGGACGAGCTGCGCGCCTACCAGCAGCGCCTCGAGGAGGCCGCCAAGCGCGACCATCGCAAGCTCGGCAAGGAGCTGGACCTCTTCTCGTTCCCGGACGAGATCGGCTCGGGTCTGAGCGTGTGGCATCCGCGCGGCGGCGTCGTCCGCGGGGAGATGGAGCAGCACGCGCGCCGGCGCCACATCGAGGGCGGCTACACCTACGTGTACACCCCGCACATCTCGAAGGAGGACCTCTTCCTCACCTCGAACCACCTCGTCACCTACAAGGACGGCATGTTCCCGCCCATCGTCATGGACGAGGAGCGGGATGCCGAGGGGCACGTCACCAAGCAGGGCCAGGACTACTACCTGAAGCCCATGAACTGCCCGATGCACATCCTCATCTACAAGGAGCGGGCGCGCAGTTACCGCGACCTGCCGATGCGGCTGGCCGAGAACGGCACCGTCTACCGCAACGAGCTCTCCGGCGCCCTGCACGGCCTCACCCGCGTGCGCGGCTTCACCCAGGACGACTCGCACCTGTTCGTGACCCCCGAACAGCTCGAGACCGAGGCGACCCGCGTTCTCGAGTTCGTCATCTCCATGCTCCGCGACTTCGGCCTCGACGACTTCGAGCTCGAGCTGTCGATGCGCGACGACGAGAAGTCGAAGTGGATCGGCTCGGACGAGTTCTGGGACTACTCGACGAACGCGCTGCGCAACGTCGCCGTGGCGTCGGGGCTGAAGCTCACCGAGGTGCCGGGCGAGGCTGCGTTCTACGGTCCCAAGATCGACCTCAAGACGAAGGATGCCATCGGCCGCACCTGGCAGCTGTCGACCGTGCAGGTCGACCCGAACCTGCCCGAGCGGTTCGAGCTGGAGTACACCGGTCCCGACGGCGAGAAGCACCGCCCGATCATGATCCACCGCGCGCTGTTCGGCTCGATCGAGCGGTTCTTCGCGATCCTGCTCGAGCACTACGCCGGAGCCTTCCCGGTGTGGCTGTCGCCGGTGCAGGTGGTGGGCATCCCCGTCGCCGAGGACTACGCCGACTATCTGAACGACGTGATCGTGCGTCTGCGCGACGCGGGCGTTCGGGCCGAGCTCGACGCGAGCGACGACCGCATGCAGAAGAAGATCCGCACGCACACCACCCAGAAGGTGCCGCTCCAGCTCATCGCGGGCGAACAGGATCGCAGCGCCGGCACGGTCTCGTTCCGCTTCCGCGACGGATCGCAGGAGAACGGCGTGCCGGTGGATGCCGCGATCCAGCGCATCCACGCGGCGATCGCCGCGCGCGCGCTCGTGAACACCGCGGAGGACCTGGCGTGACGGATGCCGCGACCCCCGACGGTGTCCGTCCGGACATCGACGGGCTGGTCGCGGCATCCGACCTCCCCGGAGTGCCGGACGAGTTCCAGCGGCTGTGGACCCCGCATCGGATGGCGTACATCCAGGCGGGTCCGGAGCCGCTGCGGCACACATGCCCCTTCTGCGCGGCACCGGAGATGTCGGACGAGGACGGACTGATCGTCGCGCGCGGGCGAACCGCCTACGTGCTGCTGAACCTCTTCCCCTACAACTCGGGCCATCTGCTGGTCTGCCCCTACCGCCACATCCCGCTCTACGACGACGCGACGCCCGAGGAGGTCGCCGAGATCGGCGAGCTCACCCAGATCGGCATGCGCGTGCTGCGGACGATCTCGCGGTGCGACGGGTTCAACCTCGGCATGAACCAGGGTGCCGCCGCCGGAGCGGGCGTCGACGGGCATCTCCACCAGCACGTCGTGCCCCGGTGGGCGACCGACGCGAACTTCTTCCCGATCATCGCGAAGACGAAGGCGCTGCCGCAGCTGCTGGGCGACGTGCGGCGCTCCGTCGCAGAGGCGTGGCCGACGGCATCCTGAGTCCCACCCGTGCGCGAGGTGTCAGCTCCTCCGTCGACCGGTCGCAACACACCGTAGAGGCGCCCGGCCTCGCGGCGTGTTGCGACCGTTCGACGCGGGGCGCCCGCGGCTCAACGCAGCTGTCGCACCTCGAACTGCATGCGGGGGTGTGCGTAGAACTCCTGCGACTCGACGAGCTGCAGCTCGCGGGAGCCGGCGTCGAGCGTGGTCTGGAGCAGGTCGAACACGCTCGAGGTGGTGCGGGCGAGTGCCGACGCGGCGTCGCCGGTCGCGCGGTAGTGCGCGGTGAACAGGGCCGCGGTCACGTCGCCGGAGCCGTTGGCCTTCATCGGCAGCTGCGGTGTCTGCACGATCCACGCGCCCGCGTCGTCGGCGACGAGCATCTCGATCGTGCCCTCTTCGCGGTCGGGCCGCTCGACGCTCGTCACGAGCACAGTGCGGGGACCCGTCGCGCGCACCGCGTCGACGGCCACGAGGGTCGAGTCGATCGTGTCGGGCTCGGTGCCGGTGAGGAAGCCGAGTTCGAACTGGTTCGGCGTGATGATGTCGGCCGCCGGGACCACCCGCTCGCGCAGCAGCACCGGGATGGCGGGGGCCACGAAGCATCCGGATCTCGCGTTCCCCATCACCGGGTCGCAGGCGTAGATCGCCGACGGGTTGGCCGCTTTCACCCGCGCCACCGCGTCGAGGATCACGTCGCCGATGCCCTCCCCGCCCTGGTAGCCCGACAGCACCACGTCGATCTCACCGAAGACGCCGCGCTCCTCGATTCCCGTGATGACCGCGCGCACGTCGTCGGGACTGATGAGCGGACCGCGCCAGGCGCCGTAGCCGGTGTGGTTGGAGAAGTTCACGGTGTAGACCGGGAGCACCTCGACGCCGATGCGCTGCAGCGGGAAGACGGCGGCGGAATTGCCGACGTGACCGTAGGCGACCGCGGACTGGATCGAGAGGATCTTCATCGTCCGATCCTCCCACTTCCCGCCCGGACGGCCGACACGGCGGCGGCGATGTCGTCGGCCAGCTGCACGGCGGCGGCGTCGTCGAGGTCGTGCACCGTGAGCCGCAGGTGGACGGATGCCGCGTCCCCGAGCACGAACTCGTCGCCGCTGCGGGCGAGCCAGCCGCGGCGCATGAGCTGCCCGGAGACGTCCCGGGCCGGCACGCCGAGCGGCACCCAGAGGTTGAGCCCGTCGCCGACCGGCGTGGGCAGTCCCCGCTCCGACAGGAGCGCGGCGAACGCGCGGTTGCGGTCGCCGTAGTGGGTGCGCGCCTCGTCGATGCGCGCGCGGGCGACGGGGTCGGTGACGAGCGCGTGCGCGAGGCGCTGCAGCAGGTGGCTCACCCACGTCGTGCCGGGGGTGAGGCGCATCGCGAGGCCGGCGGCCGTCTCGGGATCGGACGCGGTGACGGCGACGCCCATGTCCGGTCCCAGGAACTTCGACACCGATCGCACGAGCGCCCACCGGCGGTGGTCCGGCCCGACGACGGAGTGCAGGGGGGTGCGGGCGAGCATCGAGAAGTGGTCGTCCTCGATCACGAGGACGTAGGGATGCTGCGCCAGCACGTCGCGCAGAGCGGCGGCGCGCTCCGCGCTGAGGCTCGCTCCTGTCGGATTCTGGGCGCGCGGGGTGAGCACGACGGCGCGCGCCCCGTCGGCGAGTGCCGCTCGGAGGCCGGCCACCGTCATCCCCTCGGCGTCCACGGGGACGGGCAGGGGACGATAGCCCGCCAGTCGCACGGTGTGGATGCTCGCGAGGAAGCACGGGTCCTCGAGGGCGACGGCGTCGTCACGGGTCAAGGCCTGGGCGAGCAGCCGTTCGATGGAGTCGGTGGCGCCGCTCGTGACGGTGAGGCGCACGTCGGCGGGGGCGAGGCTCTCCCGCATCCATTCGCGCGCCCACGCCTCGAGCCCGGGGTCGATGACGGGCTCGCCGTAGAGGACGGGCCGCCCGGCCATCGCCGTCAGGGCCGCCGTCAGGTCGGGGATGAGGGCGGGGTCGGGATTGCCGGTGCCGACGTCGCGCAGCACGCTGTCGGCGGCGTACCCCTCCTGGGCGACGGCTGCGCGCGCGGCGATGCGCGTGCCGCCGCGGCCGCGGGTCTCGACGACGCCGGCCTGCGTCAGCTGGCGGTACGCGGCGACGGCCGTGTTGCGATTGACGCCGAGGCTCTCGGCGAGCGCACGCACCGAGGGGAGCCCGTCGCCGGGCCGGAGTCCGCCGCGCTCGATGAGCGCGCGGAGGCTGTCGGCGATCTCGGACGCCGTGCGACCCGTGATCCGTGCATCCATGTCTTCGCCTCCCTGCGTCCGATCCTACGTGTGACACATGGTAGCTTTTGGCATAGATCAAACAGGGAGGACTGCCGTGAGCGCAGCTGATACCGGAACCGGGCGCGTCAAGCGCGGACTCGCCGAGATGCTCAAGGGCGGCGTCATCATGGACGTCGTCACCGTCGAGCAGGCCAAGATCGCCGAGGACGCCGGCGCCGTCGCGGTCATGGCGCTGGAGCGCGTGCCGGCCGACATCCGCGCCGAAGGCGGCGTCTCGCGCATGAGCGACCCCGACGTGATCGACGGCATCATCTCCGCCGTCTCGATCCCGGTGATGGCCAAGGCCCGCATCGGCCACTTCGTCGAGGCGCAGGTGCTCCAGGAGCTCGGCGTCGACTACATCGACGAGTCGGAGGTGCTCTCCCCGGCCGACTACGTGAACCACATCGACAAGTGGGGCTTCACGGTGCCGTTCGTCTGCGGTGCGACCAACCTCGGCGAGGCGCTGCGTCGCATCAACGAGGGCGCGGCCATGATCCGCTCCAAGGGCGAGGCCGGCACCGGCGACGTCTCGGAGGCCACCAAGCACATCCGCAGGATCAACGCCGAGATCAACGCGCTGCGCTCCATGTCGAAGGACGAGCTGTACGTCGCGGCCAAGGAGCTGCAGGCGCCGTACGACCTCGTCGCCGAGGTCGCGTCCACCGGCACGCTCCCCGTCGTGCTGTTCGTCGCCGGCGGTGTCGCCACGCCGGCCGACGCGGCCATGATGATGCAGCTCGGCGCCGACGGCGTCTTCGTCGGCTCCGGGATCTTCAAGTCGGGCAACCCCGCCGAGCGCGCCGCCGCGATCGTGAAGGCGACCACCTTCTACGACGACGCGAAGGTCATCGCCGACGTCTCACGGGGACTCGGCGAGGCGATGGTGGGCATCAACGTCTCCGACCTCCCCGCTCCGCACCGGCTCGCCGAGCGCGGCTGGTGATGCGGAGCGGTCGCTGAGCATGTCGGCGCGGGTGGGCGTGCTCGCCCTCCAGGGCGATGTCCGCGAGCACGAGCGCGTACTGGGCGCGCTCGGCGCCGACGTCGTGCGGGTGCGGCGGCCGGACGAGCTGGCCGCCGTCCGCGGACTCGTGATCCCGGGCGGCGAGTCGAGCGTCATCGACAAGCTCGCACGTCAGTTCGGGATGCGGGAGCCGATCCGCTCCGCGATCTCGGCCGGTCTGCCGATGTACGGCACGTGCGCCGGGCTGATCCTCCTCGCCGACGACATCGTCGACGGCATCGCCGGCCAGCAGACGTTCGGCGGTCTCGACGTGACGGTGCGCCGCAACGCGTTCGGCAGCCAGGTCGATTCGTTCGAGACCGACCTCGACGTGCCGGCGCTGGGCGCCCCGCCGGTGCACGCCACGTTCATCCGCGCTCCTGTCGTGGAGCGGGTCGGCGCCGGGGTGGAGGTGCTCGCGGCGCTGGGCGACGGTCGGGTCGTCGCGGTGCAGCAGGGTGCACTCCTGGGCACCGCCTTCCACCCGGAGGTCGCGGGGGAGCAGCGGTTCCACCGTCGCTTCCTCGACCTCGTCCTCGCGGCGTGAGGCGGCGCGGGCGTAGGGTCCGAGGATGACGACGTGGGTGGCGCTGCTGCGCGGGGTGAACGTCGGGGGCATCACGGTGCGCTCCGCCGACCTGGCGGCGCTGTTCCGCGACCTCGGATTCGCGGAGGTGACCACGGTCCTCGCGAGCGGCAACGTCCGGTTCGAGACGGATGCCGCAGCATCCGGTCGTCGCTCTCTCAAGGCCGCGATCGAGACGGGCCTGCGCGAGCGCTTCGGGTACGACGCCTGGATCGTCCTGGTCACCCGCGACGAGCTGGCCGCCGACGTCGAGGCGTTCCCCTTCGATGCCGACGACACGGGGCGCCAGCCGTATGTGATCTTCTCGTCGGACGACGCCGTGGCGGACGAGCTGGCCGCTGCCGCAGCATCCCTCGACGACCACGACCTCGACCCCGTCACGCGCGGTGACGGCGTCGTCTACTGGAATCCGCCGAAAGGGATGACCCTGCACACGCCGTTCGCCAAGGTGCTCGGCAGGAAGACGTACAAGAGCTCGACCACCAACCGCAACCTGCGGACGCTCCTCAAGATCCTCGCCTGACCGCTGTCGCGAGGCGCGGGTGCCGCCCCGCCGTAGAATGTCCAGCATGTCCGGACACTCCAAGTGGGCGACGACCAAGCACAAGAAGGCTGTCATCGACAGCCGTCGTGCCAAGTCGTGGGCCAAGCTCATCAAGAACATCGAGGTCGCCGCGAAGCTCGGCGGACCCGACCTGGCTGGCAACCCGACCCTGTTCGACGCCGTCCAGAAGGCCAAGAAGACCTCGGTCCCGAAAGACAACATCGACCGCGCGGTGAAGCGCGGAGCCGGTATCGGCGGCGAAGCGGTCGAGTACGCCTCGATCATGTACGAGGGCTACGGTCCCAACGGCGTCGCCCTCATGATCGAGTGCCTCACCGACAACAAGAACCGTGCGGCCGCCGAGGTGCGCACCGCGCTGAGCCGCAACGGGGGCACCCTCGCAGACCCCGGCAGCGTCGCCTACAACTTCACCCGCAAGGGCGTGATCGTGGTCGCCGGTGAGGACACCACCGAGGACGACCTCATGATGGCGGTGCTCGAGGCCGGTGCCGAGGAGGTCGAGCCGCACGGCGACGGGTTCTCGGTGCAGACCGAGGCCACCGACCTGGTCACGGTGCGCACCGCGCTGCAGGAAGCCGGCATCGACTACGAGTCCGCCGACGTCGAGTTCGTGCCGAACCTCAAGGTCGAGATCGACGCCGACACGGCCCGCAAGGTGTTCCGCCTCATCGACGCGCTCGAGGACAGCGACGACGTGCAGAACGTCTTCAGCAACTTCGACCTCACGCCCGAGGTGCAGGCCGAGCTCGAGAGCGACGACGAGTGGGCGCGCCTGGGCGCCGCGCCGGCGGCGCCCGCTTAGCGTGGGGGAGTGACCTCCCCGCTGCGCGTGCTCGGCATCGACCCCGGCCTCACCCGGTGCGGTGTCGGCGTGGTCGACGTCACACGCGATCGTCGGGCGAGCCTCGTGCACGTGGGGGTCATCCGCTCCGACGCCGATCTGCCGATCGAACGACGCCTGGCGATCATCGCGGCCGGGATCCGCGAGGTGATCGGGGCGCACCGACCCACGGTGATGGCCGTGGAGCGGGTGTTCGCCCAGCAGAACCTCAGCACGGTGATGGGGACGGCGCAGGCCAGCGGCATCGCGCTGCTGATCGCCGCCGAGAACGGTCTGCCGGCGGCGACCCACACGCCGTCCGAGGTGAAGGCGGCCATCACCGGCTACGGCAACGCCGACAAACGACAGGTGCAGGCGATGGTGGCCCGGGTGCTGCGGCTCGACGAGCTGCCCAAGCCCGCCGACGCCGCCGACGCCCTCGCCCTGGCCGTCTGCCACGCCTGGCGCGGCGGGGCATCGGAGCCCGCGGGAGCGAAGGCGGCGCTGACGCCTGCGCAGCGCGCATGGGCCGACGCCGAGAGGGCCTCGCGCCGCTGAGACGCGCGTGTGTCGCTCGAACAAACGTCCGAACGCGTCCGTAGACTCATGCCATGATCTCCACCCTCCGCGGCACCGTCGTGCACATCGATCCCGATGCGCTCATCGTCGAGGTGGGCGGAGTGGGCTTCACCGTCGCGGTGCCGCCCGCGGTGGCGCGCTCCGTGCACCTCGGCGAGACCGTGCTGCTGCACACCCACCTGATCGTGCGCGAGGACGCGCTCGCGCTCTTCGGCTTCCTCGGTCGTGACGAGCTCGTCGTGTTCGGCCAGCTGCTGGGCGTCTCCGGGGTCGGTCCCAAATCGGCGCTCGGCGTGCTGTCCTCGCTGAGCGTCGCGCAGATCGCCGAGGCGATCATCGCCGACGACGACGCGCCTTTCCGCCGGGTGTCCGGCATCGGTCCCAAGACCGCGAAGCTCATCGTGGTGCAGCTCGCGGGCAAGCTCGCGCCGCCGCATCCGTCCGCCGCGTCGACGACGGATGCCGCGCCCGCCGTCACCGCGCAGGTCACTCAGGCGCTGGTCGGGCTGGGCTGGTCCGAGCGCATCGCCGCCGAGGCGGTGACGGGCGTCGCCGAAGAGGCCTCGCCGTCCGACCGGGCCTCGGTGCCGGCGCTCCTGCGCCTGACCCTCTCGGTGCTCGGCCCCGCCCGGAAGGAGCACGCCGGTGGATGACATCCGCGAGGCGGGCGAGCCCGCAGACGAGACCGAGCTCGCCATCGAAGGGGCCCTCCGCCCGATGTCGCTGGCCGAGTTCGTCGGCCAGCAGAAGGTGCGCGGGCAGCTGCAGCTGCTGCTCGACGCCGCCCGCATCCAGCAGCGCTCGCCCGACCACATCCTGCTGTCCGGACCTCCCGGTCTCGGCAAGACCACCCTGGCGATGATCGTCGCCCACGAGAGCGGGCGTCCGCTGCGTCTGTCCAGCGGTCCGGCCATCCAGCACGCCGGAGACCTCGCGGCGCTGCTGTCGAGCCTCACGCCGGGCGAGGTGCTCTTCATCGACGAGGTGCACCGCATGGCGCGGTCGGCCGAAGAGATGCTGTACCTCGCGATGGAGGACTTCCGCATCGACATCATGGTCGGCAAGGGGGCGGGGGCCACCAGCATCCCGCTCGATCTGGCGCCGTTCACGCTCGTCGGGGCGACGACGCGGTCGGGGCTGCTGCCCAACCCGCTGCGCGACCGATTCGGCTTCACCGCGCACCTCGAGTACTACGAGCCCGCAGAGCTCGAGCGAGTCGTCGAGCGGTCGGCGGCGATGCTCGGAGTCGAGCTGCCGCGCTCGGCGCGCGCCGAGATCGCCCGGCGCTCGCGGGGCACCCCCCGCATCGCGAACCGCCTCCTGCGGCGCGTGCGCGACTACCTCGTGGTGCACGGGTCCGCGTCGAGCACCGGCGTCGACCTCGGCACCGTGCGGGCGGCGCTCGAGCTGTACGACGTCGACGACATCGGCCTCGACCGCCTCGATCGCGCCGTACTCGAGGCGCTCGTGCGACGGTTCCGCGGCGGCCCGGTGGGGCTGGGCACGCTCTCGGTCGCGGTGGGGGAAGAGGCCGACACCATCGAGTCCGTGGTCGAGCCCTACCTCGTGCGCATCGGCTTCATGGGGCGCACGCCCCGCGGGCGCGTCGCGACCCCCGAGGCCTACGCCCACCTGGGCGTGGTGCACCCCGAGGCGGCCCTTCGCCTCGATGACCTATAATCGCTGGGGGCTCTCGCCCATCCTCCCGCTCTACGGCTGCTCCTCCCGAGGACGCACCGCACCCGAAAGGTGCCCACTTCTCCCATGAACATCGGCGATTTCTTCGGCCAGTACGGCCTCATCATCGTTCTCGCGCTCCTGCTGGTCTTCATGTTCTACAGCTCGCGCCGACGGATGCAGAAGCAGAAGGCCGAGCAGGAGTCGAAGGCGCGTCAGACGATCCCCGGCGCGGAGGTGCTGCTGCAGGGCGGCCTCTACGGCACGATCGTGGAGTTCGACCCCGACAACCTCGATCAGCCCGCGCTCGTCGAGATCGCTCCGGGCGTCGAGATCAAGGTGCACAGCCAGGCCATCCTGCGCGTCGTCAACCCGGCCGAGGGCCTCGTCACCGAGGACGAGTTCATCGAAGCCGAAGCGAGCGAGGCCGAGTACATCGCGGGCGTCGCCGACGGCGACATCACCTCGATCAGCGACGACCAGCGCATCGCCGACGCGCAGCGCGCGAAGGACGCCGCAGACCCCGACGCCGAGACCGGCACCAAGCCCCAGGCCTGACCCGGCACTTTCGCGCCGACCGAGAAAGCGGACCTCCCCGTGGCGACATCCACCCCCGTCCGGCATGCGTGGCGCGCGCTGACAGGCCTTCTGGTCATCGTCGCCCTGCTGTTCGGCATCAACGCCCTCGGCGTCTACGTCTTCGGGAAGAGCTCGTGGGCCCCTTCGCTCGCGCTCGATCTCCAGGGCGGCACGCAGATCATCCTCGCCGCCCAGAGCGCGGATGGCACCGACCCGACGACCGATCAGATGAATCAGGCGGTCGCGATCATCCGCCAGCGCGTCGACGCGTCGGGCGTGGGTGAGACGAGCATCACCACGGAGGGCAACCGGAACATCGTGGTGCAGATCCCGGGCACCGCAGACGACGCCACGCGTCAGCGCATCCAGGCCTCGGCTCAGCTCCAGCTGCGCGCGGTGCTCTACTCGGGTCAGCCCGCGACCACCTTCGTCGGACAGGACGGCAACACGACGCCGTACCCGACCCCTGATCCCAGCCTGCCGTCGACGCCCACCGCGTCGCCGACGAACGGCAGCGACACATCCTGGATCACCCCGGCTTTGCAGGCGCAGTTCCTCGCCTACGACTGCGCGAATCCCGCCAACAACCCGGCCACCGCACCGAAGGACCAACCGCTCATCACGTGCGATGGGTCGAACCAGGCGAAGTACATCCTGGGACCCGTCGAACTCGACGGCACCTCGATCTCGGACGCGACCTTCGGGCAGCAGCAGAACAACGGACAGTGGGCGGTCAACCTCACGTTCGACAGCGCCGGCACGGCGACGTTCGGTCAGATCAGCCAGCGACTGTACGGAAAGACCGCACCGCTCAACCAGTTCGCCTTCGTGCTCGACGGCAAGGTGCTCTCGGCCCCGTCCATGAACGGGATCATTCTCGACGGCAAGCCCTCGATCACCGGGAGCTTCACGCAGGACTCGTCCAAGGCCCTCGCCGATCAACTCAAGTTCGGTGCATTGCCGCTGAGCTTCCAGGTGGTGAGCTCCGACACGATCTCGGCCACGCTCGGCTCGCAGCAGCTGCAGATCGGGCTCATCGCGGGTCTCATCGGACTCGTCCTGGTCGCCGTCTACTCGCTGGTCGTGTACCGCGCGCTCGGTTTCGTCATCATCGCCTCGCTCGCGGTGATGGCGGTGATCACCTACGCCGCGCTGTGCATCCTGGCGTGGCGTATGGGCTTCCGACTGTCGCTGGCCGGTGTGGCCGGACTCATCGTGACGATCGGCTTCACCGCCGACTCCTTCATCGTGTACTTCGAACGCATCCGTGACGAGCTGCGAGACGGCAAGTCGATCACCGGAGCCGTCGAAGACGGATGGGGCCGCGCCCGTCGGACGATCTACATCTCGAAGTCGATCAACATCCTCGCCGCGATCGTGCTGTACATCCTGGCCGACGCGACCGTGAAGGGGTTCGCGTTCACGCTCGGGATCACCACCGCGATCGACATCATCATCTTCATCCTCTTCACTCATCCGGTGATGCAGCTGCTCGCGCGCTCCAGGTTCTTCGGCTCCGGCCACCCTCTCTCGGGCCTGGACCCCGAAGCGCTCGGTGCCGTCTACCGTGGGCGTGCACAGTTCCGCGCCCCTGTCGCCGAGGCGAAGGGGTCGCAGATGCGCAAGACCGCGAGATCTCGGGGCGAGGCCGAGCGGCGCCAGACCATCGCCGAGCGCAAGCAGGCCGAGCTCGCTGCGGGCGGCCGCTCCGACAGCTCGAAACCCGGTACGACTCGCACGGAGGGTGACGACTGATGCGTTCCATGAACCAACTCGGCAACGATCTCTACTCCGGCAAGACCTCGTTCCCCTTCGTCGGGCGCCGGAACCTGTGGTTCATCATCGCCGCGGCTCTCGTGCTCGCCTCGGTGCTCGTGCCGCTGGTGCGTCCCGTCCAGTTCTCGATCGAGTTCACCGGCGGGTCGCAGTTCACCGTGTCGGGGGCATCGTCCACCGACCAGCAGGTGGCCACCGATGCGGTGCGCTCGGTGGTGCCGAACGTCGCCACGCACGTCTCCACCGTCGGCGCCAACGCGGTGCGCGTGCAGACCGACCAGATGAGCCCGGAGGAGACTCAGGCCGTCACCGCGGCCCTCGCGACGGCGTACAACGTGCCGACCGCAGAAGTGACGGCATCCTTCATCGGTCCCAGCTGGGGCGCCGACGTCACCCGGCAGTCTCTGTGGGGCCTGGCGATCTTCCTCGCACTCACCTTCGTGATCCTCGGGCTGTACTTCCGCACGTGGAAGATGTCGGCCGCAGCGATCGTCGGGGTCGTCGACGTGCTGATCATCACGGTCGGGGTCTACGCCCTCGCCGGGTTCGAGATCTCGCCCGCCGCCGTCATCGGATTCCTGACCATCCTGTCGTACTCGCTGTATGACACGACCGTCGTGTTCGACAAGATCCGGGAGAACACCAGCGAAGACGGAGAGGTGTCGGGGCGCACTTTCGGTGAATCGGTGAACCTTGCCGTCAACCAGACCCTGATCCGCTCGATCAACACCACGGTGGTGGCGATCCTGCCCGTCGGCGCGATCCTGTTCATCGGCGCGTTCGCGCTCGGCGCCCAGACGCTCAGCGACATCTCGCTGTCGATCTTCGTCGGCACGATCGTCGCGGCGTATTCGACGCTGTTCGTGGCCGCTCCGCTGTACTCGCTGTTCCGCGAGAACGAGCAGGCCGTGAAGACGCGCGATTCCCGCGTGCTCGCCGCCCGCGCGCGGGCCGGCGTCCCCGCCTAGCGGATCGAGTCCCCGCCCGGCGGGCGTAGGATGATCTGATCCGTCTGAGGGGAGCGTGAGCGCGTGGCAGAGGCCGTTCCCGCCGCCCCGACGTCGTCGCTGCGCCGCCTCGTGCCGCGCATCTTCTCCCGTGCCACGCGGCGCGACGACGTCGAGCAGCTGCTGCGGACGGTGCGCACGCACCACCCCAAGGGCGACCTCGCGATCGTCGAGCGCGCGTACGCCGTCGCCGAGGCGGCCCACGAGGGCCAGAAGCGGCAGAGCGGCGAGCCGTACATCACCCACCCGCTGGCGGTCGCGCAGATCCTCGCCGACCTCGGGCTGGGACCGAAGGCGATCGCCGCCGCACTGCTGCACGACACGGTCGAGGACACCTCCTACGCGCTCGATGCGCTGACGTCGGAGTTCGGCGACGAGGTCGCGATGCTCGTCGACGGCGTCACCAAGCTCGACAAGGTCAAGTACGGCGAGAGCGCCCAGGCCGAGACGGTGCGCAAGATGATCGTCGCGATGTCGCGCGACATCCGCGTCCTGCTCATCAAGCTGGCCGATCGCCTCCACAACGCGCGCACGTGGGGGTTCGTCCCCCCGGAGAAGTCGCGCCGCAAGGCGACCGAGACGCTCGAGATCTACGCGCCGCTGGCGCATCGACTCGGCATCCAGGCGATCAAGTCCGAGCTCGAGGACCTCTCGTTCGCCGTGCTGCACCCGAAGCTCTACGCCGAGATCGAGAGCCTGGTGAAGCAGCGCACCCCGCAGCGCGAGCAGTACGTGCAGAACGTGATCGACTCGGTCGACGCCGATCTGCGCGAGCTGCGCATCCGCGGCCGCGTGATGGGCCGCCCCAAGCAGCTGTACTCCGTCTACCAGAAGATGGTCGTGCGCGGCCGCGAGTTCGACGACATCTACGACCTGATCGGCATCCGCGTCCTGGTGAACACGGTGCGGGACTGCTACGCCGTGCTCGGCTCGATCCACGCCCGATGGACGCCGTTGCCGGGGCGCTTCAAGGACTACATCGCCACGCCCAAGTTCAACCTCTACCAGTCGCTGCACACGACCGTCATCGGACCCGGTGGTCGCACGGTCGAGATCCAGATCCGCACCAACGAGATGCACCAGCAGGCCGAGTACGGCGTCGCGGCGCACTGGAAGTACAAGGAGCGGATGGCCGGCGGCAAGCCCGACGGCAAGGCGGTCGACGCCGACATGGCCTGGCTCGCGCACATCTCGGACTGGCAGGCCGAGACGGCCGACCCGGGGGAGTTCCTCGATTCGCTCCGGTTCGAGATCGGCGCCAAAGAGGTCTACGTCTTCACGCCCAAGGGCCGCGTCGTGGGTCTGCCCGCCGGCGCCACACCGGTCGACTTCGCCTACGCCGTGCACACCGAGATCGGCCACCGCACGATGGGCGCGAAGGTCAACGGCCGCCTGGTGCCGCTCGAGTCCGAGCTGCAGTCGGGCGACGTCGTCGAGGTGTTCACCTCCAAGAATCCGGATGCCGGGCCCAGCCAGGACTGGATGGGCTTCGTCAAGAGCACGCGCGCGCGGAGCAAGATCCGCGGCTGGTTCACCAAGGAGCGCCGCGAGGAGGCCGTCGAGCAGGGCAAGGAGGCCATCGCCCGCGCGATGCGCCGCCAGAATCTGCCGCTGCAGCGCTTGATGAATCAGGACTCCTTCACCGAGGTGGCGCAGGGCCTGCGCTACGAGGACGTCTCGGCCCTGTACGCGGCGGTGGGCGAAGGACATGTGTCGACGCAGTCGGTGATCGAGAAGGTGACCGCGCTGGTCAGCGCCAACGACACCTCGACCGGTCCGATCGACCTGCCGGCCGTCGGCCGCTCACGGCGTCCGCGCGACGGCGACTCGGGTGTGCTGGTGCGCGGGGCGCCCGACATCCTCGTCAAGCTCGCCAAGTGCTGCACTCCGGTGCCCGGCGACCAGATCGTCGGGTTCGTCACACGCGGCAGCGGGGTGTCGGTGCATCGCGCCGACTGCACCAACGTGAAGTCGCTCATGGACGATCCGGAACGCCTCATCGACGTGGAGTGGGCGCCGACCACCAAGAGCGTGTTCCTCGTGCAGATCCAGATCGAGGCGCTCGACCGCTCGGGCCTGCTGAGCGACGTCACGCGGGTGCTCAGCGAGCACCACGTCAACATCCTGTCCGCGACGGTGTCGACGACCAACGACCGGCTGGCCCTCAGTCGGTTCGTGTTCGAGATGGGCGACATCGTGCACCTGGAGCGCGTGCTCAACGCCGTCCGTCGCATCGACGCCGTGTACGACGTCTACCGCGTCACCTCCTCCTGAGCCTTCGCGGCGAGGCCGCGCAGGAACGCGAGCGCCGAGCGCTTCATCGGCAGAGAACGGTGCTGCTCGAGCCAGCGCGCCGCGCGGCCGGGGAGCGAGACGTCCGTCGCGGCGAGCAGCAGCGCCGCACGGGTGTAGGTGTCGTCGGCGATGCGGGAGAGGTCGGCGAGCGTGCGCTCGGGCGACGTGACCCGCACGCCGCCGATGCGGAGCAGGTCGGCATCCGCCACCTGCAGATCGCGGTAGATCAGCCGTCGATCGATGACCGTGTGCAGGCGTCGGGGAACGGCACGCTGCACGGTGTGGCGAGCCGGCGGGGCGGGAAGGGCGCCGTGCACCCACGCCGCCGACAGGTGCGTGGCGGCCAGCGAGGCACCGAGCAGACCGGTCAGCGAGGCGGCGCGCAGCGCCCGCGTCTCGACCGCATCGGCCGGGATGTAGCCCTCGCCGAGCTCGACGAGGTGGCCGTCGAGCCGTGCGGCCGACAGCTCCGCCCCGGAAAGGCGATCACCGGCGAAGTACAGGAACGGAGAGGGCATGCCGACAGCGTGCCGGATCCGACGCGGACGGCGCGGGCGCGGCATCCGCTTCTGTGGAGAAGTGGAGGCCGCGCCCGGACGGTGCAGGAGCGGATCAGCCGCCGAGGGCCTTGAGCCAGGCCTTCCGCGCGTCGAGGGCTTCGACGGCGCGCGCCTCCGCCTTCTTGTCGCCGGCCTTCTTGGCGGCGGCGACCTCCTCCTCGAGCTTGTCGATCGCGTCGGTGAGCTGACGCGTCATGTCGTTCGCGCGCGCCTTCTGCGCGGGGTCGTTGCGCTTCCAGTCGACGTCTTCACGACCGCGCAGCGCCTGCTCGATCTTGCGCAGATCGTCGTCGAGCGCACGCTCTTTGTCGCGCGGGAAGATGCGACCGACCTCGTCCCAGCGGCGCTGGATGGCGGTGAGCTGCGCGCGCGCCTTGGCGAGGTCCGACACGTCGGCGACGGTGCGCGCCTCGACGAGCAGCTCTCGCTTGGCCTCGATCTTCTCGCGGGACTCCTCGGCGTCGGCGGCCTCACGCTCGCCGCGCGCGGAGTACAGGGCGTCGCCGGCGGCCTTGAACCGCGCCCAGAGCGCGTCATCGACCTTCTTGCCGGCTCGGCCGGCCGTCTTCCACTCGTCGAGCAGATCGCGGTAGGCGCCGATGCCGTCCTCGCCCTTGGGCGCGAGCGCTTCGGCCTTCTCGACGAGCCGCGTCTTGCGGTCGCGCACGGACTTGTGCTCCTCGTCGAGTCCGGCGTAGAACTCGCGGCGGTGCTTGTCGACGATCGCCCGCGCGTCGCGGAAGCGCTTCCACAGCTGCTGGCTGACCGACTTCGACAGGCGGGGGCCGTTCTGCTGCTGCGCCTGCCACTGGTCGAACAGGGAGGTGAGCTCGGCGGACGCCTGCTTCCACTGGATCGTCTTGGGATCGCGCGCCGCGAGCGCCTCGGCCTGCTCGACCAGTGCCGTGCGCTGCGCGACCGCCTCCTGGACGGCCTCCCGCGCGGCAGCCGCCTCGGTCTCGGACTCCGCGGCCAGGTCTCCCGTGAGCACTTCGACGCGCGACGCCAGCCGCACCAGGTCTCCGACGGCGGCGGCGCCGACGATGCGCTCGTGAAGCGCCTTCGCCGTCGTCCGCAGATCGGCCGCCGATGCGCCGCCCGCGCGATGCCGGGTCTCCAGCAGCACGACCTCGCTGGCGAGGTCGGCGTACTTGCGCTCGAAGTAGGCGAGCGCCTCGGCGGGGGTGCCGTCGGGGTACTGACCGACCTCACGCCAGGCGCCGCCCTCGCGCACCTCGACCGTGCCCTCGTCGTCGACACGTCCCCACGGCTCGTCCGCGGCGGGCGACGGGATCGCAGGGGTCGCGGGCGCCGCCGGGCGTGGAGCGCGGGGGAGCGGTCCGCGGGGACCGGGGGTGGGCACGGGACCGGGCCGAGGCGATGGTGTGGGGGCCGGGGCGGGAGCGGGAGCGGGAGCGTCCTCGGTCACCGACACCGAGGAGAGCGCGTCGTCGGTGACAGCGGTTTCCTCGGCGGTGGCGTCGTCGGCGGGGACATCCGGAGCGGATGCCTCTTCGGCCGGATCCTTGACGGGGGCCTCCTCGAGAGTGGGCGCTTCGCCGGCGGTCACGGACGCCTCCGGCCGGGTCGCGGCCGTCTCCTCGACGGCGTCGGGAGCGGTGGCCGGCTCTGCGGGGACGACTTCCGGGGTGTCGGTCTGGTCGGGGCGGGAATCTGCGGCGGCAGTCACGGGATGCACCTCAATGCGGCTCACGCCGCCTGTGGGGGATGGACGATCCGAGCCTAGCGGTGGGTCCGACCGACCGGGAATCCCGGGCCTCAGGATGCGGTGGGCGCGGGCGTCGGCAGGAGCGGAGCCGGAACGGAGGTGCCGGTGGGGGACGGGGAGGGGGACGGCGAGGGCGACGCAGGCGGCGGCACACCGGGGCCGAGCGTGTAGTACGCGATCTGACCGCCCGTGACGCCGAGGATCAGCACTCCGCCGACGACGGCGGCGATGACGTTGTCGCGCGTGCGACGGCGGATCTGCGCGTCGTGCAGCGACTGCCGCGCCTGGTAGACCCGGACGCGCTCGCGTTCCGCGCGCGTGCCGCGGTCTCTGCCACCCGTGCTCACGGGGCCTCCTCGGGGATCGTCGACGATACGTCGGACCGCACGATCCTACGGCGCGGCGCCGAGGTCGGCCAAAAGCCCGGCATCCGACCGCGACCCCGTGTCCGCACCCGCGACTACCCTGTAACGGTGACGCGTTCGGACGGAAGACGGAGGATGCCGTGACACCGTCCTCCGCCGCGCTGTTCCAGGGGCAGACCCCGCTGGCCGTGCGGATGCGACCCACCTCCCTCGCCGAGGTCGCCGGTCAGGGTCACCTGCTGCGGCCGGGCTCTCCGCTGGTGGCGCTGGCGAATCCGGATGCCGCGGCATCCGCTGTCTCCGTCATCCTGTGGGGTCCGCCGGGCACCGGCAAGACCACGCTCGCCCAGGCGATCGCCCGCTCGTCCGGGCGACGATTCGTCGAACTGTCCGCGGTCACGGCCGGCGTGAAGGACGTGCGCGAGGTCATGCAGGAGGCGCTGAATCAGCGCGATCTGTACGGCCAGTCGACGATCCTCTTCCTCGATGAGATCCACCGCTTCACCAAGGCGCAGCAGGACGCGCTGCTGCCGGGGGTCGAGAACGGGTGGGTGATCCTGATCGCCGCCACCACCGAGAACCCCTCGTTCTCGGTCATCTCCCCGCTGCTGTCCCGCTCGCTCCTGCTCACACTTCAGCCGCTGAGCGACGACGATCTCGGCACGCTGGTCGATCGGGCGCTCGAGGACCCGCGCGGTCTCGCCGGCGCGGTGCGGCTCGACCCGGAGGCGCGCGTCGCGCTCATCCGACTGGCTTCCGGCGATGCCCGCCGCGCGCTGACCGCACTGGAGGCGGCGGCCGCCATGCCCGAGACCGGTGACGAGCCGGCGGTGGTCACCGCCGAGCACATCGCGCAGGCGGTCGATCGCGCGCTGCTGCGCTACGACCGGCAGGGCGACGAGCACTACGACGTGATCAGCGCCTTCATCAAGTCGATCCGCGGCTCCGACGTCGATGCGGCGATGCACTATCTCGCGCGCATGATCGAGGCGGGGGAGGATCCGCGCTTCATCGCGCGGCGCCTGGTGATCTCCGCCGCCGAAGACATCGGACTGGCCGATCCGCAGGCGCTGCAGATCGCCGTGGCGGCCGCCGACGCGGTGGCGTTCATCGGCATGCCGGAGGGGCGCATCCCGCTCGCCGAGGCGACGGCGTACCTCGCCACGACCGCCAAGTCGAACGCCGCCTACAACGCGATCAACGCGGCCATCGCCGACGTGCGGGCGGGCGACTTCGGCCGGGTGCCGCCACCGTTGCGCGACGCGCACTACGCCGGCGCGAAGCGCCTCGGCCACGGCAAGGGCTACCGCTATCCGCACGACTCCGAGATCGGCATCGTCGCCCAGCAGCACCTGCCCGACGAACTGCGCGGCCGGCGCTACTACGAGCCGACCAATCATGGCGCCGAACGCGATGTGGCGGCTCGTCTGGAGAAGATCCGCCGCATCCTCGAGGGCGACTGACCCCGTGCCCCCGGCCGAGAGGGGGACTGTCGTCCTGCACACGCCCCGACTGCGCCTGCGCGAACTCGAGGAGAACGACCTCGAAGCGCTGCACGAGGTGCTGAGCGATCCGGTGTCGATGCACGCCTATGCGCACGGCTTCGACCTCGCGGAGACGCGCGAATGGATCCGCCGGCAGCGCGAGCGCTACGCCGCCGACGGCTTCGGCCTGTGGGCGATGGAGCTCACGGCGACCGGCGCGGTGATCGGCGACTGCGGGCTCACGCGGCAGCGGATCGAGCATGACGAGGTGGTCGAAGTGGGTTACCACCTCGCTCCGGCGTTCCAGCATCGCGGCTTCGCCACCGAGGCCGCCGGCGCGTGCGTCGACTGGGCGTTCGCGCACCTCGAGGTCGACGAGGTGTACGCGAAGGTGCGCGACACCAACATCGCCTCGATGAACGTCGCGATCCGGCTCGGGATGATCGTCCGCCGTCGATTCGACGTGACCTATCGAGGCATCCGGATGCCGCACTACGCCTTCGCCGTCTCGCGGGAGGACCGGAACGGCGCCTGACCGGCCATCTGTTAGGCTTGATCGGCTCGAAACGCAGTTTTCGGGCATCCCCTCTCTTCCGAACCACCTTCCGGCATGCCCCGGCGTGCAGTCCGGACAGGGCGAAGAGAAGCGGATACGTCCGTGAGCCGCGATCGCCGCGGCCACGTCAACGGAAGGAACACTTCGTGGCTACGAAGTCCCAGGACCGCCGCAAGGTCCGTCTCTCCCGGGCACTCGGCATCGCGCTGACCCCGAAGGCCGCCCGCTACCTCGAGAAGCGTCCCTACGCTCCCGGCGAGCACGGCCGCACCAAGCGCAAGCAGGACAGCGACTACGCCGTCCGTCTGCGCGAGAAGCAGCGTCTGCGCGAGCAGTACGGCATCCGCGAGAAGCAGCTGCGCAACACCTTCAACGAGGCACGTCGCAAGGACGGCCTGACCGGTGAGAACCTGGTCGAGCTGCTCGAGATGCGTCTGGACGCGCTCGTGCTGCGCGCCGGCCTCGCCCGCACCACCGCGCAGGCCCGCCAGCTCGTCGTGCACCGCCACATCCTGGTCGACGGCCAGACGGTCGACCGCCCGTCGTACCGCGTGACGCCGGGTCAGCTCATCCACGTCAAGGCCAAGTCCGAGGGCACCGAGCCCTTCCAGGTCGCAGCCGCCGGCGGTCACGCCGACGTCCTGCCCCCGGTTCCGGGCTACCTCGAGGTCGAGCTCGACAAGCTGCAGGCACACCTCACGCGTCGCCCGAAGCGCGCCGAGGTCCCCGTGACCTGTGACGTGCAGCTCGTCGTCGAGTACTACGCCGCCCGCTAAGGTACGCACGATCGCGAGGGCGCCGGGGATCATCCCCGGCGCCCTCCGTCGTCCCCGTCGGCCCCACCCCGCCGAAGACCCTGGCTACGATGGGAGGACGCCGCGCACGCGGCCGATCGCGAGGGAGTGGTTCCTGTGAAGAGCCTGCTGTGGTTCCTGGTCGGCATCGCCGGCGGATTCGTCGTCGCCCACATGATGAACAAGGATCCGCGCGGACACGAGATCCTGGCCGAGGTGGACGCCCGCATCAGTGAGTTCACCGACGCCGTCGGCGACGCGTACCGCGAACAGGAGGCGCGCATCAGCGAGATCGTCGGCGAGGTGCGGGACGCGGCATCCGAGGCCGTCTCCTCCGCCAAGGACGCGGCGGGCGACGTCGCCGGAACCGTGAAGGATGCCGCAGCCGACGCCGCGTCGTCGGCCAAGGACGCCGCCGCCACGGTCACCCAGGCCGCCAAGAAGCTCACCGACTGACCCGTTGCTCTCCCCGGGCACCGCGTCGTACGACGCGGTTTCCGCCTGCCCGAACAAGGACACCCCCTGCATGAAGACCGCTGAGATCGCGAGCCGCTTCCTCGACTACTTCGACAAGCGCGGACACACGATCGTGCCGTCCGCCTCGCTCGTCACCGACGATCCGGCCCTGCTGTTCACCGTCGCCGGCATGGTGCCGTTCATCCCGTACCTCAGCGGTGTCGTGCCGCCGCCGTACCCGCGCGCGGCCGACGTGCAGAAGTGCATCCGCACGAACGACATCGAGGAGGTCGGCAAGACCCCTCGTCACGGCACGTTCTTCCAGATGCTGGGCAACTGGTCGTTCGGCGACTACTTCAAGGAAGACGCGATCCGCTACGCGTGGGAGCTGCTCACCTCATCGGAGGCCGACGGCGGTCTCGCGTTCGATCCGAAGGACCTGTGGGTCACCGTCTACGAGGAGGACGACGAGGCCCACGACCTGTGGCTGAAGCTCACCGACCTCCCCGAGGAGCGCATCCAGCGGCTGGGCAAGGACACCAACTACTGGTCGACGGGTCTGCCGGGTCCGGCCGGGCCGTGCTCGGAGATCTTCTTCGACCGCGGTCCCGCCTACGGCATCGACGGGGGCCCCGCCACCGACGACGACCGCTACGTGGAGATCTGGAACCTGGTCTTCATGCAGTACGAGATCACGAACGTGCGCTCGAAGTACGACTTCGACATCGTGGGCGAGCTGCCGGCGAAGAACATCGACACCGGCATGGGCCTGGAGCGCATCGCGTTCATCAAGCAGGGCGTCGACAACATGTACGAGACCGACCAGGTGCGGCCCGTGCTCGACCTCGCTGCGAGGCTCGCGGACAAGCCCTACGGCCACGAGTCGCACGAGGACGACGTGCGCCTGCGCATCGTCGCCGATCACGTGCGGTCCTCGCTCATGCTGCTCGCCGACGGGGTCACCCCGTCCAACGAGGGCCGGGGCTACATCCTGCGTCGCATCATGCGCCGCGCCATCCGCTCGATGCGTCTGCTCGGCGTCGACGGCCCGACCTTCCCGGAGCTGTTCGCCGCCTCGCGCGACGCCATGAAGGAGTCCTACCCCGAGGTCGAGACCGACTACGCGCGCCTGTCGGCGTACGCGATCGCCGAGGAGCAGACCTTCCTGCGCACGCTCGCGGCCGGTTCGGCGATCCTCGACCAGTCGGTGGCGCAGACGAAGGATGCCGGGGGCACGACGGTGTCCGGGTCCGAGGCCTTCCTCCTTCACGACACCTACGGGTTCCCGATCGACCTCACGCTCGAGATCGCCGAGGAGGCGGGGCTGAGCGTGGACCGCGAGGCGTTCGACACCCTCATGCTCGAACAGCGCACCCGCGCCAAGGCGGACGCCCGCGCCCGCAAGGGCGCGATCGCCGACCAGAGCGCCTACCGCGCGTTCCGCGCGGCCGGGGAGACGGTGTTCACCGGCTACACCGACCTCGAGACGGAGTCGACCGTGCTCGGCATCCTCGTCGACGGACGGTCGGCGGATCGTGCGACGCAGGGGCAGATCGCCGAGGTGATCCTGGCGGAGACCGCGCTGTACGCGGAATCGGGCGGCCAGGTCGCCGACAAGGGTGTCATCGTCGGGCCGGGCTACGAGCTCGAGGTGCTCGACGTCCAGCGCCCCGTGCCCGGACTGGTCAGCCACACCGTCGAGGTGACGGCCGGCGAGGTCGCGGTCGGCGTGCCGGCTACGACGGTCGTCGACGCGCTGAACCGGCACGCCGCCCAGCAGGCGCACTCCGCGACGCACCTCGTGCACGCGGCGATCCGCGACACGCTCGGCAAGACCGCCACGCAGACCGGCTCCCTCAACCGCGCCGGATACATGCGCTTCGACTTCAGCTGGGGCTCGGCGCTGTCGCCCGAGACCCGCTCGGAGATCGAGGAGATCGCCAACAACGCGGTGCGCGACAATCTCGAGGTCGTCACCCGCGAGCTGACGCTCGATGAGGCCAAGACGGCCGGCGCGATGGCGCTGTTCGGCGAGAAGTACGGCAGCACCGTGCGCATGGTCGACATCGGCGGACCGTGGTCGCGTGAGCTGTGCGGCGGCACGCACGTGGCCCGCAGCGCCGAGATCGGATTGGTCAACCTCGTCGGCGAGTCGTCGGTGGGGGCGTCGAACCGTCGCGTGGAAGCCCTGATCGGGCTCGACGCGTTCCGCGACCTGGCCGCCGAGCGCGCCATCGTCTCGCAGCTGTCGTCGTCGCTGAAGACCCCGAAGGACCAGCTCACCACGCGCATCACCGAGTTGGCCGCGAGCCTCAAGGCGGCCGAGAAGAAGATCGCCGCGTTCGAGGCGCGCGCCCTCGCAGATCGCGCCCCGTCGCTGGCCGAGCAGGCGACCGCCGCCGGTCGCGTGCAGCTGGTGGCCGAATCGATCGGCGCGGCGGGCTCGGGCGACGATGTGCGCACGCTCGCACTCCAGGTGCGCGACCGGCTGGGATCGGCACCGTCGGTCGTCGCGCTGGGCGCGATCGTGGGCGACCGCCCGGTGGTCATCATCGCCACCAACGAATCGGGCCGCACCGCCGGAGCGAAGGCCGGCGTGCTCGCCAAGGTCGCCGCCGGCGTGCTCGGCGGCGGCGGCGGCGGACGCGACGACGTCGCACAGGGCGGGGGAGCGGATGCCTCGGCTCTGCCCGCGGCGCTGAGCGCGGTGCGGACCTCGCTGGAGACGGCCCCCGCGTGACGGCGTCCGATCCGGCGCAGTTCCGTCGCGGGGCCCGCATCGGCGTCGACGTCGGCAAGGCGCGGGTCGGCGTGGCACGCAGCGACCCCGACGGGATGCTCGCCGTGCCGGTCGAGACCGTCCCTCGTGCCGGAGCCTCGGTGGCGCGCGTCGTGGCCCTCGCGGAGGAGTACTCCGTGGTCGAGATCCTGGTCGGCCTGCCCCTCAACATGCGCGGCGAGGACACCGCCTCGACGCAGGATGCGCGGGACTTCGCCGCGGCGGTGGCCGCAGCATCCGCCGTTCCCGTCCGTCTCGTCGACGAGCGCCTGAGCACCGTGTCGGCGCACGCCGCCCTGCGCGACGCGGGGCGGTCACAGCGTTCTTCTCGTAGCATTGTGGATCAGGTCGCCGCGGTCGTCCTGCTCCAGCAGGCCATCGACGTCGAGAAGCACAGCGGACGACCTCCCGGAACCCCCGTCCCCCCGGCCCAGGAGTCCGCCTGATATGCCCGAATCCCCGTCGCCCTTCGACGATCCGTTCGCGGATCTGTTCGGAAAGCTGCCCGACCCCCGGTCGCAGCGCCCGGCGACCCCGGAGGAGCGCGATCAGGACCGCCCGGTCCGCAACGCGACGCAGGCGACGTCCGGCTCGCCTGCGGTCGCACCGGCTCCGGTGACCCCGGCCACGGGATCGATGGATGCCTCACCCGCCCCGCTCTCCCGGCGCGAGGCGCGCGCGGCCGCTGCCGCCGCGGCTGCCCCGGCGACGGCGCCCGCCGAGCCGACCTCCCCGCCCACGGAGCCCCCGACCGCCGCCACGGAGCCCGCACCTCCGGTCGCCGGGCCCGCGTCACCGGTCGCCGAGCCCGCACCTCCGGTCGTCGAGCCAGTCGAAGCGCCCGCTTCGCCTCGCACCGCCGCGGACCCCACCGCTGCCGCACCTGCCCCCGCGACCGAGGATGCCGCATCTCCGGCCGCCGAACCGCCGGTCGCTGCGGCCACGCCCCGCGCGGAGACCGCTCCGACGGCACGGACACCGCACGCGCGCCCCTCCGGGCGACGCACGCCCGATCTCCATGCGGCCGCGTCGGCGGGGATCGAGGACCTCTTCACCGGCGAGCGCACGACCGACGAGCTCGGCGCCCCGCCTCCGCCGCCGAACAAGCGCCGCCGACGCACCGGACGCTGGATCGCGCTGGTGGTGGTGCTGGTCATCCTCGGCGGCGCCGCCGGCGGCGGGTTCTACGTCTGGAACACCTACCAGGACAAGATCCGGGGCTTCTTCGGCTGGACCGAGCCCAAGGACTACGCCGACGGCCAGGCCACGGGCGAGGCCTTCGTGACGATCTCAGCGGGCGACACCGGAGCCCCGATCTCGCAGACCCTGTTCGACGCCGGTGTGACGAAGACCCCCACGGCGTTCTACGACTACCTCATCAGCACCGGCCAGAACCCGCCGTTCGTCCCGGGCGTGTTCAAGCTGCAGAAGCAGATGACGTCCGCCGCGGCGCTCACGGCGCTCCTCGATCCGGCGAGCAAGCAGCAGAACGGCGCGGCGATCCCCGAGGGCTTCACGGTCTCGCAGACGCTCCAGCGCCTCGCCGACGGTACCGGTATCCCGCTGGCCGACTTCGAAGCGGCGGTGAAGGATCCCGCCGCCTACGGCGTGGCGGCGCAGTCGCTCGAGGGCTGGCTGTTCCCCGCGACGTACCAGTTCGATCCGAGCGCCACCGCGACGACGATCATCCAGCGTCTCGTCGACCGCACCATCCAGTCACTCGACGCGGCGGGCGTGCCCGCCGCCGATCGCGAGCGCATCCTCAC
The DNA here is from genome assembly GCF_051549805.1 of Microbacterium fluminis. Lineage (GTDB taxonomy): Bacteria > Actinomycetota > Actinomycetes > Actinomycetales > Microbacteriaceae > Microbacterium. The sequence goes on from NZ_CP196042.1 coordinate 2,574,512, forward strand.
GACCGCGTCGATCATCCAGCGCGAGGCCCGCACCGACTCGTTCGACAAGGTGTCGCGCGTCATCCAGAACCGGCTCGACCAGGGCATGAAGCTGGAGATGGACTCGACCGCGCAGTACGGGTACGGCGAGCTGCACGCGGGCACCGCGAGCACGTCGAATGCCGCGCAGTACGACCAGAACCCCTGGAACACCTACGTCATCGACGGGCTGCCGGTTACCCCCATCGCCAACCCGGGCGACGCGGCGATCGCCGCCGCGATGCACCCGGCACCCGGTCCCTGGCTGTTCTTCGTGACGGTCAACCTCAACACCGGGGAGACGATCTTCTCCGTGACGGCCGACGAACACCAGGTGGCCGTCAACCAGTGGCGGCAGTGGTGCACCGACAACCCCGGCTCGGGATGCTGATCGAGCCCTCCCGGCTGGAGGTGTGGGGCGACCCGATCGCGCACAGCAGGTCGCCGCAGCTGCACGCGGCGGCCTACGCGGTGCTGGGACTCGACTGGACCTACGGGCGGCGGCGGGTCGCGGCATCCGGCCTCACCGACGCGCTCGCCTCCCTCGACGCGACCTGGCGCGGACTGTCGCTCACGCATCCCCTGAAGACCGCGGCCTTCGAGGCGGCGGTGTCCCACGACCGCCGCGCCGAGCTCTCCGGCGCGGCCAACACGCTGCTGCTGACGCCCGACGGTCCGCGCGCGTTCAACACCGACGTCGGCGGGATCGTCCGCGCGCTGCAGGAAGAGGGGATCGACGCGACGGATGCCGCGCGCATCGTCGGTGCCGGAGCCACCGCCACGTCGGCGCTGATCGCCGTCGCCGAACTGGGCGCCCGCCGCGTCGAGGTCGTCGCGCGGCGGCCTGAGGCCGTCGGACCGCTCGCCGTGTTGGGGGAGGGCCTCGGCGTCGTCGTGGAGGCCGTGCCGCTCGGCGCCGCCCCGTCCTCCGTCCCGCTCACCATCGCCACGCTGCCGGGCGACACCGCCCTCGCACCGGAGGTCGCGGCCGACCTCGCCGAGACGGGCGGACTGCTGCTCGACGTGGTCTACGGGACCTGGCCGACCCCGCTCGCTGCGGCGTGGGAGCCCACCGGACGCACAGCGGTGTCCGGACTCGGGATGCTGCTGCACCAGGCCGTCCTGCAGATCCGAGTGTTCCTCACCGGCAGCCCCGACGAGGCGCTCCCCGACGAGGACGCGGTGCTCGCCGCGATGCGCCGTGCCGTCGTGGGAGACTAAGGGAATGCTCCGCGTGCTCACGGCCGGCGAATCGCACGGCCCCGAACTCGTCGCCATCATGGAGGGTCTTCCTTCCGGCGTCCCCGTCTCCCGTGCCGCCATCCAGGCCGATCTCGCCCGCCGCAAGCTCGGCTACGGACGCGGCTCGCGGATGAAGTTCGAGGAGGACGAGCTCACGCTGAGCTCCGGCATCCGTCACGGGCTCTCCCTCGGCAGCCCGATCGCGCTGCGCATCGGCAACACCGAGTGGCCGAAGTGGGTCGAGGTGATGAGCCCCGAGCCGGTCGAGCTGACCGAGAAGTCGCGTGGTCGCGGCGCCGCTCTGACCCGCCCGCGTCCGGGTCACGCCGACCTCGTCGGTATGCAGAAGTACGACTTCGACGAGGCGCGCCCCATCCTCGAGCGTGCCAGCGCGCGCGAGACCGCGGCGCGTGTGGCGCTCGGCGCCGTGGCCCGCGCGTTCCTCGCCGAGCTCGGCATCCGCCTGGTCAGCCACACCCTGTCGATCGGTCCGGTCCAGGTGCCCGAGGGCGCCGCGCTGCCGACCCCCGACGACGTCGATCTCCTCGACGCCGACCCGCTCCGCTGCTTCGACCCCGGGACCTCCGCGCGCATGGTGGCCGAGGTCGACGATGCCCGCAAGGACGGCGACACCCTCGGCGGCATCGTCGAGGTGCTCGCCTACGGACTGCCCCCGGGTCTCGGCTCGCACGTGCAGTGGGACCGCCGCCTCGACGCGAAGCTCGCGCAGGCGCTCATGAGCATCCAGGCGATCAAGGGCGTCGAGGTCGGCGACGGCTTCGAGACCACCCGCCGCCGCGGGTCCGCCGCCCACGACGAGCTGTTCGTGACGGGCGACGGCATCTCGCGGTCATCCGACAGGGCCGGCGGCACGGAGGGCGGCATGTCCACGGGCACGGTGCTGCGCGTGCGCGCGGGCATGAAGCCCATCGCCACCATCCCGCACGCGCTGCGCACCGTCGACGTCGCCACGGGGGAGACCGCCGCCGCGCATCACCAGCGCTCCGACGTGTGCGCCGTGCCCGCCGCCGGGGTCGTGGCCGAGGCGATGACCGCGATCGTGCTCGCCGACGTCGTGCTCGAGAAGTTCGGCGGCGACAGCGTCGGCGAGACCCGCCGCAACCTGCGGAGCTACCTCGACGCGATCCCGTCGTCGCTGCAGACGACCGCCGCGAGCGACCCCGCCCTCGCGGGGGCATGACCGCGCGCGCACTGGTCTTGATCGGGCCCATGGGAGCGGGCAAGACCAGCATCGGCAGGCGCGTCGCGAAAGCGCTGCGGGTGCCGTTCTACGACTCCGACATCGCCGTGGTGCGCGCGCACGGGCCGATCGAGGAGATCTTCGCCGCCCACGGTGAGGCGCGCTTCCGCGAGTGGGAGCGGGATGCCGTGCGCGACGGACTCGCGCAGGACGGGGTCGTGGCGCTCGGCGGGGGAGCGGTGCTCGACGGGGGGACGCAGCGCGCGCTGCGCGATCATCGGGTCGTGCTGCTGACCGTGGAGCCGCGCGTGGTCGCCGGTCGCGTCCGCGATTCGACGCGACCGCTGCTGCAGGACGGCGACGCCCTGGGCCGGTGGACGAGCATCATGGATGCCCGCCGGCCGATCTACGAGTCGCTCGCCGACATCACCTTCGACACCTCGCACGGCCCGTTGCAGCAGGTCGCCGACGCGATCGTCGCGTGGGCCCGCACCGCGCCCGACCGACAGGAGCACGCATGACCGCCGCCCCCGATGCCTCCGGCACCACGACCATCTCGGTGACCGGCGACGCCTCTTACGACATCACGGTGGGGCGCGGCATCCTGTCGTCCCTGTCGTCGGTCCTCCCGGCGGCCGCGCGCAAGGTGCTCGTCATCCACCCGCCCACGCTCGCCGCGGAGGCCGCCGCGCTGCGTGAGCAGCTGCTCGGCGATCGCGAGGTGCTGCTGGCCGAGATCCCCGACGCCGAGCAGGGCAAGCGCATCGAGGTGGCCGCGTTCTGCTGGCAGGTGATGGGCCAGGCGGACTTCACCCGGACCGACGTGGTGGTCGGCTTCGGCGGAGGAGCCGTCACCGATCTCGCCGGGTTCGTCGCCGCCACCTGGCTGCGCGGAGTCGAGGTCGTCCAGGTGCCCACGACCGTGCTCGGCATGGTCGACGCCGCCGTCGGTGGGAAGACGGGCATCAACACCGCCGAGGGCAAGAACCTCGTCGGCGCGTTCTGGGCGCCGCGCGCGGTCGTGTGCGACCTCGACCTGCTCGACTCCCTGTCGCCCCACGAGCGCGTGGCGGGGTACGCCGAGGTCGTGAAGGCCGGGTTCATCTGGGCGCCGGAGATCCTCGATCTGATCGAGGCCGACGCCGTCGCGGCCGTCGACCCGCGGTCGGAGGCCTTCCGTCGCACGATCGAGCTCGCGATCGACATGAAGGCGCGCGTCGTGGGGGAGGATCTCCGCGAGGCGGGGCTGCGCGAGATCCTCAACTACGGCCACACCCTCGGGCACGCGATCGAGCACGCCGAGCGCTACCGCTGGCGCCACGGGGCGGCCATCTCGGTCGGGATGGTCTTCGCCGCCGAGCTGTCGCGCCTGGCCGGCCGCCTGTCCGACGAGTCGGCGCAGCGGCACCGGGACATCCTCGAGACGCTGGGTCTGCCCACCTCGTACCGCGCCGGCGCGTGGCCGCAGCTGCTGTCGACGATGCAGCGCGACAAGAAGAGCCGCGGCGGGATGCTGCGCTTCATCGTGCTCGACGACATCGCCCGGCCGACGGTGCTGCAGGCGCCCGACGAGTCGCTGCTGTTCGCCGCCTACCAGGAGGTGGGCGCGTGAGCGCCCCGCGCCGGCTGCTGCTGGTGAACGGCCCGAACCTCAACCTCCTCGGCGTGCGCGAGCCCGACGTCTACGGCACGGCGACCCTCGACGACGTGGTGCGGATCGCGACGGATGCCGCGGCCGCCCGCGGTTTCGAGGTCCGTGCCGTGCAGAGCAATCACGAGGGCGTGCTCATCGACGCGATCCACGCCGCGCGGACGGACTGCGCCGGCATCGTGATCAATCCCGGCGGACTCACGCACACCTCCGTCGTGCTGCGCGACGCCCTGTCGGCCGTGGCGCTGCCGGTGGCCGAGGTGCACATCTCCGACGTCCTCGCGAGGGAGCCGTTCCGCCATCACTCGTACGTCGCCGACGTCGCCGTGGTGCACGTCGTGGGTGAGGGCGTCGAGGGCTACCGCACGGCCGTCGACCGCCTGGCCGAGGTCGTCTCCGGCCTCGCCGAGGGGTGAGCGCGACCGCTCTCACCCGTGGCCGTCGGCGTCGATCCAGGTGTGCCACGGCGTGAGGCGGTCGAGGTGCACGACGGCGTCGAACGCCGTCAGGGCGGGCGCCCGCAGCGTCTCGGTGACGTGCATGGTGGCGGTGCACGCGGTGAACGCATCGGCGACCGGACCCTCGGAAGGCACCGCGCGCAGGTCGAGCAGGGCGTCGCCGATCTCGGCGGAGGCCATCAGCGCATCGAGCGTGCCCGGGAGAGGCGGCGGCAGCGCGTCGACGAACGGGCGGGACTGCCCGACGGGGGATCCCGGGTCGGGTCGGTGCAGCCAGGCGTCACCGCCGCCGTACGTCGCGCCGAGAACGACGACCTCGCGGCCGAACTCGGCGGAGAGGTGCTGGCCGAGCGAGGCGAGCGGCTCCGGGAAGATCGGCGGGGCGTGCAGCGGCGACCGCTGGGCGTGCCCGTTGGCGGCGACCACCAGCATCCGCGGCTCGCGCTGCGCGATCCATCGCACGGTGTCGGCCATCGCGCGATCCCGCAGATTCGCTCCGGCGTACGTGCGGGTCGCCCCCGCGGCCATCGCGACGAGGAACGCGTTCATCTGCCGGGCGAGCGCCGCCGCGTGGATCGCCGCGTCGAGCTCCCCCTCGTCGACACCCTCCCGAGCGAGGTAGATCGGGCGCATCGCGCGCATCCGTTCGGCCAGCGCGTCGATCGCGACGGTCATCGCGTCGCGGTGGGCCCCGTCGAGCGCCAGGTAGGCGTGCAGGTTCGCCGCCGCCCACGCCAGTCCGCTGCGGTCCTCCGGCAGGTAGTCGAACAGGGGGAGGAGGTCGCGGCGGACCACGGCGGCGTAGGCCGGGTCGACGACGTCGAGCATGGTCAGCGTCGCCCGGACGGAGGGGCGTGCCGACGAGGCCGAGTCCGGGAGGTCCATGCCGTAGAAGCGCACCGGGCGTCCCGACTGGACGGACTGCCGCATCCACAGCACCTGGTCGAGCATCTCCTGGCACTTGCCCATGTGATAGGTGACGCCGTCCTTCAGCGCATCCCGGAGCGAACCCGTGCCGGTGGCCACCCAGCCCTCCAGCGCGCGCCCCTCCACGAATCCGGACTCCATCACCAGAGCGGTGAAACCGGCCTCGCGCGCCAGGAAGCGGAACAGCCGGTGCCGGAGGGCGTACGCCTCGTGCGCACGGTGCAGGCTCTCGGCGATGACCACGATCCGCGCATCGCCGATCACGTCGAGGAACGGCCTCAGGTCGGCGTCATCCGTCTCGTCGGGGTCGAGGGTCGCGATCGGGTGCGCCCGCGCGCGCACCCAGGCTGCGGCATCCGTCATCGCTGCTCCCTCCGGATCGCACCCGACGATACGAGTTCCCCGTCGCGCGCATCCGCTGTTTCGCGCACCGCGTACGGGCCGCCGGACCGCGCGGCGAAACGCGCCCGTCTAGAATGGGCGGTCGGACCAGTTCCGACGACTCTCACGCAGCACCACCGACAGACACGAAACGGACCGCACATGGCCTCCACCGCAGACATCAAGAACGGCGTCGTCCTCAGCATCGACGGACAGCTGTGGAACGTCATCGAGTTCCAGCACGTCAAGCCGGGCAAGGGCGGCGCGTTCGTGCGCACCAAGCTGAAGAACGTCGTCTCGGGCAAGGTCGTCGATCGCACCTACAACGCCGGCGCGAAGATCGACATCGAGAACGTCGACCGCCGCGACTTCACCTACCTGTACAACGACGGCGACAACTTCGTCTTCATGGACGTCGACGACTACGACCAAATCAACGTCGGCGCCGCCACCGTGGGCGACGCGGCCCACTTCCTGCTCGAGAACCAGCAGGTGCAGATCGCGTTGAACAACGGCAACCCCCTTTACGTGGAGCTGCCCGCCTCGGTCGTGCTCGAGATCACCTACACGGAGCCGGGCCTGCAGGGCGACCGCTCGTCGGCCGGCACGAAGGCCGCGACGCTCGAGACCGGGTACGAGATCCAGGTGCCGCTGTTCGTCGACCAGGGCACCAAGGTCAAGGTCGACACCCGCACGGGCGACTACCTCGGCCGCGTCAGCTGACGCGGCGGATCATCCACCGATGAGTGCCCGCACGAAGGCGCGCAAGCGCGCCCTCGACATCCTGTTCCAGGCGGACGTCCGCGGCGACGAACCCGCCGTCGTGCTCGCGACCGAAGCCAAGCGCGCGGCGAGCGAGCCGGCGCGCGAGGCGTCCTGGCTCTATGCGCGCGAGATCGTCGACGGCGTGATCGACAACCGCGACGCGATCGACGAGCAGATCACCACCTACGCCAAGGACTGGTCGCTGGCGCGCATGCCCGCCGTCGACCGCGCCCTGCTGCGTATCGCCGTGTGGGAGCTGCTGTACAACGACGAGGTGCCCGCGGGCGTGGCGATCGACGAGGCGGTGGAGCTCGCGAAGGAGTTCTCCACCGACGATTCGGGCGCGTTCGTGCACGGCGTGCTGGGCCGCGTGGCGCGCTCGGTCTGAGCCCGCGCGTCAGCTGTCTTCGGACGCCAGCACGTCGAGGTAGTGCTGGTTGAACATGATGCCCAGCACGTTGCCGAACGGGTCGACGACGGATGCCGTGACGAACCCGTCGCCCTGGGTGGTCACCGGCAGGTGCGGTGTCGCCCCGTGCGCGAGAAGACGCGCGTAGGCGGCCTCGACGTCGTCGACCGCCCAGTACGCGACGACGCCGCCCTGCGTCTCGGGGATCGGTCCCGCGAAACGCGCATCGAGGATGCCGAGCTCGTGCGAGTAGTCGCCGAGGCGGAACTCGACGTAGGCGATGTGCCCGTCGAACTCCTTGCGGAAGTAGGGTTCGACACCCAGCACGGCGGCGTACCAGCGGGCCGCCTCGTCGACGTCGGCGGCCGAGTAGGTGATCGTGGAAAGACCTCGAAACATCATCGCTCCTGTCCTGTCGATGTCTCATTGTCCCGCGGACCTCCGACATCCGAGCGGGCGCGTCACTCGGTCGTCCACGGCCATGTCCCCGGGTCGCCCCGGGAGCCCTCCCGTAGACTCCCGGAGGAAGGAGAGCGCATGCGGATCACCGGCTTGGGCCACGCGGGGATGTTCATCGATACCCTCGGGGGGAGCATCCTGTGCGACCCCGTGATCGGACCGAGCTTCTTCGGCTCCTGGTTCCCGTTCCCCGACAACCGAGGGCTCGACTGGGAGCGCTTCGGCGCTGCGGACTTCCTCTACATCTCTCACCGGCACAGGGATCACTTCGATCCCGCCCTGCTCGAGCGCTACGTGCGCAAGGACATCCGGGTGCTGCTGCCGGAGTACCCGACCGACGACCTCGAGCAGGATCTGCGCCGCCTCGGCTACGACAACCTCATCGAGACCCAGGCGGGCGTCCCGCTCGAGTTCGGCGCACTGAGGCTCATGGTCACGCCGCTGCGCGCACCCTCGGACGGGCCCATCGGCGACTCGTCGCTGTCGGTCGACGACGGCACCGCCAGCATCCTGAACCAGAACGACTCGCACCCGCTGGATCTCGAGAAGCTGTTCGACTTCGGCACGCCCGACGCGTACTTCACGCAGGTGTCGGGCGCGATCTGGTGGCCGATGGTCTACGACCTGCCCCACGACGCGAAGCAGAACTTCGCGAAGCTCAAGCGCGATGCGCAGAACAAGCGCGCGATGTACTACATCGAGAAGGTCGACGCCGCGCACGTGTTCCCGATGGCGGGGCCCCCGATGTTCCTGCGCGAGGAGCTCTTCCGCTACAACGGCACGGGGCTCGAGGACGACTCGATCTTCACCGATCAGAGCCAGTTCCTCGCCCACATGGCCGAGGTGCGCCCCGAGCAGAAGGGGCACCTCTTCCTCCCCGGCACGGAGGTCGAGGTGCAGGGGTCCCACGTCACGACGACGCAGACGCTGTACACGGATGCCGAGATCGACCGGGTCTTCGGGGACAAATGGGCCTACCTCGCCGAGCAGCGCGACGCCCGGCAGGACGTGCTGCGGGCGGAGGAGGCATCCCGCGCCCCCGTCCTGCCCCCCGAGGAGATGCTCGCCGCGCTGAAGGAGTGGTGGGAGCCGCTGCTGCGCCGTGCCCGCACGATCCGCAACGGGGTGGGCGGCCACGTGCGGTTCCGCATCGGCGAGCTCGACATGGTGGTGGACTTCCCGAAGGCGAAGCTGCGCGAGTACGCGGGGGAGGAGTGCATCTACTGGTACACGATCCCCGCCGACCTCGTCTCGACCAACATCCGCGACCATGAGATCGACTGGTCGAACTCGATCTTCCTGTCGATGCAGTTCGAGGTCGGCCGCTCGGGCAAGTTCAACGAGTTCCTCACGACGTTCCTGAAGTGCCTCTCGCGCGACCGCATCGAGTACGTCGAGAACTGGTACGCCGAGCAGTCCGACCAGACCGAGGACGTGCAGCTCGAGGACTGGGTCGTGCAGCGCCGCTGCCCGCACCTGCGCGCCGACCTCACGAAGACCGGCAAGATCGAGGACGGCGTCCTCACGTGCTCGCTGCACGACTGGAAGTGGGACCTGGCGTCCGGTCGCTGCCTCACCACCACCGGCCACCCCATCCGCTCCGCGAAGGCCGAGCCCGCGGCCGAGGCGCCCGCCGCCTGACGCCCGCCGCGGTTCGGTCCTCAGGGCTCGGGAGTGGCGGGCGCCTCGGCGAGGTTCGTCTCGGCGAGCGCCGTCACACGGGTGAGGAGATCCCCGGCGCGGAGCGCCTGCGCGGGCTCCAGCCCCGCCGGCGCGGGTGCGGCGGGCACGAGCAGGTCGCCGGTCCCGTCGCCGGTGTGCAGCCACACCGCGGTCAGCGAGATCCCGGGGATCTGCAGCATCCGCATCTCGTACACGACTTCTCCGATGCCGGCCTCCTGGGCTGCGGCGACCGCATCGGCGAGTCCTGCCACCGCGGGACCGCGGCTGACCTGCTGCACTTGCAGCGCGCCGTCGCTCTCGTCGGCGTCGGCCGTGACCACCCCGTGGGCGGTCCCGGTCACGAGGGTGCGCCAGCCGGTCGGCGTCGCCGCCTCCAGCCCCTCACCGGCGACGAGCCGATCCAGGCGCAGGGTGTACAGCGGCGCCGTCCCGTCCATCGTGGGCGAGGTGGCGACGAGTCCCGCCATGTCGCCGACGGCGCCGGCGGGGATGCGCAGCTGCGCGAGGGTGTCGTGGACCGCTGCGGCGAGCCCCTGCGGGGTCTCGGGGTTCATGATGGGCATGTTCTCTCCTCAGCGTCGGGTCAGGTAGTAGTGGGTGACGGATCCCGAGCCCTGATAGGCGGACAGGAACGTCGAGAGTCGGATGTCGGTGACGGTGCCCCCGGGATCGTGCACGGTGATGAACTCGGTGTTCTCCAGATAGCCGTCCACGGCGACCACGTGACCGCCGCCGCCCGCCCATTGGATGCGGGCGGACACCGGCCTGCCGCCGTCGATCTCGGCCTGGAGGTCGGCGAATGACGGCTGGGCGTTGAAGAACCGGTTCAGGTGCCCCGCGCGCGTCAGCGCGTCGGCGGCACCGTGCTGCACGTTGCAGACGCTGCTCGCCCCGTTCACCTGGCACGTGGTCTGGCCCAGCACGACGTCTGCGAGCGCTCCCTGCGTCCAGGTGTCGCCGTAGAAGTTCCCGACGCTCACCGCGTTCGCGCACCAGCACCAGTTCGTCTGCTGCTGATTCTGCATCGTGAAGCCGAGGCGCCGCCATCCCACATCCACGACGTCGGCCTTCTCGACGACCACGATGTCGGTGACGATGTTCAACGGCGTGCCCCATTGGGCATCCACCACGAACGTGACGCCGTGGTTGGCGTCGTAGGGCGGGCCGTGCGGGGTGATGTTGCGCACCACGACGGTGGCCGACCCGACGAATCGCGGACTGTGCGCCGGATCCTGCGCGTTCGGCGCGTACTCCGCGGCCGAAATCAGCACGACGGAGTCGTTGTCGATGGCGTCCCAGTTCATGTTGAGCGCCGTCCGGCCCTTGACCCCCTGCCAGTACTTCCGCACCGCGCGCATGTCACAGCCCCGTGTACTCGGGGGCGGCGTCGAGCACCGTGATGTCGGTCACGATGTCCAGCGGCGAACCCCAGTCGACCGTCACGACGAAGGTCACACCGTGATTCGCGTCGTACGGCGGACCGTGCGGGCTGATGTTGGAGACGGTGACGCTCGCCGAGCCCACGAAACGCGGCGACGCCTCCGGACGGTTGGCGTCGGTGGAGTACTCGGATGCCGCGATCAGCACCACCGAGTCGTTGTTGATGATGTCCCAGTTGAAGTTCAACGGCACACGACCCTGAAGGTTGTGCCAGTACTGCCGCACGGTGTGGGGCACGGGAGTTCCTCTCGCTCCGGATGTCGGCACGGTCGCGCCGCAGGGGAGGAGCACACGATCCGCGCGGTGATACCTCGCCTCGTCGGGTAGGTTGGAACCCGAACCACAGCAACCTTTAACACCGTCCCGTGAGGCGGAGAAGGGAGCGGCGGATGAGCACGCGCACCGTGCTGTCCAGCGCCGACATCGATCGAGCCCTGACTCGGATCTCGCACGAGATCCTCGAGTCCAACCGCGGGCCCGAGGGCCTCGTGCTCCTCGGCATCCCGACCCGCGGCGTTCCGCTCGCCGAGCGCATCGCCGCGCTCATCACCCGGTTCGGGGGAGTGCCGGTTCCGGCCGGATCGCTCGACGTGACGATGTACCGGGACGACCTGCACCGCAACCCCACCCGCACGCCGCGGCCGACGCAGATCCCCGACGGCGGGATCGACGGCAGGACGGTCGTGCTCGTCGACGACGTGCTGTTCTCGGGCCGGAGCATCCGCGCCGCCCTCGACGCCCTGCAGGACATCGGCCGCCCCGCCGCGGTGCGGCTGGCGACCCTCGTCGACCGCGGTCATCGCGAACTGCCCATCCGACCCGACTTCGTGGGCAAGAACCTGCCCAGCTCCCGCGACGAGCGCGTGCACGTGCGGCTCGCCGAGATCGACGACGTCGAGGAGGTGACGATCGAGTCATGAGGCACCTGCTCGACACCCAGACCCTGTCGCGCGAGGACGCGCTGCAGATCCTCGACGTGGCCGAGGACATGGCCGACACGCAGCGCCGCGAGATCAAGAAGCTCCCGACGCTGCGGGGCAAGACCGTGGTGAACCTGTTCTTCGAGGACTCCACCCGCACGCGCATCTCGTTCGAGGCCGCAGCCAAGCGCCTGAGCGCCGACGTGATCAACTTCTCGGCGAAGGGCTCCAGCGTCTCCAAGGGCGAGAGTCTGCAGGACACCGCCCAGACCCTGCAGGCGATGGGCGCCGACGCCGTCGTGATCCGTCACGGCGCCTCCGGTGCGCCGCGCACCCTCGCCACCAGCGGCTGGATCACCGCGGGCGTGGTCAACGCGGGCGACGGCACGCACGAGCATCCGACGCAGGCGCTGCTGGATGCCTTCACGATCCGCAAGCGCACCTTCGGCGACGACAGCCGGGGCCGCGACCTCGCCGGGCTGAAGGTCGCGATCGTCGGCGACGTGCTGCACTCGCGCGTCGCGCGCTCGAACGTGTGGCTGCTGACGACCCTCGGCGCACAGGTCACGCTGGTCGCCCCGCCCACGCTCGTGCCGCAGGACGTCTCGGGCTGGCCGGCGCGCATCGAGTACGACCTCGATGCGGCCATCTCCGAGGGGCCCGACGCCCTCATGATGCTGCGCATCCAGCTCGAGCGCATGGGAGCGGCGTATTTCCCCACTGAACGGGAGTATTCCCGGCGCTGGGGACTGGATGCCGCGCGGCTGGCCGCCCTGGCGCCGGGTAGCATGGTGATGCACCCCGGGCCCATGAACCGGGGTCTGGAGATCTCCGCCGACGCCGCCGATTCCGCACGTTCGACCGTGCTCGAGCAGGTCGCGAACGGCGTGTCGGTGCGCATGGCGGCGCTCTACCTGCTCCTGGCGGGGGAGCGCTCCGCGCCCGAGAACCGAGACACCGCCCCGCTGACGAAGGAAGAGACCCGATGACCCTCTCGTCCCCGGCACTGCACATCCGCGGTGCGCTCCTCGAGGGTGGTCAGGCGGCCGACCTCATCGTCGAGGACGGCGTGCTCACCGAGGTCGGCACCGGCCTCAGTCGCGCCGGCGCGACGGTCGTGGACGCCGACGGACTCGTCGCCCTCCCCGGCCTCGTCGACCTGCACACCCACCTGCGCGAGCCCGGCTACGAGGCATCCGAGACGATCCTCACCGGGTCGCGTGCCGCCGCCGCCGGAGGGTTCACCACGGTCTTCGCGATGCCGAACACCTCGCCGGTGGCCGACACGGCCGGCGTCGTCGAGCAGGAGCTCGCCCTCGGCGAGGCCGCCGGCTACGTCACGGTGCAGCCGATCGGCGCCGTCACCGTGGGTCAGAAGGGCGAGCGGCTGGCAGAGCTGGGCGCGATGGCCGATTCCCGCGCCCGGGTGCGCGTGTTCAGCGACGACGGCTTCTGCGTGTGGGACCCGCTCATCATGCGGCGCGCGCTGGAGTACGTGAAGGCGTTCGACGGCGTCATCGCGCAGCATGCGCAGGACCCGCGGCTGACCGAGGGCGCGCAGCTCAACGAGGGCTCCGTCTCGGCCGAACTCGGGCTCACGGGCTGGCCCGCCGTCGCGGAGGAGTCGATCATCGCCCGCGACGTGCTGCTGGCCGAGCACGTCGGCTCGCGCCTGCACCTGTGCCACCTCTCCACCGCCGGATCGGTCGACATCATCCGCTGGGCGAAGAAGCGCGGGGTGAACGTCACGGCCGAGGTCACCCCCCACCACCTGCTGCTGACCGACGACCTCGCCCGCGGCTACGACCCCCGGTTCAAGGTGAACCCGCCGCTGCGCCGCGAGGAAGACGTGATGGCCGTCCGCGAGGGCCTGGCCGACGGCACGATCGACATCGTCGCCACCGACCACGCCCCGCACCCCGCCGAGGCCAAGGCCTGCGAGTGGCAGGCCGCCGCCAACGGCATGGTGGGCCTGGAGAGCGCGCTGCGCGTCGTGCAGCAGGCGATGATCGACACGGGGATGATCGACTGGGCGGACGTCGCCCGGGTCATGTCGCGGGAGCCCGCGCGCATTGGCCGGCTCGCGGGTGCCGGCACCCCGCTCTCGGTCGGTCAGCCGGCCTCGTTCACCCTCTACGACCCGGCCCCGGTGCGGACGTTCGCGACCTCCGACCTGCACGGGCGCAGCGTCAACTCGCCCTACCTCGGGCGCGACCTGCCCGGCGAGGTGCGCTGGACGGTCCACCGCGGTCGACCCACCGTGGTCGACGGCGTCCTGCGCGAGCAGGCGGAGGTGACGGCATGAGCCGCGAACTGGTGCTGACCCTGTGGATCCTGATCGCGGTCGCGCTACTGGGCCTCCTCGCGTGGGCGTGGTGGCGACGCATCCGACGCGACGCGGGCCTCATCGCGCCGGTGGGCGAGGCACCGGCCGGCGCGTCCTCCCTCGCGACGTTCTCGGGTCTGTACGTCGCGACCACGGTGCACGACCAGCCGCTCGAGCGCCTCGCGATCCGCCGGCTGGGCTTCCGTTCCCGGGTGGACGTGACGGTGACGGATGCCGGCATCGCCCTCGATCTCACCGGCGCCCCGCGCATCTTCCTCGACGCGTCCCGCCTCACCGCGGCCGACCAGTCCACCGTCGCGATCGACCGCGTCGTCGAACGCGACGGTCTCGCCCGTCTCGCCTGGCGCATCGACGACGCCACGATCGTCGACACGTACCTCCGACCCCAGGATGCCTCGGCCCGCGCGCTCGTCGACGCGGTCCGCCCGATCATCCCTCCCGCAGCCCCGACAGGAAGCGACGCATGACCGCCCTGCTCTCGAAAGACCCCGCCGTCCTCGTGCTCGAAGACGGCACACGTCACGCCGGCCGCGCCTACGGCGCCCACGGCACGACCCTCGGCGAGGTGGTGTTCGCCACCGGGATGACCGGCTACCAGGAGACGCTCACCGACCCGTCGTACGCCGGGCAGATCGTGCTGCAGACCGCGCCGCACATCGGCAACACCGGCATGAACGGCGAGGACCCCGAGTCCCGCCGCATCTGGGTGGCCGGCTACATCGTGCGAGACCCCTCCCGCGTCGTGTCGAACTGGCGCGCCGACGAGTCGCTCGACGACGCGCTCGTGACCGACGGCGTGGTGGGCATCAGCGGAATCGACACGCGCGCGGTGACCCGCCACATCCGCTCCGCCGGCAGCATGCGCGGCGGCATCTTCTCGGGTGCGGATGCCGCGCTTCCCGTCGACGAGCAGCTGCGCATCGTGCGCGAGGCGCCGCAGATGGCCGGGCAGAACCTCTCCGCCGCGGTGTCGGTGGCCGCGACCGAGGTCACGCCCGCCACCGGCGAGCGCATCGGCAACCTCGCCGTCCTCGACCTCGGCGTGAAGCAGGCGACGATCGACAACCTCGCCGCGAGAGGGTTCGACGTGCACGTGCTCCCGCAGGACGTCACGATCGAGGGCATCCGGGCGATCGACCCCGTCGCGGTCTTCTACTCCAACGGACCGGGCGACCCCGCGGCATCGGGCGATCACGTCGCCCTGCTGCGCGCCGTGCTCGACGAGCGTCTGCCCTTCTTCGGGATCTGCTTCGGCAACCAGCTGCTCGGTCGCGCCCTCGGACTGGGCACGTACAAGCTGCCGTTCGGGCACCGCGGCATCAACCAGCCCGTGCTCGACAAGCAGACCGGCCGCGTGGAGATCACCGCGCACAACCACGGCTTCGCCGTCGACGCGCCCCTGGAGGGCTCGTTCGACAGTCCGAACGGCTACGGCGCCGTCGAGGTGTCGCACATCGGGCTGAACGACCGGGTCGTCGAGGGCCTCCGCGCGCTCGACATCCCCGCTTTCTCGGTGCAGTACCACCCCGAGGCCGCCGCCGGCCCGCACGATGCCAACTACCTGTTCGACCGCTTCCGCGACATGGTGATCGCGACCCAGGAGACCACGAAGAATGCCTAAGCGCGACGACATCACGAGCGTCCTGGTCATCGGCTCCGGCCCGATCGTCATCGGCCAGGCCTGCGAGTTCGACTACTCCGGCACCCAGGCGTGCCGGGTGCTCCGCGAGGAGGGCGTGCGCGTCATCCTGGTCAACTCCAACCCGGCGACGATCATGACCGACCCCGACTTCGCCGACGCGACCTACATCGAGCCGATCACCCCCGAGGTGATCGAGACGATCATCGCCAAGGAGCGGCCCGACGCGATCCTGCCGACCCTCGGCGGGCAGACCGCCCTGAACGCGGCGATCGCGCTGCACAAGCGCGGCACCCTGGTGAAGTACGACGTCGAACTCATCGGGGCCGACTTCGAGGCGATCAACAAGGGCGAGGACCGGCAGATCTTCAAGCAGCTCGTGCTGGACGCGGGGGCGGATGTCGCGGCATCCGTCATCTGCCACACGATGGAGGAGCTCCTCGCCGGCGCCGAGAAGCTCGGCTATCCGCTCGTGGTGCGCCCGTCGTTCACGATGGGCGGCCTCGGATCGGGCTTCGCGTACGACGAGACCGACCTCCGCCGCATCGGCGGCGCGGGCCTGCACGACTCGCCCACCAACGAGGTGCTCCTGGAGGAGTCGATCCTCGGGTGGAAGGAGTACGAGCTCGAACTCATGCGCGACACCGCCGACAACACCGTCGTGGTGTGCTCCATCGAGAACGTCGACCCTGTCGGCGTGCACACGGGCGACTCGATCACGGTCGCTCCGGCGCTCACGCTGACCGACCGCGAGTACCAGAAGCTCCGCGACATCGGCATCGACATCATCCGCGCCGTGGGTGTGGACACCGGCGGCTGCAACATCCAGTTCGCCGTCGACCCGGCGACCGGCCGCATCATCGTCATCGAGATGAACCCGCGCGTGTCGCGCTCCTCGGCGCTCGCGTCGAAGGCCACGGGCTTCCCGATCGCCAAGATCGCCGCCAAGCTCGCGATCGGCTACCGCCTCGACGAGATCCCCAACGACATCACGAAGGTCACTCCGGCGAGCTTCGAGCCGACGCTGGACTACGTCGTGGTGAAGGTGCCGCGGTTCAACTTCGAGAAGTTCCCCGCCGCCGACACGACGCTCACCACCACCATGAAGTCGGTGGGCGAGGCGATGGCGATCGGGCGCAACTACACCACGGCCCTGCAGAAGGCGCTGCGCTCGCTCGAGAAGCGCGGGTCGTCGTTCCACTGGGGTGCGGAGGAGCGTTCGGTCGACGAGCTGCTCGAGATCGCCTCGGTGCCGACCGACGGTCGCATCGTCGTGCTGCAGCAGGCGCTGCGCAAGGGCGCCACCGTCGAGCAGGCGTTCGAGGCGACCAAGATCGACCCGTGGTTCCTCGACCAGATCGTGCTGATCAACGAGGTCGCCGACGCCGTGCGCACGGCGGGGGAGCTGGATGCCGACACGCTGCTCCTCGCGAAGGAGCACGGCTTCAGCGACGCCCAGGTCGCCCAGCTGCGGGGCATCACGGAGACCGAGGTGCGCGGCATCCGTCACGCGATGCGCCTGCGTCCCGTCTACAAGACGGTCGACACGTGCGCGGGGGAGTTCCCGGCGCTGACCCCGTACCACTACTCCAGCTACGACTTCGAGACCGAGGTGACCCCCTCGGAGCGCACCAAGGTCGTCATCATCGGCTCGGGCCCGAACCGCATCGGGCAGGGCGTCGAGTTCGACTACTCGTGCGTGCACGCGTCGTTCGCCCTGTCGGCCGCCGGATACGAGACCGTCATGGTCAACTGCAACCCCGAGACCGTCTCGACCGACTACGACACGAGCGACCGTCTCTACTTCGAGCCCCTCACGCTGGAGGACGTGCTCGAGGTGCTGCACGCCGAGGCCCAGTCGGGCACGATCCTGGGCGTCGTCTGCCAGCTCGGCGGTCAGACGCCGCTGGGTCTGGCGAAGGGCATCGAGGACGCCGGCTACATGATCCTCGGCACCAGTCCCGCCGCGATCGACCTCGCCGAGGAGCGCGAGCTCTTCTCCCGACTCCTCGACGAGGCGGGGCTCGTCGCGCCGCGCAGCGGCACCGCGATCGACGTCGACGGCGCCGTGGCGATCGCCGAGGAGATCGGCTACCCGGTGCTGGTGCGCCCGAGCTTCGTGCTCGGCGGGCGGGGCATGGAGATCATCTACTCGACCGAGGCCGTGCGCGACTACTTCGTGCGGATCGCCGACCAGGCGATCATCGGCCCGGGGCTCCCGCTGCTGGTCGACCGCTTCCTCGACGACGCGATCGAGCTCGACGTCGACGCGCTCTACGACGGCGAGCAGCTGTACATCGGCGGCGTCATGGAGCACCTCGAGGAGGCCGGCATCCACTCCGGCGACTCCTCGTGCACGCTGCCGCCGGTCTCGCTCGGCCGGACCGACATCGACCGGGTGCGCGAGGCGACGCTCGCCATCGCGTCGGGTGTGGGCGTGCGCGGTCTGCTGAACGTGCAGTTCGCGATCTCCGCCGGCGTGCTCTACGTCATCGAGGCCAACCCACGCGCGAGCCGCACGGTGCCGTTCGTCTCGAAGGCGCTCGGCATCCCGCTCGCCAAGGCCGCGAGCCGCATCATGGCCGGCGCCACGATCGCCTCGCTCGTCGACGAGGGCCTGCTGCCCGCGGGTGACGGCTCGCGTGTGCCGCTGGGCGCCCCGGTCGCGGTCAAGGAGGCGGTGCTGCCGTTCAAGAGGTTCCGTACGCGAGACGGCCGCACGGTCGACTCCGTGCTCGGCCCGGAGATGCGCTCCACCGGCGAGGTCATGGGCATCGACCGCGACTTCCCGACGGCGTTCGCCAAGAGCCAGGAGGCGGCGTACGGCGGCATGCCGCTGTCGGGCACGGTGTTCATCTCCGTCGCCGACAGCGACAAGCGCGCCGTCATCCTCCCCGCCCACCGCCTGCAGCAGCTCGGCTTCACCCTCGTGGCGACCGAGGGGACCGCCGAGATCCTCGGCCGCAACGGCATCGACGTGACCGTGGTGTCGAAGTACAGCGAGACGCAGGGCTCGGGGGAGCGCAACATCGTCGACCTGATCAACGACGGCGAGATCGACATCGTCGTGAACACGCCCTCCGGCGGATCCGCGCGCGCCGACGGCTACGAGATCCGCGCCGCGGCCGTCGCCGCCGACAAGGCGCTGTTCACCACGATGGCGGTCCTCGGTGCCGCGGTGAGCGCCATGGACGCGATGCACGACGGGTTCGCCGTGCGCAGCCTCCAGGAGTACGCGCTGGATCGGGCCGGGCGCGCGTGATCTCGTTCGGCGCGCGACTGCGGGCGGCGCTGGACCGCTCCGGACCGCTGTGCGTCGGAATCGACCCGCACGCGCACCTGCTCGCCGAGTGGGGGCTGGATGCCTCCGCCGCCGGGGTGCGTGAGTTCGGGCTGCGGGTGGTCGAGGCCGCCGCCGGGACGGTGGGCGTGGTCAAACCGCAGGTGGCGTTCTTCGAGCCGTACGGATCCGCGGGGTTCGCCGCGCTCGAGGAGGTGCAGCGGGCGGCACGGGATGCCGGGCTGCTTGTGATCGCCGACGCCAAGCGCGGTGACATCGGCACCACGATGGACGGCTACGCGGCCGCGTGGCTCGCCCCCGGAGCACCGCTCGAGGCCGACGCCCTCACGGTGAGCCCCTACCTCGGCCCCGACTCGCTGCGCGGCACCCTCACCACCGCGGTGCAGCACGGAAAGGGCGTCTTCGTGCTGGCCGCGACCAGCAATCCCGAGGCCTACCCCGTGCAGAGCGCGCGCACGATCGACGTGGCCGCGACCGACGACCAGTCCGTGGCCGAACGGGTCGCCCGCGATGTGGGCTGGGTTAACGGCTCGGCCGCGTTCGCGGGAGGCCTCGGTCCGATCGGACTCGTGGTGGGTGCGACCGTCGACCGCGCCGCTGTCGGCCTCCCCGATGCGGCGCTGATCGGCGCGCCGATCCTCGCACCCGGCTTCGGGGCGCAGGGCGCCGAGCCCGCCGACCTGGGGCGCCTGTTCGGTGTGCTCGCGGGCAATGTCGTGGCCAGTGAGAGCCGCAGCATCCTGTCGGCCGGTCCGGACGGGATCGCCGCGCGCATCCGCGCACGCGCGGACCTGTACCGTGGGTATCTCGATGCCTGACACCTCCGTTCCCCCCGACGGCCCCGCCCCGGACAGCCCCGAGAATCCGCCGCGCAGCTCCGGCGCGCACACGCGGCCTCCCGAGGTCGACCGCGTCGCGGCATCCCGTCGCGCCGTCGCGGCACGTCGCGAGCGCGCCGCCCTCAAACGCGACGTCACCATGCGCGTGATCAGCCCGCAGGAGCTGCTGCGCCGCGCCCTCGCCGGCCCCGAGACGCCCGCCGGCGCCATGCGCGTCACGGAGTTCCTCACCGCCATCCCGGCGATCGGGGAGGGCAAGCGCGACCGCATCCTCGCGCAGCTCGGCATCTCTCCGGTCAAGCGCCTCGGCGGTCTCGGCGCCCGGCAGCGCTCCGTGCTCACCGCATTCCTCGACGAGCGTCTTCCCGAACCGCGACCGCGCGGCGGACGCAGCCGCCTCGTGGTGCTGGCAGGCCCCACGGCGGTGGGCAAGGGGACGGTCGCCGCACACATCCGCGCGCACCACCCCGAGATCATGCTGTCCGTCTCGGCCACGACCCGCGCCCCCCGGCCGGGGGAGGTCGACGGCGAGCACTACTTCTTCGTGGACGACGCCGAGTTCGATCGGATGATCGCCGCGAACGAGCTCCTCGAACACGCCACGGTGCACAACCGCTTCCGATACGGCACCCCGCGCGGTCCCATCCGGACGGCACTCGCGCAGGGCCGCGCGGTGCTGCTGGAGATCGACCTGCAGGGAGCGCGCCAGGTTCTGGCCGCCGACCCGGCGGCCACCCTCGTGTTCCTGCTGCCGCCCAGCTGGGACGAGCTCGTGCAGCGCCTCGTCGGCCGCGGCACCGAGGGCGACGAGGAGCGCGCCCGGCGCCTCCGCACCGCGAAGGTGGAGTTGGCGGCGCAGGGCGAGTTCGACTACCGCGTCGTGAACGACGACGTGGCCCGCGCCGCCGAGGAGGTCGCCGCGCTGACCCGCTGACCCCGGGTCTCTCGGCCGCCGGGTCCGGGAAGCGGTGATCGGCCTGTCAGCGGGCCGGGGCGCAGCATCCAGCCCGCACCTCGTCCGATCTCCGATTCTCGGACCGGGGATGGGTGGACGCGACGGTACGCCGTAGAGCTCGTGGGCAACCGTCATCGGCACCCTCAATCGGGCCAAGACGCGGAGCACAGCCCGACAGCGGGCCGCGGCGCAACATCCAGCCCGCTCCTCGTCCGGTATCCGAATCCCGGACCCGACGATCAGCGGGCCCGGTGGAGGCCCTGGGCGACGGCGGTCATGATCTGCTGCTGCACGCCCGGCCAGTCGTCGAGCACCTGGGCGTACCCGACCCGGATGACGTGGTAGCCGCGAAGCATCAGTTGCGCGTCGTGGCGCACGTCGCTCTCGCGCTGCCTGCCGACGTGGGTGGCGCCGTCGATCTGCAGCACCAGGCGGTCGCCGATGAGGAAGTCGACGCGATGTCCTTCGAGCCATGCCTGCGGCACGATCCGTAGCTTCATCCATCGCAGTCGCGGCACCACGATCGTCTCCAGGCCCGAATCCGAGAACGGGGTGCATTCATCGAGGAGCGAACGCGCGTGCGCGGTCAGCGTGAGGCGACCGAGAACGGCCCGATCGACCAGCCGCTTGTTGAGTGCTGACTCCCACACGGCGAGTGCGGCTTCGCGCGGCTGGCAGTGCGCGACCTGCACGAGCACGTTCTCGATCCCGTCGCCCAGCGCACCTGGCGCGCGGGTGATCAGGGGCGCCCGCCAATGCAGGACGGCGTCGGTGTGCAACCGTGGTCGCTGAGCATGCGGCGGCGCGGCGACATGCAGCTCCTCACCGCCGAGCACCCACAGCCCGAGGCGCTTCGCCTGCGTGACGCACGTGATCACGACCCCCGCCCGCGCGGCCGTGACCGCGAGGGCATCGGCATCGGGCAATGCCACCCAGACGCGCCGCACGGTGGCGAGCCGCCTCTGCGCGACGAGGTCGGCGAGGAGGTGCTTGCTGTGACCCGCTCGCACGAGGTCCTGCCTTCGCACCACGCCGCCTTGACCTCGGACAGCCTTCAGCGCCGCGGCGATCGCAGCGGTTCGGTCTCGCATTCTTCGATCCTGGTCGGTTGCAGCCTGGGCCGACCGCGCTTACTCACGAATGAAGGGCATCCGCCGGATGCTGCGCCGCACGCTACCTGGGGAGGAGTCGGGTCCCCTCGCCTGAGGCCCAGAATCGTGGATCGACCGAACGGCGGGTCGTGGCGCAGCATCCGCTCCGCATCTCGTCCGATCTCCGAATCCTGGACTAGTAGACGGTCCACTCGCCTCGGATGCGGAAGGCGGGATCCGAGGGTGAGGAGACCGCGCACCCCGTCCGAGAATCGGGGATCGGCCGAGCGGCGGGTCGTGGCGCAGCATCCAGCCCGCTCCTCGTCCGATCTCCGATTCTCGGACCGACGGCGGGGCGCGTGCACCCAGCCGCGCGCCGTGGGCACGGCCTCCAGCGGTCGGCTAGAATAGGCGGATGTGTGCGCGCTCGCGCGCACCCCCGGACACAGGAGGTTCCATGGCAGGAACGAACCAGGGCATCATCGAGCCCCCCATCGACAGCCTTCTCGAGAAGGTCGACTCGAAGTACCAGCTCGTGATCTACGCGTCCAAGCGCGCGCGTCAGATCAACGACTACTACTCCGACCTGCACGAGGGGAACCTCTTCGACAACGTGGGTCCGCTCGTCGACTCCACCGTCGAGGACAAGCCCCTGACGATCGCGATGCACGAGATCCACGAGGACAAGCTGCGCCTGCGCAGCAACGCCGAGTGATCCTCCGTCACTTCGTGTGACACGCCCCGGACGGCTGTCAGCCGTCCGGGGCATACTTGTGCCGACCCCCATTCCCCACCTGGAGCATCGATGACCGAGCTGCGCCTGTTCACGTCCGAGTCCGTCACGGAAGGGCATCCCGACAAGATCTGCGACCAGATCTCCGACAGCATCCTCGACGCCCTCATCGCACAGGACCCGAACGCCCGTGTGGCCGTCGAGACGCTCGTGACCACGGGTCTCGTGCACGTCGCCGGCGAGGTGCGCACCGACGGGTACGCCGACATCCCGGGCATCGTGCGCGGTGTCGTCAACCGCATCGGCTACACCTCCAGCGAGACCGGTTTCGACGGCGACTCGTGCGGCGTCACCGTCTCGATCGGCGAGCAGTCCAGCGACATCGCCGCCGGCGTCGAGAGCGCGCTCGAGCATCGCGAGGGCGGCTCGGCCGATCCGATCGACGCGCTCGGCGCCGGCGACCAGGGCATCATGTTCGGCTACGCGACCAACGAGACGCCCGAGTACATGCCGATGGCGATCTGGACCGCGCACCGGCTCGCGGAGCGCCTCACCGACGCCCGCCGCTCCGGAGCGCTGCCGTTCCTGCGCCCCGACGGCAAGACGCAGGTGACGCTCGGCTACGACGGCGCGACGCCCCGCACCGTCGACACCGTCGTGCTCTCCACGCAGCACGACCCCGACATCTCGCTCGCTGCGCTCCGTGCCGCCGTGCAGGCCGAGGTCATCGAGCCGGTGCTGGCCAAGACCGGCCTCGACGTGTCGGGCACGAAGTTCATCATCAACCCGGCCGGAGACTTCGTCATCGGCGGTCCCAAGGGCGACGCCGGGCTCACCGGGCGCAAGATCATCATCGACACCTACGGCGGGGCGTCGCGCCACGGCGGCGGAGCGTTCAGCGGCAAGGACCCGTCGAAGGTCGACCGCTCGGCCGCCTACGCGATGCGCTGGGTCGCCAAGAACGCCGTCGCCGCCGGTCTCGCCGACCGCCTCGAGGTGCAGGTCGCGTACGCCATCGGACAGGCCAAGCCCGTCGGCCTGTACGTCGAGTCGTTCGGCACCGCGCACGTCGATGAGGACACCATCGTGCGCGCCATCACGGACGTGTTCGACCTGCGTCCGAAGGCGATCATCGACGGCCTCGATCTGCTCCGCCCGATCTATGCGCAGACGGCCGCCTACGGCCACTTCGGCCGGGAGCTGCCCGACTTCACCTGGGAGCGCCTGGACCGCGTCGACGAACTGCGCGCCGCCGCAGGCCTCTGACGTGCGGGTGGGGCGCGTCGCGCGCGTCCTGCTGGATGCGCCGCTGCCGCAGCTCGACCGGCTGTTCGACTACGAGGTTCCGCGCGAGCTGCACGACCAGGTCGCTCCCGGCGTGCGCGTCCGCGCCCCGCTGCGCTCGGCGGGGCGCATGGTCGACGCCTACGTCGTCGAGGTACTCGATCACGTCGAGAGCGAGCGGCCGCTGTCCGAGCTCGACGCGGTCGTCTCGCCGGTCGCGGTCCTGACCCCGGCGCTGTACCGGCTCGCGCGGCGCGCCGCCGACCGGGCGGCGGGTTCGGCATCCGACATCCTGCGCCTGGCGATCCCCAAGCGCATGGTGCGCGCCGAGAAGGCGTGGGCGGCCGCTCCCGAGCCGACGGCGACGGATGCCCCGCCCGAGCTCCGCGCGTGGGCGTCGGGCGTGCTGGCGGCGCACCCGGGGCTCTCCACCGCGCTCGCGGCGGGGGAGCGGGTCGCGGTCGACGCGACCCCGCACACCGTCACCCTCGGCGCCGACCCGACGTCGAGGGTGGAGGTGGGGGTGTGGGCCGAGCTCCTCGCCGCCGCGGCGGCCGAGACGCTCGCCGCCGGACGCAGCGCCGTGCTCGTGGTGCCCGATCACCGCGATCAGACGCAGGTCGAGGCGGTGCTGGAGGCGCACGGTCTGGGCGAAGCGGTCGTGCGCGCCGACGCCCGCCGCAGCGGCCCGGAACGGTACGCCGGCTACCTCCGCATGCTCGCCGACGCGCCGTGCGTCGTGGTCGGCAACCGGTCGGCGGTGTACGCGCCGGTATCGCGGCTCGGACTCGTGGCGCTGTGGGACGACGGCGACCCGCTGCTGTCGGAGCCGCTCAGCCCGGGGGTGCACGCGCGCGATGCCGCCCTGATCCGGCAGGAGCTCGACGGCTGCGCACTGATGCTGGCCGGACACACCCGCACCTCCGACGTGGAGCGGCTCGTCGCCGTCGGCTGGGTGCGGGAGCTTCCCGCCGCCCGACGCTCGTCGCCCCGCGTGGTGCTGAGCGCCACGCGCGAGGGCGAGGCGCGCTCGCGGGTGCCCTCGGCCGCGTTCGCCGCAGCCCGCGAGGCGCTGGCGTCGGGACCGGTGCTCGTGCAGGTGGCACGCCCCGGGTACGCGCCCGTGCTCGTGTGCGCGGAGTGCCGCCGCCCGGCGCGGTGCGCCCAGTGCGCCGGGCCGCTGCATGCCCGTCGCCCCGGAGCCGTGCCCGACTGCGGGTGGTGCGGCCGCGCCGCGGTCGGCTGGGCGTGCCCGCACTGCTCGTCCGATCGGGTGCGCATGGCGTCGGCGGGCAGTGAGCGCACCGCCGACGAGCTCGGTCGTGCGTTCCCGGGCATCCGCGTCATCATCGCCGACGGCGACCACCCGATCTCGCAGGTCGACGCCCGCCCCGCGCTGGTGGTCGCCACCCGCGGCGGCGAACCGCACGCCCTCGGCGGGTATCGCGCGGTCATCCTGCTCGACGGGGATCGGATGCTGATGGCCGACGACCTGCGCATCGGCGAGTCGTGTCTGCGCTGGTGGTCGAACGCCGCAGCCCTCGCCGCCCCGGGCGCACCCGTGCACCTGGTGGGGGTCACCGGCGGGGTGGCGCGCGCACTCGCGACGTGGACGCAGCCGGCGTACGCCCGCTCCGAGCTCGCCGAGCGCGCCCCACTGCACATGCCGCCGACCGTGCGCGTGGCGAGCGTCGCGGGCACAACCCCCGAGGTGCAGGGCGCCCTCGAGGCGCTGCGCGCCGCGGTGCCCGCCCTCGGCGCCGATGCCGTGCTCGGTCCGGTGCGCGTCGACCCCCCGGACGCCGCGGGCGGCGAGAACAGCGCGCGCGTCGGCGGGAGGACCGGCAGTGCCCGCGCCGCCGGGGGAGACGACGAGGCTCGCGCGTTCGTGCGCTTCGACTACGCCCTGGGGACCGCGGTGACGGCGTCGCTGCGCGCGTCGGTCGTCGCGGCGGCGCTGCGCACCCGGCGCCCGGCCAAGGGGAGACCCCCAGGACCCCGCAATACACTCAAAGTCCGGGTCGACGTGCCCGATCTCGATCTGTGAGGAACCCCCGCATGCGCCTCGTGTTCGCCGGCACCCCTGAGGCCGCCGTCCCCTCACTGCGCGCCCTGGCCGCCTCCGCGCACGAGGTGGCGGGCGTCGTCACGCGGTCCGATGCACCCCTCGGCCGCAAGCGCGTGCTCACCCCCTCGCCGGTGGCGCGCGTCGCCGTCGAGCTCGGCATCCCGGTCGTGAAGGCCGACCGACTGGATGCTGCCGCCACCGCCGCCGTCCACGAGCTCGCCCCCGATCTGGGGGTCATCGTGGCGTACGGCGGTCTCGTGCGCGAACCGCTGCTGTCGGCGCCCCGGCACGGCTGGATCAACCTGCACTTCTCGCTGCTCCCGGCCTGGCGCGGCGCGGCGCCGGTGCAGCGCGCCCTCATCGCCGGCGACGCCGTGACCGGCGCCAGTGTGTTCCAGCTGGTGCCCGCACTGGACGCCGGCGACGTCTACGCCGAGCTGGAGCATCCCCTCGACGGCTCCGAGACCGCCGGAGACCTGCTCGACGCCCTCGCCGTCTCGGGTGCCGACCTCCTCGTGTCGGTCGTCGACGGGATCGCCGCGGGGACCGCACACGCCGTGCCGCAGACGGGGGAGCCGACGCTCGCCCCCAAGCTCGTCCTCGACGACGGCCGCCTCCGGTGGGACGAGCCGGCGGACGCCGTCCTCGCGCGCCTGCGCGGAGTGACGCCCGAGCCGGGCGCCTGGACCACGATCGGCGGCGAGCGCCTCAAGATCCATCGGGCCGCGGCATCCGTCGCCGACCGACAGCTGAGCCCGGGGGTGATCGTCGCCGACGGCCGCGAGGTGCTCGCCGGCACCGGCACCGCGCCGATCCGCATCGACACCGTGCAGCCCGCGGGTCGCGGTGCCATGCCCGCGGCCGACTGGTGGCGGGGGCAGCGCGCCGACGAGCTGCAGGCCGGGTCATGAGCGCGCCGCGGATCGGCGGGGTCACCCCGGCGCGGCGTGTCGCCTACGAGACGCTGCGGGCGGTGCACGACTCCGACGCCTACGCCAACCTGCTGCTGCCGCGTGCGATCGAGCGCGCGGGGCTGTCGACCGCCGACGCGGCTTTGGCCACCGAGCTCACCTACGGCACGCTGCGACGACAGGGCACCTACGACGCGATCGTCGCCTCCGCCGCCGACCGTCCGGCGGACGGCATCGATCCGCCGGTCCTGGACGCCCTGCGTCTGGGGGTGCACCAGCTGCTCTCGACCCGCGTGGCCTCGCACGCCGCGGTGAACGAGTCGGTGCAGCTGGCGCGGGATGCCGGCGGCCGAGGTGCCGCCGGATTCGTCAACGCCGTGCTGCGACGCGTCTCGCGCGACACCCCCGGCGCGTGGCTCGCCCGCGTCGAGGAGGCCGCGCGCTCCGACGACGAGCGCATCGGGCTCGTCTCGAGCCATCCGGTGTGGATCGTGCGGGCGTTCCGGCGCGCGCTGGCCGCGGAGGGCCGCGCCGACGAGCTCGACGCGCTCCTCGCGGCCGACAACGCCTCGCCGCGCGTCACCATGGCGGCGCTGCCCGGGCTGGCCGAGCCTCCGATCGACGCCGCGCGCCGCGCGTACTCGCCGCTCGCGTTCACGCTCGACGGCGGAGACCCGGAGCAGATCGTGACGGCCTCGGAGGGACGCGTCCGGGTGCAGGACGAGGGATCGCAGCTGGCCGCGCTCGCGCTGTCGCGCGCCGTGCCGGTGCAGGCGGGGGAGCGATGGCTCGACCTGTGCGCGGGACCGGGCGGCAAGACCGCGATCCTCGCGGCCGAGGCACTCGCCACCGGCGCCACTCTCGACGCCAACGAGATCGTCCCGGCCAGAGCGGGCCTGGTGCGCCGGTCCGTCGCCGGGGTGCCGCTCGAGGTCGAGGTGTCGGAGGAGGACGGCCGCAGCCGCGCCGCGGGGGCCGCCGGCAGCTACGACCGCGTGCTCGTCGACGCGCCCTGCACCGGCCTCGGCGCGCTCCGCCGTCGCCCCGAGGCGCGCTGGCGCAAGACCCCGGCCGACGTGCCCGAGCTGAGCGAGCTGCAGCGCGAGCTGCTCACCGCCGCAGTCGACGCCCTGCGCCCCGGCGGGATCGTGGCGTACGTCACGTGCTCTCCGCACCTGGCCGAGACGGCGGCCGTCGTGGCCGACGTCCGCCGTGCGTTCGGCGACGACCTCGAGGAGATCGACGCCCGCGCGGTGATCCGGGGGGTGGCGCAGCATCCGATCGAGCTCCCCGACCCGATCGAACCCTCCGGGCGCGCGCAGCTGTGGCCGCACCGGCACGGCACCGACGCGATGTCGATCACGCTCCTGCGCCGCACCGCCTGATCGCAGCGGTCAGTCGCGCAGCCGCACCGCGCCGCCCAGAGCGGCGAGCTCCGTGCGCAGCACCGCGAGCGCGGCGGGGTGCAGGCGGGCGAGTTCCCGCGCGTCGACCGTGATGGCCGCGGCATCCGCGCCGCGGGCGGCGACGGTCTCCCGCAGCATCGTCACGACGAACTCCGCTCCGGCGAACCCGAGCTCGCCGCCGAGACGCACCGTGGTGCCCTCGGCGCCCTCGTCGACCTCGATGCCCGGTTCGGCGACCGCCTCGTGCGGCTCGAAAACGTGCATCCCGAAGTCCGAGGCCAGTCGCTCCACGATCGCGCTGGCGCGCACGCTGTTGCCGTGCGCGTCGAGACGCGGGCTGAAGGCGGCGACCCCGAACTGCGACGGGGAGACGGCGACGAGCCCGCCGCTCACTCCGCTCTTGGCGGGAAGGCCGACGCGCAGCATCCATTCGCCCGAGGAGTCGTACATTCCACAGCTCGACATGATCGACACGACGTCGCGCGCGACGTCCTCGGAGACGACCCGCTCGCGGGTCACCGGATTGACGCCGCCGAAGGCGAGCGTCGCCGACATCACGGCGAGGTCGCGCACGGTGACGAGCACGGCGCACTGCCGGAAGTAGGTCTCCACCGCGGGGTCGACCTCGCTGCCGAGGAGACCGTACGAGCGGAGGAGGTGTGCGAGCGCTCTGTTGCGGTCACCCGTCGCCGACTCCGAGCGGTAGACGGCCTCGTCGATCCACAGGCTGCGTCCGGCGAACGCCGAGAGCATCGCCACGATGCGCGCCGTGCGCGTGTCGATGTCGTCGCCCGCGATGAGAGAGGTCGTGGCGATCGCGCCGGCGTTCACGAGCGGGTTCGCCGGACGCCCCGTGCCCTCCTCGAGGCTGATCGCATTGAACGGCTCACCGCTGGGCTCGACCCCCACGTGCGCGAGCACCCGGTCCCGCCCGAGCTCGTGCAGGGCGAGGGCGAGCACGAACGGCTTCGAGATGGACTGCATCGTGAACTCGACGCGGTCGTCGCCGACCGAGAGCACCCGGCCGCGTGCCGTGGCCACCGCGAACGCGAGCGGATCGGGATCGGCGTGCGCGAGTTCGGGGATGTACGCGGCGGTCGCACCCTCCGTGCGCGGCCGGACCTCGTCGAGCACGCCGTCGAGGAGCTGCAGGATGGGGTGCACGCCCTCGACCATAATGGGTGCGTGCCCGACGAGAACGCCCGCGACCTCCGCATCAACCCCAGCATCCTGGCCGCCGACTTCGTGAACATGCAGTTCGAGCTCGGCCGGATCGCCACGGCCGACTTCGTGCACGTCGACGTGATGGACAACCACTTCGTGCCGAACCTCACCTTCGGCCCGCAGATGGTCGAGCGCATCCAGGCCACGAGCCCGGTGCCGCTGGACGTGCACCTGATGATCGACGAGCCGGAGCGCTGGGCGCCGGAGTACGCGGAGCTGGGCGCGGCATCCGTCACCTTCCATCTCGAGGCCGCGACCGAGCCGGTCGCCCTCGCGCGCCGGCTGCGCGCGATCGGCGCCCGCGCGGGAGTCGCCGTCAAACCCGCGACGCCGGTGGAGTCGCTGTTCGACGTGCTCGACGAGTTCGATCAGATCCTGGTGATGACGGTCGAGCCGGGCTTCGGCGGACAGTCGTTCATGCCCGAGACGATGCCGAAGCTCGCGCTGCTCTCCGCCGAGGCGCGGCGCCGCGGCAGCCAGGTGTGGCTTCAGGTCGACGGCGGGATCGGCGAGTCCACGATCGCGCAGGCGGCCGAAGCGGGCGCCGACACGTTCGTCGCCGGATCGGCCGTGTTCGGCGCGGGTGTTCCGGATGCCGCGATCGCCGCGCTGCGCGCCACGGCCGGCCGCCACGTGCACGCCGGCACGCGCTGACCTGCGCCGTCGCAGCGCCGTCACGCGCGCCGGACGGCTCCCGCGGTTCGGTACCCTGGCTAAGTGAAGACGTTCGATCAGCTGTTCGCCGAGCTCACCGCGAAGGCGGTCGAGCGTCCGGAGGGATCCGGCACGATCGCCCAGCTGGACGCAGGCGTGCACGCGATCGGCAAGAAGATCGTCGAAGAGGCGGCCGAGGTCTGGATGGCCGCCGAGTACGAGTCGGACGAGGCCGCCGCCGAGGAGATCTCGCAGCTGCTCTACCACCTGCAGGTGCTGATGGTGGCCAAGGGGCTGTCGCTCGAAGACGTCTACCGACATCTCTGAGCCCGTCCTCACCCTCCGCACCCCACACGAAAGCCCTCCCATGCTGCGAATCGCCGTGCCCAACAAGGGCTCGCTCGCCGAGACCGCCACCGACATGCTCGCCGAGGCCGGCTACACCGGCCGCCGCGACCCGAAGGACCTGCACGTCATCGACCCCGTCAACGAGGTCGAGTTCTTCTACCTGCGCCCGAAGGACATCGCCACCTACGTCGGCTCCGGCGCCCTCGACGTCGGCATCACCGGCCGCGATCTGCTCCTGGATGCGCGGATGCCGGGCGCGCGCGAGATCGAGGCGCTCGGCTTCGGCGGCTCGACGTTCCGCTTCGCGGGCCCTCCCGGCGCGTTCTCATCGCTCGAGGAGCTGGAGGGCAAGCGCGTCGCGACCTCGTACCCGGGCCTCGTGGACGCATTCCTCGACGCCCGCGGAATCGCGGTCGACCTCGTGCCGCTGGACGGGGCCGTCGAGTCGGCCGTGCGCCTGGGGGTGGCGGATGCCGTCGCGGACGTGGTGTCGACCGGCACCACGCTGCGCCAGGCGGGCCTGGAGATCTTCGGGCCCGTGATCCTCGAGTCCGAGGGCGTGCTGGTCACCGGGCCGTCGGACGCCGACGGCGTGGAGACCCTGCTGCGGAGGCTGCGCGGAGTCATGGTGGCGCGCCGGTACGTGCTCATCGACTACGACCTGCCGGCGTCGCTCGTCGACGAGGCCGTCGCGCTCGCGCCCGGCATCGAGTCGCCCACGATCTCGCCGCTGCGCGACCCCGCGTGGGTCGCGGTGCGGGTGATGAGCCCGCGGGCGACCGCCAACCAGGTGATGGACGCGCTGTACGCGCTGGGCGCGCGGGCGATCCTCGTCACCGCCATCCACAACGCGAGGCTGTGACATGAGCCTGGTCTGCCGCGTCATCCCGTGCCTCGACGTCGCCGCCGGCCGGGTCGTCAAGGGTGTCAACTTCGAGAACCTGCGCGATATGGGCGACCCCGTCGAACTGGCGCAGGAGTACTTCCGCCAGGGTGCCGACGAGCTGACGTTCCTCGACGTGACCGCCACCGTCGACGAGCGCTCGACCACCTACGACGTCGTGCGCCGCACCGCCGAGCAGGTCTTCATCCCGCTCACCGTCGGCGGCGGCGTCCGCTCGGCCGACGACGTCGCCCGGCTGCTGGGCGTGGGGGCCGACAAGGCGGGCGTCAACTCCGCCGCGATCGCGCGCCCCGCCCTCATCGACGAGATCGCCGATCGGTTCGGCGCGCAGGTGCTCGTGCTGTCGCTCGATGTGAAGCGCTCGACCGCGACCGCGTCCGGGTTCGTCGTGACGACGCACGGCGGGCGCACCGAGACCACCCTCGACGCCCTCGACTGGGCGCGCGAGGCGATCGAGCGCGGCGCGGGGGAGCTCCTGGTGAACTCGATCGACGCCGACGGCACGAAGCAGGGCTTCGACCTCGAGCTGGTGGGACTGATGCGCGAGGTCTCCGGCGTGCCGGTGATCGCCTCCGGCGGGGCGGGCTCGGCGGCCGACTTCGCGCCCGCCATCCGCGCCGGCGCCGACGCGGTGCTCGCGGCATCCGTGTTCCACTCCGGCCAGCTGACCGTCGGCGACGTCAAGTCCGCGATGCGGGCCGACGGCGTGGAGGTGCGCGCATGACCGAGACCATCGACGAGCGGGTCGCCCGGGTGAGCTTCGACGCCGCCGGGCTGGTCGCCGCGATCGTGCAGCAGTGGGACACCCACGAGGTGCTGATGCTCGGGTGGATGGATGCCGAGGCGCTCCGTCGCACGCTCACGACCGGCCGCGTCACGTTCTGGTCGAGGTCGCGGCAGGAGTACTGGCGCAAGGGCGACACGTCCGGGCACATCCAGCTCGTGCGCGGCGCGCGCCTGGACTGCGACGGCGACGCGGTGCTGCTGCAGGTCGAGCAGATCGGCGTCGCGTGCCACACCGGCACGCGCACCTGCTTCGACGCCGACGACCTCGACCCCGTGCAGGGCGCGACGTCGTGATCGCCCGCGCACGACTGCTGGCGGTGGTCGCGATCGTGCTGACCGGCGCGCTCGGGGTGATCTCGTCGACGCAGACCTGGCTGACGGTCGTCCTCGACGACGGCACGGGCCACGAGCTGTTCGTGCCGGGTGCCGCCGCCGTTCCCGTGCTGGCACCGCTCAGCCTCGCCGTGCTCGCGCTCGGGGCGGCGCTGTCGATCGTCGGTCGGGTGGTCCGCTGGATCTTCGGCGCGCTGACGGTCCTGATCGCCGTCGCCCTGGGCATCGTCACCGGCCAGGTGGCCGTCGCGCTGCCCGTCACCGCGGTGTCCTCGACCGTCACGACGGCGACCGGTATCACCGGCATCGACTCCGTCGCCGCGCTCGTCCGGACGATCTCGCCGTCGCCGTGGCCCTTCGTGACCCTCGCGCTCTGGGTGCTCCTGCTCGCGGCCGGGCTCTTCACCCTCGCCACGGCGCACCGCTGGCGGGGGAGCGGACGCCGGTACCGCACCGACGGCGAGGGAGCGGATGCCTCGGCCCCGGCATCCCGTCCGCGCGACGCCATCGACTCGTGGGACGACCTGTCGCGCGGCACGGACCCCACCGACGAACCCCGCTAGACTGACCAGGCGCGGCCCGCCGCGCGAGACACCTCGGAGGACACCCATGAGCAACCCCATCGGCGACCCCGGCCACGGACACTCCCCGGCGGCGTGGACGGCCGTGATCATCATGCTGGTCGCGTTCACCATCGGCACCGTGGCGTTCTACCTCGACGTGGCCTGGCTGGTGTGGGCGTCGGCCGTTCTGGTGGTCGTGGGTGCGGCCGTGGGCTGGGCGATGGCGAAGGCCGGTTACGGCGTCGCGGGCCCGAAGTACCTCGCGAAAGAGCACTGAGCGTGCTCGCCGACCTCACGGCCGGCGCGGTGGAGGATGCCGAGGCGCGTGCCGCGTCCCGGCCCGAGGCGGATGTCGAGCGCGCCGCGCTCGCACAGACGCCGGCGCTCGACGTCCTCGCCGCCCTGGCCCCGTCCGACCGCGTGAGGATCATCGCCGAGGTCAAGCGCGCGAGCCCGTCGCGCGGTGATCTCGCCGACATCCCCGACCCCGCCGCCCAGGCGCGGCGCTACGAGGAGGGCGGTGCGTCCGCCATCTCGGTGCTCACCGAGGCACGCCGCTTCAAGGGCAGCCTCGCCGATCTCGAGGCCGTCAAAGCCGCCGTCCGGCTGCCGGTGCTGCGCAAGGACTTCATCGCCACGCGGTACCAGGTGCTCGAGGCGCGCGCGTCGGGCGCAGACCTCGTCCTGCTGATCGTCGCCGCGCTCGAGCAGCCGCCGCTCGCCGAGCTGTTCGCGCTCACCTCGGAACTCGGCATGACCGCGCTCGTGGAGGCCCATTCGGCCGATGAGGTGTCGCGTGCGGTCGACTTGGGCGCGGAGCTGATCGGCGTCAACGCCCGCGATCTGTCCACGTTCGAGCTCGACCGCGACCTGTTCGGCCGTGTCGCCGGGCTCATCCCCGACGGCGCGATCAAGGTCGCCGAGTCGGCCGTGCTCGCCCCCGCCGACGTCGCCCACTACCGTTCCGCCGGCGCCGACGTGGTGCTCATCGGCGAGGCGCTGGTCACCGGCGACCCGGTGGCCACCCTGCGCACCTTCCTGGAGGCCGGATCATGAGTCTGAGAGACCAGAAGGGTCCGTTCTTCGGCGACTTCGGCGGGCGGTACATGCCCGAGTCGCTCATCGCCGCGATCGACGAGCTGACCGCGGTGTACGAGGACGCGATCGTCGACCCCGCATTCCAGTCCGAGCTCGCGCACCTGCTGCACAGCTACGCCGGTCGGCCGTCGGCGATCACCGAGGTGCCGCGGTTCGCCGCGCACGCGGGCGGCGCCCGGGTGTTCCTCAAGCGCGAAGACCTCAACCACACCGGTTCGCACAAGATCAACAACGTGCTGGGGCAGGCTCTGCTCACCAAGCGCCTCGGCAAGACCCGCGTGATCGCCGAGACCGGCGCCGGCCAGCACGGCGTGGCCACCGCGACGGCGGCCGCCCTGTTCGGCTTCGAATGCACCATCTACATGGGCGAGGTCGACACCGAGCGTCAGGCCCTCAACGTCGCCCGCATGCGGCTGCTCGGCGCCGAGGTGGTCCCCGTGACGACCGGATCGCGCACGCTCAAGGACGCCATCAACGACGCCTACCGCGACTGGGTGGCGACCGTCGAGACGACCAACTACATCTTCGGCACGGCGGCGGGTCCGCATCCGTTCCCGGCCATGGTGCGCGACTTCCAGAAGGTCATCGGCGAGGAGGCCCGCGCGCAACTCCTCGAGAGCGCCGGGCGCCTCCCCGACGCGGTGATCGCGTGCGTGGGCGGCGGCTCCAACGCGATCGGCATGTTCGATGCCTTCCTCGACGACGCCGACGTCAGGCTCTACGGCGTCGAGGCGGCCGGCGACGGGGTCGACACCGACAAGCACGCCGCCTCCATCGAGCGGGGTCGTCCGGGTGTGCTGCACGGGGCGAAGACCTACGTGCTGCAGGACGAGGACGGACAGACCATCGAGTCGCACTCCATCTCGGCCGGTCTCGACTACCCGGGAGTCGGGCCCGAGCACGCGTGGCTGGCCGACATCGGCCGCGCCGACTACATCCCCGCCACCGACGACGAGGCCATGCAGGCGCTGCGCCTGCTGTCCGAGACCGAGGGGATCATCCCCGCGATCGAGTCGGCCCACGCCCTCGCCGGCGCGCTGCGGATCGGGCGCGAGCTCGGGCCGGACGCGATCCTCTCGGTGTGCCTGTCGGGTCGCGGCGACAAGGACATGGACACCGCCGCCCGCTACTTCCGTCTCTACGACGAGTCGGCGGCGAGCCCGGAGGCACCCGCGCCGGATGCCTCGGCCCACGGCGAAGGGACGAAGCTGTGACCTCCCGCGTGGCCGCGGCCATCGACGCCGCCCGCGCGCAGGGCCGTGGCGCCTTCGTCGGCTACCTCCCGATCGGCTACCCGGATCTGGAGACGAGCATCGAGGCGGCCGTCACGCTCGCCGAGAACGGCGCCGACGTGCTCGAGCTCGGTCCGCCCTACTCCGATCCCGTCATGGACGGCACGGTCATCCAGGAGGCGACCCAGACGGCGCTGGCGGCCGGATTCCGGCTGCGCGACCTGTTCCCGGCGATCCGTGAGATCACGCGTCGTGTGGACATCCCCGTCCTCGTGATGACGTACTGGAACCCCGTGCTGCAGTACGGCGTCGACCGCTACGCCGATGACCTCCTCGCTGCCGGGGGAGCGGGCCTCATCACCCCCGACATCACCCCTGAGGCCGCCGCCGAGTGGATCGCCGCGAGCGAGCGCACGGGCCTGGACCGCGTGTTCCTCGCCGCGCCGACCTCGACCGACGAGCGCCTCGACCTCGTGGTGCGCAGCTCGACCGGCTTCGTGTACACCGTCTCGACGATGGGCATCACGGGGGAGCGGGCGCAGCTCGATGCCGCGGCGCGCACGCTCGTCGAACGGCTCCGGTCGCACGGCGCCGAGCACGCGTGCGTCGGCATCGGCATCTCGACCGCCGACCAGGTGGCGGGCGTGCTCGAGTACGCCGACGGTGCGATCGTCGGCACCGCGCTGGTGCGCGCCCTGCGGGACGGCGGGCTCGTCCAACTCGCCGCCACCGCCCGAGCACTCACCGCGGGAACGTCCGCGCGCACCCCGAACTAGACTCTTCCCCGGCGGCGGCCCCCACCGGTCCCGCCCCGGAACCCTCAGCAAGGACGATCCTCCATGGTCAACGCCGCACTCGGCATCGCCACCAGCATCCCGAGCCCGCCGATCAGCTCGTTCCAGATCGGCCCGTTCACGATCCACTTCTACGCCCTGTGCATCATCGCGGGCATCATCGCCGCCGTGCTGATCACCAACCACCGTCTCACACGGCGCGGGGCGGAGCCGTGGGTCGTCATCGACATCTGCCTCGTCGCCGTGCCCCTGGGCATCATCGGCGCCCGCATCTTCCACGTCCTCACCCACCCCGGCTTCTACTTCGGTCCGGGCAAGAACATCTGGGCGGTCTTCTTCATCTGGGAGGGCGGCATCGCGATCTTCGGCGCTCTCATCGGCGGAGCGGTCGGTGCGCTGATCGGATGTCGCTGGACCGGCATCCGATTCTGGACATTCGCCGACGCTTTGGCGCCAGGAATCCTGCTCGCCCAGGCGTTCGGCCGCTTCGGGAACTGGTTCAACCAGGAGCTGTTCGGACTGCCCACCGACCTGCCGTGGGGCCTGCAGATCGACAGCGGAAACAGTGCCTTCCCCCCGGGGCTCGCGCCGGACACGCTCTTCCACCCGACCTTCCTCTACGAGGTCATCTGGAATGTGGTGGGTGTGCTCGTGATCATCTCCATCGGCCGCACGTTCACGCTGCAGTGGGGCCGCCAGTTCGCGATCTACCTGATCTGGTACGGCACCGGCCGCATCGTGTGGGAGTCGATCCGGATCGATCCGAGCGAGATCTACTTCGGCCTGCGCACCAACGTCTGGGCGGCGATCGCCGCCGTCGTCGTGGGCATCGTGATCTTCGTCGTGCAGAAGCGCCGCCACCCGGGCTTCGAGCCGTCGCCCTACGTGCCGGGTCGCGAGCGCAAGGGTTTGGGGAATGTACAATCGCAGGACACCGACGACTTCGTGGACGTGAGTGAGCCTCCCGCCTCCCCCGTCACCACAGAAGTCCGCGAGGCACCTGCCACAAGCACCGCCAGCACGAAGTAGCGCTTCTCCCGCGCTAGTCCCGAGGGCCGACGTCGTCCCATCTTGAGCATCAACGTGAGGACGGTTGGTATGGCATCGAGCCCCCGTCACAGCACCGGTCCCTTCGGGGCCTCCGGCGCCTTCCCGCCCAAGCAGGGCATGTACAACCCTGCCTTCGAGAAGGATGCCTGCGGTCTGGCGATGGTCGCCACGCTCCGCGGCGAGCCCGGGCACGACATCATCGACCTGGCGCTGACGGCGCTGCGCAACCTCGAGCACCGCGGCGCCATCGGCTCCGACGCGGGCACGGGCGATGGCGCGGGCATCCTCACCCAGATGCCCGACGCGTTCCTGCGCGCCGTCGTCGACTTCGACCTCCCGCCGGTCGGCGAGTACGCGGCCGGGATGATCTTCCTGCCCTTGGACGCCGAGGAGCGGTCGGCCCAGAAGGACGGGATCGAGCGGATCGCGGAGTCCGAGGGACTCGTCGTGCTGGGCTGGCGCGAGGTGCCGACCGCGGACGAGAACCTGGGCAAGCTCGCCCACGACGCACGTCCCGCGTTCGAGCAGCTGTTCCTGTCGCGCCCGGCCGTCGGCGACGCGCCGGCGCTGTCGGGGATCGCGCTCGACCGCCGCACCTTCCGGCTGCGCAAGCGCAGCCGGACCGAGCTCGGCGCCTACTTCGTGTCGCTGTCGGCGCGCACGCTCGGCTACAAGGGCATGGTCACGACGCTGCAGCTCGAGCCGTTCTACCCCGACCTGCAGGACGAGCGCTTCGCCTCCGAGCTCGCGGTCGTGCACTCGCGCTACTCCACCAACACGTTCCCGTCGTGGCCGCTCGCGCAGCCCCTGCGCATGCTCGCGCACAACGGCGAGATCAACACCGTCAACGGCAACCGCAACTGGATGCGCGCACGCCAGTCGCAGCTCGAATCCGAGCTGCTCGGCGACATCCGTCCGCTGCTGCCGATCTGCACCGAGGGCGCCAGCGACTCCGCGTCGTTCGACGAGGTGCTCGAGCTGCTCACCCTCACGGGTCGGAGCCTGCCGCACGCGATCATGATGATGGTGCCGGAGGCCTACGAGAAGCAGTCGGACATCGACCCGAAGCTGCGGGCGTTCTACGACTTCCACTCGATGCAGATGGAGCCGTGGGACGGCCCCGCGGCGCTGATCTTCACCGACGGCACGCTCGTGGGTGCGACCCTCGACCGCAACGGTCTACGCCCGGGACGTTGGACCGAGACGACCGACGGCCTCGTCGTGATCGGCAGCGAGACCGGTGTGCTCGACTTCGAGCCCGCGCGCATCAAGCGTCGCGGCCGGCTTCGGCCGGGCCGCATGTTCCTGGTGGACACCGCCGCGCAGCGGATCGTCGAGGACGCCGAGATCAAGGCGCAGCTGGCCGACCTCGAACCGTGGCAGGAGTGGCTCGACAAGGGCCGCGTGCGGCTGGCCGACCTGCCCGAGCGCGAGCACATCGTGCACCCGATCGCCTCGATCACGCGTCGCCAGCGCACGTTCGGCTACACCGAGGAGGAGGTGCGCATCCTCATCACGCCGATG
The DNA here is from genome assembly GCF_051549805.1 of Microbacterium fluminis. Taxonomy (GTDB): domain Bacteria; phylum Actinomycetota; class Actinomycetes; order Actinomycetales; family Microbacteriaceae; genus Microbacterium. The sequence continues at coordinate 2,613,150 of NZ_CP196042.1, forward strand.
GGGCAGAACGGCGCCGAGCCACTCGGTGCGATGGGCAGCGACACTCCCGTCGCGGTGCTCAGCGAGCGCCCGCGCCTGCTGTTCGACTACTTCACGCAGCAGTTCGCCCAGGTCACGAACCCGCCGCTGGACTCCATCCGCGAGGAGGTCGTCACCTCCCTCGCTCTGGGCCTGGGTCCCGAGCGCAACCTGCTGTCGTGGGGAGCGGGGCACACCCGCACCGTCACCCTCGACTTCCCGGTGATCGACAACGACGAGCTCGCCAAGATCCAGCACATCGACACCGCGCTCCCCGGGCGCAGCTCGGTCACGATCCGCGGACTGTACCGCGTCGAGGCGGGGCACAAGGGCATGACCAAGCGCATCGCGCAGATGTGCACCGAGGTCGACCAGGCCATCGAGGACGGCGCGGAGTTCATCGTGCTCAGCGACCGCGACTCCAACAAGGATCTCGCCCCCATCCCGTCGCTGCTCATGCTCGCCGCCGTGCACCATCACCTCATCCGGCGCGAGACCCGGATGAAGGTCGGTCTGGTCGTCGAGGCCGGAGACGTGCGCGAGGTGCACCACGTCGCCACGCTCATCGGGTACGGGGCATCCGCCGTCAACCCGTATCTCGCGATGGAGACCGCCGAGTACCTGGTGCGGGCCGGCTACATCACGGGGATCACGCCCGAGAAGGCCGTCCGCAACCTGATCTACGCCCTCGGCAAGGGCGTGCTCAAGATCATGTCGAAGATGGGCATCTCGACCGTGTCGTCGTACGCCGGCGCCCAGGTCTTCGAGGCGGTCGGACTGGCCGAGAAGTTCGTCGCCGAGTACTTCACCGGCACCGAGTCGAAGCTCGGCGGCATCGGCATCGAGGTCATCGCGTCGGAGAACGCGGCGCGTCACGCGTACGCCTATCCGGAGGATGCCGCCGCCCGGGCCCACGAGCGGCTGTGGACCGGCGGCGAGTACCAGTGGCGGCGCGACGGGTCCCCGCACCTGTTCAACCCCGACACGGTGTTCCGCCTGCAGCACGCGACCCGCGAGCGCCGCTACGACATCTTCCGCGAGTACACCAAGCTCGTCGACGATCAGGCCGGCGAGCTCAAGACCCTGCGCGGTCTGTTCCGCCTGCGCACCGGCGAGCGCACCGCCGTGCCGCTCGACGAGGTCGAGTCCGTTGCGTCGATCGTGAAGCGCTTCTCCACCGGGGCCATGAGCTACGGCTCCATCTCTCAGGAGGCGCACGAGACGCTCGCGATCGCGATGAACTCGATCGGCGCGAAGTCCAACACCGGAGAGGGCGGCGAAGACGTCGACCGGCTGCTCGACCCGCGTCGTCGCAGCGCCATCAAGCAGGTCGCATCGGGCCGGTTCGGCGTGACGAGCCTGTACCTCACCGAGGCCGAGGACATCCAGATCAAGCTCGCCCAGGGGGCCAAGCCCGGCGAGGGCGGTCAGCTGCCCCCGACGAAGGTGTATCCGTGGGTCGCGCGCACACGCCACGCCACGGCCGGCGTGGGTCTCATCTCCCCGCCGCCGCACCACGACATCTACTCGATCGAAGACCTCAAACAGCTGATCTTCGACCTCAAGCGCGCCAACCCGCAGGCCCGGGTGCACACCAAGCTCGTCAGCCAGTCGGGTATCGGCGCGGTGGCGGCCGGCGTGGCCAAGGCGCTGAGCGATGTCATCCTCGTGTCCGGACACGACGGCGGCACCGGCGCGAGCCCGCTCAATTCGCTCAAGCACGCCGGCACCCCGTGGGAGCTGGGTCTCGCGGAGACCCAGCAGACGCTCATGCTCAACGACATGCGCGACCGCGTGGTGGTGCAGGTGGACGGTCAGCTCAAGACCGGCCGCGACGTCGTCATCGGCGCGCTGCTGGGCGCCGAGGAGTTCGGCTTCGCGACCGCGCCGCTGGTGGTCTCCGGCTGCATCATGATGCGTGTGTGCCATCTCGACACCTGCCCGGTGGGCGTCGCCACGCAGAACCCCGTTCTGCGCGAACGCTTCAGCGGCAAGCCCGAGTTCGTCGTGAACTTCATGGAGTTCATCGCGGAGGAGGTGCGCGAGTACCTCGCCGAGCTGGGCTTCCGCTCGCTCGACGAGGCGATCGGTCACTCCGAGCTGCTCGACGTCGACGGCGCGGTCGAGCACTGGAAGGCCAGCGGCCTCGACCTGAAACCGATCCTCGAGGGCCCCGCCTTCGCGGACGACGCGCCGCGGCGCAACTCCCGCGAGCAGCTGCATGAGCTGGAGAAGCACTTCGACGTCGGGCTGATCGAGCGTGCGCAGGATGTCATCGCGCACGGCGGCGAGATCACGATCGACCTGCCGATCCGCAACACCGAGCGCGCCGTCGGCACCATGCTCGGCAACCGCGTCACGCGTGCGCACGGTCAGAACGGGCTGCCCTCCGGGTCGATCACCGTCAACCTGACCGGCTCCGCGGGCCAGTCGTTCGGTGCCTTCATGCCGGCGGGGATCACCCTCCGGCTCGAGGGCGACTCCAACGACTACGTCGGCAAGGGCCTCTCCGGTGGACAGATCGTGATCCGTCCGCCGCGCGAGGCATCCTTCGACGCGTCCCAGAACGTGATCGCGGGAAACGTCATCGGCTACGGTGCCACGCAGGGCACGATGTTCCTGCGCGGCGTGGTGGGGGAGCGCTTCTTCGTGCGCAACTCGGGGGCGACCGCGGTGGTGGAGGGCGTGGGCGACCACGCTCTGGAGTACATGACCGGCGGCCTCGCCGTGATCCTCGGCACCACCGGGCGCAACCTCGGCGCCGGGATGTCGGGCGGGACCGCCTACATCTACCGGCTCGACAGCGCCCTGGTGAACCGGGAGGCGCTCGCCAGCGGCGAGCTCGAGCTCGGCGAGCTGGGCTCGGGCGATGCCGAGATCCTCCGCGACCTGCTCGAACAGCATGTCGCACAGACCGATTCCGAGCTCGCCGCCTCGCTCCTCGCGGACTTCGAGGCCGTGCTCCCCGACTTCGTGCGGGTGCTCCCGCGCGACTACGCAGCGGTGCTGCAGACGCGCCAGAACGCCGTGGCCGAGGGGCTCGACCCCGACGGCGACGTGGTGTGGAGCCGCATCCTGGAGGTGACCGGTGGCTGACCCGAAGGGCTTCCTCAAGACCACGGAGCGCGAGGTCCCCGCCCGCCGCCCCGTCCCCGTGCGGATCATGGACTGGAAAGAGGTCTACGAGCCGGGCGACTCCGCCGTGCTGCGTCGGCAGGCCGGTCGCTGCATGGACTGCGGTGTGCCGTTCTGCCACCAGGGGTGCCCGCTGGGCAACCTCATCCCGGAGTGGAACGACCTCACCTGGCGCGGCGAGGGTCGCGCCGCGATCGAGCGCCTGCACGCGACGAACAACTTCCCGGAGTTCACCGGGCGGCTGTGCCCGGCGCCCTGCGAGAGCGCCTGCGTGCTCGGCATCAACCAGCCGGCCGTGACGATCAAGCAGATCGAGGTCTCGATCATCGACGAGGCGTTCGCGGGCGGGTGGGTCGAGGCAGAGCCTCCGGGGCGCCTCACCGGGAAGACCGTCGCCGTCGTCGGCTCCGGACCGGCCGGCCTCGCCGCCGCCCAGCAGCTGACGCGCGCCGGCCACACGGTCGCCGTGTACGAGCGCGACGACCGCATCGGCGGCCTCCTGCGCTACGGCATCCCCGACTTCAAGATGGAGAAGCGCCATCTCGAGCTGCGGCTGCGCCAGATGCGCGACGAGGGCACGCGGTTCCGCGCGGGTGTCGAGATCGGCGTCGACATCACGTGGGCCGACCTTCGCAACCGGTACGACGCGGTGATCGTGGCCACGGGCGCGACCGTGCCGCGCGATCTTCCGATCCCCGGCCGCGACCTCGACGGCGTGCACTTCGCGATGGAGTACCTCGTCGAGTCGAACAAGGCCACCGCGGGCGACCGCGTGCCGAACCAGATCTCGGCGGAGGGCAAGCACGTCGTCGTCATCGGCGGCGGCGACACCGGCGCGGACTGCATCGGGACCGCCCACCGGCAGGGGGCGCTCAGCGTCACCAACCTCGCCATCGGCAAGCAGCCTCCCGGGACGCGCCCCGACTCGCAGCCCTGGCCGATGACGCCGACGCTGTTCGAGGTCGCCTCGGCGCACGAAGAGGGCGGCGAGCGGTCGTACCTCGCCTCGACGGTGGAGTTCCTCGGCAACGGCGGGGGAGAGGTGCGCGCCCTCCGCGTCGCCGAGACGGAGTACGTCGACGGTCGACGTGTGCCCAAGAGCGGCACCGAGCGCGAGATCCCCGCCGACCTCGTGCTGATCGCGATGGGCTTCACCGGACCCGAGCAGGACGCCGTGCGCGACCAGCTGGGCGCGCAGTTCACCGATCGCGGCAACGTGACGCGCGGCGACGACTACGAGACGACCGCCCCCGGCGTGTTCGTGGCGGGGGATGCCGGGCGCGGCCAGTCCCTCATCGTCTGGGCCATCGCGGAGGGCCGTGCGGTCGCCGCACAGGTCGACCGGCACCTCATGGGCGAGACGGCGCTGCCGTCTCCCGTGCGCCCGACCGATGTCGCGATCGGCCACCGCCCCGCGTAGTCTGAGAACGGTCGATCGACCTCTCGAATCCCCCTCTTCCACAACCCGGAGAACACACGTGAGACGCGCCAAGATCGTCGCCACCCTGGGGCCCGCCACCTCGTCATACGAGATGGTCCGAGCCATCATCGATGCCGGCGTCGACGTCGCCCGCCTGAACCTCAGCCACGGTGACTACTCCGTGCACGAGGCCAACTTCGCCAACGTGCGCAAGGCCGCCGACGACGCGGGGCGCCCGGTCGCCACCCTCGTCGACCTGCAGGGCCCGAAGATCCGCCTCGGCAAGTTCGAGAACGGCCCGCACGAGCTCGCCGTGGGCGACATCTTCAAGATCACCACCGAGGACATCCTCGGCACCAAGGACATCGTCGGCACGACCTTCAAGGGCCTCCCGAACGACGTGCGGCCGGGCGACTTCCTCCTCATCGACGACGGCAAGGTGCGCGTCGAGGTCGTCGAGACCGACGGCACGGTCGTCACCACCAAGGTGATCGTCGGCGGTCCGGTGTCCAACAACAAGGGCATCAACCTGCCCGGTGTGGCGGTGAACGTCCCCGCGCTGAGCGAGAAGGACGAGGCCGACCTGCGCTGGGGCCTGAACATCGGCGCCGACCTGATCGCGCTGTCGTTCGTGCGCGACGCGAAGGACATCCAGCGCGTGCACGTCATCATGGCCGAGGAGGGGCGTCACATCCCCGTCATCGCCAAGATCGAGAAGCCGCAGGCCGTCGACAACCTCGAGGAGATCATCGACGCGTTCGACGGCATCATGGTCGCCCGCGGCGACCTCGGCGTCGAGCTGCCGCTGGAGGCCGTGCCGATCGTGCAGAAGCGCGCGGTCGAGCTGTGCCGGCGCATGGCCAAGCCCGTGATCGTGGCCACCCAGATGCTCGAGTCGATGATCGAGAACCCGGTGCCCACGCGCGCCGAGACCAGCGACGTCGCCAACGCTGTGCTCGACGGCGCCGATGCGGTGATGCTCTCCGGTGAGACCAGCGTCGGCAAGTACCCGATCGTGGTCGTCGAGACCATGGCGCGCATCGTCGACTCCACCGAGGAGCACGGCCTCGAGCGCATCCCGCCGATGAAGGCCAAGCCCCGCACGCAGGGTGGTGCGATCACCCTCGCCGCGCTCGAGGTGGCCGAGTTCGTCGAGGCGAAGTTCCTCTGCATCTTCACCGAGTCCGGCGACACCGCGCGCCGCATGTCGCGCCTGCGCCCCCGCATCCCCATGATCGGGTTCACCCCCGACCCGGCGATCCGCCGCCGCATGGCCCTCACCTGGGGCGTCAAGTCGTCGCTCGTCGAGCACGTCGCGCACACCGACCGCATGTTCATCCAGGTCGACGACTACTTCCTCTCGCACGACCTGGCGAAGGTCGGCGACAAGGTGGTCGTCATCTCGGGGTCCCCTCCCGGGATCATCGGATCGACCAACGACATCCGCATCCACAAGATCGGCGACGCCGTGCACGGCAAGGCGCCGATCTACAAGTCCGAGAAGTAGGCGACCGGATGCACGAAGGGGATGCCTCGATCGAGGCATCCCCTTCGTCGTCCCGCGGTGCCGGTGGTGGGAGTCGAACCCACACGCCCTTTCGGGCAACCGAGTTTGAGTCGGTCGCGTCTGCCATTCCGCCACACCGGCGCACGGCCCGGCCGCACGTCCGCAACGACGATACCGCAGCGCTGCGCGTTCCCCGGCGGTGCTGAGCGTTCCCGGAGGAAGCCGCGGGCGACCCCGCAGCGGGTGCCGTAGGATTCAAACGTGACTGAGCAAGAAGCGATCGCCGAAACCGCGCCCTCCGCCCCCCGACGGGTGGTCGTCGCCGAAGACGAGTCGCTGATCCGTCTCGACATCGTCGAGATCCTCCGCGACAACGGCTTCGACGTGGTCGGCGAGGCCGGCGACGGCGAGACGGCGGTGCAGCTGGCGACCGAGCTGCGTCCCGACCTCGTGATCATGGACGTCAAGATGCCTCAGCTCGACGGCATCTCGGCCGCCGAGAAGCTCAGCAAGAACCACATCGCGCCCGTCGTGCTGCTGACCGCGTTCAGCCAGAAGGAGCTCGTCGAGCGCGCCAGCGAGGCCGGAGCCCTGGCCTACGTCGTGAAGCCGTTCACGCCCAACGACCTGCTGCCGGCGATCGAGATCGCCCTCGCGCGCTACGAGCAGATCATCACGCTCGAGGCAGAGGTCGCCGACATGGTCGAGCGCTTCGAGACCCGCAAGCTCGTGGACCGCGCCAAGGGGCTGCTCAACGAGAAGATGGGCCTGTCCGAGCCCGAGGCCTTCCGCTGGATCCAGAAGGCGTCGATGGACCGCCGCCTCACGATGCAGGACGTCGCGAAGGCGATCATCGAGCAGCTGGCGCCCAAGAAGGCCTGACGGGCGACGGATGCCGGTGGCCCCGGCATCCGGGGTCATCGTGCCGCGGGCGCGTCCTTGACCATGTTGGTGATGCGGATCGTCGAGCAGCGTCGTCCCTGATCGTCGGTGACGACGATCTCGTGGACGGTCATGCTCCGGCCGAGGTGGATCGGCGTGCACACGCCGGTGACGACGCCGGAGGTCGCCGAGCGGGTGTGGGTGGCGTTGATGTCGACGCCGACCGCGAGCCGTCCGGGACCGGCGTGCAGGTTCGCGGCCATCGAGCCGAGGGACTCGCCGAGCACGACGTAGGCGCCGCCGTGCAGCAGCCCGACCGGCTGGGTGTTGCCCTCGACGGGCATCGTGGCGACGCACCGGTCGACCGAGAACTCGGTCCACGCGATGCCCATCTTCTCGGCGAGCGCGCCCATTCCGCGCAGCTTCGCCCAGTCCAGGCCGGAGGAGTCGAGGTCTGGTCCGGTCACGCTGATCGCCTTCGTCGGGGTGCGGGGTGAGTGTCGGCACCGCTGGCTAGGCTGTGACGGTGACGGACTCCGCAAAGCCTACCCTCCTGGTCGTCGACGGCCATTCGCTGGCCTACCGGGCGTTCTACGCGCTCCCGGTCGAGAACTTCTCGACGAAGGACGGGCAGCACACGAACGGCATCTACGGGTTCCTCGCGATGCTCATCAACCTGATCAAGGCCGAGAAGCCCACGCATCTCGCGGTCGCCTTCGACACGTCGCGTCAGTCGTTCCGCACACGGGAGTACGCCGAGTACAAGGCCAACCGGTCCGAGACGCCGTCGGAGTTCAAGGGACAGATCCCGATCCTGCAGGACTGCCTGGCCGCCATGAGCATCCGCGTGCTGTCGAAAGAGGACATCGAGGCCGACGACATCCTCGCCACCCTCGCCACGCAGGGCGCCGCTCAGGGGTTCGACGTGCTCGTGTGCTCCGGTGACCGGGACACGATCCAGCTCGTCACCGACGACGTGACGCTGCTGTACCCCAACGTGCAGGGCGTCTCGCAGCTCAAGCGCTACGACCGTCAGGCCGTGATCGACCGCTACGGCGTGCCGCCCGAGCAGTACCCCGACATCGCCGCGCTCGTCGGTGAGACCAGCGACAACCTCCCCGGCGTGCCGAAGGTGGGGGAGAAGACCGCCGTCAAGTGGCTGACCCAGTTCGGCTCGCTCGACGCGCTCCTCGACGGGGCCGACAAGGTCACCGGCGTGGTCGGCGGCAATCTGCGCGAGCACCTCGACGACGTGCGGCGCAACCGCACTCTCAACCGCCTCCTCACCGACGTCGAGCTGCCCGTCGGCCCCGCCGACCTCGAGGTGCAGCCGATGGACGCGCAGGCCGTCCGCGACATCTTCGCGCGACTCGAGTTCAAGACGCTCATCCCGCGCGTCGCCGAGCTCGCCGGCATCGAGCAGCAGATGGCGGCCATCACCTCTGCGGCGGCAGAGCTCGCGCCGGTGGCCGAAGAGCTCGACGGGCCGGCGCTCGGCGCCTGGCTCGCCGCTGCCGACGGCGAGGTGGGCGTCACCGTCGCGGTCGAGGGCGGAAGACCGCACCGCGTCGGGTTCGCCGCGGGCGCGCGCACGGTCGAGGCATCATGGACCGACGACATCCGCGACTCCCTCTCCGGGTGGTTCGCCTCCGACGCGCCGAAGGTGTTCAGCGACGCCAAGTCGCAGATCAAGGCCCTCCGCCGCGCCGGGCTCACGGTGGCCGGTCTCGCGTTCGACGTGGTCATCGCCGGATGGCTGGTACGCCCGAGCTTCCCCGACAAGACGCTCGCCGACCTCGTCGAGCGCTATCTCGACGAGAAGCTCCCCGAGGCCGATCCCACCCAGCTGGTCCCCGAGACCGAGGGCGCGACGCCCGGTCAGCTGTCGTGGTACCTGCTGCGCGTGGCCGAGGCCCTGCGCGCCGACCTGCCCGAGAGCGTCGCGACGGTGCTCACCGAGATCGAGCTGCCCACCCTGCTGACCCTCGCCGACATGGAGCTGGCGGGCGTCGCGGTGTCGCACGCGAAGCTGTCGGAGTTCTCGGGCGAGCTCGCCGCGCGCGCCGACGCGATCGCGCAGGCGGCCTACGCCGCGATCGGCCGCGAGGTCAACCTCGGCTCGCCGAAACAGCTGCAGGAGGTCCTGTTCGACGAACTGGAGCTGCCGAAGACGCGCAAGACCAAGACCGGGTACTCGACGGATGCCGCGGTGCTGGCCGACCTCCAGGAGACCAACCCGCATCCGTTCCTCGACCTGCTGCTGCAGCACCGCGAGGCGACGAAGCTGCGGCAGATCATCGAATCGCTCGACACGGCGATCGGCGGCGACGGGCGCATCCGCACCACCTACGTGCAGACCGGCAGCCAGACCGGTCGGCTGTCCAGCACCGACCCGAATCTGCAGAACATCCCCGTGCGCACCCAGGAGAGTCTGCGCATCCGCGCGGCCTTCGAAGTGGGCGAGGGCTTCGAGACGCTGCTCACGGCCGACTACTCCCAGATCGAGATGCGCATCATGGCGCATCTGTCCGAAGATCCCGGCCTGATCGAGGCCTTCAACTCCGGTGAGGACACGCACCGCTTCGTGGGTGCGCGCGTCTTCGGGGTGGAGCCCGCCGACGTCACGCCGGCCATGCGCACCAAGGTCAAGGCGATGTCGTACGGGCTCGTCTACGGCCTGTCGGCCTTCGGTCTGTCCAAGCAGCTGCGCATCGACCAGTCCGAAGCGAAGCTGCTCATGACCGAGTACTTCGCCCGATTCGGCGCCGTGCGCGACTACCTGCGCTCCTCGGTCGAGCAGGCCCGCGCCGACGGCTACACCGAGACGATCTTCGGTCGTCGACGGCCGTTCCCCGACCTCACGAGCCCCAACCGGGTGCTGCGCGAGAACGCCGAGCGCGCCGCCCTCAACGCGCCCATCCAGGGCAGTGCCGCCGACATCATGAAGATCGCGCTGTTCCACATCCATGACGAGTTCGCCGCGCAGGGGCTCGACTCACGCGTGCTGATGCAGATCCACGACGAGCTCGTCGTGGAGGTGGCTCCGGGGGAGTGGGAGGCCGCGGAGCGCATCGTGCGCGAGCGCATGGGCGACGCGGCGCAGCTGACGGTGCCCCTCGACGTGCAGATCGGCCGTGGAGGCGACTGGAACGAAGCCGGGCACTGACGCCGGCTCCACGCCCCGAGGCCGGTACTCAGATGACCGCCACCATCTCGATCTCGACGCGGGCACCCTTGGGAAGGCCCGCGACGGCGTAGGTGGCCCGAGCGGGGAGCACAGGCCCGCGGAAGAACTCGGCGTACACGGCGTTCACGTCGGCGAAGTCGGTCATGTCGGCGAGGAGCACAGTGGTCTTCACGACCCGATCCAGGCCGCTCCCGGCGGCTGCGAGGATCGCGGCGGCGTTCCGCAAGGACTGCGCGGTCTCATCGGCGACGGTGGGCCCGGCCATCTCGCCGGTGGCGGGATCGAGCGGAAGCTGTCCGGAGACGTAGACGAACGGCGCGACGGCCACGGCCTGCGAGTACGGACCGATCGCGGCGGGCGCGCCAGGGGTATCGATGGCGTGCAGCGTTGGAGAGGTGTGGAGGTCGGTCATGTCGGTCCTTTCATGAGGTCGCCGACGGTGTCCAGGACGGCGGTGGTCGTGGTGGCGTGCACGGAGAATCGGATGCGGTCCGGTCCGTGCAGAGTCGTGGTGATGCCGGCGTCGGAGAGGCGCCGGTGTGCGTGCGCAGCCTCCTGGGAGGAGAGCCGAGCGACGACGATCCCCGCCCGCTGTAGGCGGTCGACGGGGGAGACCACGGGCACGCCGGATGCCCGCAGCACCTCGATGAGGTGATCCACGTGGGAGGCGATCGCATGCTCGACGGCGGGCACCCCGACGTCGCCGAGGAGCTCGAGGGCGGCGGCGAGCGCGGCCGACGCGAACGGAGAGCCGTTCGTCACCGACAGCATCCGCGCACCGGCGGCGGGGTGGTGCTCGACGCCGTCGTAGACGCCGGGGTCGACGACGCCGGTCCACCCTCCGAGCGTCGGCCGCAGGCGATCGCGAGCGCGTGGCGACAGTGCGACGAAACCCGTGCCCCAGCCGGCGCGGAGCCACTTCTGACCCCCGACCACGAGGACGTCGGCGACCTCCCACGGAAGCTCGACGACCCCGAACCCCTGGATCGCGTCGACGATCAGCAGGCGGTCGCCGAGCACCTCACGGAGTCCTGCGAGGTCTGCGCGGAAGCCGGTACGGAAGTCGACGGCACTCACGGCGAGCGCGGCGACGTCGTCCGAGAGCGCGGTGGCGACGGATTCAGGGGTGACGGATGCACCGTCCAGTGCGCGGACGCGGAGCAGGCCGGCCTGCTCCGCGCGCCACCACGGATAGAGGTTCGACGGGAACTCGCCGCTGGAGACCAGCACATCACCCGTCACCCCGAACGCGACCTGGAACAGACCGTGCGAGGTGCTGGGCACGAGCAGGACCTCGTCGACGGCGCGACCGGTCAGCTGTGCCGCGAGACGGATGGCATCGGCATCCGCGGAGTGCAGTTCCCGCGTCGCGTCCGCCCCCGCCATCGCCCGCCCCATCAGACGCGTCGCCGCGTCGACGGCCGCGCGCGACGGCGGGCCGTAGCTCGCGAAGTTCAGATAGCCGCGGTCCTCCGCGAACTGGGCGCGATAGGCATCCCGTCCGCTCACTCGAGCACTCGCTGCAGGAACTGGCGCGTACGCGCCTCCTGCGGGTTCTCGAGCACCTGCTCGACCGGCCCCTGCTCGACGATCCCGCCGTCCGCCATGAACACGACCCGGTCGGCGACCTGGCGGGCGAAGGCGATCTCGTGGGTGACGACGAGCATCGTCATCCCCTCGCGGGCGAGGTCGGCCATCACGGTCAGCACCTCGCCGACGAGTTCCGGGTCGAGAGCGGACGTCGGCTCGTCGAACAGCAGGAACAGCGGCTTCATCGCCACGGCGCGCGCGATCGCGACACGCTGACGCTGACCTCCCGAGAGCTGACCGGGGTAATGATCGACCTTGTCACCCAGTCCGACGCGCTCGAGCAGCGCCACCGCCTCCCCCCGCGCTTCCCGCGACGAGCGACGCTGCACCTGCACCGGACCCTCCATGACGTTGCCCAGCGCCGTCAGGTGGGGGAACAGGTTGAAGTGCTGGAAGACCATCCCGGTCTGCGCTCGCTGCGCCGAGAGCTTGCGCTCGTTGAGCTCGTGCAGCCGGCCGGCACGGAGCTGGAACCCCATCGGCATGCCGCCGACCCAGACTTCGCCGCTGTCGGGCGCTTCGAGGCGATTGAGAGTGCGCAGGAACGTGGACTTCCCGGCGCCGGAAGGGCCGATGATGCACACGACCTCTCCCGGGAACACCTCGAGCGATACGTCGCGCAGGACGGTGTTGTGGCCGTAGGACTTCGTGATCGAGATCGCCTCGAGCACGGGGCCGGGGCGAGCGCCCGCCTGGTCGGTCGTCGTCATGGCGTGCTCCTGATCAGCGGTGCGCGACCGAGGTCGGCGGCGACCTTTCGTCGAAGTGAGGGACCCTGCCCGCGCCCGCCGGGACGGCGATCCTGACGATCGAAGACGCGCTCGAGATAGAACTGGCCGATACTCGCGACGCTCACGATCACCATGTACCAGACAGCGGCGGCGATGAGCGTCTCCATCACCTGGAGATTGAAGGACGAGATGTTGTTCGCCGCCTTGATGAGCTCGACGTAGCCGATGACGGATGCCATGGCGGTGCCCTTGAGCATGTTGATGAAGTCGTTCCCGGTGGGCGGGATGATGACCCGCATCGCCTGCGGCAGGACGATGCGACTCATCCGCTGCGCGGGCGTCTGCCCGATCGACTGGGCCGCCTCGATCTGACCGCGATCCACGCTCTTGAGACCGGCTCGCACGATCTCCGCCATGTACGCGCTCTCGTTGAGGGCGAGGCCGAGGAAGGCCGCGACGAACGTGGTCATGACGGCGTTCGTGCTCACCTGCGCGAACACGATGTCCGTGAACGGGATGCCCAGCTGGAGGTTCGGGAAGATCAGTGCGAGGTTGTACCACAGCAGGATCTGCAGAAGCACCGGGAGCCCGCGGAACAGCCAGATGTAGCCGGAGGCGAATGCCGCGGCCACCGGATTCTTCGAGATCCGCATCAGCGCGATCATCACGCCGATCAGAATCGCCGACACCTGCGCGACCACGGCCAGGATGAGCGTGTTGATCACACCGGTGAGGATCACGGGCGAGACCACGTAGCCCGGAATGGCCGCGTAGTCGATGTCGCCCTGCGATGCGCCCAGGATCAGCAGCACCAGAAGCGCGACGATCACCACCGCGCTCACCCACCGACCCACGTGTCGGAGACGGACCTGGGGCAGGAGGGCGCGGCCGGAAGGCCGCACCCCGCTGCCGACTGCGGAGGTCACGCGCCGCCGTTCACCGCGGCGGCCGAGACAGCGCCGCTCTGCACGCCCCAGGCATCCAGCAGCTTGGCGTACGTGCCGTCGGCGATGAGCGCGTCGAGGGCGCCGGCCACCGCATCGCGCAACCCGCTGTTGCTCTTGTTGACGCCGATCCCGTAGGGCGCTCCGTCGATGACGTCGCCCGGGACGACCTCGAAGGCCTCGCCGTTCTTGGTCGTCTTCGACACGTAGACGGCCGTCGGGAGATCGTTGACGATCGCGTCGATCCGGCCGGTGCGCAGCTGAGTCTGGTTCTGGCTGTCGCTGTCGGTGACGGTGATCTCCAGCGCCGCCTTGCCGCCGGCGACGCACTCGTCGCTCGTGCGCTGCGCGAAGTCCTGCTGGCTCGTGCCCGTCACGACGGCGATCTTCTTGCCGCACAGATCGGCGGGGCCGCCGATCTTCGCCGGGTTGCCCTTCTGCACCATGATCGTGATCCCCGAGGTGAGGTAGTCGACGAAGTCGATGGTCTGCTGACGTGCCGGAGTGTCGTTCATGGCAGCGATCGTGACCTCGACGCGACCGGACTGCAAGCTGGTGATGAGGGCCTGGAAGTCGAGGTTCTCGTAGGCGGTCTTCAGCCCGAGCTTCTTGGCGATGGCCGTGATCAGGTCGTGGTCGCTGCCGACGACGGTGGTGCCGTCGGCGGCGTAGAAGTTGTTCGGCGGCGACTGCACGTAGGAGCCCACGGTCAGCACACCGTCGGAGGTGATCGCTGCCGGCACCAGGGCGGCGAGCGCGGCATCCGTGGACACTGCATCGACGATCGAGGCGGTGTCGGGGATCGCGGAGGTGACACCCGCATCGGGCGTCGCGCCACCGCTGGAGGTGTCGACGGCGGGCGGGGTGCACCCGGTGAGCACGGTGGCCAGCGCGACCGTGCCGATGGCGAGTCCGATCAGGGTGCGGGTGGTGGGCAATGGCATCGTGAGGGTGCTCCTTCGGAACGTCATCGGTCTCGCGCAGAGGATCTTGCGTGAGAGAACACTATCATCATGATAGAGATTTATTTCGAGCGCGTTTCGTCGTCCACCCGCACCTGCAGCCTGCGATGATTCCGCTCAGATCCATCACCGGAGGACCGGCCCATGACCGCACGCGCCCGCACCCAGGTGGACCCCGACCGCGACCTGCGCCCGGAGTTCGCCCCGTATCTCGCGATCATGGACTTCCTAGGGGCGCTCCTCGGACCGCGCGCCGAGATCGTGCTGCATGACACGAGCGACCTCAGTCGCTCGGTCGTCGCCCTCACCCACGGCCATCTGAGCGGCCGGTCGGTCGGAGCGCCGGCGACCGATCTCGTGCTGCGCGTGCTGCGCAACCATGAGCACGACGACGAGCCCTTCCTGGCCAACTACCTCGCGCAATCCGCGGCCGGGGGGCGATTCCGCTCGTCGACGCTGTTCATCCGCGATGCCGCGAGCGACGTCATCGGGATGCTGTGCATCAACATCGACGACACCGACCTGGTGCTCGCCCGTGATGCACTGACCGCGCTGACCTCGACCGTCGAGGTCGTGAAGGGCAGCCCCCGGCCGACGTCGGAATCCTCGCCCGGCGAAGACCTTCCGGTCGCCCCGTCGATCGTCGAGCGCTTGAGCGTCACGGTCGACGACCTCACTCTGGACAGCGTCTCGCGCATCGTGTCCGCCGGGGCGATCTCGCCGCTGCGGATGACCCAGACCGAGAAGATCGCGACCATCCGCGAGCTGGACAGGGCGGGGGTCTTCCTCCTCAAGGGGTCGGTCGCGCGCGTCGCCTCCGTACTGCAGACGTCGGAGCCCACCGTGTACCGCTATCTCCGTCAAGTACGCCAGGAGGCGTGAGACGAGGCATCCGTCGCGGTCGGTATGTCCCGACTCACGGGCGACGCATAGGCTCGAAGCCATGACGGATACCTCCCGCACCCCCACGCCCGTCGACGCGATCGCGGATGCCTGGGTCGACACGATCGCCGAGCTGTCGCCGACGCTGGCGACCTACATCGGCCGCTCCGAGTACGACGACCGCTTCGGCGACTACTCTCCGGCGGGCGCCGAGGCCTATGCCGCCGAGGCGCGCGCGACCCTCGCGGCGCTGGAAGCGGCCGCGCCGGTCGATGAGATCGACCGCGTCACGAAGGAGGATCTCAGCCGCGATCTGCGGCTGGACCTCGACCTGCACGATGCGCAGTGGCATCTGCGCGACCTCAACGTGATCGCCTCGCCCGCGCAGGACATCCGGGCGGTGTTCGACCTGATGCCCACCGCGACCTCCGACGACTGGGGGGTCGTCTCGACGCGCCTGAAGGCTCTGCCCGGCGCCGTGGAGGGCTACATCGCGACCCTGCGCGAGGGGATCTCGCGGGGCGTCGTCCCCGCGCGCCGCCAAGTGCAGGAGGTCATCAGCCAGATCCGGCGCTACACGGCCGACAACGGCTTCTTCGCCGAGTTCGCCGCGGACGCGGCCCCTGCGGAGGGGCAGCTGCCGGCATCCCTCGCCCGCGAGCTCACCGACAACGCCAACGCGGCGCGGGTGGCGTACGACACCCTCAAGACGTTCCTGCGCGGAGACCTGGCCGCGTCCGCGGTCGAGAAGGATGCGGTCGGCCGTGAGCTGTACGCCCTGCAGTCGCAGCGCTTCCTCGGCGCGACGATCGACCTCGACGAGACCTACGAGTGGGGTGTGCAGGAGCTCGCACGGATGGTCGCCGAGCAGGAGTCGATCGCGAACGAGATCTCCGCAGGGGCCTCGGTCGAGGAGGCCGTCGCGTTCCTCGAGGCCGATTCGGCGCGCAAGCTGCACGGCACCGACGAGCTGCAGCAGTGGATGCAGGCGACCAGCGACCGCGCGATCACCGAGCTCGGGCGCACCCATTTCGACATCCCCGAACCGATCCGTGCGCTGGAGTGCATGATCGCCCCCACCAAAGAGGGCGGGATCTACTACACCGGCCCGACCGACGACTTCTCGCGGCCCGGCCGCATGTGGTGGTCGGTGCCCGAGGGGGTCACCGAGTTCGACACATGGCGGGAGCTCACCACCGTCTACCACGAAGGCGTGCCCGGGCATCACCTGCAGATCGCGCAGGCGGTCTACAACCGCGCCGAGCTGAACTCGTGGCGGCGGCTGCTGGCCGGCACCTCCGGCCACGCCGAGGGCTGGGCGCTGTACGCGGAGCGGCTCATGGAGCAGCTCGGCTTCCTCGACGACCCGGCGGACCGGTTGGGGATGCTGGACGGTCAGCGCATGCGCGCCGCTCGCGTCGTGCTCGACATCGGCGTGCACCTCGAGAAGCCGCGGCTGGACGGCGCGGGCACATGGGAGCACGACTACGCGCTCGACTTCATGCTGCGCAACGTCAACATGCCCGAGGAGTTCGTGCGCTTCGAGGTGAACCGGTATCTCGGATGGCCGGGCCAGGCCCCGTCGTACAAGGTGGGCCAGCGCATCTGGGAGCAGGCGCGCGACGACTATCGCGCGGCGAAGGGCGCGTCGTTCGACATCAAGGACTTCCACAAGCGCGCCCTGGACATCGGCGGCGTCGGCCTCGACACGCTCCGCACCGCGCTCCAGCGGGCGTAGGAGCGCCGTTCCCGCGCGACGGGAATGCGGGGGAGCCGTTCGCGTTGCATGCACGTGAATGAATCCTCGAACAGGAGCACAGACATGAGCGACTTCTCCGACGTGCAGCTCGGACTCGACACCTTCGGCGACGTCACCCGGGACGTCGCCGGGGAGCTGCTGAGCGATGCGCAGACCATCCGCAACGTCGTGGCGCAGGCGGAGCTGGCCGACCAGGTGGGGGTGGCGTTCTTCGGGATCGGAGAGCACCATCGCCGCGAGTTCGCGATCTCGAGCCCCGAGATCGTGATGGCGGCCATCGCCGCGCGCACCGAGAGGCTGCACGTCGGCACAGCGGTCACGGTGCTCTCGTCCGACGACCCGGTGCGACTGTACGAGCGGTTCGCGACCCTCGACGCGATCTCCGGCGGGCGCGCGGAGATCATCCTCGGGCGCGGCTCGTTCATCGAGTCGTTCCCGCTCTTCGGCTACGACCTGCGCGACTACGAGACGCTGTTCGAGGAGAAGCTCGATCTGTTCACCCGGCTGCTCGAGGAGAAGCCGGTGACGTGGAACGGATCCACGCGCGCCCCGCTCACCGAGGCCGACGTGTTCCCGAAGACCGAGAACGGCATCCAGGCATGGATCGGCGTGGGGGGCACGCCCGAGTCTGTCGTCCGCGCCGCCCGCTACCGGCTGGGTCTGATGCTGGCGATCATCGGCGGCCCCGCCGAGCGCTTCCGGCCGTTCGTCGACCTCTATCACCGCTCGCTCGCGGGTTTCGGGCACGAGCGGCTCCCGGTCGGCGTGCACTCGCCCGGGCACGTCGCCGACACCGACGCCGAGGCGTGGGACGAGGCGTACGCCGGGTTCGAGGCCATGAACAACACGATCGGCCGCGAGCGTGGATGGCCGCCCTACAGCCGTCTGCGCTTCCAGCACGACGTCGGTCCCGAGGGGGCGATCTACTCCGGTTCGCCCGAGACGGTCGCCCGCAAGATCGCCCACACGGTGCGCCTCCTCGGCCTGGACCGCTTCGACATGAAGTTCTCCACCGGCACTCTGCCGCACGAGAAGATGATGCGCTCCATCGAGCTGTACGGCACGAAGGTGATCCCGCTCGTGCGCGACATGCTCTCCTGACCGGGCTCGCGCACAGCCCTACGATGACGACATGACGGATGCCTCGCACACCGTTCCCGCGGATCCGATCGGCCCTGCCGAGGGCGGGCGTGGATCTACGACGGCGGAGCGGCTCGACCGCCTGCCGCTGACCCGCCGCCATCTGCGGGTCCTCACGGGCTCGGGACTCGGCTGGGCGCTGGACGCGATGGACGTCGGGCTGATCTCCTTCGTGATCGCCGCCCTGGCGGCCCAGTGGGGCCTGCAGCCGACCGAGACGGCGTGGATCGCCTCGATCGGCTTCGTCGGGATGGCGATCGGCGCCGGCATCGGCGGACTGCTGGCCGACCGCTTCGGCCGACGCCAGGTGTTCGCCCTCACGCTGCTCGTGTACGGAGTGGCCACCGGAGCGAGCGCTCTCGTCGGCGGCCTGGCGCTTCTGCTGGTCTTCCGCTTCCTCGTCGGGCTCGGGCTGGGCGCGGAACTGCCCGTGGCGTCCACCTACGTCAGCGAATTCGCGCCGGCGCGCATCCGCGGACGTCTCATCGTGATCCTCGAGGCGTTCTGGGCGGTGGGATGGACGGCGGCCGCCCTCATCGGCTACCTGGTGATCCCCACCTCGGCCGACGGATGGCGGTGGGCGTTCGCGCTGGGCGCGATCCCCGCCGCGTACGCGCTGATCGTGCGCTGGGGCCTTCCCGAGTCGCCGCGGTGGCTGATGGGGCGCGGCCGGCGCGCCGAAGCCGAGGCGATCGTGCAGGGATTCGAGGCATCCGCTCCGCTGATCCCGACCACGGGCGCGCCGACGATCACCGCGCCCGTGGCGCCGCGTTCCACGCACCCGGCGCCGCGGACGGCCGAACCCGCGCCGGACCGCGCACGCCACCCGATCGCCGCCCTGTGGTCGGGGGAGTTCCGTCGACGCACCGCCAGCCTGTGGGTGGTGTGGTTCTGCGTGAACTTCTCGTACTACGGGGCGTTCATCTGGATCCCGTCCATCCTCGTCGCGCAGGGCTACGACCTGGTGCGCTCGTTCGGGTTCACCCTCGTGATCACCCTGGCTCAGCTGCCCGGCTACGCCCTCGCCGCCTGGCTCATCGAGGTGTGGGGCAGACGCACGACGCTGTCGGTCTTCCTGGCGGCGTCCGCCGTGTCGGCGGTGCTGTTCGGCACCGCCGCGGGGGAGGGGATGGTGATCGCGACCGGGATGGCGCTGTCGTTCTGCACCCTCGGCGCGTGGGGCGCGCTGTACGCCGTCTCACCCGAGATGTACCCGACCTCGCTGCGCGCGACCGGATCGGGCTGGGCCGCGGGTATCGGCCGCATCGCCTCGATCGTCGCGCCGCTCTCCGTGCCGCCGCTGCTGGCGGCGGGCGGGGCGCCGGTGCTGTTCGTCGTGTTCGCGGGGTTCTTCGCGGTCGCCGCGCTCGCCACGTGGGGCCTGGTCGACCGACGCGGGCTCGCGCTCGACGACCGCTGATCGACGATCGGCCTCCTTCGCCGGACGTAGGCTTGGGGACGTGGCATCCGTTCGCTTCGTCGCCATCGGCGACTCCTTCACCGAGGGTGTCGGCGACGACCTGCCCGACGGTCGCGTGCGCGGCTGGGCCGACCTCACCGCACAGGGCTGGGCGGATGCCTCGGGTGAGCCGATCTCGTACGCCAATCTGGCGATCCGCGGCAAGCTGGTCTGGCCGATCGTCGAGCAGCAGCTGGAGGCGGCGCTCGCTCTCGAGCCGACGCACCTGTCGTTCAACGGAGGCGGCAACGACATCCTGCGGCCGCGCGCCTCGGTGGCGCACATCGCCGACGCGTTCAGCCACGTGCTGCGGCGCTGCGATGAGGAGGGTGTGCGGCTGCTGCTCCTGTCCGGAGCCAACCCGTCGGGTCAGCTGCCGCTCGGCAGGGTCTTCCAACGTCGCGGCGATCTGCTGAGCGCGGCCGTGGAGGCCCGTATCGCCGACCGTCCCGACGTCGTGCGCGCGTACAACTGGCCCGACCGCGAACTGGGCACGCCGCCGTACTGGTCGGAGGACCGGCTGCACATGAACGCACGCGGTCACCACCGGGTGGCGGCCCGCGTGCTCGATTCGCTGGGGGAGAAGGCACCGGATGCCTGGTGGTCCCTGCCCGATCTCCCCGCGACGATGAGCCCTCGTGGTCGTGCGTACTACCGCGAGCACGTCGGTCCGTGGATCCGCCGTCGTCTCACCGGCACCTCGTCGGGCGACGGGCGTACCGCGAAGTTCCCGACCTGGACGCCGGTCGAGCCGTCAGCCGTCTGACGGCGCCGCAGCGTCGACGGTGTAGGTGAGCTCGGCGAACTGGCCGGCCTGCGCCACCGAGACGAGCCGCAGCCGGTCGGATCCCAGGACGCGGGGGAGCAGCGGCTTGCCGGCACCGAGCGTCGCCGGGGCGACCGAGACCCGCACCTCGTCGAGCAGCCCCGCATCGGCGAACTGACCCGCCAGATCGCCGCCGCCCACGATCCACACGTCGCGCGTGCCCGCGGCCTGGGCGATCTGCTCCCAGTGCGCGCGCACCTCGCCCGCGACGACGCGCACGTCGGCGCCGGGCACGCCGGGCAGCGCCCGGGTCGAGAAGACGAACGTGGGCCGCTCGCCGTAATAGGCGGGCCACTTCTCGGGGTGCGCCACCAGATCTTCGTGCGCGACGACCCACTCGTAGGTCGACGAACCCTGCACCAGCACGCCGATGCCGTCGAGGAATCGCTGGAATCCCTCGTCGCCGCCCTCGCCGCCCGGAGTGGCGAACAGCCAGTCGAGCGAATCGTCTTCGGTGGCGAGATAGCCGTCGAGGGTGGTCGCGGTGTAGAAGATCGCCCGTGTCATGCCGGAACGATAGCGCCCACCCCCGACAGCGCCGCTCAGTCGCGGTCGAGCACCTCGCGGACGAAGCCGCGCACGTTGTCGCCGAGCGCAGCGATGCGCCGCTCGCGCGCCGCATCCACGTCGAAGCCGAGATACGCCGAGGGCGGGCGCCGGCGCACGTTGACCGGGCACTCGAACTGCGCGCAGACGAGGGTGCCGATCGAATCGCCGTTGCGCCCCGCCCGCCCGGAGCGGCGGGCGCTAAAGAAGACGACGTCGTTCGGCAGCGTCACGTCGGCGCACCAGGCGCACTGCGGCCGCGAGCGCGGCGAGGCATCCGACTGCCGCAGGGCGACGCCGACGAGATCGCCGTCCAGGTCCACGACGACATAGCCGAGGTTGGGGTACTTGCGGTCGCGCCAGCCGAGGAACTCGGCACGCTCGGGATCGAAGGAGTCGAGGTCGGGCAGCGTGATGGCAGCCCGCTCGCGCATGCTGACGTTGGTGAAGGAGGCGCGGACGCGCTCCGGGGTGAAGAGGTTCATGAGGGCACCGTTCGGTCGGGGCGCGCCGCGGCACGCCGAAGAGGAGACTCGATCACGGGTCCGGTGGCGGACTCGGACTGCACGGGCGCACCGGTCGACGTCGAAGACGACCGGTGCGACGGGGGAGCTACCTCATGCCGGCGCGAAGCGCGCCGACGACCTCCACACGCCCGGAGGGCAGAGCTGCGCGGACGGAATGCATGCTCCGAGTCTACGTCGCGGCGCCCGGGAGGGGTCGGAAAGGGGGAGCGGACGCCTCGACCCGTGCCTCGACCTCGGCGAGGGCGGCGCGTGCGGCAGCCGTGGGCATGATCGCCACCAGACCCCGCGACAGCCGCAGCAGGGCGGCGACGTCGAGCTCGCCCGTGCGAGCGCGATCGCAGTGCACCGACTGGATCGCCGCCTCGATCTGGAAGCGTCCGAGAGGCCTCCCGAACCGCGCCGCGCGGTGCAGCAGCGCTTCGCCTTCGGCGATGAGCTCGGCGTCCCAGGCGGCCGGATCCTGTTCGTCCAGTGGTGGCCAGGCGTCGCCCGTGCGGGCGGGAGCCCGGGACTGCGCGAGGGTGAGCAGCGCGGCCAGCCCCCAAGCCTCGGGCTCGTCGTCCAGCAGGGACGCGAGCAGCACCGCGAGCCACCGCGCCTCGTCGGTGATCGAGTGCCGGATCTCATCGCCCTGATCCAGCCACGAGATCGCGTACGCACCGTAGACGGCTTCGAGCACCGCGGGCAGTCGCGCCGGCATGTCGGCGCGACCCGGCATGCGGAAGGGGATGCCGGCGTCGCGGATGCGGCGCTTGGCCCGGACGAGCCGCTGAGCCATGGCCGACGGCTCGACCGCGAACGCCGTGGCGATCTGGGCGGCGTCGAACCCCAGCACCGTCTGCAGCATCAGCGGGGTGCGCACGGCCGGATCGATCGCGGGATGCGCGCAGACGAACATCAGCTCCAGACGGCGGTCGGGGATGCCGTCGGTGCGGTCGAGGAGATCCGCGATGTCGTCCATGGCCTGGCCGTGCCTCTCCGGGTCGAGCTCGGTGCCGGTGCGCACGGCGGCCGACTTCCAGATGTCGCGCATGCGGTTGCGCGCGACCGTGAGCAGCCACCCCTCGGGGTTGCCGGGCACGCCCGCCTCCGGCCACCGGGTCAGCGCCTCTTCGAACGCGTCCGCGAGGCAGTCCTCCGCGAGCGCGAGGTCGCCGGTCGGAGCGGCCAGCAGCGCGACGAGATGTCCGTATGACGCGCGTGCAGACCGCTCCGCGACAGCGCGGGCCGTGGCGGAGGCATCCGCGGTCCCGTCGGAGGCCATGTCAGAGCTGGGGCTCACCGGTCCAGGCGCCGTCGGTGAACCGCGTCGCCGACGGCCGGATCTCGACGTGGCCGTAGTGCGCGGACGGCGCCTGGCGCGCCCACTCGAGCGCGACGTCGAGATCGGGCACCTCGATGACGAACGTGCCGCCGAGTCGTTCCTTAAGATCCGCGAACGGACCGTCCTGCACCACGAGCTCACCGCCGGCGAGCGTCAGGGTCGTCGTGGCGGTCGACGGCTGCAGCACCTCCGCGCTGCGCAGCACCCCCGCGGCATCCAGCGCCTTGGCGTAGACGTCGAAGGCGCGCATGCCCTCGGCGAGCGCCTCGGGGCCGAGATCCTCGGCGGTCATCTCGGGGTAGTGGAGGAGGAGGGTGTAACGCATGGCGGTCCTTTCGGGAGTGGGTCGATCGTGACATTCCCATGACGATCGGGCCAGGGGAGGATCGACAGGGAGGGCCGAGCAGGTCGCCGAGTTGAGATGATGGGAGCATGACCGCGACGGAGCTGGAGGAGCTGCGCGTGCTGCGCGAGCGCGCGTACGGTCCCGACGCCGACATCCACGACGATGCGGATGCGCTCCAGCGGCTGAGGCAGCTCGAGGAGAGCGCCCGGCCGTCCGTAGAGGCGACGCCGTCCGCGCCGGAGCCGGCGACGACGCCCGACGAGGCGGCGGACACGTCGAGCACCGAGGATGCGACGGGCGTGCCCGAAGTCGCGGGGGAGGAGGATGAGGCATCCGCCCCTCCCGTGCCTGCGCGGCGGCTCGCACGCGCGATCGCGTTCGCCCGGTCGACGCGCGGCGGGCGCATCCTCGCCGGAGCCGCGATCCTGGTGGTCGTGCTCGTCGTGGCCGCCACAGCGCTCACCGTGGTTCAGCGCGTGCAGACCGCCCCGCTCGCGCCGAACGCCGAGCAGGTGGTGCGCCTCGGCGTCGACGCGAACTTCGCAGCGCCCAAGTTCCTCGACGGCGCCCGACCTGACGGCGGGCAGCTACTGGGGTATCGGGAGTACGGCGGGCTGCGGGCGGTCCTCATCCCGCACGGCGGGTTCTGGTACGGGCCCGGAACCGGGGTATGCGTCGTCGTCATGCAGGCGGCGGATGTCGCCGCTTCGACGGACAACTCCTTCCCGGGCTCCATCTGGGGCGGCTGCGCGGCCGGAGCCTTCCCGGCGACCGCTCAGTTCGTCGTCACGGCCGACGCCTCGGAGGAGGTGCGCTCGATGTTCCCCATCGGCACCGCCCTCCAGTTCATCTACGACAACAACACCGGCGAGGTGGTCCTGTTCCGTCTCCCGCCGCCCGGTGACGGCACCGCGGCGGGGACTCCCGCGCCATAGTCGGGGAGTACCGGCATCGCGCGGAGACTGCGGCTCGCCGACGGCGCGTCGTCAGGCCAGCGGCTCGCCGTTGTCGGTCGTGCGGCGCGTCGTGACCTGCTGGCCGTTGACCGGGTCGACGGCGGTCCGCGACTCCGACACCGTCGAGCGACGGCGCATCATGAAGATCAGGCTGAGCAGGAACACCACCGCGCCGGCGATCATCAGGATGTAGCCGATGAGGTGGAGGTCGACGTAGCCGCCGAGATCGACGTTCACCGCGAACGCCAGGATGGCGCCGATGACGAAAAGAGCGATGCCGCTTCCGATACCCACGTGAGGCTCCTCAAAGTCGGGGCGACCGGGCACACCGCACGGTGACGCCGGGCGCCGGTCGATTCGTTCCGACTCTATTGACGGGTTCGTCGTCGACGGCGGGGGTGGAACGTCCGTCCCCGGGGGTGTATAACGCGGACCGAGATCGTGGAGTTCGCGCGGGGCAGAGGAGTCGTTACGCGGGAGGCGGCCCTTCCAACGTATTCGAACTGACATAATGTGCATTATCGGCGAACTCTCACGACAGCAGTCGAGATGGCTGTCGCGGTGACCGCCCGGGTGCAGAGCGTCGTCGGCCAGGTAGGTCGAGAACGCGTAGCCCACGCAGTGGGATCGCTCGGGGACCTGCCCGTGAAATACCAGCCGCTGACCGCACTACACGGCGTCGGCTCGATGCGATGTACTGAGGTCACCGCGATCACCCGAAGATCGCCGACGCCCTCCCCAGGGGCGACGACGCGCGTCGCTCGACCGGCAACCCCCAGACGGCTCGAGGCGGGCGCGACGGCGGTGCGGCGCCGTTCCCCCAGACGGCCCGCACCGCCTTCCACGCGCGCAATGCCCGCGCCGCAGGGCGACCGCTATCCTGCGGGTAGTTCCGGCGTGTGAAGGAGGAGACGGATGCCGACCAGCGCCTTCCATCCCGTCCGCACGCGCCGGCTCGTGCGCGACCAGGTCTTCGACCGGCTCCTCGAATCGATCGTGAGCGGCGCGCTCGCTCCTGGCGAGGACATCCGGGACATCGATCTCTAGCAGGAGTTCGGGGTGTCCCGGACGCCGATCCGCGAGGCGATCCTCCGGCTGGTCGACCTCGGCCTCGTCGAGATGCAGACCAACCGCTTCACCCGCGTGGCAGCCGTCGACCTTTCCGCGCAGGTGCAGCGCACGGAGGCGGCGATCCCCCTGATCGCGCTCTCGGCGCGCACCGCCGGTCCTGCGCTGACCGACGACGACCTCCGTCGCGCTCAGCTGCTCTTCGCGCAGCTCCGGACCCTCGACATCGAGCGCCACGGCAGGCATGAAGGGCTCGATCTCTGGTACGCGGTCTACCAGATCCTCGTGGAGCGCGCGGGAAACGAGATCGTGTCCGGCATCCTCCTGGATCAACTGGGTCCGCACCTGCGCCGGTCGGCGCAGAACACGGTCGAGCCCGATGTGGCCGCATTCCTCCCGGTCTACATCGACCGGCTCGAACAACTGTTCCTCGCCCGTGACGGCGACACGATCGCCGCGACGATCACCGCGGGCATCACCCAGACCGTCGTCGTCCCGATGAGGCGTTTCCTCGGGACGACTCCATGACGGATGCGAAGATCCCGCGGATCGGTGTCACCGACCAGGTGATCGGTCAGATCCGCACGGCTCTCGAAGCCGGTGCGCTCCTGCCGGGAACGATGCTGGGTGTGGCAGAGCTCGCCCGCCAGTTCGGCGTCTCTGCAGGAGCTGTCCAGAAGGCCCTGGGATCGCTCGAATCCGAATCCCTCGTGGACTCCACCGGCGCCCGCACGTACGTGATCACGCCGACGCCGGCCTGGTACCTCGCGATCCTCGCACACAGCAGCGGGCTGAGCATCGCCGCCGCGCAGACCGCAGTACCGCTGATGCCGGATGCCGCGCGCGCGGGGTTCGACCGCGCCGCGGCCGCGGCGTGCGAAGCGTGGTCCAGTCGGACGGTTCCCCAGACCGACGCGGCGGTGGGGACGTGGGGGCTGCTCGATCTGCTCGCGGGCGAGACGCAGAACCCGCATCTCGCTCGGGAGCACCACCGTCTGAAGACCGCTCTCGCGTTCGGCACCCGCCATCTGGGCGTCGAACGGAACCCGCAGATGCTCGTCACCGCTCTCACCGAGTTGGCCGCCGTCGTGCACGAAGGTGACGCCGACGAGGCCGCCGAGATCGTCCGCGATCTCTACTCCTTCGTGGCGCTCCCCTACCAGCTTCAGATGCGCTGAGCGGGTCGCATGTCGTACGTCACCCACGGTGTGGCCTGGGCCACCGTGTCGTAGAGGCGCCGCGCGGTGGCGTTGTCGGCGGCGGTGATCCAGCGCACGACGCTCGCTCCGTCGTTTCCCGCCAGCTCGACAGCAGCCGACAGCAGCGCCGTCGCGACACCCCGTCCGCGAGCATCCGGAGCCGTGAACAGGTCGTCGAGGTAGAGCCCCATCGTCGCCGTCGACGGACGCGCGAACGAACGCAGGTTCGCCAGGCCGAGCAGGCGGTCGCCGTCCTCGGCGACGAGACCGCGCAGGCCGTGCTCACCGCGCGACACCCACCCCCACGTGGTCGCGACGGCCTCGTCGTCGACGGCCAGTCGGTAGAACGCGCGGTAGCCGGCGTAGAGCGGCTTCCACTGCGACTCGTCCGCGGCGACGAGCGGCCGCACCCTCACATCCATCCCCCCACCCTAGGGAATGTTCGTCCGGGCGGCCCGGGCATGGCGCGACCGGTGGCACGGTAGAGGTGAGCCACCGCAGGGGCGGTGCAGCGAACACGACGGAGGACGCATGAACATCGGCACACTGACGGTCGACAGCCCCGACATCGCACCGGGCGCGCGCATCGACGACCGATTCACCGCCTATCACGAGAACGACGTCCCGGAGATCCGCGTCAGCGGCGCACCGGAGGGCACCGTCGAGCTGGCCCTGATCGTGCACGACCCCGACGCTCCGCTCCCCTACGGATTCACGCACTGGGTGCGCTACGGACTCTCCCCCTCCGACGGCGTGGTGTCGGCCGCAGACGGATCGCACCGCGACGCCCCGAACGACGCCGGAGCCACGGGCTGGTTCGGCCCGAAGCCGCCCGGCGGTCACGGCGACCACCACTACTACTTCTGGGTCTACGCGCTCGACACCCGGGTCGAGGGCGAGCCCGGCCGCGAGGAGTTCCTCCGGCGCTACGCCGGCAACGTGCTCGAGCAGAACCGTCTGGTCGGCAGGTACTCGCACTGACCGGAGACCCCTCCGCCCCGCTCTAGGCTCGGAGGATGCTCGATGCGCTGACCGGATTCGTCGTCGTGGGCGTCTCCATCGCGATCGGGTACGTGATCGGGCGGATCGATCTGCTCGGCGAGCATGCGCGTCCGGTGCTCAGCAGGCTCACGTTCTTCGTGCTGTCGCCGATCCTGCTGTTCGTGGTGCTCTCGCAGGCCGACGTGCACACGCTGTTCTCCGCGCTGCTGCCGGTGTCGGCCCTTGCCGCGCTCGCCATCATCGCGCTCTACGCGCTCGTGGCCCGTCTGGCGTGGCGCCGATCGGTGGCCGAGACCGTCATCGGCGCCCTGTCGGCGGGGCAGGTCAACTCGAACAACATCGGGATCCCCCTGTCGCTCTACCTGCTGGGCAGCGCCGCGTTCCCCGCCCCGGTCATCCTCATGCAGCTGCTGCTGTTCACCCCCGTGACATTGGCGATCCTGGATGCCTCGACCTCCGGCCAGCGCGCACTGCTGCCGATCCTTCGGCGCACCGCGCTGAACCCGATCGTGCTCGGCTCCGTGCTCGGCGCGCTGGTGTCGGTGCTGGGGCTGCATCTGCCGCCGATCGTGCTCGATCCCCTGCAGCTGGTGGCCAACGCGTGCGTGCCGGTGCTGCTGATCAGCTACGGCATCTCGCTGCACGGCCGGCGTGTGCTCGGCGTCGCGGGGCACCGTCGTGACGTGATCCTCGCGTCGGTGCTGAAGCTGCTGGTCATGCCCCTCGTGGCCTGGGCGATCGCCGCGCTGGTGTTCCGCCTCTCCCCCGCCGACGTGCTGGTCGTCGTGGTGCTCGCGGCGCTGCCGACGGCGCAGAACGTCTTCAACTACGCCCAGCGCTACGACGTCGGAGAGACGATCGCCCGCGACACGGTCTTCATCACCACGCTCGGCTGCATCCCGGTTCTGCTGGCCGCCGTCGCCCTGCTCGGCTGACCCACCGGCCCGGCCTCCCCGACCGCTCCCCCGGCGGCGCTATTCTGAGCGCGGGAGCTCCCAGGCAACTCCCAGAAAGGGCACCCCCATGTCCACTGCAAACCCTCTCGAAAAGTCGGCGGTCAACGGCATCCGCACCGCCCTCGGCATCGGCGGCGTCGTCGCGCTCATCGTCGGCATCCTCATCCTCGTGTGGCCGGCGAAGACGGCCGCGGTCGTCACCGGCATCATCGCGGTGTACGCGATCATCGGCGGACTGACATATGCCGGTCTCGGCATCTTCTCGAAGTCGATGGGCGGATGGGCGCGGATCGGGCACATCGTGCTCGGCGTGCTGTTCATCATCGCCGGCGCGATCGCGTTCGCCAACCTCGGCGCGACGGCCGCCACGTTCGCCGTCTTCCTCGGCATCCTGGTCGGCATCATGTGGATCGTCGAAGGCGTCGTGGCGCTGACGACGCTGAGCGGATCGGCATCGAAGGTCTGGTCGGTCTTCTTCGCGATCATCAGCATCATCGCCGGCATCACGCTGCTCTTCTCCCCGCTGTGGGGCGCGCTGGTGCTGTGGTGGCTGCTGGGCATCTCGCTGGTCGTGCTCGGCATCATCCAGATCGCCCGCGCGTTCACCTTCAAGGGTCTCTGACCCGCAGACGGAAAGACGGCTCCCGGATGCCTCCGGGAGCCGTCTTCGCGTGAGCGGCGAGGTCTATTCGGCGCCGAACGAGCTGATGTCGCCGACCAGGCGGGTGTGGTCGGCGGGGATCGGGTCGACGGCGGCCTGCGCCACCTCGGCGGCGAACTCCGACACGTTGTAGAGCTTTCCGGCGGACTCGCGTCGCTGCGAGATGGCCCCGGGGTTGGCGCGCTCGAGCAGGGTCGCCGTGATGGTGCCCTCGATCATGTCGCCGGAGACGACGACGAAGCCGACGCCGCGCTCGTCGAGCGACGGGATGAGCTCCCGGAGCGCGTCCTCGCCGGCGCGCTTGGAGCGGGCGACGGGCTCGTATTCGGGCATGGTCGGGGTCGTGCGGATGAAGTGGGCCTGGTGGCTCGTCACGAACACGACGCGGGCCCCGTCGCCCAGGAGCGGCAGCGCCGCCTGGAGCACGTCGACCTGCGCGTCGCGGTTGAGCGTGAGCGCGTAGTCCTCGGCCATGCCGGCCTCCATGCCGCCCGACGCGTTGAGCACGAGGATGTCGAGCCCGCCGAAGGTCTTCTCGACCTCGGCGAACAGCGCGCGCACCGACTCGGGATCGGTGAGGTCGGCACCCACGACGAGCGCCTCGACGCCGAGTCCGCGGAGCTCGGTCGCGAGCTTCTCGGCGCGCGGCGCCTTGTTGCGGAAGTTGATGACGACGTTCGCCCCCGCCTCGGCCAGGTAGCGGACGGTGTCGGCGCCGATGCCGCGCGAGGAGCCCGTGACGAGGGCGGTGCGACCGGCGAGCGAGCCGGACGGAAGGATCTGGGACACGCGGAACTCCTGACGTCTGGGGTGGTGCGCACCCGCCCCACGAGAGCGTCGGGAGGGCCGTTCCGACCCTACCAATCCGGGGCCCGCGGGAACGTCGCGTGCTAGGTTCGAAGGAGACGGGGAGGCTCATCGTGGACATCATGACGGCCATCGAACAGTTCGCCTGGATCGCCTGGCTGGTGCTGATCCTGCTGTTCCTCGTGATCGAGATGCTCACCCTCGACCTCACCTTCCTGATGCTCAGCATCGGCGGGCTCGCCGGGCTCGGCGCCGATCTCGTGGGCGCACCGATCTGGCTGCAGGTGATCGTCGCGGCCGCCGTCGCCGCCCTCCTCGTACTGTTCCTGCGCCCCCCACTGCTGCGGCGGCTGCGACGAGGCGAGGATCCCACCCCCAGCAACGTCGAGGCGCTGATCGGGCTCACCGGCCAGGTGGTGTCGACCGTCTCGGGCCACGGCGGCCAGGTGAAGCTGTCGAACGGCGACCTGTGGACCGCGCGATCGCAGGGAGACGCCGATCTCGAGCCGGGCACGGTCGTGCTCGTCAACCGCATCGACGGGGCCACCGCCTTCGTCCGCCCGAAAGAGGAGATGTCCGCATGACCGCCGCTCAGATCATCCCGCAGGCGATCGGATGGATCCTCGCGGGCGCCGTCATCATCTTCGTGCTGGTGGTGATCTTCCGATCGATCCGCATCGTTCCCCAGGCCACCGCCGGTGTCGTCGAGCGACTGGGGCGCTACCACAAGACGCTCATGCCGGGTCTCAACATCCTGGTGCCGTTCATCGACCGCCTGCGCCCGCTCATCGACATGCGCGAGCAGGTCGTGTCGTTCCCGCCGCAGCCCGTGATCACCGAGGACAACCTCGTGGTGTCGATCGACACCGTCGTCTACTTCCAGGTCACCGACGCCCGCGCGGCGACGTACGAGATCGCGAACTACCTGGGAGCCGTGGAGCAGCTCACCACCACGACCCTGCGCAACGTCGTCGGCGGGCTGAACCTGGAAGAGGCTCTGACCAGCCGCGACAACATCAACAACCAGCTGCGCGTCGTGCTCGACGAGGCGACCGGAAAGTGGGGCATCCGCGTCGGACGCGTCGAGCTCAAGGCCATCGACCCGCCGCACTCCATCCAGGACTCGATGGAGAAGCAGATGCGCGCCGAGCGCGACCGCCGCGCCCTCATCCTCACCGCGGAGGGCACGAAGCAGTCCGCGATCCTCACCGCCGAAGGACAGCGACAGGCCGAGATCCTCAAGGCCGAGGGCGACAAGCAGGCGGCCGTGCTGCGCGCGCAGGGCGAGTCCGAGGCCATCCAGATGGTGTTCCACGCCATCCACGCCGGCGGTCCCGACGACAAGCTCCTCGCCTACCAGTACCTGCAGACGCTGCCCAAGATCGCCGAGAGCGCGTCGAGCAAGCTGTGGATCATCCCGAGCGAGCTCACCGAGGCGCTCAAGGGCATCGGCGGCGCCTTCGCCGGCCGTGACGGCGGCTCCGCCCCGCAGTCGCCCGCCCCTCAGCCGGCGGCCGCGGTCGTGCCGACGGCGAGCTCCGCCGCCGCGGATGCTGCGGCATCCGCCGTGCGTGAAGCCAGCGCCGCCGCCGACACGTTCGCCTCCGATGCCCGCGCTGCCGCCGTGGCCGGCGACGACCCGGCGCCGGCGAACTGACGCTCCCCGACGACACCGTGCATCCCTGGTTCGGCCACGCCACACCGCGCGTGCTCGCACACCGCGGCCTCGTGACGCCCGAGGCCGCAGAGGACGGCGTCGTGGAGAACTCGTACACCGCCGTCACCCTCGCCCACGCGGCCGGCGCGGAGTACGTCGAGTCGGACTGCCACCTCACCGCCGACGGCGTGGTGGTGCTCTTCCACGATCCCGACCTGTCGCGGGTGACCGGCGATCCGCGCACCGTAGCCGAGGTGACCGCGGGCGAGCTCGAACGGCTGATGTCCGATCGCGGCGGACTCATCACGCTCGCCGAGGCGCTCGACGCGTTCCCCTCCCTGCACTTCAACCTCGACGTGAAGGCGAAGGATGCCGCGACCCCCGCCGGTCGGATCGTCGCCGCGCACGCCGAGCGGGTCCTGCTGACGAGCTTCTCCGACTCGAGGCGCCGCGAGGCGCTCGCCGCCGCCGAGGCGGTGGGGCGCGGCATCCGTCCGGCCACCTCCGCCGGAAGCGACACCATCGTCCGGCTCCTCGCGGCGGCCGCGTTGCGTTCGCGCGCGCTCGCCCGGCGGGCTCTGCAAGGCATCGACGCGCTGCAGATCCCCGAGCGGCAGGGCCGCATCCGGGTGCTGACGCCGTGGCTCATCGACACCGCGCACCGCAACGGCACGGAGGTGCACGTGTGGACGGTGAACGACCCCGACGACATGGCGCGGCTGCTCGCCCTCGGGGTGGACGGACTGGTCACCGACCAGGCCGACGTCGCCCTCGCGGTGGTGGAATCCCACAAACGCGACCTCTGATCCCGGCGCAGGATCCCCTTTACCCGCACAGC
Organism: Microbacterium fluminis; assembly: GCF_051549805.1. Classification (GTDB taxonomy): domain Bacteria; phylum Actinomycetota; class Actinomycetes; order Actinomycetales; family Microbacteriaceae; genus Microbacterium. The sequence goes on from NZ_CP196042.1 coordinate 2,645,479, forward strand.
GCTGTGCATCCTCTGTGAATGCCGTTCGCATCCCGCGGTTTCGGATGATCCGCACAGGTGGCGTCGTTATACCTGACTGCAGACGAGAGGACCACAAGATGGCAGACCGCAGCTTGCGCGGCATCCGACTCGGCGCCCAGAGCCTACAAAGCGAAGACGGCGTCGTGTTCCATGAGCGCGCCCAGCACACCTATTCGTGCACGTCGTGCGGACGTGACACGACCATGACCTTCGCCGCCGACGCCGAGGTCCCGCAGGCCTGGGAGTGCCGCACGTGCGGCGCCGAGGCCCTGCTGCGCATCGGCGACGGCACCGCGACCGTCGACCACAGCGACGACAAGGTCGCCCGTACGCACTGGGACATGCTGCTCGAGCGTCGCACGCTTCCCGAGCTGGAAGAGCTGCTCGAGGAGCGCCTGGCCTTCGTCCGGTCGCGCCGCGGCGCCGCCGACGAGAAGATCAGCGCCTGATCCCGTCCTGACGCCTCAGACGCCGGTCCCTTCGGGGGCCGGCGTCTTCGTCGTTGCGACGGCGCGCCGTCCGCGGACGAGCATCGCGAGGCCCACCGCGATGAGTGCGGCGATGCTCCCCCAGCCCAGGACGAGCTTGATCGCGGGACCGATCACGGCGGCGGCGGTGAGTCCGGTGCGCAGCGGCACGTCGGTGAGCATGTGCCCCGCGGAATCGGCGGGCAGCCCGGCCAGGGTCGTGCCGTCGGCGGCGATCACCTGACTCGTGCCGACGGTCGAGAGATTCACCACCGAGCGCCCCATCTCGATCGCGCGCATGCGGGCGAAGGCGAGCTGCTGGAGGTTCTCGTCGGTTCCGCGGAAGTCGGCGTTGTTCGTCTGGAACAGGTACACCTGCGCGCCGCCCTGCGCGCCGTCCCAGACCACGTCGTCGTAGATGACGTCGAAGCAGATCGCCAGCCCGAGCCCGACGCCGTTCAGGTCGATCACCGGCGCCGCCGTGCCCGGAGTGTACTCCCGGCCGATCAGGCCGATCAGATCGGGCGACAGCGGCTCCCAGAAAGCCCGATCGGGGACGTACTCGCCGAAGGGCACCGGATGCCTCTTGTCGTAGGTCTGCGTGGCGCCCTCGCCTGCGCGCCACAGCAGCGCGGAGTTGAAGTAGGCGTCGCCCCGTGCGGTGACGGCGCTCACCAGCAGCGGTGCGCCCAGGCGCGTGGACAGGTCGTCGAGCACGGCCGCGGTGCCGCTGTTCGTCGTCGGGTCGGAGTCGACGCCTCCCTCCGGCCAGAGCAGGAGGTCCATGCGCTCGCCGAGCAGCGGCGCGGTGGCGCGCAGCTGCGCCTGGAGCACGTCGTTGCGGGCGCGCTGATCGAAGTAGCCCGCGGGGCCGTTGCCCTGGACCGAGCCCACGCGCAGCGAACCGGCCGCCGCGGTCGGGAACTGCGGGACGAGCAGCAGGGCGAGCAGCACGATGACGGAGGGGATGGCGGTGGTGACCCGCCGGTACCGCGCACGTCGGACGTACTCCACGAGCATGGCGCACCACAGCACGATGAGGAACGACAGCCCCGACATGCCGACCCAGGAGGCCAGCTCGGCGAACGGTCCGTCGACCTGTGTGACACCGATGCGGCCCCACGGGAAACCGCCGTACGGCCACGACCCGACGACCTGCTCGCGCAGGGTCCACAGCCCTGCGACGAGCGCCGGCAGGAGCACGAGGCGACCGATCGCGCCCGGCAGCACGCGCGCCATCCACCGGTACGCCAGCGCGATCGGCACCGCGAAGACCGCGGTGAGCAGCGCTTCGAGGGTCGACAGCGCGATCCAGGGGATCGGGCCGAGGTACCGGGCGGTGAAGAGCAGGTTGACCGAGAAGAACGCCGCACCGAAGAGGAACCCGACGAGCAGGGACGACCAGATCCCTCGGCCGATCAGGGTGACGAGCGCCAGGGCGACCGCGGGGAGCGCCATCGGCCACCACCCGAGCGCCGGGTACGCCGTCGTGAGCAGGAGCCCGGCCACCGCCGAGGCGGGCGCCGCGATCGCGAGGGGAAGGATCGGTCGCGGACGGTCGGCGAGGGGCACCCGACAACCCTAAGCCGCGTCCCGGCGTGGTCGGGACGACGCTTCGACGGGGTCGGCGACCGAGATGCGGGCTCAGACGGAGCTGTAGGCGACGATCCCGCGACGCACGGCGTCGAGAGCCTGCCGCGCCGTCGTGGCCAGCTTCGCGTCGGCCACGATCGACAGCTGATCCAGCAGGTCGATCGTCTGCTTCGCCCAGCGCACGAAGTCGCCGGCGGCCATGTCGGCGTCGCTCAGCACGCGGTCGAGCAGGGCACCGCGGGCCCACCCGTGCATCGCCTGTGCGAGACCGGCCGCGATCGGCTCGGTGCCAGGCAGGTGGTGCTCGCGTTCGAGGTCGTCGAGCCGCTGCCACAGCTCCTGCGTGTCCCCGAGCGCCCGACGGAACGGCCCGCGCGGCAGCCCCTGCTCCCCCGGTCCGGCCTCGTCCCGTCGCGGCTCGTACACCAGCGAGCAGGCGAGCGCGGCGAGGGATGGAGCATCCAGCTCGTTCCACAGACCGCGCCGGAGCGATTCGGCCACCAGCAGGTCGCGATCGCCGTAGATGCGCCGCATCGTGCGGCCCGCCGGGGTCAGGCTGGTCACGCCGTCGGCGGCGACGCGCACGTAGTCGAGCTCGCCGAGCACGTCGACCACGCGATCGAAGATGCGCGCGACCGTGCCGGTGCGGTTCTCGATCTGCCGGCGCATGCGGTCGACCTCGCGCTTGAGCTTCCAGTAGCGCTCGGCCCAGCGCGCGTGCGCCTCGCGCTCGGGGCACTCGTGGCAGGCGTGACGCTGCATGCGCCGTCTCAGGGTGCCGATCTGGGTCTGCCGGCGGTCACGGGTCGCCCGGGAGGCGTTGGCGTCCTTGCGGTTCAGCTTCTCGAGGTCGCTCAACTCGCGACGGATGCCGGAGTACTCGGCGAAGTCGCCGCGATCGCAGGTCATCGCCGTCTGGTAGCCGGCGAGGGATTCCTCCGCCTCACGCACCTGCCGCGCCAGTCCGACGACCGCGCGATCGGCCTGGAACTGCGCGAACGAGGACTCGAGGATCTCCCGGGCGCGCGGGCGCCCGAACCGGTCGATCAGGTTGACCGCCATGTTGTAGGTCGGGCGGAAGCTGGAGTTCAGCGGGTAGGTGCGCCGCGAAGCGAGCGCGGCGACCTGCTGCGGGTCGAGCCCCTCGGTCCACTGCACGACGGCGTGGCCCTCGACGTCGATGCCGCGACGGCCGGCACGGCCGGTGAGCTGCGTGTACTCCCCCGACGTGATCGCCGCGCGCGTCTCGCCGTTGAACTTCTCGAGCTTCTCGAGCACGACCGTGCGCGCGGGCATGTTGATCCCGAGCGCGAGGGTCTCGGTGGCGAACACGACCTTGACGAGCTTGCGCTGGAACAGCTCCTCGACGACCTCCTTGAAGGCGGGGAGCATTCCGGCGTGATGCGCGGCGACCCCCCGCTCGAGGTTGTCGAGCCATTCGTAGTAGCCCAGCACCGCGAGGTCCTCGTCGAGCAGGTTGCGGGTGCGATCCTCGACGATCGCGCGGATCTCCGCCCGCTCGGCCTGGTCGGTGAGCCGGACGCCGGCGCGACGCACCTGCTGCACCGCCGCCTCGCAGCCCACGCGGCTGAAGATGAAGAAGATCGCCGGCAGCAGCGTCGCCCGATCGAGCAGGCGCACCACGTCGGGGCGATCGATCCGCTCGATGCGCTGCACGTTGGCGGACCGCACAGGACGCTGGCCGCCTTTCGGCGGTCGACGACCCGATGCCTCGTACCCCCGCTGTCGCGCACTGTTCATGCTCTGCGCGCGGCGGTTGTTCTCGAAGTTCGATCCCTTGAAGGAGCGGATGCGCATCAGCTCCTGGTTCACCTGCGCCGTCGCGATGCCCGCACGGTCGTCGAACAGCGGCAGCAGGTCGCCGCGCACCAGCACATGCTGCTCCAGCGGCACGGGGCGGATCTCGGAGACGATCACCTCGGTGTCGTCGCGCACGGTGTCGAGCCAGTCGCCGAACTCCTCGGCGTTGGAGACGGTCGCCGAGAGCGACACCAGCCGCACGCGCTGCGGCAGGTGGATGATGATCTCCTCCCACACCGCACCGCGGAACCGGTCGGCGAGATAGTGCACCTCGTCCATCACGACGAACCGCAGCCCTCGGAGGGCGGGCGAGTCGGCGTAGAGCATGTTGCGCAGCACCTCGGTCGTCATGACCACGACCCGGGCGTTGCCGTTGATGTTCGTGTCGCCGGTGAGCAGGCCCACGTTCTCGGGCCCGTAGACGTCCTGCAGCTCGCGGAACTTCTGATTCGACAGCGCCTTGATGGGTGTCGTGTAGAACGCCTTGTCACCGTCCTCGAGCATCGCGAGGTGGATCGCGAACTCCCCCACCACCGTCTTCCCAGCCCCGGTGGGGGCGGCCACCAGCACGCTGCGACCGTCTTCGAGCGCGAGGCATCCGGCGATCTGGAACGGGTCGAGCTCGAAGCGCTGCGACGCCGCGAACGCCGCGGTGATCGGATGCGTCTGCGTCTCGCGGGCGCGGGCGTAGCGCTCAGCCGGACTGGGGTCGCTCACGCGGGCAGGTCCGTCGCGAGGATCGCGGCGGCGCGCTTGGCGCGGCGGCGGTCGACGAGCAGGGCGACGCCGACCGAGGCGAAGTAGAGGAACAGCATCGGGATCGCGAGGAGGAACATCGAGATGACGTCGGCGGCGGGGGTCGCCAGCGCCGTGAAGACGGTGATGGCGATGATCGCGACCCGCCAGCCCCGGAGGATCGCCTTCCCGCTCATGATGCCCATCACGTTCAGCAGCACGAGGAACACGGGCAGCACGAAGGCGACGCCGACGACGAGAAGCAACTTCAACACGAAGTCGTAGTAGTAGCTGTACTGGAAGAAGTTCGCCGCACCGTCGGGCACGAAGGTCGACATGAGCTCGATGATGTGCGGCATCACCAGCCAGCCCGCGAAGGCGCCGGCGAAGAACAGCGGGATCGCCGCACCCAGGAAGCCCCAGGTGTAGCGCACCTCCTTGCGGGTGAGTCCCGGCGCGACGAAGAGCCAGATCTGCGACAGCCACACCGGCGCCGACAGAATCAGCCCGACGGCGAACGCGATCCGGATCTGCAGATCGAACCCGCCTGTGACGGTGTCGTAGTTCAGCACCGCCTTGCCGGTGCGCTCGTTGATCACGTTGATCGGCACGGTGAGCAGCTCGACGATCGGCTGCGCGAGGAAGAAGGCGATCACCATGCCGACGACGAGGCCCGCGGCGGCGATCATCAGCCGCTTGCGCAGCTCGACGAGGTGCTGCCCGAGCGACATGCGCTTCTCGCGCTGCGCACTCGTCATGCGCGGCGCACGGGCCGTGGTCACGAGCGGGTTCCGCGGAGGGTCAGGACTTGTGTTCGGCGCTGTGCGTCGCGGTGGACGGCGCGTCGGTGGTCGCCGCCGGGGCGGGCGCCTCGACCGACGCGACCTTCGATGCGGCCGCAGCATCCGCCGCCGCGTCGTCGTCCTTCATCGCCTTCATCTCGCCCTTGAAGACGCGGGCCGACTGGCCCATGCTCTTCGCGAGGGCGGGGAGCTTCGCGGCACCGAAGACGAGCAGGATCACCGCGAGAAGGATCAGGAAGTGCCAACCTGTCAGATTGCCAAGCATGGGAGATCTCCTCGATATACGGTCTCGACAAGTCTAACCCTGACCGCCGCACATCGGCGGGAGCCATGCGGATGCTGTGCGAGACGTCAGCGGTACTGTGCGAGCCCCGCTTCGGCCCATGCCGCCGCGGCGTGCCGCGCCTCGGGCGGATCGAGCACTTCGACCGCTCCCCCGCGGCGCGCGGCGGTGCGGCGCATCCCGTTCTCGTCGGGCAGGCGCAGCGCGGCCACGTCGTCGGCGCCGTCGGCGGCGATCTCGGCACGGTCGAGGTAGTCGCCCAGCAGCGGCGCGACCGATCGCGGGTAGCGGATGCGCACCACGATGTCGTCGGCGCTCGGGGCGAACAGCGCCGGAACGGGCTCGGCGCCGTGCGTGATCGGCAGCTCGGTGAGTGCCACGTCGCTCACCCGGTCGAGGTGGAAGGTGCGCACCGCCTGTCGCAGATGGCACCAGCCCTGCAGGTACCAGTTGCCCGTGGCGATGTGCACCTTCATCGGGTCGACGGTGCGGGTCGTGGGCGCAGCATCCGGCGCCTTGTAGGTGAACGAGACGGCCACGCCCCGCCGCACCGCCTCCGCCACCGTGTCACGGACGGCGTCGACCGGACCGGAGGCGACGATCACGTCGACCGGGGTGCTCGAGGCCCCGCGCGCGAGCTTGGCCAGCAGCCCGGCGAACAGCTCGCTGTCGCCGAAACCGGGCACCGTGCGCGCCAGCTGCAGGCCGGCGAGCAGGGCCGCCGCCTCGCGGGCGGTGAGCTTGGGCGCCCGCTCCAGGCCGACGGAGTTGGTGATCACGATGAGGTCGCGCTGCTCGAGCAGGTCCCAGTCGATGTCGAACAGGTCGTTGGACATCTGCCAGTAGCCGCGCTCGCCGGGCAGGCCGATCACGGTGAGCTTCTCGACCATCGAGCGCATCTCGACAGGCGAGACGTCGAATTCGTCGGCGGCCTCGGCTACCGACACCTCGCCCTTGCCGAGCAGGTAGGGCACGAGCTGGAGCATGAGCGCGGCGCGATCGGTCGCGACCAGCGGCTTGCGGGCGGTCATCGCGCTCCTCCGTTGCGTGCGAGCGCGCCCTCGAGACGGGCGATCACCTGTTCGCGCAGCGCCTCGGGTTCGACCACCCGCACCTCCGGGCCGTAGGAGGCGAGCTCGTCGGCGAAGATGTGCACGTCGACGAACGGCACGTGGATGCCCTGCTCCGCCGGGGTGCCGCGGCGACCGAGCCGGAGGGATGCCTCGGTGCCGGGCGCGACCTCCAGCAGCGCGCGCTGCCGCGCCGCGAGCTCCTGGAGTCCCGCGAGCGCGCGGTCGCCGGCGCCCTCGCGCAGCTCGGCCGGGAAGCCCTGCCGGGTGATCTCGACCTCGCCCGTGATGCGCGACAGCAGGAAGGTGCGGTCGGCGCCGGCGTCGAGGTCGACGCCGTAGACATGCCAGCGCGACTCGTACTCGACGAGGGCGAGCGGTCGCATGCGGCGCACCCGCGGCGCGTCCTCCCCCGGTTTGAGGTAAGCGAACCGGACGACGCGCGACTGCTCGCTCGCCTGCCGGAGCGGCCCGAACGCGGGCTCGTGCACGCTGATGCGCGGCGAGAAGCCGATGATCGGCTCGTCGACGGCGATGCCCAGGGCGCGGATCTTGCGCAGGCCGCTGCGCGCGTCATCCGACATCGAGCTCTGGCTCCACACGCCTCCGGCCAGGGTCAGCAGCGCCACCTCGGCCGGCGAGAACTCGATGTCGGCCGGCAGCTCGTACTCCGACACCGGAACGCGGTAGCGCGCCTCGCGCAGATCGTCGGGGTCGGCCCGGTCGCCGATCGTCTCGATCGGCACCCCCAGACCGCGCAGACTCTCCTTGTCGCGCTCGAACATCTTCTCGAGCGCGTCCTTGGACGCCCCGCTCTCGCTCTGCTCGCGGTAGCCCGCGACGGAGGTGAGGATCGTGTCCTTCGTCAGCCCCTGCTCGGTGGCCATCAAGGCCACGACGAGGTTCACCAGCCGCTCCTCGGGCGGGTTCTTCGCAGGGGCGTTCGACGGCACTCCCTCATCCTAGGGGGGCGCCCGGCGCCGATCGCCGGCTCGCGCGCGGCGTTCTAGTCGATGCCGAGGATGTCGACGACGTAGACCAGGGTGGCGTCCGCCGGCGCGCCCGTCTGCACCCCGACCTGGTCGGGCGGGATCACCACGAGCACCTGCGACCCCACCGTCTTGCCCGTGATCGCCTGGGCGAATCCAGGTCCCATCGCATCCAGCGTGACCGACTTCGGCTCGGCGTCCCACGTCGTGGTGAACACCTTCCGCGTGCTCCAATTGACGCCGGTGTAGGCCAGGCGCACGGGAGCGGTGCCGTCCACGACGGCGCCGTCGCCCTTCTTGATGGTCTGCACGACGAGATCGGTCGGGATCGTGGCATCCGGAACGATGATGCCCGGGCGCCCGTCGGGCGCGCGCACCACGGTCGGCAGGCCGAGCGCGTCGTTGTACTGGTCGGCGCCGTCCGCGGCGGTCAGATACGTCTTGCGCACGTCGACCACGAGCACCGCCGAGTCGCCGTCGGCCAGCCCGAGCGACGCACCGGCGCCGGCGGCGATGCCGTCGGGCGGAAGGGCCACGGCGATGCGACTGCCCGGGGTGGCGCAGTGCAGCGCCGCGCCGAGCGTCGGGAAGGTCTCGTTCCAGCGCGCGAGGGAGAAGACGGCGGCGTTGGAGCCGTCGTAGGCGGTCTTGACCAGCGGCTGGCCGGTGGTGCCGCTGAACAGCGCCACGTCGAGCACGACGAGCTGGGTGTCGGCGGTGATCGGCGTGCCCGATCCGGTGGTCAGATCCTGGAACGCCGTCGTCGACGTGTGGAACGGCGTGTAGACCGCGACCTCCGGCACCTTCGCGACGTCGCCGGTCACGGTGATCGCGCTCATCGCGGACGGGTCGGGATCGACGGGGCGCGGGCAGGATGCCGGGACGGCGGTCGAGGCGCAGCCGACCAGGCCGAGGGCGGTCAATCCGAGGACGGCGAGGGCAGCGGGGATCTTGCGCACCGCAACAGTCTAGACGCGCGACGGCGGCTCACCCGTCCGAGGCATCCGCTCCGCCGTCGGCACCCGCGACGGCCGATCCGCCCGCCTGGCGGGCACCCTCCGCCGCCCGCTGCGCCTCGCGCACCCGCTTGCGCAGGTTCTTGTCGGTGATCTCGCGATCGCCGACGGCCCCGGGCGTCCACAGCTCGACGTCATGGTCGCCGTAGCTCGACTTCGAGGCCCGGCGCTTCAGCTCGGGGAGCACCGCGCCGGGCGCGAGCCGTCGCGCCGTGATGAGGAATCCGGTGTGCGCGACCATGCGGTGGTCCGGCCGCACCGCCAGCCCCTCGACGTGCCACCCGCGCACCATGGTCTCGCTCGCATCGGGGTCGGTGAACAGCCCGGTGCCGCGGAGGTACTCCGCGACACGGCTCAGCTGGGTCGCCGTGGCGACGTAGCAGAGCACGACCCCGCCGGGGGTGAGCGCGTCGGCGACCACGTCGATGCACTCCCACGGAGCGAGCATGTCGAGCACGACGCGGTCGACGGATGCCGGGGCGACCGCCTGCGGGAGCGCCTCGACCAGATCGCCGACCCGCACCTCCCAGTTCTCGGGCGTCGCGCCGACGAAGGTCTCGACGTTCGCGCGAGCGACCTCCGCGAAATCCTCGCGGCGCTCGAACGAGACCAGGCGTCCCTGGGCCCCGACCGCCCGCAGCAGCCACAGCGACAGCGCACCGGAGCCGACGCCGGCCTCCACCACGACCGCACCGGGGAAGACGTCGGCCTGCGCGACGATCTGCGCGGCATCCTTCGGGTAGACGATCGCGGCACCGCGAGGCATCGACATCACGAAGTCGCGCAGCAGCGGACGCAGGGCGAGGTACTCGTGGCCGGAGCTGTTGAGCACCACGGAGCCGTCGGGAAGGCCAACGAGATCCTCGTGGCGGAGCACGCCGTGGTGGGTGTGCATCTCCCCCCGCTCCCGCAGGGTGATGGTGTGCAGCCGCGCCTTCGGCCCCGTCAGCTGCACGCGGTCGCCGAAGCGGAACGGTCCGCTCGGACGCTCCGCGGCGGTCATCGGGCACCGCCCGCGGCGCGACGGGTCGCATGCACCTGCGCGAGGTCGGCCAGGTCGCGTCCGTCGAGCGTCGGCCACAGTACGTGCGCACCGGTGCCCGCCAGGGACACCATGTGCGGAACGCCGACGACCGTGGCGCCCGAGGCCACCGCCGAACGCAGTCCGTTGGGCGAGTCCTCGATCGCGACGGTGTCGTCCACGTCGACTCCCAGCGCTGCGCACGCCTGCAGGTAGGGGTCGGGGAACGGCTTGGGGCGGGTCACCTCGTCGCCGGCGACGACCAGGTCGAACGCGTCGAACTCGATGAGCCCGGCTACGGCATCGGCCATACGGCGGATCGACATCGTCACCAGCGCCGTCTTCACGCCCGCCGCGCGCACCGAGGCGAGCAGCTCACGTGCGCCCGGCCGGAACGGCACGCCGTCGACGGCCAGCCGGTCCATCACATCGTCAGTGAGCCGGTCGATGATCTCGGGCACGCTCATGCGCACGCCCGCGTCCTGGAAGATGCGGGCGGAGTCCTCCAGCCCGAGGCCCACCAGGCGCAGCGCCTGCTCGTGCGACCACGTGCCGCCGTAGCTCTCCACGAGCGGCGTCTCCGCGGCGATCCAATACGGTTCGGTGTCGACCAGGGTGCCGTCCATGTCCCACAGGACGGCAGCGGGCAGAGGCGCGTCATTCACCGGTCCATGCTACCCAGCGCCCTCCCGCGCCCCGGTCCGTCCGGCGGCGCACCCGAGCCTCCCGCGGCGTTCCCCGACCCCCGGCGCGCGACGTGCGCCTATCCTGGAACGAACCCCGCCGGGGAGAGGGAGGTCGCGTGGACGGACTCGGTCGCCGCGTGCTCGTGGTCGCGTTCGACGGATGGAACGACGCCGGAGAGGCGGCATCCGCCGCTCTGTCGGTGCTGCGCGAGCAGGGCTCGTACGAGCCGGTCTTCTCCGTCGATCCGGAGCTCTACTTCGACTACCAGTACACCCGCCCGCAGGTCGCCACCGACGGCGACGGGCAGCGCGTGCTGCGCTGGCCCGAGGCGACGCTGTACCGCCCGACCACGCAGCTCCGCGGCACGCAGCTGTGGCTGCTGGCCGGTGTCGAACCCGCCCGTGCGTGGCAGGCGTTCGCCGGGGAGTTCGTGGACGTCGCCCTGCGCGAGGACATCACCGGCATGATCGCCCTCGGCTCGATGATGTCGGACGTGCCGCACACCCGCCCCATCTCGGTGTTCGCCGGCAGCGACAGCGAGCAGCTGCGCACCACCCTCGACGTCGAGCGCAGCTCGTACGAGGGCCCGGTCGGCATCCTCAGCGTGCTGAGCCTCGCCGCCGACGCCGCCGGCATCCCGTCGGCCAGCCTGTGGGCGAGCGTGCCGCACTACGTCGCCGGGCACACCCCGTCGCCGAAGGCCACCCTCGCCCTGCTCGACCGCCTCGAGGACCTCACCGGCGCGCAGGTCCCGCGCGCCGACCTCGCCACCGCCTCGATCGCGTGGGAGGCGTCGATCGACGCCGCCGCGGCCGACGACGAGGAGATGACGGAGTACATCCACCAGCTCGAGCGCACCCGCGACACGTGGGACTCCCCCGAGGCATCCGGCGACGCGATCGCCCAGGAGTTCGAGCGGTACCTGCGCCGCGGCGGCGACGGCCCCACCAAGCCGGGGCGCGACGAGCCGCGACGCTGACGCCGCGACCCGCCCGCTCGGAACGGACGACGGCTCAGAGCGGCTGCAGCACCCCCGTGGCCAGCAGCACCATGACGAGCGCGCCGAGCGCGACCCGGTACACGACGAACGGCATGAAGCTGCGCTTGGAGATGTAGTTCATGAAGAACGCGATGACCGCCAGTGCGACCACGAACGCGATGCCGGTGGCCAGTGCGGTCTCGCCGAGCGAGAACACCCCCTGCTCGCCGCGGCTCTTGAACAGCTGGTAGAAGCCGCTGCCGAAGACGGCCGGGATCGCGAGCAGGAACGCGTAGCGCGCGGCGGCCGCACGTTCGAAGCCCATGAGCAGTCCGGCGGTGATCGTGCCGCCGGAGCGCGAGACACCGGGGATGAGGGCGAGCGCCTGCGCGAACCCGAACACCGCGCCCTGCCCGACGTTGATCTCGTTCAGCTTGCGCTTCTTCGCGCCGATCATGTCGGCGATGCCCAGCAGCACGCCGAACAGGATCAGCATCGCCGCGATGAGCCACAGCGACCGGAACACCGTCTCGATCTGGGTCTGGAAGACCAGGCCGAGCACCACGATCGGGATCGACCCGATGATGATCAGCCAGCCCATGCGCGCGTCGGGGTCGTTGCGCGGGATGCGCCCGAACAGGGACCGGAACCAGCTCCCGATGATCCGCACGATGTCGCGCCAGAAGAACACGACGACCGCCGCCTCGGTGCCGATCTGCGTGATCGCGGTGAACGCGGCGCCCGGGTCGGCGGCGTTGGGCAGGAACTCGCCCACGATGCGCAGGTGCGCGCTGGAGGAGACCGGGAGGAACTCGGTCAGACCCTGGACGAGTCCGAGGATGATGGCCTCGAAGATCATGGGCGCCTTTCAGGTGTGTGCGTGCGGGGCAGATGCCGGGGCGACCGGCCCTGCGTCGTGATTCAGCAGCTGCGGAGCAGATCCGTCAGCACATCCTTGCCGAAGTCGAGCGCGTCGAGGGGGACGCGCTCGTCGACACCGTGGAACATGCCGGTGAAATCGAGGTCGGCGGGCAGACGCAGGGGTGCGAATCCGTAGCCGGTGATCCCGAGGGTCGACAGTGCCTTGTTGTCGGTCCCTGCGCCCAGCAGGTACGGCACCACGGGCACGCCGGGGTCGTGGCGGCCGAGCGCGGCCACCATCGCCGCGACGAGGTCGCCCTCGAACGGCACCTCCAGGCCGATGTCGCGCACCACCGTCTCGATGATGATGTCGTCGCCGACGATGCGCTGGATCTCGGCGAGAACGGCGTCCTCGGCACCGGGCAGCACGCGCACGTCGATGAGCGCCTCGGCGCGGTCGGGGATGACGTTGTGCTTGTAGCCGGCGACGAGCCCGGTGGGATTGGCCGTGGTGCGCAGCGTGGAGCGGATGAAGGCGGATGCCGCGCCCGTCGTGTCGGCCAGCGCGTCGGGGTCGGCGTCGGCGAGCCCGGACAGGTCGCCGAGGTGAGCGAGGAGGTCGCGGGTGGTGTCGGTGAGGGCCACGGGCCAGACGGTGCGACCGAGGGCGGCGACGGCCTCGGCGAGGCGGGTGACGGCGTTGTCGGGGTGGAAGCGGCTGCCGTGCCCGGCGCGACCGCGGGCGACGAGCTTGAGCCACAGGAGCGCCTTCTCCCCGACCTGCAGGAGGTACGCGCGCCGGTCCCCGACCGGGATGGAGTAGCCGCCGACCTCGCTGATCGCCTCGGTCGCGCCCGTGAACCACTCCGGCCGGTCGCGCACGACGAGCGCCGACCCCTCGACGCCGCCGTTCTCCTCGTCGGCGAAGAACGCCAGAACCAGATCGCGCTCGGGCTGCTCGCCCGACCGCAGGAGGTCGGCGACCGCGCTGAGGATCATGGCGTCCATGTTCTTCATGTCCACCGCGCCGCGCCCCCACAGCATCCCGTCGCGCACGACCCCCGCGAACGGGTCGACGCTCCAGTCCTCGGCGATGGCGGGCACCACGTCGAGGTGACCGTGCAGGACGAGCGCGGGCCGGGCCTGGTTCCGGCCGGGCACGCGCGCCATGACGTTCGTGCGGCGAGGGATCGGCTCGTAGAACTCGGGCCGCAGGCCGAGGCCGGAGAGGTAGTCGCCGACGTACTCGGCCGCCTCGCGCTCGCCCGCCGCGCGACCTCCGCCGAAGTTCGTCGTGTCGATGCGGATGAGGTCACGGGCGAGGCGGGCGACCTCGTTCAGCTCGACGTCCGCGGACGGAGGAACGGAGCTCTCGGACGCGGGCATGGCCACCAGGCTACCCGCCGCGTGCACCCGCGCCGTGAGGCCTGTCGCACCGCCCGACGGAGCCGCCGCGATTCGGGGCGACCTGCGAAACGTGGTAATGTCTCTCTTCGGCTGGTCACAGCTTCGACACTCTGCGCGGGTGGCGGAATAGGTAGACGCGCTAGCTTGAGGTGCTAGTGCCCGTATAGGGCGTGGGGGTTCAAGTCCCCCCTCGCGCACAGAACAGAAAAGCCCCCTTCACCGGGGGCTTTTCTGGTTCTTGCGGACGGATCCGGATGCCGCGCTCAGCCCATCTGCACGCCGAAGAGCAGGCCGAGCAGGTAGGTGACCGCGGCGGCGCCGAACCCGATCAGGAGCTGGCGCAGTGCCCGCCGGAACGGCGGCGCACCCGACAGCAGCCCGACCATCGCACCGGTCGACATGAGCGCGATGCCCACCAGGAGCAGCGCGAGGGCGACCGCGCCGATGCCCGAGAGTCCGAAGATCCAGGGCAGCACGGGGATGATCGCTCCGGACGCGAAGAACAGGAAGCTCGACAGCGCGGCACCCCAGGCCCCGCCGACCACCTCGTGGTCGCCGCCCTGCTCGACGGGCAGCTGGTACGGGGTCGACCGGTCGGCGGCGTGGGCCGTCTCGACGACAGCCCGTGCCCGAGCATCCGCCTCATCCGCCGTCAACCCGCGCGTGCGGTAGACGAGCGCGAGCTCGTTGGCGTCCAGGTCGAGGTGGGGCAGCGCCGCATCGGCGTAGTTACTGGGCTCGGTCGCCTCCAGCAACTCGCGCTGCGAGCGCACCGAGACGAACTCGCCCGCGCCCATCGAGAGCGCTCCGGCGAGCAGGCCCGCGACGCCGCTGAAGAGCACGAGCTGCGGCGTCGCGCCCGTGGCGCCGATGCCCATCACGAGCGCGAGGTTGGAGACGAGTCCGTCGTTCGCGCCGAAGACGGCCGCCCGGAAGGTCCCCGACAGGCGACGCCGCCCGCGCGCGGCGAGACCCCGCACGACCTCGTGGTGGATCTTCTCGTCGGCGGCCATCGCCGCGGTGGCGAAGGGCTCGTCGTCGTAGGGCGAACGCCCCTCGGCGTTCTGCGCGAGGGCGAGCACGAAGATCGAGCCGAACCGCTTCGCCATCAGGCCGAGCAGCTGCGTGCCGGTGTCGGGGCGCGGCAGGCGTGCGGGCTCGCCGCCCAGCAGCGTGAGCCAGTGCGATTCGTGGCGGCCCTCGGCCTCGGCGAGCGCGAGGAGGATCTCGCGCTCCTCCCCCTCGCGGCGTGCGGCGAGCTGGCGGTACACGCGCGCCTCGGCGCGTTCGTTGACGAGGTACTGCGCCCAACGGCGACGATCTCGGGCGGTCGGGGCTGCGGTGGACGTGCTCAACGTGTCTCCAGGCTCGGGCTCGGGGTGCAGCATCCACGCTAGGGCGGCGCCTGTGCATCACCGGCGTCCGGGCGCGGATTGCCAGCATTTCGGGGCGCCGGAACACCCGGGTCGCGACACGCGACACCCGCGCGCGGGCGCTGCTCGGGTGTCGCCACACGCGGCGTCCCGCGCGCGGGCGCCGCTCGGGTGTCGCGACACGCGGGTTCCCGCGCGACGGCGCCGCGTGTTGCGACACCTGAAGCGTTCGCGGCCGCTCCCCGGCACGGCCGGCGGCGCGGCTAGGAGCGCACGCGCGAGCGGAGCAGATCGATGCGGGTCTGCAGCTGTGCCACCGTGGCCTGTGCGACCGCCGGGCCGCCGCACAGTCGGCGCAGCTCGGCGTGCACCGCACCGTGCGGCTCGTTGCTCTGCCGCGCATAGAGTCCGACCAGGCTGTTGAGCAGCTGGCGCTGCTCCTTGAGCGTGCGGTGCAGCGCGGCGGGCAGCGCCGGCTCGACGTCGGGCCCCGCGGCCGCCTCCTGCGCCTCACGGGCGGTGCGGTGCCTTCCCTGACGCGCCTGACGCTGCATCAGCAGCTCGTGCACGTGCTCGGGCTCCAGCAGGCCGGGGAGGCCGAGGAACTCCTCCTCCTCGGGGGTTCCCGGGACGGCGAGCTGCCCGAACTCCTTCCCGTCGAACATCACGCGGTCGAAATGCGCCATCGACCCGAGCGCCTGGTAGGTGAACTCCTCGGTGAGGGCGTCGGATGCCTTGTCCTCGCGCTCGGCGGCATCCATCAGGTCTTCTTCGGCGTTCCATTCGTCGCCGTCGCTCTCGCGGTCGAGCGCGTGGTCGCGCTGCCGCTCGAGCTCGTGGGCCAGAGCGAGCAGCTGCGGCACGTTGGGGAGGAACACGCTCGCGGTCTCGCCGCGGCGACGCGCGCGCACGAATCGGCCGATCGCCTGCGCGAAGAACAGCGGCGTCGAGGCGGAGGTGGCGTAGACGCCGACGGCCAGACGCGGCACGTCGACGCCCTCCGAGACCATGCGCACCGCGACCATCCAGCGCGAGGTGCCCTGCGAGAACGCCTCGATGCGCGACGACGCCTCGGCCTCGTCGGAGAGCACGATCGTGGGCGCCTCGCCCGAGATCGACTCCAGGATGGCGGCGTAAGCGCGTGCCGCGGTCTGATCGGTCGCGATCACCAGCCCCCCGGCATCCGGAACCTGCTCGCGCACCTCGGACAGTCGCCGGTCGGCCGATCGCAGCACCGCGGGGATCCAGTCCCCCTCCGGGTCGAGAGCGGTGCGCCACGCCTGCGAGGTGATGTCCTTCGTGTTGTCCTGCCCGAGCTGGGCCTCCATCTCGTCGCCGGTCTTGGTGCGCCAGCGCATGTGCCCGGCGTAGACCAGGAAGATCACCGGGCGCACGACGCCGTCCTCGAGGGCGCGGCGGTACCCGTACGCGTAGTCGGTGCGGGAGAGGCGGATGCCCTTCGCGTCGGGGTGGTACTCCACGAACGGGATCGGTGCGGTGTCGCTGCGGAACGGCGTGCCCGACAACAGCAGCCGGCGCGTCGCCCGCCGGTAGGCCTCACGCAGGGCGTCGCCCCAACTGAGCGCGTCGCCGCCGTGGTGCACCTCGTCGAGGATCACCAGCGTGCGCCGGTCGAGGATCAGCTTCTCGTGCACGGATGCCTTGACCGCCACCTGCGCGTAGGTCACCGCCACCCCGTGGTAGTGCCGCGACGGTGCCGAGTGACGGTTGCTGAAGGCGGGGTCGAGCCGGATCGAGACGCGGGCCGCGGCATCCGCCCACTGCGTCTTGAGGTGCTCGGTAGGGGCCACCACGACGATGCGCTCGACGACACCCCGCCGCATCAGCTCGCTCGCGAGCCGGAGGGCGAACGTGGTCTTGCCGGCGCCCGGGGTCGCGGCGGCGAGGAAGTCGCGCGGCCCCTTGCCCTCGCCGTCGGGGCCGCCGAGCGAGAAGTACAGGTCGAGCGCCTCGGCCTGCCATGCGCGCAGGCGCTGCGCGGTGCCCCACGGGGCGCGCTGCGGGAACGACGGCGAGAGGTGCTCCGCAGCGAAGCTGCCGATATGCGGCTCGGCGTGCCCCGGCTCGGCATGCCGCTGCGCGGGAGGCGCGTCGGGCAGCAGCTCGGGCGCGAGGCCGGGAGCATCCTGAGGGGTGTCGGTGAGCGCGGTGTCGTCCATTCCGCCCCTCCCCGGCATCGGGCTGCCGGCGTGGGCCGCGGACAGCACGAGGATCCACCATAGACGCTCCCCACCGACATCGGGCCGGTGGTCGGGCGCGTCATCCGGTGACGGCGATACGCTCGATGCAGGGCACGAACCAGGAGCAGATGCCATGAGCGACGAGCACCGCAGTCCCTACGTCCCGAACGTCGTGGCCCACCCGTGGCGCCGCTACGTCGCGCTCGGCGACTCGTTCACGGAGGGCATCGGCGACCCTCTGCCCGAGGGCGGGCACCGCGGCTGGGCCGACCGCGTCGCCGAGGTGCTCGCGACCCAGGTGGACGATTTCGCCTATGCCAACCTCGCGGTGCGCGGCAAGCTGATCCGGCAGATCGTCGCCGATCAGCTCGAGCCGGCCATCGCCCTGAAGCCCGACCTGATCACGTTCTCGGCGGGCGGCAACGACGTGATCCGTCCCGGCACCGACCCCGACGAGGTGTCCCAGCTGTTCGAAGACGCCGTCGTGCGCCTGTCCGGCGACGGCGCCACCGTCGTGGTGTTCACGGGCATCGACACGAACTTCACGCCGGTCTTCCGCGGCATCCGCGGCAAGGTCGCGATCTACAACGAGAACATCCGCGCGATCGCCGAGAAGTACGACTGCATCGTCGCCGACCAGTGGGCGCTCAAGGAGGTGCAGGACATGCGCTTCTTCGACGACGACCGGCTGCACTACAACCCCCTCGGACACCACGAGGTCGCGCGCATGGTGCTGCGCGCCCTGAACGTCGCGAACGACCTCGCCCCCATGCAGCCCGACCCGATCCCGCGGCGCACGTGGCGGGAGGCCGCCTCCGTCGATCTGGTGTGGGCGCGGGAGTACCTCGTCCCCTGGGTGCTGCGACGCCTCCGCCACCAGTCGTCGGGCGACCTCGTGACGGCGAAGCGTCCCGAGCCGCTGCCGGTGATCACGCTGGCGCCGGGCGCCGACGCGTCCGCCCCGCGCGGCGAGCAGGTCTAGGCCCGCAGCGCCCAGAGCGTCACGGCGGTCGCCGCGGCGACGTTGAGGGAGTCCACTCCCCCGGCCATCGGGATCGTCACGACGGTGTCGGATGCCTCCAGGGCGGCACGCGACAGCCCGTCGCCCTCCGCCCCCATCAGCAGTGCGACGCGGTCGGGCCGCTGCGCGGCGAAGACGTCGAGCGGCACGGCATCGACGGCGAGGGCGAGCGCCGCGAGGTGGAACCCGGCCGCGTGCAGCTGGGCACGGGCCTGGGGCCACTCGGGCAGGCGCGTCCAGGGAACCTGGAACACCGTGCCCATCGACACCCGTACGCTGCGCCGGTAGAGCGGATCGGCGCAGCGCGGCGAGATCAGCACGGCGTCGGCGCCGAGACCGGCGGCGCCGCGGAAGGCGGCACCGACGTTGGTGTGATCGACCAGGTCCTCCAGCACCAGCACCGTCCGGGCGCCCGCGACCGTCTCGGCGACCGTCGGCAGCGCGGGGCGGTGCATGGCGGCGAGGATGCCCCGATGCACCGCGTAGCCGGTGAGCTGCTCGGCGATGTCGGCGGACGTCACGTACACCGGCGCGTCGATCCCAGCGAGCAGAGTGGATGCCTCGTCCGCCCACTTCTCCTGCACGAGCACCGACCGGGGGCGGTGCCCGGCGGCCAGGGCCCGCGCGAGCACCTTCGCCGACTCGGCGATGTAGAGGCCGCCGGCGGGCTCGCTCACGCGGCGCAGCACGACGTCCGTCAGGTCCCGGTAGTCGGCCAGGCGCGGGTCGGCGGGATCGCCGATGTGCTCGATGCGGGTGTCCATCCGCTCCACTCTCCCAGGTCGCAGGCGGTCGGGCCGTAACATGCCCGCAAAGCGTGCGACGTACACTCGGACCTCAGGAGGGGGTGCGCATGGAGACCACCGTGGCGCTGGACGCCGAGACGGCCGCTCAGCTCGATCGCGCCCTCGACGCCCTCGCCGGTCGGCGCATCGCGATCCTCACCGGAGCGGGTGTGTCCACCGACTCCGGGATCCCCGACTATCGCGGCCAGGGCGCCCCGACGCGCACACCGATGACCGTCGAGCAGTTCCTGGGCGACGAGCGGCTGCGCCGCCGCTACTGGGTGGGCAGCCACCTGGGCTGGCGCACCTTCGCCGCCGCCGAGCCCAACACCGGCCACTCCGCGGTCGCGGCGCTGGAGACCTCGGGAGTGGCCACCGGCGTGATCACGCAGAATGTCGACGGCCTGCACGTGCGCGCGGGCAGCCGCCGCGTCGTCGAGCTCCACGGCACGATGCGGCGGGTCTTCTGCACGCACTGCGGGCAGGTGTTCGACCGCCGTGACCTCGCCGCCCGGGTCGAGGCCGACAACCCCTGGATCCGGGTAGATGAGGAGGTGCTGCTCGGACCCGACGGCGACGTGCGCCCCGAGAGCGCCGATGACTTCGTCGTGCCGGAGTGCAGCGTGTGCGGTGGCATGCTCAAGCCCGACGTCGTCTTCTTCGGCGAGTACATCCCGGCGGAGAAGTTCCGCGAGGCGGAGCAGCTCGTGCACACCAGCGAGGCGCTGCTCGTGGCCGGCTCGTCGTTGGTGGTCAATTCGGGCATCCGGCTGGTCGAACGCGCGCGACGTCGACGGATGCCGGTGGTCATTGTCAACCGCGGCGACACGCGCGCCGACAGCCGGGCCACCGTCAAGATCGACGGCGGTGCGAGCGAGGTGCTCACGGCGATGGCCGCAGCGCTTCCCACGCGCTGACCCTCGCGGGCGGCGGCCCTGTGAACGCCGACCCTCGCGCGCCGATTAGGCTCGATCCGTGACGCAGCTGATCCTCATCCGCCACGGCGAGACCGACTGGAACCGCGACCGGCGCATCCAGGGCAGCACCGACATCCCGCTCAACGACACCGGCCGACAGCAGGCGCAGGAGGCCGCGCTGCACTTGCGCGAGACCCTCGACGCGCGGCATCCGATCGTCGTCGCCGCGAGCGACCTCTCCCGTGCCCGGGAGACGGCCGAGATCATCGCCGCCGAGCTGGGTGCCGCCGCGCCGCGGCTGTACCCGGCGCTGCGCGAGCGCTCCTACGGCGAGGCCGAGGGCATCGACAGCACCGAGTTCGCGGCGCGATGGGGTGACTGGCACACCGCCGAGGTGCCCGGCGCCGAGCCATGGGCCGACCTGCGCAGCCGCGCGCTCACGGGGATCCGCACCGTCGTCGACGACGCCCGTCGCGCGACCGGGCCGGGCGCGGCATCCGTCGTCCTCGTCAGCCACGGCGCCCTCATCCGCGAGGTGCTCCGCCACGCGAGCGCCGGCGCCTACCCCGTGCCCGGTCAGCGGCTTGCGAACGGCTCGGCGCACCCGATCCTGTTCGAGCGCGATCGGCTCACGATGCTGACACCGATCAGCGCCGTCGCCTAGCCTGAGGGACATGCCCGCTCCCGCCACCGTCGACGCGTACATCTCGGGGTTCCCGCCCGAGGTCGCCGAGCGCCTGCAGAAGGTGCGCGAGGTCATCGAGGCCGAGGTGCCCGAGCCCGAGGAGCGCATCCGGTACGGAATGCCGGCCGTCATGCTCGGCGGACGCTACGCGCTGCACTTCGCAGGCTGGAAGAAGCACATCGGCCTCTATCCGGTGCCGGCGCTGCCCGAGCCGCTCGAGGCCGAGATCGCCCCGCACCGCACCGAGAAGGACTCCGTGGTGTTCCCGCACACCGCTCCCCTGCCCTTCGACCTCGTCGGGCGGGTCGCCGCGGCGATCGTCGCGCTGCGGACCGCGGGCTGACGGGTCTCAGGCCCGCTCGGCGCGGGAGACCGCGGCACGCGCGTGTCGCAGCACGGGCTCGTCGACCATGCGCCCCTGGAAGGCGAACACCCCCGGGCGCGTGCGCGCCTGCTCCAGCACCGCGCGGGCCCACGACAGCGTCTTGGCGTCGGGCGCGTAGGCGTCTCGGATGACGGAGACCTGGCCGGGATGGATGCAGGCGGTGGCCGAGAATCCGGATGCCGCGGCATCCCTCGCCTCGCTGGCGAGCCCCTTCGTGTCGGTGATGTCGAGGTGCACCGCGTCGATCGCGGCCTTGCCGGCCGCAGCCGCCGCGAGCAGCACGCGGGACCGGGCGTAGCGCGCGACGTCGCGGTAGCGGCCGTTCGGCTTGCGACTGGAGGTCCCGCCGATGCTCGCCACGAGGTCCTCGGCGCCCCACATCAGCGCGGTGACCTGCGCGGAGGCCCCGATCTTCTCGGCGGCGGCGACGCCCTTGGCCGTCTCGCAGAGGGCGATCAGCGAGAAGCGGCTGTCGAACGCCTTGAGCGACTTCGCGCTCTCCGCTTTGGCGACCATGACGGTGCGGTAATCCGTCTGCGAGAGCGTGGCGAGGTCGGACAGGAACGCGTCGGTGCCCGGCGGGTTGACCCGCACGATCACCCGTGCCGGATCGAGCTCGGACTCGATGAGCGCGCCCCGGGCGACGGACTTGCGGCCCGCTCCGACGGCGTCCTCCAGGTCGAGGATGACCGCGTCGGCCCGCTCCATCGCCTTGGCGAAGCGCTCGGGTCGATCGGCGGGGCAGAACAGGAGCGCCGGGCCCATCGTGAAGGTCGAGGTCACGCTCTCACGCTACCCCGAGGGCGCGGGCGATCACGAGCAGCTGCACCTCGCTCGTGCCCTCGCCGATCTCGAGGATCTTCGAGTCGCGGTAGTGCCGCGCGACGGGGTACTCGTTCATGAATCCGTTGCCGCCGAAGATCTGGGTGGCGTCGCGGGCGTTGTCCATCGCGGCGTCGCTGGCGGTGAGCTTGGCCAGCGCCGCCTCGGTCTTGAACGGCTTGCCGGCGTCGCGGAGACGCGCGGCGTGGTGCCACGCGAGTCGGGCGTTGTGCACCCGCAGCTGCATGCGGGCGATGGTGAACTGCACGTTCTGGCGAGAGGAGAGCGGCTCCCCGAACACCCGGCGCGTCCCCGCGTAGTCGATGGCCGCCTCGAGGCATCCCTCCGCCGCTCCCGTCGACAGCGCCGCGATCGCGATGCGCCCCTCGTCGAGGATGTGCAGGAAGTTCGCGAACCCGCGCCCGCGCTCGCCGAGCAGATTCGCCGCCGGCACCCGGGCGCCGGAGAACGACAGCGGGTGCGTGTCGGAGGCGTGCCAGCCGACCTTGTCGTAAGCCGGCTCGACCGTGAAGCCGGGCGTGCCGTGCGGGACGATGATCGTCGAGATCTCCTTGCGACCGTCCTTCTCCCCGGTGACGGCGGTCACCGTGACGAAGCGGGTGATCGCCGTGCCGGAGTTGGTGATGAACTGCTTGGCCCCGTCGATGACCCACTCGTCGCCGTCGAGCCGCGCGGTCGTGCGGGTCGCTCCCGCGTCGGAGCCCGCTTCGGGCTCGGTGAGCCCGAACCCCGCCAGGGCGGTGCCGGCGAGCAGATCGGGCAGGAGCGCACGCTTCTGCTCCTCGGTGCCGAAGCGGAAGACCGGCATCGCGCCGAGGCTCACCCCCGCCTCCAGGGTGATCGCGATCGACTGATCGACCCGGCCGAGCGCCTCGATCGCCAGGCACAGCGCGAAGTAGTCGCCGCCCTGACCGCCGTACTCCTCGGGGAACGGCAGCCCGAACAGGCCCATCTCCCCCATCTGCGCCACGACCCCGAGGGGAAGCGTGTGCGTGCGATCGGCCTCGTACGCCTGCGGGGCGACCACCTCGTCGGCGAATGCGCGCACGAGGGCGGCGAGCTCGCGCTCGTCCTCGGTCAGCTCGTAGTCCATGCGTCTCCTGCCGGTGGATGCTGCGCGACGACGCGCACACGGGCGGGTCGTCGTCGACGTCACGATACGGTCACGCCGGTTGAGCCGGCGGAACGGAACCGGTTAGTGTTCACTAACCGGAATTACAGGTTAGCGGGGGTTAACTGGAATGACAAGCGACCTCACCGAACGGAATCGCGCCAAGGCCGGCCGGCAGACCGCGCTCCTGCGCGAAGCCGCCCGCCTGTTCGCCGAGCGCGGTTTCACCGGCGTCAGCCTGGAAGAGCTCGGCGCGGCCGTGGGCGTCAGTGGTCCGGCGGTCTACCGCCATTTCGCCAACAAGCAGGCGCTGCTGGGCGCGATCCTGCTGCGGGTCAGCGAACGCCTGCGCGACGGCGGGCACGCGGTGCAGGATGCCTCCGACGACCCGGGCGAGCAGCTGGCCGCCCTGGTGCGGTTCCACGTGGACTTCGCGCTCAGCGACGCCGACGTGATCCGGGTGCAGGACCGCGATCTGGGCAGCCTCAGCGAGACCGATCGCCACCGGGTGCGCCGCCTGCAGCGCGACTACGTCGACGTGTGGGTCGCCGTGCTCGGACGCCTGCACCCCGGTCGCGGGGAGAACGATCTGCGCGTGCGGGCGCACGCCTGCTTCGGCCTCATCAACTCCACGCCGCACAGCGTGCGCGGTCTGCGCGGCGCTCCCGCCGACAGCACCGTGCGCGGCATCCTCGAGTCGATGGCCCTGGCCGCGCTGACCGCGTGAGCCGAGGCATCCGCTCCCCCGCCGCCCGATGAGCGCGGCGGGGAACGGAACGGGTCAGCCCTGGGCGCGACGGTTGGTGCGGGTGCCGTTGCCGCGCACCACGTCGCCCACGCGGATACCGCCCGAACGGCCGGCGCCGGAGCGACCGCCCTGTCCGGACGACGCCGCACCCGATCGGCCCTGGCCGGCGCCGCCGGAGCGACCCTGGCCGGCGCCGCCGGAGCGTGCCGGGGCACCCTGCGCCGCCCCGCGACCGCCCGCGCGGCCGGAACCGCCCGAGCGACCGCCGCCGACAGCGGCACCCGAGCGCTCGCCGCCGCGACCGCCGTCGCCGCGACCACCGTCACCACGGCCGGCCTCTCCGCCGCGTGCGGCGCGCTTGCGCTGGGCGTTCGCGCCCTGCGAGCGTCCACCGCCGCCCTGTCCGCGACCGCCCTGCGGCTGGGCGGACTTCGGCTGCGGAGTCACGTACTCCGCGGCGGGACCGACGAGCGCGGTCACGGCCGGCGAATCGTGCGAGACCGACACCGGCGTGACCGAGATGGCCGCCTTGCGCAGCAGCGCCTGGGTGTCCTTGCGCTGCGTCGGAAGCATCACCGTCACCACGTCTCCGGCGCTGCCGGCACGGGCCGTGCGGCCCGAGCGGTGCAGGTACGCCTTGTGCTCCATGGGCGGGTCGACGTGCACCACGAGCTCGACGTCGTCGACGTGCACACCGCGCGCCGCGACATCCGTGGCCACCAGCACGCGCACCGAGCCGTCGCCGAACGCCGCGAGGTTTCGGTCGCGCTGCGGCTGCGAGAGATTGCCGTGCAGATCGACCGCGGGGATGCCCTGGTCGGTGAGCTGCTTGGCGAGCTTCTTGGCGTGGTGCTTCGTGCGCATGAACAGGATGCGGCGGCCACGGCCGCTCGCGAGCGCCTTCACGAGGTCCTTCTTGGTCTCGACGTCGGCCGTCTCGAACACGTGGTGGGTCATCGCCGCGACGGGCGAGTTGGCCTCGTCGACGGAGTGCAGCACCTGGTTCTGCAGGAAGCGGTTCACCAGCTTGTCGACCCCGTTGTCGAGGGTCGCCGAGAACAGCAGGCGCTGACCGCCCCGCGGGGTCTTGTCGAGGATGCGGGTGACCACCGGCAGGAAGCCGAGGTCGGCCATGTGGTCGGCTTCGTCGAGCACGGTGATCTCGACGGCGTCGAGGGTGAGATGCCGCTGATTCAGCAGGTCTTCCAGGCGACCGGGGCACGCCACGACGATGTCGACGCCGGCGTTGAGGGCGTCGACCTGACGCTTCTGGCTGACCCCGCCGTAGATGGTCGTCGTCTTGAGCCCGTAGGCGGCGGCGAGCGGCGCGAGCACGGCGTCGATCTGGGTCGCGAGCTCGCGGGTCGGGGCGAGCACGAGACCCAGCGGCCGGCCGGCGCGGCGCGTGCCGCCGGCGAGCGTGCCGCCCAGGCGGGCGACCATCGGGATGGAGAAGGCGAGGGTCTTGCCGGAGCCCGTCTTCCCGCGGCCGAGCACGTCGCGCCCGCCGAGGGTGTCGGGGAGCGTGTCGAGCTGGATCGGGAACGGGGCGGTCTTGCCCTGATCGGCGAGGACGCGCACCAGGGGTGCGGGTACGCCGAGATCGGCGAAGGTGGTGGTGTCGGAGGACATGGGGTGGCCTTTCGGGCAGGCGGCACGGACCGCGACGCTCCCGGGAGCGGCACGGTCGTGCACCGACGCGGCGCTGTCGACGCGATCGGCGGGTGGCGAAGGCGCCGGTCGGCGCATCCGTTCGCCGTGAGAAGGTTTCCGCCGCGCGGGGCCGGAGCCGGCCGCGGGGTGAAGAGGAGCGTTCTGACGACGCAGGGAGCCCGCAATGGGCTCTCAAGTGCTCTGAGTCTACCCGATCATGCGACATCGCCGCCGACACGACGGCTCACCCGACGCGCACGGCCCCTCCGGTGAGGAGCCGGGGGCCGTGTGCGCCGGGTGAGTGCGGTCCCGCAGGTCAGCGCAGCAGCATCGCCCGTCCGGGCTCGGCGAGCACGCCGCCGACGGCCGTGAGGAAGCGCGATCCCTGCTCGCCGTCGACGAGGCGGTGGTCGAACGACAGCGCCAGGGTCATGACGTCCCGCAGCGCGATCTCACCGTGGTGCTCCCACGGCTGGCGGCGCACCGCGCCGAGCGCGAGGATGCCGGCTTCGCCCGGGTTGAGGATCGGCGTGCCCGCATCGACGCCGAACACGCCCACATTCGTGATCGAGAACGTGCCCCCGCTCATGTCGGCTGGGGCGGTGCGACCCGCACGAGCCGTGGCGGCCAGGTCTCGGATCGCGTCGGCGAGCTCCACGAGCGTGAGCTCGTGCGCGTCGCGGACGTTCGGCACCACGAGCCCGCGGTCCGTCGCCGCCGCGATGCCGAGGTTCACGTAGTGGTGGGTCACGATCTCGCCGGCCGCCTCGTCCCACGCCGAGTTCAGCTCCGGGTGCCGGCCGAGGGCGAGGCATACGGCCTTGGCCGCGACGGCCATCACGCCGACGCGGTGACCCTCGAGTGCCCGGTCGGCCTTCAGCGCCGCGACGAGCTCCATCGTGGGCGTCACATCGACGGTGAGGAACGTCGTGACGTGCGGGGCCGTGAACGCGGAGCGCACCATCGCCGCCGCGGTGTGCTTGCGCACGCCCCGGATCGGCGTGCGCGTCGTGCGGGCGTCATTGGCTCGCGTCGCGGGCACCGCGGATGCTGCAACATCTGGAACCGCCACGGCACCCTCCACGCGCCGCACGTAGTCCTCGACGTCGGCACGGGTGATGAGTCCCGACGTCCCGCTGCCGGTGACCAGCGCGAGGTCCACGCCGTGGTCCTTCGCGAACTTGCGCACCGGCGGGGTGGATCGGGGCCGCTCGCGCAGGCGCTCGTCGAGGTCGTGCGCCGTCGCGCGCTCGCGCAGCACATCGTGCGGCGCCGCCTCGAGCACCGCGGTGTCGGTGGACGCCGACGTCCCCACCGCGCGTGCCCGGCGCTGCGGTCGACCCGCACTGCGCGGTGCGGCGCCGTAGCCGACGAGATTCGGCTGCGCCTTCTCGGCCTCGGCGTCGACCTCGGGCGCCTCGGCGACGGCTGTGACGGGTGCCGCCGGCGAGCCGCCTCCCCCCGGGAGGTCGAACGAGATGAGCACGGAGCCGACCTCGATCACGTCGCCCGCGGCGTGGTGCAGCGTCTTCACGACGCCGGCGAACGGCGACGGCAGTTCGACGACGGCCTTGGCCGTCTCGACCTCGGCGATCGTCTGATTGAGCGTGACGGTGTCGCCCTCGGCGACCGCCCAGGCGACGAGCTCGGCCTCGGGAAGCCCTTCGCCGAGGTCGGGGAGGCGGAAGTCCTCGATCATCGCGACGCCCCGTTCACGGCGTCGTCGAGCACGCTCTGGCTGTTCGGCCGATCGAGCACGCGATCGACGGCGTCGAGGATCCGGTCGAGGTCGGGCAGATGGTGCTTCTCGAGCTTCGCCGGCGGGTACGGGACGTCGTGGCCGGTGACCCGCACCGGCGCCGCCTCGAGGTAGTTGAAGCAGCGCTCGGTGACGCTCGCGATCAGCTCGGCGCCGACGCCCGCCTCGCGGGCCGCCTCGTGCGTGACCACGACGCGGCCGGTGCGACGGACGGATGCCTCGATCGTGCGGTAGTCCACCGGCGACAGCGAGCGGAGGTCGATCACCTCGATCGAGACGCCGTCGTCCTCGGCGGCGGTCGCGGCATCGAGCGCGGTCGCCACCTGCGCGCCGTAGGTGAGGAGGGTGACGTCGTCGCCCTCGCGGGCCACCCGCGCCAGGCCCATCGGCGCGGCGTCGGCGAGGTCGACGTCGAGATCGACCTCGCCCTTGGAGTGGTACAGGCGCTTCGGCTCGAAGAAGACGACGGGGTCGTCGGAGGCGATCGCCTGACGGAGCATGACGTAGGCGTCCTGCGGGTTGGAGACGGCGACGACCCGCAGGCCCGAGGTGTGCACGAAGTAGGCCTCGGGCGACTCGGAGTGGTGCTCGGCGGCGCCCACGCCGCCGGCCCACGGGATGCGGATGGTGATCGGCATCTTCACGCGACCCTGCGTGCGGTAGTGCAGCTTGGCGACCTGGCACACGATCTGGTCGAACGCCGGGTAGACGAATCCGTCGAACTGGATCTCGACGACCGGGCGATAGCCCCGATAGGCGAGACCCACGGCCGTGCCGACGATGCCGGATTCGGCCAGCGGCGTGTCGACCACCCGAGCGGCGCCGAACTGGTCGAGCAGACCGTCGGTGATGCGGAACACCCCGCCGAGCTTGCCGATGTCCTCGCCCATCACGAGCACCTTCGGGTCGTCGGCCATGGCCCGGCGCAAACCCTCGTTGAGAGCCTTGCCCATCGTGAGGAGGCTCATCGTCCCTCCCCCTCGACTGCGGCGTCGGCGAACGAGTCGAGGTAGGCGCCGAAGCTCGCGCGCTGAGCGTCGAGCCCGGAGTGCGGTTCGGCGTACACGTTGTCGAGGATGGTGAGCGGAGCGCGCGACGGCGCGCCCAGGCAGGCCGCGCGCACCTCCGCGGCGAGCGCATCCGCGTCGGCGGCCACCTCGGCCGCGAACGCGTCGTCGAATCCGTCGCGGGCGCACAGGAGGGCCTCGACGCGTGCGATCGGGTCGCGCCGGCGCCACCGCTCGAGCTCGTCCTTGTCGCGATAGCGCGTCGGGTCGTCGGAGGTCGTGTGCGGGCCCATCCGGTAGGTCACGGCCTCGATGAACGCGGGGCCGCGCCCGCTGCGGGCGTGATCGAGTGCCCACCGCATCGCGGCGAGGCACGCGAGCACGTCGTTGCCGTCGACGCGCATGCTCGGGATGCCGAAGCCCGGGGCGCGACCCGCGATCGGGAACTTCGCCTGGACGGTGACCGGCTCCGAGATCGCCCACTGGTTGTTGGAGCAGACGAACACCATCGGCGCGCCGAACGACGATGCGAAGATCATCGCCTCGTTGACGTCGCCCTGGCTGGTCGCGCCGTCGCCGAAGTAGGCCGCGGCCGCCTGGTCGGTGCCGTCGCGCTGGATGCCCATCGCGTAGCCGACGGCGTGCAGCGTCTGCGCTCCGATGATGATCTGCGGAACGGCGGTGTTGATGACGTACGGGTCGTAGGTGGAGTGCTCCTCGCCACGCCACGCGACCACGTAGTCGGCAGGGCGTGCGCCGCGGGCGTACTGGACGCCGATCTCGCGGTAGCTGGGGAACGCGAAGTCGTCGGCGCGCAGCGCGCGGGCGGTGCCGATCTGCACGGCCTCCTGGCCGTTGCACGGCGCCCACAGGCCGAGCTGTCCCTGCCGCTGCAGCGCGACGCCCTCGGTGTCGATGCGGCGCACGAGCACCATGTCGCGGTAGAGGCCGCGGAGCGTGTCGACCCCGACGTCGGCGATCCAGGGGTCGAGGTCGGCATCCGCGATCCGTTCGCCGTCCGCGGTGACCAGCCGGGCGACGTCGTCGACGTCGGCTGCGGCGTCAGCCAGGGGTGTCAGGGTGTGCATCATCGTCATCCCTCCGGGTGGCGGGATGCCTTCGTGGGGCGATCCCGCAACGAGCGCCGGCGACCTCGCCGACAGGCCCGACGATACGTCCGTCGCGCACCTAGCTCAAGCATCTCGATTCCGCTTGAGCATGTTGACAAGCAGTGTTGGTCGGCGTGGTGCTAATGTTTCGCACTATGGGAAACCTGGACCACGTCGATCTCGAGCTGCTCGCGGCTCTCGCGGGCGACCCGCGCGCCACCGTCGTCGCGCTGGCCGAGAAGCTCGGTCTGTCGCGCAACACCGTCCAGGCGCGCATGGGCCGCCTGGAGCGGGCCGGGGTCTTCCTCTCGTACGAACGCGCTCTCTCGTCGTCGGCGCTCGGCTTCCCGATCGAGGCCTTCGTGAACGTGATGGTGCGTCAAGCCGAGCTCCCCCGCATCACCGCCGAACTCCAGCGCGTGCCCGAGGTCGTGCAGGCGCACGGGCTGAGCGGCCAGGTGGATCTGCTCGTGCGCGTGGCGTGCCGCGACACCCAGCACCTCTTCGACACCGACGCGCGCATCCTCGCGATCGAGGGCGTCGAGCGCACCGAGACGTCGCTGGCGATGGGCGAGGTGATCGGCTACCGCGTGACGCCGCTCATGGAGCTGGCACGGCGGGAGTGAGGGCGCCCTCCGCCTCCGCCGTCGAGCGCGCATCCGCCCGCACGAGGATCACGCCCACGAGGATCGCGGCGCCTCCGACGAACTGCACCGGCGCGGGCACCTCGCCGAGGAACACCCAGGCGAACCCCAGCGCGAAGAGCACCTCCGAGAGACCGACGAACGACGCGACCCGCGAGCCGACGCGCGGCACGGCCATCACCCCGAACGCGTAGCCCACGGTCGTCGCGACGCCGGCCACCCACAGCAGCGGCAGGAACCACGGCACGCTGACGCCCGCGAGCGTGACGTTCACGGCGGGCGCGGAGAACGGCAGCAGTCCGGTCGCGCACAGCACCGCCACCATGGCGGCGCCGGTGAGGAGACCGCCGGACGCCAGAGCGAGAGGCGGCAGCGTGTCACCCGCGCGCTCCGAGAGCACGAAGTAGGCGCAGACGCACACGGCGGCGCACAGCGCCAGCAGGGTGCCGAGCAGATCGAAGGATGCGCCCGAGATGTCCACCACGAGGACGAGCCCCACGATCGCGACGACCGAGCCGGTCAGGACGAGCCGCGACGGGCGACGGCGCGTGCGCAGCCAGACGAACGCCACCAGCATCACCGGCGCGAGGTACTGGATGAGCAGGGCCACGGCCACCGGCATCCGCTGCATCGCGGAGAAGAAGAACAGCTGGCAGCCGAGCACGGGAACGAGCCCGAACAGCAGGATGAGCATGCCATGGCGTCGGAAGAACGCGCGCTCCCGCACGACGGCGCGTACGAGCGCGGGCGAGAGGATGAGGCCGGCGACGCCCATGCGCACCAGGAGGGCGGCACCGAGCGACCAGCCCGCCTCCAGCAGCGGCTTGATGAACGGACCGCTCGCCGAGAACGCCAGCGCGGAGACCACGGCCAGCAGGAGACCGCCGGCCCCGACGCGGCGCACGACCGTCGGGGCGAGGACGGGGATCGGGGTGGTGGGCACGGCCATGGCGGATCCGACTGTCAGGAGCGAAAGAGGTTTACACTCGTGACTGTACGACACCCGCACGTCAGGAGTCAACGTGGTCTTCATCCATGACACGAAACAGGCGCTCACGGCCGCCGTCGCGCTCGTGAACACCCTTCCCGGGCAGCTGCGCGCCGACACCCTCCGCACCCCCGAAGACCTCGACGCGTACCTCGTCATCAACCCCTACAGCGCCGTGACGCGCCGCGATCAGGCCCAGGTCGACGCCGTGCGCGGCATCCGTCCTCGCCTGCGCGCCCTGTGGGACGTCGACCGGGTCGGCGCCGTGCCGCTGGTGAACGGGATGCTCCACGACGGCCGCGCCCTCCCCCGCCTGACGATCCATGACGGCTACGACTGGCACATCCACGCCACCGATGACGACGCACCGCTCGCGACGCGCATCATGGTCGAGGCCGCGATGGCGTTCGTCGACGTGATCCGCGCCGACGAGTACGACCGCGTGCGCATCTGCACGGCCGACGACTGCGACGCCGTCTACGTGGACTACTCCAAGAACGGGTCGAAGCGATACTGCGACACCGGCAACTGCGGCAACCGCATGAACGTCATCGCGTACCGTCAGCGGAAGGCGCGAGGAAGCGCCTGACCGCGTCGGCCGCGATCGCCGGGGTCTCGTAGTGGATGAGATGCCCGACACCGGCGATCTCGACGAGCTCGGCCTCGGCGAACAGCGTCGCGAGGCGGCGCTCGGCCTCGATGGGCGTGATGTCGTCCTGCTGCGCGGCGATCAGCTGCGTCGGCTGCGCGATCCGGGCGGCGAACTCGCTCACGTCGTGCGAGACCGACGTCACGAACGCGTCATGCAGCACGTCGCGGTCGGCGAAGCTCGAGAAGTAGGTGTCGTGCTGCGCGTGCACGAAGCGACGCAGCTCCTTGTCGCGGGTCTTCACCATGGCGATGCTCGACGCGCGCACGATGAGCCGGTTGCGCAGCAGGGCTGCGCCGAGCGGGCGCGGCAGGCGGGCGCCGGCCCAGTAGTAGAAGATCGCGAGACGGGTCAGGATGCCGCGGGGCCCCTCCAACGCGGGCGCGCCGATCGGGTTGACGAGGATGAGCCGCGGGGTGGGGAGACCGCCGGCGACCGCGGCGGACGTCACGATCGATCCGAACGAGTGACCGAGCACGACCGCTCCGGGCGCCACGTCGGACACGAACGCGGTCAGCCACTCCACATACAGCTCGAGGTCGTGCGCGCGACCGACGATCGGAGGCGTCTCCCCGAAGCCCGGGAGATCGGGTGAGACGACCCGCACACCGGGAAGGTGGGCGATGACGGGTTCGAGTCCGTGGTGCTCGCCCCGGAATCCGTGCACCGCGACGAGTGTCGTCTCGGCATCCTCCGGCCCGTACACCCAGTACGCGGTGCGTCCGCCGAGCACGTCCGCCTCAGCGCGGCGGACTGGTGCCTCCGCGAGGAGCGCGGCGTACGGGTTGGACATGCCCCGAGTCTACGGACCGCCCGTCCCTCCCCAGGGCGGGATCCCCGGCGCGGCTCGCGCCGGATGTCGGAACCGGTGCATACCGTGAGCGGCATGGATGCACGGCAGCGCGAGCAACTCGCCCTCTTCGACGCGCCGCGCTGGACGCGAGTGGTGGGCGTGTTCGACCTCGAGACGACGGGAGTGGATGTCGCGCACGACCGCATCGTGACGGCCCACGTCGGTCTGCTCGACGGCGACGGGGCCGTGATCCGGGCGAGCGACTGGTTCGCCGATCCCGGGATTGAGATCCCCGAGGGCGCCGCCGCCATCCACGGCATCACGACCGAGCGGGCACGCGCGGAGGGACGGCCGGCGACCGAGGTCGTCGCCGAGGTGACCGCGGCGCTGCGCGCCCTGCTCGACGCCGGCATCCCCGTCGTCGCGTACAACGCGCCCTACGACTTCTCCCTCCTCAAGCACGAGGCGATACGGCACGGGATCGATCCGATCGTCTCGCCCTCCCCCGTCATCGACCCGCTCGTGGTCGACAAGACCTACGACCGGTGGCGCAAGGGCAAGCGCACGCTGTCGGCCGTCGCCGCACACTACGCCGTGCGTCTCGACGACGCGCACGACGCCTCCGCCGACGCGGTGGCCGCGGGGCGGGTCGCGCAGGCCCTCGCCGAGCGGTTCGCGCCGTGGCTGCCTCCGACGGCGGACGAGCTGCACACGCGCCAGATCTCCTGGGCGCGGGCGCAGGCAGCGAGCCTCACCGAGTACTTCATCGGCATCGGCCGCCTCGATCCCGACGAACGCCTCGACGGCAGCTGGCCCATCCGCTGAGGTCCGAGCCCGAGGCTGCGAGAACGACGAAGGCCCCCGGCGAACCAGGGGCCTTCGATCGAGCGGGGCTTACTTGGAGCTGCCGCCGAAGTTCTTGAAGCGCTGGTTGAACTTCTCGACGCGACCGGCCGAGTCCATGATGCGCTGCTTGCCCGTGTAGAACGGGTGCGACGCCGACGAGATCTCGACGTCGATGACCGGGTACTCGACGCCGTCGAGCTCGATCGTCTTGTCGCTGGTCACGGTCGAACGCGTGAGGAAGGTCTCTCCCGAGCCGAGGTCGCGGAACACGACCGCCTTGTAGTCGGGGTGGATGTCAGTCTTCATGGTGATCCTCTGAGGGTGGTGCCTTGGATTTGGCCAGGGCGGTGGAAGTCTGTGGTGCGAGCGCACCAAAGGGAGATCTTACCAGCCCGAGGGCCGGACCGCGGCATCCGCCGTCAGAGCGACGCGCGGGCGGCGTAGCGGCCGTCTTCGGAGCTGAGCGCGATCGGCAGACCGAAGGTGGTCGTCAGGTTCTCGGCGGTGAGCGTCTCGGCGATCGGGCCGGCGGCGACGGCGGCACCGTCGCGCAGCAGGAGCACGTGGGTGAAGCCCACGGGGATCTCTTCGACGTGGTGCGTGACCATGACCATCGCGGGCGTCGTGGGCGCCTGCGCGTAGCCGCCGAGCAGGGCGAGCAGCTCTTCGCGGGCACCGAGGTCGAGGCTCGCGGTCGGCTCGTCGAGCAGCAGCAGCTCGGGGTCGGTCATCACTGCGCGGGCGATCTGCACGCGTTTCTGCTCGCCGTCGCTGAGCGTGCCGAACGTGCGGTCGGCGAGGTGGTCGAGCTTCCACTCGGCCAGCACGCGCAGCGCGCGGCGCTCGTCGATGTCCTCGTAGTCCTCGCGCCAGCGGCCGAGCACCGAATAGGCGGCGGTGAGCACCACGTCGATCACGTGCTCCCCCGGCGGCACGCGCCGCGCCATCGCCGACGACGCGAACCCGATCCGCGGGCGCAGGTCGAACACGTCGCTGCGGCCGAGCCGTTCGCCGAGGATCGTCACGGTGCCGGACGTGGGGTGCAGGAGCGTGTCGGCCATCTGCAGAACGGTCGTCTTCCCGGCGCCGTTGGGCCCGAGCACCACCCAGCGCTGGTCGCCCGAGACCGTCCAGTCGAGGTGGGCGACGATGTCCTTCGCATTCCGGCGGACGACGACATCGGAGAACTCGAGCACCTGCGGCATACGTCCCAGCCTATCCCGCGCACCCTCGCGAACCCCGGCGTGACGCCCGGTGGATCCGGTCAGATCAGCTCGGCGTAGAGGGCTGCGGTGTCGGCGGCGATCGCCTCCCAGCTGAACGACTCCGCGGCGCGGCGACGACCGGCCTCGCCGTACTGCTTCGCCGTCGCCGGGTCGGAGACGACCTCGGTGAGCACACGGGCGAGGTCGGCGACGTAGCGCTCGGGGTCGACCGGCGTGCCGGTGCCGTCCTGCACCTGCTCGATGGGCACGAGACGGCCCGTCACACCGTCGACGACGACCTCCGGGATGCCTCCGGTCGCCGTCCCGACGACGGCGGCACCGCAGGCCATGGCCTCGAGGTTCACGATGCCGAGAGGCTCGTAGACCGAGGGGCACACGAAGGTGGTCGCAGCGGTGAGGATCGTGCAGAGCTCGTCGCGCGCCAGCATCCGATCGATCCAGATGACCCCGTCGCGGGTCTGCTGAAGCCCGCGGACGAGCTCCTGCACCTCGGCCATGATCTGCGGGGTGTCGGGGGCACCCGCGCACAGCACCACCTGCACGTCGGCGGGCAGACGCTCCGCGGCACGCAGGAAGTAGGGCAGGCCCTTCTGGCGGGTGATGCGCCCCACGAACACCACCGACGGGCGCGCCGGGTCGATGCCGAATCCGGCGAGCGCCGCCGGATCGTCGATCGGATGCCACGCCTCCACGTCGATGCCGTTGTAGATGACGCGCACCTTCGCCGGGTCCAGTGACGGGTAGCTGCGCAGGATGTCCTGCCGCATGCCCTCGCTGACCGCCACGATCGCCGCGGCGTTCTCGTAGGCCGTCTTCTCGATGTAGCTCGATACGGCGTATCCGCCGCCCAGCTGCTCGGCCTTCCACGGGCGCAGCGGCTCGAGGCTGTGGGCGGTGACGACATGCGGGATGCCGTGCAGCAGGGACGCGAGGTGCCCCGCGAAGTTGGCGTACCAGGTGTGACTGTGGACGATGTCGGCACCCGCCACGTCGGACACGATCTCGAGGTCTGTGCCGAGCGTCTGGATCGCCCCGTTGGCCGCGGCGAGCTCGGACGGCACGCCGTAGGACGAGGTGTCCGGTTCGTCTCGCGGGCCGCCGAACGCCCTCACCTGCACCTCCATCAACGCCCGCAGGGACTTCACGAGCTCAGTGGCGTGCACCCCCGCGCCGCCGTAGATCTCGGGCGGATATTCCTTGGTCACGATGTCGACGCGCATGGCACGAACGCTAATACACGGCAGGCTCATCGGATAGCGCTGGTCGGGGCCTCGGCGCGGGACATATGGTGGTGCCATGCCAACGACGCCGAAGGTCTTCGGAATCATCCTCGCCGGAGGCGAGGGCAAGCGACTGATGCCCCTCACGGCCGACCGGGCCAAACCCGCGGTGCCCTTCGGCGGTCAGTACCGGCTGATCGACTTCGCGATCTCGAACCTGATCAACTCGGGGCTGCGACAGGTCGTGGTGCTCACCCAGTACAAGTCGCACAGCCTCGACCGGCACGTGTCCCAGACGTGGCGGATGTCGGCCCTGCTCGACTCCTACGTGGCATCGGTACCGGCGCAGCAGCGACTCGGCAAGCGCTGGTTCTCCGGATCGGCCGACGCGATCCTGCAGAGCCTCAACCTCATCAACGACGAGAAGCCCGACATCGTCGTGGTGATCGGCGCCGACCACGTGTATCGGATGGACTTCCGGCAGATGCTCGACGCCCACATCGCTTCGGGCGCACGCGCCACCGTCGCCGGCATCCGTCAGCCGATCTCGCTCGCCAACCAGTTCGGCGTCATCGACGTCGACACGAAGGACCCGGCGAAGATCAACCAGTTCCTCGAGAAGCCGCAGAACCCCACCGGGCTGGCCGACTCCCCCGGCGAGGTGCTCGCCTCGATGGGCAACTACATCTTCGACGCCGACGCCCTCATCGAGGCCGTCGAGTCCGACGGCGAAGTGCCCACCTCCAACCACGACATGGGCGGCGACATCGTGCCGTACTTCGTCGGGCGCGGCGAGGCGGGCGTCTACGACATGAAGCGCAACGAGGTGCCGGGCTCGACCGACCGCGACCGCTACTACTGGCGCGACGTTGGGACGATCGACTCGTTCTTCGACGCCCACATGGATCTCATCTCGACGCTCCCGATCTTCAACCTGTACAACACCGACTGGCCGATCCACTCGCAGATGGTCAACTCGCCGCCGGCGAAGTTCGTGCGCGACTCGGTCGGCCGCATCGGCAACGCGATCGACTCGATCGTCTCGCTCGGGTCGGTGCTGTCGGGCACGCACCTGGAGCGCAGCGTCGTCGGGCCGTGGACGCTCGCCGGCGGCGGATCGACCATCACCGACTCGGTGCTGTTCGACCACGTGCGCGTCGGCTCGGGGGCGCGCATCCACCGCGCGATCCTCGACAAGAACGTCGTGCTCGACCCGGGTGCCACCGTCGGCGTCGACCGCGAGCGGGATCTCGCGCGCGGCTACACGATCACGGATTCGGGCATCACGATCGTCGGCAAGAACGTCCACGTCGAGCACTGACCCGGCACGGGAGAGCCCCCCGTTCCCGCTACGGTGAAAGGCGTGCCGTCCCGCTTCCTCGTCGTGCTCGACGCCGACTCCACGCTCATCCGCAACGAGGTCATCGAGCTGATGGCCGACGAGGCGGGGCGAGGCGCCGAGGTGGCCGCGGCCACCGAAGCGGCCATGCGCGGCGAGGTGGACTTCGCCACCAGCCTCCGCTCCCGCGTCGAGGCCCTCCGCGGCGTGCCGGTCGCGGCGTTCGACCGCGTGCTGTCGCGGATCGAGCCGACTCCCGGGGTGCACGCCCTGATCGACGCGGTGCACGCGCGCGGCGGCCGGGTGGGGGTCGTCTCGGGCGGCTTCCACGAGATCCTCGACACCGTCGCGCCCGGGCTCGGCGTGGACGTGTGGAAGGCGAACCGCCTCGTGGCCGCCGACGGCGTCCTCACCGGCGAGGTGGACGGCCCGATCATCGACGCCGAGGCGAAGGCGGTCGCGCTGCGGGCCTGGGCGGACGACGCCGGCGTGCCGCTCTCGCACACGTTCGCGATCGGCGACGGCGCCAACGACCTGAAGATGATGGCGGTCGCGGGCTTGGGGCTCGCCTTCAACGCCAAGCCCGCGGTGCGTGAGAGCGCCGATCTGGTGATCGGTCCCCTCGACCTGAGCGCCGTGATCCCGCTGCTGCCCCGATGAGTGCGTCGGATGCCTCCGGCCGGGGTCAGTGCCCCATGCCGAGGCCGCCGTCGACGGGGATCACCGCGCCGGAGATGTAGGCCGAGGCATCCGATGCCAGCCAGGTGACCACGCCCGCCACCTCGTCGGACGTCGCGAACCGGCCGGCGGGGATGTTGCGCTTGTAGTCGGCCTGGGTCTCCTCGGGGAGCGCGGCGGTCATGTCGGTCTCGATGAAGCCCGGCGCGACCACGTTCGCCGTGATCCCGCGGGCGCCGAGCTCGCGGGTGAGCGAGCGGGCGAAGCCGACGAGGCCGCTCTTGGACGCCGCATAGTTGATCTGCCCGGCGGAGCCGTACAGGCCCACCACGCTGGAGATGAGGATCACCCGACCCCACCGTGCGCGGAGCATGCCCTTGGACGCCCGCTTGACCACGCGGAACGCACCGCCGAGGTTGGTGGCCACGACGCTGTCGAAGTCGTCCTCCGACATCCGCAGCAGCAGGGTGTCCTTCGTGATGCCGGCGTTGGCCACGACGATCTCGACAGGGCCGAGCTGCTGCTCCACCTCGGCGAAGGCGACGTCGACGGATGCCGCATCCGTCACGTCCGCACGCACGGTCAGGGTGCCCTCGGGGCCCTCGCCGGAGCGGGCCGTGACCGCGACCCGGTACCCCTCGGCGACGAAGCGCGCGGCGATCGCGTGACCGATCCCCCGGTTTCCGCCGGTGACGAGGACGACGCGATCGTTCGACATGAGGTGCTCCAGGAGGTCGGGGGCAGGACCGCCCCAGCCTACCGGCGCGTGTGTTTGACACTGCGACCCGACCGCTGGAACGCTGGGAGCGACCGGACAGCACGCGGCACACCGGCCGCCGACCGAGGAAAGGCCTCCCCATGAGCGACGACACCACCCGCGGTCCGGATCCCGAACTTCCCACGACCCCCGCGCCCGACGCACCCGAGGCGCCCGCGGCGGCCACCGGCGAGGTCCCTCCGCCGCCGGCCTACGAGGCACCGGCCGCGCCGCCGTCGTATGAGGCGCCCGCCGCGCCGCCGACGTACGAGGCACCCGCTGCATCGCCGTACGGCGCTCCGCCCGCGCCCCCCGCGTATGACGCCCCCGCGTACGGCGCGCCTCCCGCGCCGCCCGCCTACGGCGCCCCGGCACCGGCCTACGGCGCCCCTCCCGCGCCGCCCGCGTACGGAGCGCCCTCAGCGCAGGGCTATCCCCAGGCACCGTCCTCGTACGCGGCTCCCGCCTACGGCGCCCCCGCGTCCTACGGCCAGCAGGCCTACGTCCCCTATCCGACCGGTCCGAAGACGAATGTGCTCGCGATCCTCTCGTTGATCGCCTCGATCGTCGGCTTCATCTGGCTCCTCCCGTTCGTCGGCTCGCTCGCCGGCGCGATCATGGGCCACCTCTCGCTCAACCAGCTCAAGAAGAGCGGTGAGAAGGGCCGGGGCATGGCCCTCGCCGGCGTCATCGTCGGCTGGGTGGGGCTGGCGTTCTTCATCGTCATCGGCCTCATCCTCCTGTTCGTCTGGCTCGGGGTCATCGGGTCTCTGGCGACCAGCACGCGCTACGGCGCCTGAGCCCACGGTCCCGTCGCGCACGCGCCGCCATCGGCGCGTGCGCGGCGTAGTCTGGGATGACTGTGAAGAGTTCGTCGCACGCCCAATCCGCGACCTCGCTTCCCCGTGCACCACGTGACGAGGCGAGCTCCCGTTCGGTGCGCTACCTCATCACCATGGGCATCCGCGTGCTGTGCTTCGTGCTCATGGTCGTCATCACGCCGTACGGCTGGTACACGTGGGTGTTCGCCGCTGCCGCGGTGCTGCTGCCTTATATCGCCGTGGTGGTCGCGAACGTCGGATCCGACGTGCGCTCCGTCGAGGCCGAGAACCCCGAGCGCGCGCTTCCGGCCGCGCCCGAGCGTCCTGTCGCCGCGGCCGCCGAGCCCGGCCCCACCGTGATCCGCCTGCAGGAGACCCCACAGGTCCAGCCTCGCCGCCCCGAGCAGCCGCCGCGCGAGCCCGAGGCATGAGCGTCGGCGACACCTCCCCGATGTGTTCGAGGGCCGGATGCCGCGCGGGAGCGGTGTGGCGCATCGAATGGCGTAATCCGCGCATCCACTCCGCCGACCGTCGCAAGGTGTGGACGGCCTGCGACGAGCACGTGGGCTATCTGCGGGACTTCCTCGCCGCGCGCGACTTCCCCGTGCAGGTGAGCGGTCTCGAGGTCGCCGGAGGCGCCGCGTGAGCCGCCGGACCGCGCCCGCCGCTGTGCGCTGGACGGTGTACGTGGCGATCGCGATCGTCTTCGCGATCGCCTGCGCGTTCCTGTCGAACTGGCAGTTCTCACGCAACGCCTGGCGCAGCGAGCAGCTCGCCCTGGTCGCGGCCAACTACGACGCCGCGCCGGTGCCGCTGGCCGATGCCATCCCCGCCGACGGGGCGTTCCAGGCATCCGATGAATGGCTGCCGGTGATGCTGCAGGGCCGCTACCTCGCGGACCAGCAGCTGCTGGCCCGCAATCGGCCGCACGGAGGCACGTCCGCGTTCGAGGTGCTCGTGCCCTTCCGGCTGGATGACGGCCGGATCTTCCTCGTGGACCGCGGGTGGGTGCCGCCCGGACGCGACCAGCCCGACCCCGACGCCGTCCCCGCGCCCCCCGCCGGCGAGACGACGGTCGTCGTGCGCCTGCGTCCCGGCGAGGATCTTCCCCGGTCGGGTCGCGAGACCGCGCCCGCCGGTCAGGTGCCGACGATCAACCTCCCGCTCGTGGCCGCGGCGGTCGACGCTCGCAACGACGCCCCGATCGAGCAGAGCGCGTACGGTCAGCTCGTGTCGGAGGATCCGGCTCCGGCGAGTGCTCCGCAGGCGGTGGACGCCCCCTCGGCCGACCCCGGACCCTACCTGTCCTATGCGGTGCAGTGGATCCTGTTCGCGGTCATGGGGTTCGTGTTCATCGGCTACGTCATCCGCAGCGAGCGCCGGCACCGGCGCGAGGACCTCGAAGCCGCGGCCGAGGCGGCCGCGGCCCGCGCCGCGGGGATCGAACCGGATGCCGCGGCATCCGTCCGCACGC
Organism: Microbacterium fluminis; assembly: GCF_051549805.1. Classification (GTDB taxonomy): domain Bacteria; phylum Actinomycetota; class Actinomycetes; order Actinomycetales; family Microbacteriaceae; genus Microbacterium. Next base: position 2,686,264 of record NZ_CP196042.1, read on the forward strand.
CCCGCACTCGCACCCGTCCCCGCGACCGCGACGCCGAAGACGAGGACGCGCTGCTCGACAGCCGCTGACCCGCACGCGAGATCTCACGACACCCCGCGCATGGGACGCACCTGCGGCGCGTCCTGACGTCTCGCGGCGTTACGCCAGCTCGACGAGGTCCTGGTAGTCGCGGCCCCAGAGGTCCTCGACGCCGTCGGGCAGGATGAGCACCCGCTCGGGGTTGAGCGCCTCGACCGCGCCCGGGTCGTGCGAGACGAGGACCACGGCGCCCTCGTAGTGCGCGAGCGCGCCGAGGATCTCCTCGCGCGAGGCGGGGTCGAGGTTGTTGGTGGGCTCGTCGAGCAGCAGCATGTTGGCGCTCGAGACCACCAGCGTCGCCAGCGACAGGCGCGTCTTCTCGCCGCCGGAGAGCACCCCGGCGGGCTTGAGCACATCGTCGCCGGTGAACAGGAACGAACCCAGCACCTTGCGCGCCTCGGTCGCGTTGATGTCGGGCGCCGCCGACATCATGTTGTCGAGCACCGAGCGGTCGACGTCGAGGTTCTCGTGCTCCTGCGCGTAGTAGCCGATCTTCAGCCCGTGACCGGGCTCGAGCTGACCGGTGTCGGGCTGGTCCACACCGGCGAGGATGCGCAGCAGCGTCGTCTTGCCCGCGCCGTTGAAGCCGAGCACGACCACCTTCGACCCGCGGTCGATCGCGAGGTCGACGTCGGTGAAGATCTCCAGCGAACCGTACGACTTCGACAGGCCCGACGCCATGAGGGGGGTCTTGCCGCACGGCGCGGGCTTCGGGAAGCGGAGCTTGGCGACCCGCTCCTCCTGGCGCACCTCGTCGAGGCCGGAGAGCATCTTCTCGGCGCGCGCCACCATCTGGTGGGCTGCCGCCGCCTTGGAGGCCTTCGCGCCGAAGCGTGCGGCCTGCTGCTGCAGCACCGACGCCTTCTTCTCGACGTTGGTGCGCTCCTTCTTGCGGCGCTCCTCGTCGGCGACCCGCTGGCGGAGGTAGTTCTTCCAGTTCATGTTGTAGACGTCGATGACCTGGCGGTTCGCGTCGAGGTAGAACACGCGGTTGACCGTCTCGCCGACGAGCTCCACGTCGTGGCTGATCACGATCAGCCCGCCCTTGTAGTTCTTCAGGAACTCGCGCAGCCACACGACGCTGTCGGCGTCGAGGTGGTTGGTGGGCTCGTCGAGGATCATCGTCTCGGCGTCGGAGAACAGGATGCGCGCCAGCTCGATGCGGCGGCGCTGGCCGCCCGAGAGCGTCGACAGCGGCTGGTCGAGGATGCGGTCGGGCAGCGACAGGTTGTGCGCGATCGATGCCGCCTCGGCCTCGGCCGCGTAACCGCCGAGCGCCTCGAAGCGCTCGGTGAGGTTTCCGTACTTTCGCATGGCCTTCGCCGCGACGGCGGGGTCGTCGTCGCCCATGCCGAGGGATGCCTCGTGCATGCCGAGCGCCAGGGTGCCGAGGCCGCGCGCGTCGAGGATGCGCGTGCGCGCGAGCATCTCCGGATCGCCGGTGCGCGGGTCCTGCGGGAGGTAGCCGAGCTCGCCGGAGCGGTCGACGCGACCGGCGGCGGAGAGCAGGTCGCCGGCGAGCACCTTCGTGAGCGTGGTCTTCCCGGCGCCGTTGCGGCCGACCAGTCCGACCTTGTCGCCGTCGCTGATGCGGAACGACACGTCCGACATGAGGGTTCGCGCGCCCACGCGGATTTCGAGGTCGTGCACGGCGAGCACAGCGGACGTCCGATCGATCGACGGGAAGGGATGCGGCCGAGCGGCCGATCCCCCAGTCTACCGGCGGGCGCGGCATCCGGTCGCCGGACGAGCGGCGCTCCCTGGCGGCCGCCGACAACCCCCGACCCCGACATTGATGGACTCCGTCCACAGTCGTGCACGTACCCGCCTCTAGGCTGAGACCGATGCCGCCTCGCCGGTGGCCCCACGCCGAAGGAGACCCATGACCTCGATCGCCGCTCCCGGCCGCCGCCGCGTCCTCGCCGACGTCCTCGGCCGCCCGTCCACCCGCGCCCGCGCCTTCGCGGTCGACGCCGCATTGGTCGTCGCCGGCATCGCCGTCGTGGCGCTGCTCGCGAAGGTGTCGTTCTACATCGGGCCCGTGCCGATCACGGGGCAGACCGCCGGGGTGATCATCGTGGGCGCCGCTCTCGGCGCCCGTCGGGGTGCCGCGAGCCTCACCGGCTACATGCTCCTCGGTCTGGCGGGGCTCCCGATCTTCGCCGGTCCGGTCGCCGGCCCCGCCTATGTGCTGTCGCCGTCGTTCGGCTTCATCCTCGGCTTCATCCCCGCGGCCTTCCTCGCCGGCTGGTTCGCCGAGCGCGCGTGGGACCGTCACCCGGTGCGGGCGTTCCTCGGCTTCGTGCTGGCGAGCATCGTGCCGTTCGTGATCGGCGTGCCCTACCTGGCCGCGATCCTCGCGCTCGTGCTGGGCAAGGACCTCACGGTCGCGTCGGTGCTCGACGCCGGCGTGCTGCCGTTCCTGCTTTCCGGCGTGATCAAGGCGGCGTTCGTGGCGCTGCTGCTGCCGGCCGCGTGGGCACTCGTGCGCAGGGTCGACGCCCGGAAGTCATGACCGGATGCCTCGACCCGGGGCATCCGGAACGACGAAGGCTCCGACCGACCGGTCGGAGCCTTCGTCGTTTCGGGTCAGGCTGCGGCCGTCGCCAGGAGCGGCGTGAGCTCCTTCAGCACGACGGGGATGCTCAGGGGGCTGGAGGCGCCCCACGCCCCGGCGAGCTCCGTGCCGGGCTCGAGGAACACCGCGCGTCCGGCCGAGACGACCGGCAGCGAGGCGAGGAGCGGGTCGGCCTTGGTCTCGGCGGCGGTGAAGCCCAGCGGCAGCACGACGGCCGTACTCGCGTCGAGAGCGCCGACGTTCTCGACGGACACGGTCGCGAAGAAGCCGTTGGACGGCAGCGCGGTGATCGCGGGGTTGTTCACGAAGCCGAGCTCGGCGAGCAGGTCGAATCGGCCGTCACCCGGGAGGTAGGCGCCGTACGCGTCGCCGAACTTCGCGACGGAGGCCACCGTCTTGCCGGAGAAGCCGGGGTTCGCGGCGGCGGTCGCGGTGATCTGCGCGTCGACGTCGGTCACGAGGGCGGTCGCCTCGGCCTTCTTGCCCAGCGCGGCCCCGACGAGTGCGACCTGGTCGCGCCATTCGGTGGCGTACGCGCCCGTGCCGGCGGGTCCGTAGACGGTCGGTGCGATCTCGGACAGCCGCTGGAACTCCGCCTCGTCGTTGCCGCTGCGGGTGTTGAGGATGACGTCGGGGTCGAGCGATGCGATCTGCTCGTAGTTCAGCGATTCGTCGCCGCGATCGATGATCGTCGGCACGGTGTCGCCGAACAGGCTCGTCGCCCACGGACCGACGCCCTTGCTGTCGGCGCCGAAGCCCTGCCAGTCGAACACCGCGACGGGGACGACGCCGAGCGCGAGGGCGGTCTCGGCATCCGACCATCCGAGGGCGACGACGGTGAGGTCGCCGTCGGCGGGCTGCGGGATGTCGACGGTGCCGAACATCGTCTCGACGCTGCCGAGCGGCGCGGCGGAGGAGGTGCTCGGGGCAGTACCGCCGGCGCATCCGGCGAGGGCGGCGGCCAGGGCGACGACGGCCGCGGTCGCGGCGATCCTGGTGCGGGTGATCATGCGTTCTCTCTTCTCTGGTGGGGGTCTCAGCTCACGCCGTCGGCGCGATCGCGTCGTGCGCGAGCGGCACGACCATCGGTGTGTGGGTCTCGGGGTCGTCGAGGATGCGGCTGCGCACGCCGAACACGCTCTCGATGCGCTCGGCGGTGATGACCTCGGCCGGAGTGCCCTGCGCGACGATCGCACCGTCGCGCATCGCGATGAGGTGCGACGCGTAGCGGGCGGCCTGGTTGATGTCGTGCAGCACGGCCACCAGGGTGCGCCCCTCGTGGTGCAGGCGACGGCACAGTTCGAGCAGCTCGATCTGGTGGGCGATGTCGAGGAACGTGGTGGGCTCGTCCATGAGCACCAGGGGCGTCTCCTGGGCGAGGACCATCGCGATCCACACCCGCTGGCGCTGCCCGCCCGACAGCTGATCGACGGGGCGGTCGGCGAACTGCTCGGTGGACGTCTCCCGCAGCGCGCGACGCACCGCGCGGGCGTCGTCGTCGGACCACTGCGTGAACATCGTCTGGTGCGGGTAGCGCCCCCGGCTGACCAGGTCGATGACGGTGATCCCCGCGGGCGCCACGGCGGTCTGCGGCAGCAGCCCGATCGTGCGGGCCACCTCCCGCGACGGCCGCGACCGGATGTCGGCGCCGTCGAGCACGATGCGCCCGGAGCTGACGGGGAGCAGCCGGGCGAGGGCGCGCAGCAGAGTCGACTTGCCGCAGGCGTTCGGGCCCACGATCACGGTGAACGATCCGCCGGGGATCTCGACGTCCAGACCGTCGATCACGAGGCGCTCGCCATAGCCGACGGATGCCTCGACCGCCGCCAGCCGGGTCGGCACGGGTGCGCTCATGCGCTCTCCTTCACTCCACGGGTCAGCAGCCACACCAGGTAGGCACCGCCGAGGCAGGCGGTGACCACGCCCACGGGGAACTGGGCGGGGGCGATCAGGCGCTGGGCGATCACGTCGCTCGCGAGCAGCAGCACGGCGCCGAACAGCGCCGACACCAGCAGAGCCGGACCGGTCGCGGCCACGATGCGCTTGGCGATCTGCGGCGCGGCGAGCGCGACGAACGTGATCGGTCCGGCGACGGCGGTGATGACGGCCACGAGGGCGACGCCGATCACGAGCAGCAGCACCCTGGTGCGCTCGACGTCGACGCCCAGCATCCGCGCGTGCTCGTCGCCCAGCTCGAGCACCGTGAGGCGGCGCACCAGCAGGGCGCACAGGGGGGCGAGCACCGCGAACGTCACGATCACGGGGACGACATCGGGCCAGCGCGCACCGTTGAGGCTGCCCGCTCCCCAGATCGCCACCGTCACGGCCTCTTCGAGGCGCGCCTGCACGAGCAGGTAGGCGTTGACGGCGACCAGCATCGCGCTCACCGCGATGCCCACGACGATGAGGCGGAAGCCCTGCACGCCGCGACGGAACGCGAGCAGATACACCGCGAGCGCGGCGACCAGCCCTCCGACGAACGCGCCGATCGGCATCAGCAGCGTGCTGGCGCCCAGGACCAGGCTCACGATCAGGGCGCCGGTGTACGCGCCGGTGCTGAACCCGATGATGTCGGGACTGCCCAGGGGGTTGCGGGTCATCGATTGGAAGATCGCGCCGCTGAGCGCGAGGGATGCGCCGCCGACGATCGCCAGCACGATGCGGGGCAGGCGCCATTCGGCGACGACGCGCACCGTCGCGGCGTCGCCCGAGCCGAACAGCGCCGAGAACACCCGTCCCGGGTCGATCGCCGACTCGCCGAGGGTGAGCGCGAAGGCGGCGAGGGCCAGCAGCGCGACGATCAGCGCCACGGCGCACACGACCGCACGCCGATCGACGAGCAGTCTGATCCCCCGTGGACCGCGCAGTACGCGCACCCGCGACGGCCACAGCGACGGCGCGGTCACAGCGCACTCAGCCGGGTCCGGCGGACGAGGATGATCATCACCGGCGCACCCACGAACGCCGTCACGACGCCGACGGGCAGCTCGCTGGGCACGATCACGCGGCCGAGCACGTCGGAGAGCAGCACCAGGAGCGGACCGGCGACGAGGGTGAAGGCGATGATCCAGCGGTGGTCGACGCCGACCACGAAGCGCGCGATGAACGGCACCACGAGACCGACGAAGACGAGCGGCCCGACGGCGGCGGTGGCCGCCCCGCACAGCACGGTGATCGCCGCGAACGCCACCGTCCGCACGAGCGGGATGTTCGCGCCCAGCGCGCGCGCCATCTCCTCGCCCATGGTGAGCGCGTTGAGCGATCGGGCCAGCAGCACCACCACGAGGGCGGCGATCAGGATCGGCGCCAAGACCGCCGCGACGGTGTCCCACTGCCGCCCCTGCAGCGACCCGACCGACCAGAAGCGGATGCGGTCGAACACGGCGGGGTCGGTGAGCGTGATGGCCTGGCTGAATCCCGACAGCACCGCGCCGATCGCCACCCCCGACAGCACGAGCTTGACGACGGTGCCGGCGGCGCGGCCGGTCGAGGCGATCACGTAGACCAGCGCCGCGACGATGCCCGCTCCGGCGATGCCCCACACGATCTGGCCGGCCGAGATCCCCGCCCCGAAGAACGCGGCGCCGATCACGACGGCGAAGTAGGCGCCCGCGTTGACGCCCAGGATGCCGGGGTCGGCCAGCGGGTTGCGGGTGAGCGCCTGCATCACCACACCGGCCAGCCCGAGCGCGAGCCCGACGAGCACGGCGAGCACCGTGCGCGGCATCCGGAAGTCCCGGATCAGCAGGTCCTCCGTGCCGGTGCCCCCCGCGGTGAGCGCCTCGATCACCCGGGCGGGAGCGATCGTCCCCGAGCCGACGAACACACTGAGCACGACGGCGACGACGAGCAGCACCGCCCCCGCCCCGACGACCACCCCCGGGGGCACGGGCCGACGCGTCGCGATGCGCGCCGCCGCACTCCAGGGTGCTGCGGTGGATCCACGCACCACGGTCAGTCCTGCGCCTCGGCGCGTCCGAGCCGCCAGTAGCCCATGAACGCCACACGGGAACGGTCGACACCGTGACCCTGCACGAGCAGGCGACGCAGCCCCTTCACGGTCGCCGCCTCCCCCGCGATCCACGCGTAGAATTCGCCGCGCACGTCGTCGGGGCTGTCCCACAGCAGTTCACGGTCGACGTCGATGTCGTCCAGCTCCTGCCGCCGGGTCGCCGCCGCGGCGGAGAGCACGTCGCGCGCAGCATCCGCCGATCCGGCGACCGCCGCGGTCAGCTGCTCGCCGTGGGGAGCCGTGTCGCGGACGATCCAGTGCACGCGGGCGGTCGCCGGGCCGCCGATCTCGAGCCGGTCGGCCGCCGTGGGGACCTCGAGATAGGCGTCGACGTCGTACGCGTCGTCGAGCGACTCGAGGATCCCGCTGATGGCCGGCACGGCGGTCTCGTCGCCGGCGAGCAGGATGCGGCGCGCGCTGCCCGGGTGCCAGTCGATCCCCGCCGCCCGATCGGCGCTGCGCTCGTCGGGTCCGACGAGCACGAGCTCGTCGCCCGGGGCGGCGGCGACCGCCCATGCCGCGGCCGGACCGGCATCGGCGTGCACGACGAGGTCGACGGTCACACGACGGTGCGCGACATCCACCCGACGCACCGTGTAGGTGCGCATGGGGCTGCGCTCGGCGCTCGGCGTGGCGCGCCAGCGTGCGAACCACGCGCCGTCGGCGAGCGCCTCGGCATCGTCGGAGCCGATGTCGCTGAAGGTGCCGTCGGCGCGCGGAAGGATCAGCTTGATGCGCTGGTCGAGCCCGGCGGTGCCGAAGTGGACGAAATCGTCGGCGGTGAGGACGACGCGCACGAAGTGGGGCGAGAGTCTGCGGACGGTCTCCACCCGCGCCCGGTAGGGGCGGTAGGCGGGCCGGCTCCGGAGTCCGGCGTCTGCGATGCTCACAAGATAAGGGTAGCCTTACCTGCCTTCCCACCCAAAATCGATGGCGGCCCCCGCCCGCCTCAGCCCGCACCCGGCGGGCGGCGGAGCTCGTGCCCGTGGCCCATCCGCAGGCCCGGCACGAGGGCGGCCGAGGCGAGTGCGGTCGCGATCACGAACACAGCGGGGAATCCGGCATCCGTTCCGGTGAGCGCGGTGAAGACCACGCCCATCACCGCGATGGTCGTCGCCGCGCCCACCGCGTCGGAGATCGACAGCGCCGACGAGTTGAAGCCCTGGTTCTGCGGGGTGGAGTAGGCCAGCGTCAACACGGTGAGCCGTGGATACATCAGGCCCATCCCGGCGCCGGCCAGCGTCCAGCCCGCGATCACGACACCGGGAGAGAGCCCCGCGAGCGCGGTGACGGCGGCGATCGCGGTCGCCGCGGCCAGCAGCGTCGTGCCGATCGCGGCGATGCGGCCGTTGCCGATGCGGTCCCCGAACCGCCCCGACACCTCCGCGGCGGCCGCCCACGCGAGCGCCGCCGTGGTGAGCCCGAGCCCCGCCCACACGGGCGAGAAGCCGTAGCCGTCGATCAGCAGGTACGGCACGTAGATCTCCGCACCGAACAGCGACCCCGCGATCAGCCCGCGCATCAGGACCACGCTCGGCAGGCCCCGCGCGGACCGCAGCGTGCCTCTCGGAAGGAGCGGCCTGACCGCGACGGCCAGGACGACGGCGGATGCCGCGACCACCGCCCACGACCAGGTGCCCGCCGTGCCGGCCAGACTCACCGCCAGGGCGCCCAGCGCCACCGCCACCGCGCACAGCAGGCGACCGCCCACCCGGTCGGCCGCCGGCTCGGCGGTGCGCAGATCCCGGCCTCCCAGGCGCACGAGCACCACCAGGAAGGCGGCGAGCGTGAGGATCGCGACCCCGAGGAAGACCCAGCGCCAGTGCAGGAACTCCGCCACCGCGCCGGCCAGGAACGGACCCACCAGCGACGGCACCACCCAGGCGGCGGAGAACGCGGCGAAGACCCGGCCGTGCAGCGCACGCGGGTAGACGCGCGCCACCACGACGTACAGCGCGACGGTCTCGCCGCCCGTTCCGAGTCCCTGGATCAGTCGTCCGACCACCAGCAGCGGCATCGACGGTGCGAGCCCGGCCAGCACGAGCCCGGCCACGAACAGCAGCACCGAGGCGGTGAGGGGTGCCACGGGCTGCGACCGGTCCGACCATGCCCCGGCCGCCACCATCCCGATGACGCTCGTGGCGAGGGTGGCGGAGAACGCCACGGCGTAGAGGTCGGCTCCGTCGAGTTCGGCACTGACGACGGGCATGACGGTGGTGACCGCGAGCGACTGCACCGCCGCCAGGAAGATCAGCGCGACCGCGCCGATCGTCACGGCCAGCCGTTCGCCGCTCCAGATCCCGCCCGGTGTCGCCGCCGCCGACGTGCCGCTCACGACTGAGCCAGGGCGCCGACCCGTTCGACGGCCTCGGTCAGCACCTCCGGTGCGCAGGCGAAGTTGATGCGCACGTGCCCGGTCCCCTCGGCGCCGAACAGCGGGCCGTGGTGGAACGCGACCTTCGCGTCGGCGAGGATGCGCCGCGCCGGGTTGTCGCCCCAGCCGTAGGCCGACACGTCGACCCACGCGAGGAAGCCCGCGTCGGGGGCGAGCCAGCGCGCCTCCGGCAGGTGCGTGGCGAGCAGGTCGCCCAGCAGCGCGCGGCTGTCGGCGAGGGCGGCCAGCAGCCCGTCCAGCCACGGGTCGCTCTCGGCGGAGTAGGCCGCGACGTTGGCCATCACGCCGAACAGGCCCGTGCGCCACTCCACCTCCCATGGCAGTGAGCGCAGCACGCCGCGCTGGGTTCCGGATCCGGCGATCATCAGGGCGCACTTCAGCCCGGCGAGGTTGAACGTCTTGCTCGCGCTGGTGACGGCGTAGCCGACACGGGATGCCGCCTCCCCCGAGGTCAGGAACGGGGTGAGCACGTGCGGCGCATGGGTGAGCGGCGCGTGGATCTCGTCGCTGATCACGACCGCGCCGGCGCGCTCGGCGATCTCGGCGAGGGCGGCGAGGGTGGCGCGGTCGTGGACGGTGCCCGTGGGGTTGTGCGGGTTGCACAGCAGCACGGCGCGCGCGCCGCCGGCCAGCGCGTCGGCCACGCCATCGAGGTCGATCGACCATCCGTCGGCGGTGCGGCGCAGCGGGACGCGCTCGACGATCCCGCCGGCCTCCTCGACGGTGTCGAAGAACGGCGGGTACACCGGCGTCATCACCACGACGCGATCGCCGGGCGAGATCACGCGGCGGAGGATCTCGACGATCCCCATCATGACGTCGCCGGTCCACCGCACCGATGCGGGGTCGAGGTCCCAGCCGAGACGGCGCCCCGCGAACGCCGCGAACGCCTCGCCGACTCCGGGCCGCGGCGGTGTGTACCCGGTGTCCCCGAGTTCGACGGCCCGCGCCAGCACGCGCGTGATCGCGGGTGCGAGGCCGTAGTCGGTCTCGGCGACGAACAGTGGCAGCACGTCGTCGGGGTAGCGCCGCCACTTGGTGCTGGAGCGCTGCCGCAGCTCGGTCAGGGACAGGGCCTGCAGCGGTGGAGCACTCACCCGACGAGCCTAGCGACGGGCTGCACCCGCGCGCAGGGCACGGTCACACGAGGGAACGCGCCGGTGTCCGGATGCGGCGCCGGCCGGCGGTCCCGTCAGATCGCGAAGCCGAGGGCGCGCATCATGTCGCGCCCGTCGTCGGTGATGCGCTCCGGGCCCCACGGCGGCATCCACACCCAGTTGATGCGGAACCGGTCGACCACGTTGTCCAGCGCCTGCGCCGTCTGCTCCTCGAGCACGTCGGTGAGCGGGCAGCCCGCCGAGGTGAGCGTCATGTGGATCACGAGCGCGTCGTTCTCGTCGTCCCAGGCGACGTCGTAGATGAGGCCGAGATCGACGACGTTGATCCCGAGCTCGGGATCCATCACGTCCTTGAGCGCCTCGGTGACCTCGTCGTACTTCTCGGGTGCGAGCGTTGCGGTCATGGTCGAAGTCTACGCTCCGGCCTCGGCGGGGGCGCCGTCCGCGGGCGCGAGGAAGCGGTCGTATCCCTCGTCCTCGAGGCGCTCGGCCAGCTCGGGACCGCCCTCCTCGACGATGCGGCCCGCCACCATCACGTGCACGAAGTCGGGGTGGATGTAGCGGAGGATGCGGGTGTAGTGGGTGATGAGGAGCACACCGAGGTCGGTCTCGGACTTCGCGCGGTTGACGCCCTCGGAGACGATCTTGAGCGCGTCGACGTCGAGGCCGGAGTCGGTCTCGTCGAGCACCGCGATCCGCGGCTTGAGCAGCTCGAGCTGGAGGATCTCGTGGCGCTTCTTCTCTCCGCCGGAGAAGCCCTCGTTGACGTTGCGCGAGGCGAACTTCGGGTCCATGCGCAGGTTCTTCATCGACTCCTTGACGTCCTTCGTCCAGGTGCGGATGGAGGGCGCCTCGCCGTCGATCGCGGTCTTGGCCGTGCGCAGGAAGTTCGTCACGGTCACGCCGGGGATCTCCACCGGGTACTGCATCGCGAGGAAGAGGCCGGCGCGGGCGCGCTCGTCGACCGTCATCGCCAGCACGTCCTCGCCGTCCAGCGTGATCGTGCCGCCGGTCACGGTGTACTTCGGGTGTCCGGCGATCGTGTACGCCAGGGTCGACTTGCCCGAGCCGTTGGGGCCCATGATCGCGTGGGTCTCACCCGTGCGGATGGTGAGGGTCAGGCCGTTGAGGATGGGCGTGGTTCCGGCATCCGTCTCGACCGTCACGTGCAGGTCGCGGATCTCGAGGACAGGCATTCAGGCTTCTTTCGTCAAGAGTTCGGGAGTCAGACTCGGTCGCACCTACGGCGCGGACTTCGTGACGGCGGGATCGATGAGCACGTCGTCGCCGTCGATCGTGACGACGTAGACGGGGACGGGCTCGTACGCGGGGAGGTTGAGGGGCTTGCCGGTGCGCAGCGAGAAGGCCGACCCGTGGGCCCAGCATTCGAGCGTGTCGCCCTCGACGAAGCCCTCGGCGAGCGAGATGTCGCCGTGGGTGCAGGTGTCGCCGATCGCGTGCACCTCGCCGTCGGAGTCGAGCACCACGGCCATCGGCACACCGTCGATCTCGACGCGCACGGCGGTGTCCTGCTCGAGGTCGCTGAGGGCGCAGACGCGCTGGGCGGTCATCGAGCGAGGTCCCGTGCGGTGCCGGCGGCGAGCTCGCGCTCGATCGCGGCCGACAGCTCCTCCTCCAGGGAGGGGATGCCGAGCTTCTGCACGATCTCGGCGAGGAACCCGATCACGACCAGGCGTCGCGCCTGCTCCTCGTCGATGCCGCGCGCCTGCAGGTAGAACAGCTGCTCGTCGTCGAAGCGACCGGTCGCGCTGGCATGACCGGCGCCCTGGATGTCGCCCGTCTCGATCTCGAGGTTCGGCACCGAATCGGCGCGGGCGCCGTCGGTGAGCACGAGGTTGCGGTTGGCCTCGTACGAGTCGGTGCCGACGGCATCCGGCCCGATGAGCACATCGCCGATCCAGACGCTGCGCGCCCCCGACCCCTGCAGTGCGCCCTTGTAGAGGACGTCGCCGCGGGTGTGCGGACCCTTGTGGTGCAGATAGACCTGGCTCTCGAGGTGCTGTCCGGCGTCGGCGTACGACAGTCCGAACAGCTCGCCCTGCGCGCCGGATCCGGCCAGCTCGACCGACGGGTTGACCCGCACGACGCCGCCGCCGAAGCTGAGGACGAAGTGACGGAGGAACGCGTCCTTGTCGACGCGGGCCTGGTGGGATGCCGCGTGCACGGCGTCGTCGTCCCACTCCTGCACGCTGATCACGTCGAGGCGGGCGCCGTCGCGCACCAGGATCTCCACGTTCTGCGCGTGCTGCGCCGTGCCGGTGTGGCGGAACAGCACCGTGGCCCGCGAGTTGGGCATCGCCTCGATCACGACGTGCGCGTGCGCGAGACCGCCGGTGCCGTGCAGCTCGACGACCACGGGGTCGTCCAGTTCGACTCCCGCGGGGATGCGCAGCAGCGGCGCATCGGCCTCGTGCGTCCAGGCGATCGCCGCGGGCAGGTCGCCGGGGATGAACACCTCGCCGCGGGGAGCGTCGCCGACGGCCAGCGTGCGCTGCTCGACCGCGTCCGACGCGTGGACGGTGACCTCGATCACGCCGGACGGACCGGCCTCGTCGACGAACAGCGGGGCGAGCCGCGCCACCGGGGTGTACTTGAAGTCGACCTCGCGTCCCGTCGGCGTCGCGAAGTCGGCGGGATCGTACGACGTCGGGCGTTCCGAGCGGGTCTGCACCGGGACGAACGCACCGTCGGAGTGCGCTGTCGAACCCGGCACCACCCGGCCCTCTTCGACAGCCGCGGGTGCCTCAGTGGTTGTCGCCATCAGCCGACGGATCCTTCCATGCCCATCTCGATGAGCTTGTTCAGCTCCATGGCGTACTCCATGGGAAGCTCGCGTGCGATGGGCTCGATGAAGCCGCGGACGATCATGGCCATGGCCTCGTCCTCCGGCATCCCCCGGCTCATCAGGTAGAACAGCTGCTCCTCGCTCACCTTCGACACGGTCGCCTCATGGCCGAGCTGCACGTCGTCGACGCGGATGTCGATCGCCGGGTAGGTGTCGGAGCGGGAGATCGTGTCGACCAGCAGCGCGTCGCAGCGCACCGTGTTCGCGGAGTGGTGGGCGTTCTCGTCGACGCGCACCTCGCCGCGGTAGCCGGCGCGACCGCCGCCGCGGGCGATCGACTTCGACACGATCGAGGACTGCGTGTACGGCGCCATGTGGATCATCTTGGCGCCGGCGTCCTGGTGCTGGCCGGGGCCGGCGAAGGCGACCGAGAGGGTCTCGCCCTTGGCGTGCTCCCCCACCAGGAAGATCGACGGGTACTTCATCGTCACCTTGGACCCGATGTTGCCGTCGATCCACTCCATCGTCGCGCCCTCGTGCGCGATCGCGCGCTTGGTGACGAGGTTGTAGACGTTGTTCGACCAGTTCTGGATCGTCGTGTAGCGCACGCGGGCGTTCTTCTTCACGATGATCTCGACGACGGCCGAGTGCAGCGAGTCGCTCTTGTAGATCGGCGCCGTGCAGCCCTCGATGTAGTGCACGTAGCTGTCCTCGTCGGCGATGATCAGCGTCCGCTCGAACTGGCCCATGTTCTCGGTGTTGATGCGGAAGTAGGCCTGAAGAGGGATCTCGACGTGGACGCCCTTCGGCACGTACACGAACGACCCGCCCGACCACACGGCCGTGTTGAGCGCCGCGAACTTGTTGTCGCCGGCGGGGATGACGGTGCCGAAGTACTCCTGGAAGAACTCGGGGTGCTCGCGCAGTGCGGTGTCGGTGTCCATGAAGATGACGCCCTGCTCCTCCAGGTCCTCGCGGATCTGGTGGTACACGACCTCCGACTCGTACTGCGCGGCCACGCCGGCGACGAGGCGCTGACGCTCGGCCTCGGGGATGCCGAGACGCTCATACGTCTCGCGGATCTCGGCGGGGAGGTCCTCCCACGACTGCGCCTGCTTCTCGGTCGAGCGCACGAAGTACTTGATGTTGTCGAAGTCGATGTCGCTGAGGTCGGCGCCCCACGTCGGCATGGGCTTGCGTCCGAAGAGCTGATAGCCCTTCAGCCGGGTCTTGAGCATCCACTCGGGCTCGCTCTTGAGCGCGGAGATCCCGCGTACGACGTCCTCGTTGATGCCGCGCTGGGCGACGGCGCCCGCGGCGTCCTCGTCGTGCCAGCCGAATTCGTAGACGCCCAAGCCGTCCAGCTCGGGGCGGTCGATCAGCACATCCGACATCGTCACACTCTCCTCCGGACCCGCGGCTCCCCCTCCGCCTCGACGATCCGAGTCGGATCGTATTCAGGGGAATGGATGCCGCCGATGGGCCCTCTCAAGTGGCGCCGTCCATCGCGCCTAGACTGTCTGTGGAGCACGGCGCATCACACGCACGCCTCCCGACCCCTCGATTCTACAGGTTCCGCTCCGGCCAGGGCCGCCGGAACCACGCCCCCCGCCGTCGCGCGGGGCGCTCCGCCCGGAGGCGATCCGCATGCCCGACACACAGGCCCCGATCCGACCGACCGGGACGCCCGGCATCCTCGGCCCGCTCGTGCGCCGCCTCCCCGACCGCGTGACGCGGATGACGCGGGTGCTGGCGTGGCTGGTGCTGATCAGCAACATCGTGATCGTGGCGACCGGCGGCCTCGTGCGCCTCACGGGTTCGGGCATGGGCTGCGAGACGTGGCCCTACTGCACGGCCGACTCGCTCGTCCCGACGCAGGAGCTCGGCATCCACGGGATCATCGAGTTCGGCAACCGCACCCTCACCGGCGTGCTCGTCATCATCGCGCTGCTGGCGTTCCTGGCCGTCGTGCGCATCCCCCGGCGCGACCTGCGCTCCTTGACCGTCGCGAACGGCGTCGGCATCATCCTCCAGGCCGTGATCGGCGGCATCGTGGTCTGGCTCCACCTGCCGCCGACCCTCGTGGGCATCCATTTCGTCATCTCGGCCGCCCTCGTCGGGAACGGCGCCGCACTGGTCGCCCGCTCGCACTCCCCCGCCGGTCCGCGCCGCCGCGCCGTCGGCGCCGGGTACGCCGGCCTCGTGCACGCCACGTCCGCCGCCGTCGCGGTGACGGTGCTGGTCGGCATCCTGCTCACGGGCTCCGGACCGCACGCCGGCGACGACGCCGCAGCCCGCAACGGCCTCGACCCGGTGCTGTGGCAGCACATCCACTCATGGCCCGCCTACGTCACCTTCGCACTCACGGTGCTGGTCGTCGTCGGAGCGTGGCGCACCCCGCCGCGCCTGCGCCTGCGCCGCTGGAGCGCCCTGCTCCTCGGCGTCGAGGTGCTGCAGATCGCCGTGGGTCTGTGGCAGGCGCGCACCGGACTCCCCATCGCGCTGGTCAACGTCCACATGGTGCTGGCGGTGACCCTCGTCGCGGCGATGACGGCGGTCGTGATGCACCTGAAGGAGCCGGTCGCCCTCGCCGACCTTTCATAGGAAACTCATGGGGCCCGCGGACGAGGCATCCGGGACCGTCTGTCAGGCTGTCCGAGGCCGCGATCCGCGCGGCGCCCGATACCGAGGAGTTCTCCCCATGCCCGTTCGTCCCAGCCTGATCCGCAGCATCCCCTTCTGGATCCTCGTGGTCGGCTCGCTCGCCGTGACCGTGGCCGGTGCCGCGATCGTCTTCGGCACGCTGCCCGGAATGATCGCGGGTCTCACCGACCAGACCGCCACGACCGCACAGGTCTACGGCGGCCAGTCGTGGATCGTCGTCGGCGCCGCCCTGCTGGGCGCCGGTGTGATCGGTCTCGTCGCCGTGCTCGCCCTCGCGGTCGTCAGCTCGCTGCTGCGCGTGGTCGAGGCCCCGCAGTCCGCCGCGATCGTCGCCGACGACGAGCTCGTCGTCCCCGGCGTCTACGTCGCCGCTCCCGAGTCGTCGCTCGTCGAGGAGCCCGTCGTCGCGCCCGTGGCAGACGACGCCGCGGTCGCCGCCGCACCGGAGTCCCCGGTCCCGAACGAGGAGACCGCGCACACGCGCTGACCCGTTCCTCACTCCACGACGAAGGCCCCGTGCATCGCGCGGGGCCTTCGTCGTGCGCACGGCGTCCGCGACGGGACGGGACGGGATGCCTCGGCGTACACCGCGGGCGCGGAACGAGCGCCGTGCCGGGTCAGGTCGGCGATGGCGCGACGAGGCGCGCCACCGCCTCGCGGATCGCCGCACCGCCGTCGCCGGAGCGGCCGTCGTCCGGGTCGCGGTACCCGTGGGCGATGGCGAGCACGAGCGCGAGCAGGCGTTCGGGGGCGATGTCGGCGCGGACGATGCCCCGTTCCTGAGCCGATCGCACCGCCGCGGTCTTCGCGTCGTACGCGCTGCGGGTCTCCTCCAGGTCGCGGTCGACGCGTTCCAGCTCGTACCAGACGGCGAAGCGCACCTCCACCGGGTTGTCCCGCTGCGCGGCGTGCAGTGCGACGGCGTAGCCCGGGAGGTCGTCGGCGGTGATGGGCACCTCGTCCACCACGCGCTGCACGATCGCCGCGAACACCGCGTCGAACAGCGCCTCCTTGTTCGCGAAGTAGCTGTACAGCAGTCCGGCGCTGCATTCGGCCCGTTTGGCGATGCGATCCAGGCGCGCGCCGGCGAGACCGCGCTCGGAGAACTCTTCGAGCCCGGCGGCGATGAGCCGTCGCCGCTTGTCCTCCGGATCGCGCGCTGCCATGACCTCAGATTACTGAATGAATATTCATTTGACAAACAGGTAAGACAGGTGTTCGCTCGACGTATTGAATGACCGTTCATTCACTGACATGAGGAGACGCACGATGACACTTCCCTCCGGCCGCCGGCCCGCGTCGCCCTCCCTATCGTCCGCGCGACCCGTCGCGATCGTGACCGGTGCGTCCTCCGGCATCGGCGCGGCCACGGCGCTGCGTCTCGCGGCCGACGGGTACGACGTGCACGCCGGCGCCCGACGCGTGGACAGGATGGCGGCCCTCGCCGAGCGCGGCATCCGGGTGCACGCCCTCGACCTGACCGACGACGCATCCATGAAGAGTCTGGTCGAAGAGGTCCTCGGCGAGCACGGCCGCATCGACGCCCTCGTGAACAACGCCGGCTACGGCGCCTACGGGGCGTTCGAGGAGGTCCCGCTCGCGGAGGCGCGTCGCCAGATCGAGGTCAACCTCTTCGGCCTCGCGCGGCTCACGCAGCTCGTCGTGCCGACGATGCGCGCGCAGCGACGCGGAACGATCGTGAACGTGTCGTCGATCGGCGGGAAGATCACCACCCCGCTGGGATCGTGGTACCACGCGAGCAAGTTCGCGGTCGAAGGACTCAGCGACGCCCTGCGGCTCGAGCTCGGCGGTTTCGGCGTGCGGGTCGTCGTGATCGAGCCGGGCGCGATCGCCACCGAGTGGGGCGGGATCGCGCGCGACTCGGCGATCGCGGCCTCGGCGGACGGACCCTACGGGCGGATGGTCACGAGCGCGATGGCCACGCTCGCCGGATCCGAGAGCACGGGGCGCGCCTCGTCGCCCGAAGTCGTCGCGGACGCCATCTCGCGCGCCGTGCGGGCGCGGCGGCCGCGCACGCGCTACGCGGTCGGATCGGGCGCACGCCCGATCCTGCTCGTGCGACGCATCGCCAGCGACCGGATGTTCGATCGGCTCGTCGCCCGCGCGTTCCTCGGTCGTCCGACCGCACGCGCGACGTCCTAGAAGGGCAGGAGCGGGTCGATCGCGATCGCCACGAACAGCAGCGTGAGGTAGGTGATCGACGCGTGGAAGACCCGCATGGGACGCGGCTCGGTGCCGCGCACCGCCCGCGCGTAGAGGCGGTGCGACTCGTACACGAACCAGCCCCCGAACACGACCGCCGAGGCACTGTAGACCAGCCCCATCGAGGCGACCGGGATCAGCAGCAGCGAGCACGCGACGGTCGCCCACGCGTAGAGGATGACCTGCAGACCCACCTGCGATCCGTTGCGGGTGGCGCCGAGCATCGGCACGTCGACGTCGTCGTACTGGTCCTTGTACTTCATCGACAGCGGCCAGTAGTGCGGCGGCGTCCACAGGAACACGAGCACGAAGAGGATCATCGGCGTCCACGAGAGGGAGCCGGTCACCGCGCTCCAGCCGATCACCACGGGGAAGCATCCGGCGATCCCGCCCCACACGATGTTCTGCTCGGTGCGACGCTTGAGGATCATCGTGTAGATGACGACGTAGAAGAAGATCGCCGCCGCCGACAGCGCGGCCGCGAGCCAGTTGGTGGTGATCAGGAGCCAGACGGTGGATGCCGCGGCCAGCGTCCACGCGAACACCAGGGCGCCGCGGGGCGAGACCTCCCCCGTCACCAGCGGACGGTTGACCGTGCGCTGCATGTGCGCGTCGATGTCGCGGTCGAGATACATGTTGAACGCGGCGGCCGAACCGGCGCTGAGCGAACCGCCCACGACGGTCGCGAGCACCAGCCAGATGTTCGGGAAGCCGCCCTGCGCGAGGATCATGACCGGAACCGTGGTCACCAGCAGCAGCTCGAGCACGCGCGGCTTGGTGAGCGCGATGTAGGCGCGCACCGTCCGCCACGGCGAATGAGCGGCGGCGGGGGTCACCGGCCGGCGGGTCGAGACGCCCGTCGAGATGTCCATCGTCCCCCGCATCGTGCCACTGTCCACAAGTCGGGATCGAGTCTAGGGCATCGTCACACGGCGCCTCGTATGGCCTGGGCGGCATGGCGGGTCGCTATGCTGAGACCACACGCGCGCCCACGCGCCGGACCCCCCTTTCTCCTTGCGAAGAGGGCCGCGGCATGTCGCTCTGGGCGCTTCCTTCAGAAAGGCGGCCTGGTGTCCGAACTGCAGTGGGATGAGATCGATCGGCGCGCAGTGGACACCGTCCGCGTGCTCGCAGCGGACGCGGTGGAGAAGGTCGGGAACGGCCATCCCGGCACGGCGATGAGCCTGGCGCCGGCCGCCTACCTGCTGTACCAGCGGGTGATGCGCCACGACCCGGCCGACACCCACTGGATCGGTCGCGACCGCTTCATCCTCTCCGTCGGGCACTCGTCGCTCACGCAGTACATCCAGCTGTACCTCGGCGGCTTCGGCCTCGAGCTGTCCGACCTCGAGGCGCTGCGCACGTGGGGGTCGAAGACCCCCGGCCACCCCGAGTACGGTCACACCGCAGGCGTCGAGATCACCACCGGTCCGCTCGGCCAGGGTCTGGCCTCGGCCGTCGGATTCGCGTACGCCGCCCGCTACGAGCGCGGCCTGTTCGACCCCGAGGCTCCTGCGGGCGCCTCGCCGTTCGACCACACCATCTACGTCATCGCCGGCGACGGAGACCTGCAGGAGGGCGTCACCAGCGAGGCATCCTCGCTCGCCGGCCACCAGCAGCTGGGCAACCTGATCGCGATCTACGACTCCAACCAGATCTCGATCGAGGACGACACCAACGTCGCCTTCACCGAAGACGTCGCGAAGCGCTACGAGTCCTACGGCTGGCAGGTGCTGACGGTCGACTGGAAGAAGACCGGACAGTACGTCGAAGACGTCGCCGAGCTGTACGCCGCCATCGAGGCGGGCAAGGGCGAGACGTCCAAGCCGACGCTCGTCATCCTCCGGACCATCATCGGGTGGCCCTCGCCCGGCAAGCAGAACAGCGGTAAGATCCACGGCTCCGCGCTCGGCGCCGACGAGCTGAAGGCCACGAAGGAGGTGCTCGGGTTCGACCCCGAGAAGACCTTCGTCGTCGCCGACGACGTCATCGCGCACACACGCGAGCTGGTGCAGCGCGGCGCCGAGCAGCACGCCGCCTGGCAGAAGGACTTCGACGCCTGGGCGGCGGCGAACCCCGAGCGCAAGGCCCTCCTCGACCGCCTCGAGGCGCAGGCCCTCCCCGACGGGATCGCCGGAGCGCTGCCCGTGTTCGAGGCCGGCAAGGACGTCTCGACCCGTGCCGCCTCGGGCAAGGTGCTCAACGCCCTCGCCGCGGAGCTCCCCGAGCTCTGGGGCGGCTCGGCCGACCTCGCCGAGTCGAACCTCACGACCATCACCTCGGGGAAGTCGTTCATCCCGACCGAGTGGTCGACGCACGAGTGGTCGGGTGACCCGTACGGCCGTGTGCTCCACTTCGGCATCCGCGAGCACGCGATGGGCGCGATCGTCAACGGCATCAAGCTGCACGGTCCGACACGCCCGTTCGGCGGAACGTTCCTCATCTTCAGCGACTACATGCGCCCCGCGGTGCGTCTGGCCGCCCTGATGAACATCCCGTCGATCTTCGTGTGGACGCATGACTCGGTCGCCCTCGGCGAGGACGGTCCCACGCACCAGCCGATCGAGCAGATCGCGAGCCTCCGTGCCATCCCGAACTTCACCCTGGTGCGCCCCGCCGACGCCAACGAGACGGCGGCGGCGTGGCTGGAGATCCTCCGCCGCCAGGGCGGCCCGACCGGCATCGCCCTGACCCGGCAGAACATCCCGGTGTTCGAGCGCGGCGAGGGCGCGGCATCCGGTGACGTGTTCGCCTCGGCCGACAACACCGCCAAGGGCGCCTACGTGCTGGCCGAGGCGCCCGGGGGCGCACCCGACGTGATCCTCATCGCCACCGGCTCCGAGGTGCAGCTGGCCGTGGCCGCGCGCGAGCGCCTCGCGGCCGAGGGAGTGAACGCCCGCGTCGTGTCGGCGCCGTCGCTGGAGTGGTTCGACGAGCAGGACGCCGCGTACCGCGAGTCGGTGCTCCCCGCGGCCGTTCCGGCACGGGTGTCCGTCGAGGCGGGCATCGCACTGCCGTGGCGCGGCATCGTCGGCGATCGCGGCCGATCCGTGTCGATCGAGCACTTCGGCGCCTCCGCCGACTACAAGACCCTGTTCACGAAGTTCGGCATCACCACCGACGCTGTCGTCCAGGCCGCGCACGAGACCCTTGCCGGTGCCTGAGGGCCCGGCGTCCAGGAAGAAAGAGGACCAGGCATGAGCACCCCCACCGAACAGCTCGCCGCGGCAGGCGTCAGCATCTGGCTCGACGACCTCTCCCGTTCGCGCATCACGTCCGGCAACCTCGCCGAGCTGATCCGCACACGCAACGTCACCGGCGTGACGACGAATCCGAGCATCTTCCAGGCCGCCATCGGCGGCGGCGCGGCGGCCTACACGGCGCAGATCGCCGAGCTCGCCTCCGCGGGTGCCGACGTCGACGAGGCGATCTTCGCCGCGACGACCGACGACGTGCGCGACGCCTCCGACATCTTCCTGCCCGTCTACGAGGCGACGCACGGCGTCGACGGCCGTGTGTCGATCGAGGTCTCCCCCGACCTCGCCCACGACACCGACGCGACGATCGCGCAGGCCAAGCAGCTGCACGAGCGGGTCGGACGCGAGAACGTGCTGATCAAGATCCCGGCCACGAAGGCGGGCCTGCCGGCCATCACGGCCGTGATCGGCGCGGGCATCAGCGTGAACGTCACGCTGATCTTCAGCCTCGAGCGCTACGCCGAGGTCATCGAGGCCTACCTGGCCGGCCTCGAGAAAGCCCATGCCGCGGGCATCGACCTGTCGACGATCCACTCGGTGGCGTCGTTCTTCGTCTCCCGCGTGGACACCGAGGTGGACAAGCGCCTCGCCGCGATCGGCACCGATGAGGCGCTGGCGCTGAAGTCCCTCGCCGGCGTGGCGAACGCGCGCCTCGCGTACGAGCTGTTCGAGAAGGCCTTCGCCGAGTCGCGCGCGCAGACGCTCGTCGAGGCGGGTGGGAACGTGCAGCGCCCGCTGTGGGCCTCCACCGGCGTGAAGGATCCGGCGCTGCCCGACACGCTCTACGTGACCGAGCTCGTCGCCCCGAACACCGTCAACACGATGCCCGAGAAGACCCTGGAGGCGACGTTCGACCACGGCGAGGTCGCCGGAGACACCATCAGCGGCACCTACGCGGCCGCTCACAAGGTGTTCGCCGACCTCTCCGCTGCCGGCATCGACTTCGCCGATGTCACCCAGCTTCTGGAGGACGAGGGCGTGGAGAAGTTCATCGCCTCGTGGCACGACCTGCAGAAGACCGTCGGCGAGGCGCTCGCGGCGGCCAAGGCCTGAAGGTGGCGTTCGACATCCACCTGACCGGGCACGCCAAGGCGGTCGTCGCCGAGACGCTGCCCGGTCTGGTCGCCTCGCTCGTGGCCTCCGGCATCACGGCCGGCGACGCGTCCCTGTGGGGCGCGGCGGCCGAGGACGAGGCATCCCGCCGTCTCGGCTGGGTGCAGGCGGTCTCGGTCTCGCGTCCCCTGGTGCCCGAGATCGAGGCGCTGCGCGCCGAGCTCGTCGCACAGGGGCTCACCCGCATCGTGCTGGCCGGGATGGGCGGCTCCTCGCTCGCTCCCGAGGTCATCGCGCAGACCGCGGGCGTGCCGCTGGTGATCCTCGACTCGACCGCGCCCGGCCAGGTGCTGGCCGCGATCGACGGCGACTCCGAGTCCGGCGGCCTCGAGAGCACGGTGCTGGTGGTGTCGTCCAAGTCGGGCTCCACCGTCGAGACCGACTCGGCCAAGCGCGCGTTCGAGGCGGCGTTCCGCGACCTCGGCATCGACCCGCGCGAGCGCATCGTCGTCGTGACCGACCCGGGCTCGCCGCTCCACGAGGCGGCGCGTGCCGACGGGTACCGCGTGTTCACGGCCGACCCGACGGTGGGCGGGCGCTACTCCGCCCTCACCGCGTTCGGCCTCGTGCCCGCGGGTCTCGCGGGCGTCGACCTGAACGAGCTGCTCGACGAGGCGGATGCCACGCTGCTCGAGGTCGCCATCGACAGCCCCGACAATCCGGCGCTGGTGCTCGCCGCGGCGATCGCCGGCGGCACGCCACGGCGCGACAAGCTCGGTCTCGTCCCGGACGGCACGCACATCGTGGGTCTGCCCGACTGGATCGAGCAGCTCGTGGCCGAGTCGACCGGCAAGGAGGGCACCGGGATCCTCCCGGTCGTGCTCCTGCCCGTCTCGCCCGAGCTCGAGTCCCGCCCCGCCGATCTGCAGATCGTGCGACTGGTCGACGAGGCGAACGAGTTCCATCTCTTCGAGCGCCACGAGGGCGAGATCCTCATCAGCGGTTCGCTGGGCGCGCAGTTCGTCGTCTGGGAGTACGCCACGGCGATCGCGGGACGGATGCTGGGCATCAACCCCTTCGATCAGCCGGACGTCGAGTCGGCCAAGGTCGCCGCTCGCGGTCTGCTCGAGGGGCAGCCGGAGCAGGCGCCCGTCGCGTTCGCCGTGGAGGGCGTCGAGGTGCGCGTCTCCGATCCGGCGCTCGCGGCATCCGGCACCGTGGCGGGCGTGCTGGACGCGCTGTGGGCGCAGATCCCGGCCGACGGCTATGTCGCGATCCAGGCCTACGTCGACCGCCTCTCTCTGCCGCAGCTCGCGGGCCTGCGCGAGCTCGTCGCCGCCGACTCCGGCCGTCCCACCACGTTCGGATGGGGTCCGCGGTTCCTGCACTCGACCGGCCAGTTCCACAAGGGCGGACCCGCCACGGGCGTGTTCGTGCAGATCCTGGAGCGCACCGACGTCGACCTCGAGATCCCCGGCCGGCCGTTCACCTTCGGCCGGCTGATCGAGGCGCAGGCCGCCGGCGACGCCGATGTTCTGGCCGCGGGTCACGGTCGCCCCGTCGTCACCCTCACCCTGACCGACCCTCAGCCCGACGTGCTCGCACTGTTCGAGGCTGCTCAGTAGGAACACCATGACCGTTCAGATCTCGCGCGGGCACAACCCCCTGCGCGACCCCGAGGACGGACGCCTCAACCGCATCGCCGGTCCGAGCGCGCTCGTCATCTTCGGGGTCACGGGAGACCTCTCCCGCAAGAAGCTCATGCCCGCCGTCTACGATCTCGCGAACCGCGGTCTGCTCCCCCCGGGCTTCGCGCTCGTCGGTTTCGCGCGCCGGGACTGGGAGGACCAGGACTTCGCGAAGGTCGTCTACGACGCGGTGCGCCAGCACGCGCGCACGGAGTTCCGTGAGGACACCTGGCGCCAGCTGCTGCAGGGCATCCGGTTCGTGCAGGGCACGTTCGACGACCCGGACTCGTTCGCGCGGCTGCGCGAGACGGTCGACAAGCTCGACGTCGAACGCGGCACGATGGGCAACCATGCGTACTACCTGTCGATCCCGCCCAAGGACTTCCCGATCGTCGCGAAGCAGCTGAAGGACTCGGGCCTCGTCGGCGAGAACGCAGACGACGACGACCGCTGGCGCCGCGTGGTGATCGAGAAGCCGTTCGGCTCCGACCTCGAGACCGCACGCGCTCTCAACGACGCGCTGCGCTCGGCGTTCCCGACCGACTCGATCTTCCGCATCGACCACTACCTCGGCAAGGAGACGGTGCAGAACATCCTCGCGCTGCGCTTCGCCAACGAGCTGTACGAGCCGCTGTGGAACCGCAACTACGTCGACCACGTGCAGATCACGATGGCCGAGGACATCGGGGTGGGGGGGCGCGCCGGCTACTACGACGGCATCGGCGCCGCCCGCGACGTGATCCAGAACCACCTGCTGCAGCTGATGGCGCTCACCGCGATGGAGGAGCCGATCAGCTTCGACGCGAAGGACCTCCGCGCCGAGAAGGAGAAGGTGCTCGCGGCGGTGCGGCTCCCCGAGGATCTCTCTCGTTCGACCGCCCGCGGCCAGTACGCCGGCGGATGGCAGGGCGGCGAGAAGGTGCTCGGCTTCCTGGAGGAGGACGGGATGAACCCCGCCTCGACCACCGAGACCTATGCGGCCGTCAAGCTCGAAGTCAACACGCGCCGATGGGCGGGCGTGCCGTTCTATCTGCGCACGGGCAAGCGTCTGGGGCGCCGGGTCACCGAGATCGCCGTGGTCTTCAAGCGCGCGCCGCAGCTGCTGTTTGGCCGCAGCCAGAGCGAGGAGTTCGGTCAGAACGCACTCGTCATCCGCGTGCAGCCCGACGAGGGCGTCACGATCCGGTTCGGCTCGAAGGTCCCCGGCGCGGGCGCGCAGGTGCGCGACGTCACGATGGACTTCGGCTACGGTCACGCGTTCACCGAGGCCAGCCCCGAGGCGTACGAGCGTCTCATCCTCGACGTGCTGCTCGGCGACCCGCCGCTGTTCCCCCGTCACGAGGAGGTCGAGCTCTCCTGGAAGATCCTCGATCCGATCGAGGCGTACTGGACGCAGCAGGGCGGACCGCTCGAGCAGTACTCCCCCGGCTCGTGGGGGCCCGAATCGGCCGACGAGCTCCTGGCCCGCGACGGCAGAACCTGGAGGCGGCCGTGATCATCGATCTGCCCGACACGAATGTCAGCAAGATCTCCCGTGCCCTCGTCAGCGTGCGCGAAGAGGGCGGCGCGGTGGCGCTCGGGCGCGTGCTCACGCTCGTGATCGTCACCCGGCACGGCGCCGAGGAAGAGGTCATCGGGGCCGCGAACGACGCGTCGCGGGAGCATCCGATGCGCGTCATCGTCCTGATGATCGGCGATGTGGATGCCGCGGACCCCCGTCTGGACGCCGAGATCCGCGTCGGCGGCGACGCCGGGGCGAGCGAGGTCGTGCTGCTGCGCGCCCACGGCGCGGCCGGATCCAACACCGAGAGCCTCATCACGGGACTTCTGCTGCCCGACGCGCCGGTGGTGGCGTGGTGGCCGGCCGAGACCGCGGGCAGCCCGTCCCGGTCGGCGATCGGCCGCATCGCGCAGCGACGGATCACGGATGCCTCGACCCAGCCCGATCCCGCGGCGTGGGTGGCTTCGCTCGGCGAGACCTACGCGCCCGGCGACACCGACTTCGCGTGGACGCGCCTGACCCGGTGGCGGGAGCAGCTCGCCGCGGTGCTCGACCAGCCGCCGTACGAGGACGTCGTCTCGGTCGCGGTGCGCGGGGCGAGCGACTCGCCGTCCACCGCGCTGCTGGCGGCGTGGCTGCGTCTCAAGCTCGACGTGCCCGTCTCGTACGAGTACCTGGACGCGTCGGAATGGCCGCACGGCATCAAGTCGGTGCGCATGACCCGGGCCGGCGGCGACATCCTCCTGGAGCGCCCGTCGGAGGGAGTGGCGGTGCTCACCCAGCCCGGACAGCCCAGTCACGAGCTCGTCTTCCCGCGTCGCACGCTGCGCGAATGCCTGGCCGAGGAGCTCCGCCGCCTCGATCCCGACGTCCTGTATGGTCGAGTGATCACCGAGGGCTGGGAGCTCTTGGACCCGCCGTCGACACAGGAGACGAATGGCTGAGTTCTTCACCGAGAAGCGGGTCGTGATCAGTCCCGACACCGCTCAGCTCGCCGATTCGGTCGCGGCCCGCTTCCTCAGCAGGGTGGCCAAGCGCACCGAAGCAGGCGAGACGGTGCACGTCTCGCTGACCGGCGGGACGATGGGCATCGCCGTGCTGCGCGCCGCCGCGGCGCGGCCGCGGTGCACGCGGATCGACTGGTCGCTGGTCCATTTCTGGTGGAGCGACGAGCGATTCGTGCCGCGCGACAGCGACGAGCGCAACGAGAAGCTCGCGCGCGACGCCTTTCTCGACGGGATCGACATCCCGGCGGAGAACATCCACGCGATGGCGGCCAGCGACGGCGCCCTCGACCTCGACGCCGCCGCGATCGCCTACGCCGACGAGCTCGCGCAGTTCGCGCCCGCCGATCGCAGCGAGTCGGGGCCGTGGCCCTCGTTCGACATCTGCTTCCTCGGTGTCGGTCCCGACGGTCACATCGCGTCGCTGTTCCCCGACCGCGCCGAGATCGCGCTGGTGGACCGTGCGACCGCGGCGGTGCGGGACTCCCCCAAGCCGCCGCCCGAGCGCGTCACCGTCACGCGCCCCGTGATCAACTCGGCGCAGCGCGTATGGATGGTGCTGGCCGGCGCCGACAAGGCGTCCGCGCTCGGTCTCGTGCTCGCGGGAGCGAGCTACCTGAGCGTGCCGGCCGCCGGCGCGAAGGGCAGACGGCGCACCGTGATCTTCGTCGACGAGGCCGCCGCCGCGCAGGTGCCGCAGGAGCTCATCGACCGCGACTACTGAGCCCGATCGGACTCTTCCGCTCACATACGAGAAGACCGGATGCCGAGGCATCCGGTCTTCTCGCATGTATGGGGACTACTGCCCTCGTCGTTCGCGCAGCTGCTGCAGCGCGTCGTCGAGGAGGGCGACGGCCTCTTCCTCGGTGCGACGCTCCTTCACGTACGCGAGGTGCGTCTTGTAGGGCTCGGTCTTGGCGAGGGCCGGCGGGTTCTCCTTGTCGCGCCCGGCGGGAAGGCCGGAGTGCGGGGAGTCGATCGTCTCGGGGATCTCCTCGTCGGGGATGCCCGCGGCGAAGTAGCGCACGGTCTCGTTGCCCAGCGCGTCCCAGTACGAGATCGCGATGCGGTCGGCGTGGAACCCGTGATCCTGCTCGCCCATGGGGCCCGCACCCACGCGGGTGCCGCGGATGGCGTTGCCTCCGGTGGCCATCTCAGATGCCCTGCAGCTTCGTGATGAGTCCGAGCGCCACGATCGACACGAACCAGGCGAGCGCGAGGATCACGGTGAAGCGGTTGAGGTTGCGCTCGGCGAGCCCGGACGAGCCCATCGCCGACGTCATGCCGCCGCCGAACATGTCGGACAGGCCGCCGCCACGTCCCTTGTGCAGCAGGATGAGGAGCGTCAGCAGGAGGCTCGTGATGCCGAGCAGCACCTGCAGGACGAACTGGAGGATGTCCACAGACGTATGCCTTTCGCTGCGGTCCTGCGGACCGCACAAGGGTCGAGTATACCGGGTGAGGGTCGCGCCGCCCGTTGCTGCCCGCCTCCGGGGCGGGCCGCAACGGTGCGGACGACTCAGACTCCGACGTGCTTCTGGTAGCGGATGATCGCCGCGAACTCGTCCACGACGAGGCTCGCACCGCCCACCAGGGCGCCGTCGATGTCGGGCTCGCGCATGAAGCTGGCGATGTTGCCCGACTTGACCGACCCGCCGTACAGCACGCGGGTGCGCGCCGCCGCGTCGGCGCCGAGCGTCCCGGCGACGACCTCGCGCAGCGCGGCGCAGACCTCCTGCGCCTGCTCGGGCGAGGCGACCTGGCCGGTGCCGATCGCCCAGACGGGCTCGTAGGCCACGACGACGTCCGCGTCCGCGGGCACACCGTCGAGCGCCGCCGTGAGCTGGGCGACAGAGACGGCCGTCGGGCCGGACTCCTCGCGCTCCTCGAGGGTCTCGCCGACGCAGATGACCGGAACGAGGCCGTTGGTCAGCGCGGCCTGCACCTTCGCGGCGACGACCTCGTCGGACTCGGCGTGGTACTGCCGGCGCTCGGAGTGCCCGATGATGACGTACCCGCAGTCGAGCTTCGCCAGGAACTGTCCCGACACCTCGCCCGTGTACGCACCGGACTCGTGGGTGGAGAGGTCCTGCGCGCCGAGCGAGAACGGGATCTTGTCGGCGTCCAGCAGCGTCTGCACCGTGCGGATGTCGGTGAACGGCGGGAAGATCCCGACCTCGACCGAACCCTCCTCGTGCTTGGCGTCCTTCAGCGTCCAATGCAGCTTCTGGACGAACGCGACCGCCTGCAGGTGGTCGAGGTTCATCTTCCAGTTTCCTGCGATGAACGGGGTGCGGGTCATGCCTGCCATCCGAGGACCTCCAGTCCGGGGAGCTTCTTGCCCTCGAGGAACTCCAGGCTCGCTCCGCCGCCCGTCGAGATGTGTCCGAACTGATCGTCGGCGAACCCGAGCTGACGCACGGCCGCAGCCGAGTCGCCGCCGCCCACGACGCTGAGGCCCTCGACCTCGGTCAGCGCCTTCGCGACCGTGCGGGTGCCCTCGGCGAAGACCGCCATCTCGAACACGCCCATCGGCCCGTTCCAGAAGACCGTGCGGCTGTCCCGGACGGCCGCGGCGAACAGCGCCGCCGTCTCCGGTCCGATGTCGAGCCCGAGCCCGTCTGCTCCGAAGGCCGTGTCCTCGAGGGCATCGGCCGCGGCGACGACGTGCTCCGCATCGGCGGAGAAGGATGCCGCGACCACCGCGTCGACGGGGAGCACGAGCTCGACGCCCCGCTCCTTCGCCGTGGCGATGTAGCGACGGACGGTGTCGAGCTGGTCCTCCTCGAGGAGGCTCTTGCCGACCTCGTGGCGTTCGGCCTTGAGGAACGTGAACATCATCCCGCCACCGACGAGGAGCTTGTCGACCCGCGGGAGGAGGTGCTCGATGACGCCGAGCTTGTCGCTCACCTTCGACCCGCCGAGAACCACCGTGTAGGGCCGCTCCGGGTTCTCGGTGAGGCGGTCGAGCACGTCGACCTCCTTCTCGATGAGGAAACCGGCGGCCGACGGCAGGAGTTCGGCCAGCTCGTAGACGGAGGCCTGCTTGCGGTGCACCACGCCGAAGCCGTCGGAGACGAGTGCGTCGCCGAGCGCAGCGAGCTCCTGGGCGAACGCACGACGCTCACCCTCGTCCTTGGCGGTCTCCCCGGGATTGAAGCGGAGGTTCTCGATCACGGCGATGTCGCCGTCGTCGAGCGCGTCGGCTGCGTCGTGCGCCGACTCGCCGACCGTGTCGCGCGCGAACGCCACCGGCTTGCCGAGGAGCTCGGACAGTCGCTGGGCGACCGGCTCGAGGCTGTACTTCGCATCGGGCGCACCCTCGGGGCGGCCGAGGTGCGAGCAGACCACGACGCGGGCGCCCTGGTTGAGGAGGGCGTTGAGCGTGGGGAGCGTGGCCCGCACACGGCCATCGTCCGTGATGATCCCGTCCCGCAGGGGGACGTTCAGATCAGCACGGACGATGACGCGCTTGCCGGCCAGCGAACCCAGTGACGCGAGGGTGCGCAGGGCCATGATCGCGGCTCAGAGACGCTCGGCGACGTACTCGGTCAGGTCGACGAGACGGTTGGAGTAGCCCCACTCGTTGTCGTACCAGCTGGAGACCTTGACGAGGTTGCCGCTGACGTTGGTCAGCTCGGCGTCGAAGATCGAGGAGTGCGGGTTGCCCTGGATGTCGCTCGAGACGATCGGGTCCTCGGTGTACTGGAGGATGCCCTCCAGGCGACCTTCGGCGGCGGCCGCCTTGTAGACCGCGTTGATCTGGTCGACGGTGAGGCCCTCGGTCGGGGTCACGATCGTCAGGTCGACGATGGAGCCGGTGGGCACGGGCACGCGGTAGGAGGAGCCGCTGAGCTTGCCGTTGAGCTCCGGCAGCACCAGACCGATGGCCTTGGCAGCGCCCGTGGAGGCCGGGACGATGTTGATGGCGGCGCCGCGGGCCCGACGCAGGTCGCCGTGCGGGCCGTCCTGCAGGTTCTGGTCGGCCGTGTACGCGTGAGCGGTCATCATGAAGCCGCGCTCGATGCCGAAGGCGTCGTTGAACACCTTCGCCAGCGGAGCGAGGCAGTTCGTGGTGCACGACGCGTTCGAGATGATCACGTCGGTCTCGGGATTGTAGGTCTCTTCGTTCACACCCATGACGATGGTGGCGTCGTCGCCGGTCGCGGGGGCGGAGATGAGGACCTTCTTGGCGCCGCCGGCGACGTGCTTGCGCGCGTCCTCGGCCTTGGTGAAGCGGCCGGTGGACTCGATGACGATGTCGACGCCGAGCTCGCCCCAGGGCAGGTTCGCGGGGTCGCGCTCCTCGAACACCTTGATGGTCTTGTCGCCGACGGTGATCGAGTCGCCCGTGTAGGAGACGTCGAGCGGCAGGACGCCGCCGACGGAGTCGTACTTCAGCAGGTGGGCGAGAGTCTTGTTGTCGGTGAGATCGTTCACCGCCACGATCTCGAGGTCTGCACCCTGCGCGAGAGCCGCGCGGAGGTAGTTGCGTCCGATACGGCCGAAGCCGTTGATTCCGATCTTGACAGTCACGGAATATCTCCTGATGTGTCGTGCGCGAGAGCGCGGTTGCTACGGGTACAGACGAAGGACAACGGCGTCCCGGCGGGTGGCCCCGCCGGGACGCCCGCACTGCTTACGACAGTACCAGCAGGCCCGCTGTCTTCTCGCGGGCGGCCGTGAACCGCTCCTGAACGTTGGACCAGTCGGCGATGTTCCAGACGGCCTTGACGTAGTCGGCCTTGACGTTGAGGTAGTCGAGGTAGAAGGCGTGCTCCCACATGTCGAGCTGGAAGATCGGCACGGTGCCCTGCGCCGTGTTGGACTGCTGGTCGAACAGCTGCTGGATGATCAGCTGCTCGCCGATCGCGTCCCAGCTGAGCACGGCCCAGCCGGAGCCCTGGATGCCCGTCGCGGCGGCGGTGAAGTGCGCCTGGAACTTCTCGAACCCGCCGAAGAACTCGTCGATCGCCGCGGCCAGCTCATTGCCCTCGGGGCGACCGCCGCCGTTGGGCGAGAGGTTGGTCCAGAAGATCGAGTGGTTGACGTGACCGCCGAGGTTGAAGGCGAGGTCCTTCTCGAGCTTGTTGACGTTCGCGAGGTTGCCGCTGTCGCGGGCTTCGGCGAGCTGGTCGAGGGCGGTGTTCGCGCCCGTCACATACGCCTGGTGGTGCTTGTCATGGTGGAGTTCCATGATCTTCGCCGAGATGTGCGGCTCGAGTGCCTCGAAGTCGTAGGGGAGGTCGGGCAGCGTGTACTTCGCCATGTTCTCTTCTTCCGGTCGGCGCCGCGCCGACGATCCTCGGCGCGGCGAGGGTGACGTGTTCATCCTACTGAGGGGCAACACCGGCGGAGGGGGGTTGCTTCCCTGCGTGACGGGACGATATCGGGCGGATGCCTCGGCGCGACGCGGGACGGCGGAGCCGGACGATCGTACGGGTCAGTCCTCGGCGCCCGCCGGGACCGCCGACTCGGTGTCGGGGATGCCCTCGACCTCCGCCTTCTTGTCGGCCATCGCGAGCAGGCGCCGGATGCGGCCGGCCACGGCGTCCTTGGTGAGCGGCGGGTCGGCGTGGTGGCCGAGCTCGTCGAGGCTCGCGTCGCGGTGCGCGAGGCGCAGGTCGCCGGCCTCCTTCAGGTGCGGGGGGACCTCGTCGCCGAGGATCTCCAGCGCCCGCTCGACGCGTGCGCAGGCGGCGACGGCCGCCTGCGCCGAGCGGCGCAGGTTGGCGTCGTCGAAGTTGACCAGGCGATTGACCCCGGCGCGCACCTCGCGGCGCTGACGCAGCTGGTCCCACTCCCCCGCTGTGCGCAGCGCGCCCATCTCGGAGAGCGTCTGGCGGATCGCCTCGCCGTCGCGGACGACCACGCGCGGCACTCCGCGCACCTCGCGCGCCTTCGCCGGAATGCCGAGGCGATGGGCCGCGCCGACGAGCGCCATGGCGGCCTCCGGGGCGGGGCAGGCGATCTCGAGCGCCGCCGAGCGCCCCGGCTCGCTGAGCGAGCCCGCGGCAAGGAACGCACCTCGCCAGACGGCGGCGAGGTCGCCGCGCGAGCCGGTGGTGAGCCGGTTCGGCAGGCCGCGCACGGGTCGACGGCGCTGGTCGAGCAGACCGGTCTGCCGGGCGAGGGTCTCGCCGCCCTCGATCACCCGGACCGCGAAGTGGTTGCCGCTGCGCTGCCCGGAGCCCTGCACGTGGACGAGCTCGGGACGCACGCCGTAGAGCTCCATGAGGTCGCGGGCCACGCGGCGCGCGAGCACGTCGGAGTCGAGCTCCGCCTCGACGGCGACACGGTTCGCGATCGAGTGCAGTCCACCGGAGAACCGCAGCAGGGAGGTCAGCTCGGCGACCCGGGCGGTGGGGCGCGGGTCGCGGACGGCGATGAGCTCGGACTTCACGTCTGCGGTCAGCGGCACGGGACTCCTCAGGTCTCAGGTGGTGTCAACTCGGCGATGAGACGACTCGGGGTCGGAACGGATCGGAACAGGTTCGGAACCGGGGATCCAGCCTACTCGCGACCGAGGTCCCGGTGTGTCACCCGGACGGCGACCCCGGGCAGGTGCGACAGTCGGGCGGCGAGCTCGCGGGCGGTCACCACCGACCGGTGCTTCCCGCCCGTGCAGCCCACCGCGAGCACGGAGTGCCGCTTGTTCTCACGCTGGTAGCCCTCCAGCACGGGGGCGAGCGCGGCCGCGTAGGCGTCGACGAACTCCTCCGCGCCGGCCTGCGCCAGCACGAACTCCCGCACCGCCGGATCCTCGCCCGTGAGGTGCCGCAGCTCCTCGTTCCAGAACGGATTCGGCAGGAAGCGCATGTCGGCGACCATGTCGGCGTCGGTGGGCAGCCCGTACTTGAAGCCGAAGCTCAGCACCGTGACGGTGTGCCGGGCGGCGCCCTCGTCGGAGAAGAGGTCGACGACCTTCGTGGACAGCTGATGGATGTTGTAGTCGGACGTGTCGATGATCACGTCGGCGCTCTCGCGCACGGTGGCCAGCCTGATCCGCTCACGACGGATGCCGTCGAGGATCGTGCCGTCGCCCTGCAGCGGATGCGGACGGCGGACGGCCTCGAACCGCCGCACGAGCACCGCGTCGGAGGCATCCAGGAACATCACCCGCAGCTGTCGCGCATCGCGCAGCGATCGGGTGATCTCTGGCAGTTCCGAGAAGAGGTCGCGCCCGCGGACGTCGACGACCACGGCGACCTTCGGCAGCGCTCCGCCGGCGAGCTCGGTGAGCTCGAGCAGCGGCTTGAGCATCTGCGGCGGGAGGTTGTCGACGACGTACCAGTCGAGATCCTCGAGCGCGTTGGCCGCCGTGGACCGCCCGGCCCCCGACATCCCGGTCACGATCAGGACGTCGCCCGGTTGCCGGCTCGCCGCCTCGGTCATCCCACCCCCGTCGTCGCGACCAGCCTAGCGACTCGCCAGATGGCCGTGCACCGTCGCGGCGAGCTTCGGCCCGATGCCGGGCAGCTCGGCGATCTGCTCGGGCGTGGCATCGCGGAGCGCCGTGACCGAGCCGAAGTGACGCAGCAGCGCCTTGATGCGATTGTCGCCCAGCCCCGGCACCTCGGCCAGGACGCTGGAGATGTCGCGCTTGCGGCGGCGGCGCTGGTGGGTGATGGCGAAGCGGTGCGCCTCGTCGCGCAGCCGTTGCAGCAGGTACAGCGCCTCGCTCGTGCGGGGAAGGATCACGGGGTACTCCTCCCCCGGCAGCCACACCTCCTCGAGTCGCTTCGCGATGCCGCACAGGGCGATCTCGCTGTGCCCCGCGTCGGCCAGGGCGCGCGCGGCCGCCTCCACCTGCGGCCGGCCGCCGTCGACGACGAGCAGCTGCGGCCGGTAGGCGAACCTCGGCTTCTTGCGCGTGGTGACCACTTCGCCGTCGGCGGTCGCGTCGACGGGCCCGGCGTCGGGATCGAGGTCGTCGCCGCGGTCGATGTAGGCGAGCCGTCGGGTGAGCACCTGGTAGAGCGAGTCGGTGTCGTCGGTGGTCTCGGGCACGCCGAACGAGCGGTACTGGTCCTTGCGGGGCAGTCCGTCCTCGAAGACGACCATGGAGGCCACCACGTTGGTGCCGCTCAGATGCGACACGTCGTAGCACTCGATGCGCAGCGGCGCCTCGGCGAGGCCGAGCGCCTCCTGCAGATCGGTGAGCGCCTGCGACCGGGCGACGTAGTCGCTCGTGCGCCGGGTCTTGTGCAGCATCAGGGCCTGCTGCGCGTTGAGGCTCGCCGTCCTCATCAGCTCGGCCTTGCGTCCGCGCTGGGCGACCTGGATCGTCACCGGCCGCTCACGACGGTCGCGCAGCCACTGCTCGAGGTCGGCGGCGTCGTCGGGAAGAGCCGGGACGAGCACCTGACGAGGGATGTCGGCGGCCGAGGCATCCCCGTAGGTGCGCTGCAGCACCTGATCGACGAGATCGGCGCCGGAGATGTCGATCTCCTTGTCGATGGTGCTCGCCCGCACGCCGCGCACGCGACCCCCGCGGATCACGAAGTGCTGCACCGCGGCGGACAGCTCGTCCTCGGCGATGCCGAACAGGTCGGCGTCGGTGTCCTCGGCGAGCACCAGCGCGCTGCGGTTGAGCACCGCGGCGATCGCCTGCAGCTTGTCGCGGTAGACGGCGGCCGACTCGTAGTCGAAGGCGGCGGATGCCTCGCGCATCCGCGCGGTCAGCTCGCGCGAGAACCTCTGGTCGCCGCCGGACATGAAGGCGATGAAGTCGTCCACGATCGCGCGGTGCTCCTCGATCGTGACCTTCATGGAGCAGGGACCGCCGCAGCGTCCGATCTGTCCGGGGAAGCAGGGGCGCCCCGACTGCATCGCCTTCTTGTAGGAGGCGTCGCTGCACGTGCGGATCGGGAAGACCTTGATCATCAGGTCGATCGTGTCGTGCACCGCCCACACCTTGGGGTACGGGCCGAAGTACTTCGCCCCCTTGATGCGGCGGTTGCGGGTCACGATCACGCGGGGGGCCTCGTCGGCCAGGGTGATCGCCATGAACGGGTACGACTTGTCGTCCTTGTACCGGACGTTGAACGGCGGATCGAACTCCTTGATCCACATGTACTCCAGCTGCAGGGAGTCCACGTCGCTGGCCACGACGGTCCACTCGACCGATGCCGCCGTGGTCACCATGCGGCGCGTGCGCTCATGCAGCGACCGCAGCGGGGCGAAGTAGTTCGAGAGGCGTGCACGCAGGTTCTTGGCCTTGCCGACGTAGAGCACGCGCCCGTCGGCGTCGCGGAACCGGTAGACCCCGGGGTTGGTCGGGATCTCCCCCGGCTTCGGGCGGTAGGAGAGCTGATCGGCCACGGTCAGCCGGCTTTGCGGACCGCCGGAGCCGCGTGGAGCACCTCGGCCAGGAATGCGCCCGTGTGGCTGCCTTCGACCCGGGCGACCTGCTCGGGGGTTCCGGTGGCGACGATCTGCCCGCCGCCCGAGCCGCCCTCGGGGCCGAGGTCGATGATCCAGTCGGAGGACTTGATCACGTCGAGGTTGTGCTCGATCACGATCACCGTGTTGCCCTTGTCGACCAGCCCGTTGAGAACCTCCAGCAGACGACGGACGTCCTCGAAGTGCAGGCCCGTCGTGGGCTCGTCGAGCACGTAGATGCTGCGCCCGTTGCTGCGGCGCTGGAGCTCGGTGGCGAGCTTGACGCGCTGCGCCTCGCCGCCGGACAGAGTGGTCGCCGACTGTCCGAGCCGCACGTAGCCCAGGCCCACGTCGACGAGCGTCTTCAGATAGCGGTGGATCGCCTGGATCGGCTCGAAGAAGTCGGCCGCCTCCTCGATGGGCATCTCGAGCACCTCGGCGACGTTCTTGCCCTTGTAGTGCACGGCGAGCGTGTCGCGGTTGTAGCGCTTGCCGTGACAGACCTCGCAGTCGACGTAGACGTCGGGAAGGAAGTTCATCTCGATCTTGATCGTGCCGTCGCCCGAGCACGCCTCGCAGCGCCCGCCCTTGACGTTGAAGCTGAACCGGCCGGGCTGGTAGCCGCGGACCTTGGCCTCGGGCGTCTCGCTGAACAGCGTGCGGATGCGGTCGAACACGCCCGTGTAGGTGGCGGGGTTCGAGCGGGGCGTGCGGCCGATCGGGCCCTGATCGACGTGCACGACCTTGTCGAGCTCGTCCGTGCCGGTGACGCGGGTGTGCTTGCCGGGCACGCGGCGCGCGCCGTTCAGCCGCGACGCGAGCACCTCGTAGAGGATGTCGTTCACGAGCGACGACTTGCCCGAGCCGCTCACGCCGGTCACCGCGGTGAGCACGCCCAGCGGGAAGTCGGCCGTGACGTTGCGGAGGTTGTTGGCGCGTGCGCCCACGACGCTGATCTTGCGGCTCTTGTCGATGCGGCGGCGCTTCTTCGGCGTCGGGATCTCGCGGCGCCCGGTCAGGTAGTCGGCGGTGAGGGACTCGCGCTCGGTGAGCAGCGACTCCAGCGGGCCTGAGTGCACGACGCCGCCGCCGTTCACGCCCGCGCGCGGGCCGATGTCGACGACCCAGTCGGAGGCGTGGATCGTCTCCTCGTCGTGCTCCACCACGATCAGCGTGTTGCCGAGGTCGCGGAGGGTGACGAGGGTCTGGATGAGCCGGCGGTTGTCACGCTGGTGCAGGCCGATCGACGGCTCGTCGAGCACGTACAGCACGCCGGTGAGGCCGGAGCCGATCTGCGTCGCGAGCCGGATGCGCTGCGCCTCTCCTCCGGAGAGCGACCCGGCGGAGCGGCCGAGGTTGAGGTAGTTGAGCCCGACCTGGATGAGGAAGTCCAGCCGGGCGCGGATCTCGCGCAGCACCTGGGCCGCGATCTTGGCCTCGCGGTCGGTCAGCTCGAGCTCGGCGAAGTACGCGTGCGCGTCGGCCAGGCTCAGCCGCGAGGCATCCGCGATGGAATGTCCGTGCACCTGCACCGCCAGCACCTCGGGCTTGAGCCGCGCACCGTCGCACACGGGGCACGGCACCTCGCGCAGGTACTCCGACCAGCGCTGCCGCTGGGCGTCGGTGTCGGCCTGCGTGTACTGCCGCTCGATGTAGGGCACGACGCCTTCGAAGCCGGAGGCGTAGCGCATCTCGCGGCCGTAGCGGTTCTTCCACTTGACCGTGACCTTGTAGTTCTCGCCGCGCAGCACCGCCTCACGCACATCGACGGGGAGCTTGCGCCACGGGGTGTCGAGCGAGAAGTTCAGGTCGGCCGCGAGGCCCTCGAGCAGGCGCTCGTAGTACTGGAAGAGGCCCTTGCCCTGGGTGGTCCACGGGATGAGCACGCCCTCGCGGATCGACAGCTCCTCGTCGCCCAGCATGAGCTCGACGTCGACGGACATCCGCGTGCCGAGGCCCGAGCAGGCCGGGCACGCGCCGAACGGCGCGTTGAACGAGAAGGTGCGCGGCTCGATCTCGGTGAGCTGCAGCGGGTGGCCGTTGGGGCAGGCGAGCTTCTCGGAGAAGCTCTGCCACGCGGCATCCCCCTCCTCGTCGACGAAGTTCACCTGCATGATGCCGCCGGCCAGCCCCAGCGCCGTCTCGACCGAGTCGGTGACGCGACCCAGGGTGTCGGGAGCGGCCACCAGACGGTCGACGACGACGGCGATGTCGTGCTTGTAGCTCTTCTTGAGGGTGGGCGGCTCGGCCAGCTG
Source organism: Microbacterium fluminis (assembly GCF_051549805.1). Classification (GTDB taxonomy): domain Bacteria; phylum Actinomycetota; class Actinomycetes; order Actinomycetales; family Microbacteriaceae; genus Microbacterium. The sequence goes on from NZ_CP196042.1 coordinate 2,724,280, forward strand.
GATGAGCTCGCCGTCGACGATCGCGCGGGCGTAGCCCTTCGCCCCGAGCTCGCGGAACAGGTCGACGAACTCGCCCTTCTTCTGGGTGACGACCGGCGCGACGATCTGATAGCGCGTGCGGTCGGGCAGCTCCATGAGCTGGTCGGCGATCTGCTGCACCGTCTGGCGCTGGATGACCTCACCGCACTCGGGGCAGTGCGGCACGCCGATGCGCGCCCACAGCAGACGCATGTAGTCGTGGATCTCGGTGATCGTGCCGACCGTGGAGCGCGGGTTGCGGTTGGTCGACTTCTGGTCGATCGACACGGCGGGGCTGAGGCCCTCGATGAAGTCGACGTCGGGACGGTCGACCTGGCCGAGGAACTGGCGGGCGTAGGCGCTCAGCGATTCGACGTAGCGGCGCTGACCCTCGGCGAAGATCGTGTCGAACGCGAGGCTCGACTTGCCCGACCCGGACAGGCCCGTGAACACGACGAGGGAGTCCCTCGGGATGTCGAGATCGACGTTCTTGAGATTGTGCACGCGGGCACCGCGAACACTGAGTTTTCCGGGCGCGACGACAGGAACGATGGGCACCGGACAAGTCTAGGCGGGGCCTCCGACACCGGCTCCGGGTTCGCTCCGGGCGGCATCGCCGGCTCCCCTCACGCCCGCGGAGGGACGACGGATGCCGCGGGGCAGGGAGGACCCGCGGCATCCGTCCGCTGCAGCGCTACCAGATGAGGACCGGCAGCTTCACTCCTGTGCTCGGCTTCAAGGTGTCGCTTCCGGCGTACGAGGCGGACAGCAGGTGCAGGCCCCGCTTCAGCCCCGTCAGCGTCATGCGCACGACGCCTTTGTCGGCCGCCGTCAGGGTCGCCGTCGCGATCGGGACGGCGCCGTCGTAGACGGTCACCTCACCGGTCGGCGACGCGTCCTTCGCGATCACGTACACCGCATACGGCACGGCGGCGCCGGTGCGCACCAGGAACTTGCCCGGTACGCCGAGGGTCACCGTCGGCGCCTTGGTGACGACGGGGGTCTGGTACACCGTGATCGGCACCGACACCGACGTGCCCGACGGGGTGGTGATCGTCAGCAGCACGGCGCCCGACACGGTGGTCGGCACCGGTACGGTGACCGTCGCACGTCCGGTGAGATCGTTCGCCGCCGTCAGGGTGCGGTCGATCGAGGCGGTCACCGGAGCGGACCCGCCGATCGACACGCTCACCGTGCCTGCGGGGGCCTCGTTCGTGGTGAAGTCGAGCGACGACAGGTCGGCGGTGAGGGTCGTTCCACCCACGTAGCCCTGCGGGCCCGGCGCCGACAGGGTGACTCCGACGGCGCGCTGCGCGAGATCGGGCGACACCGTCTTCGCATCGGCCATGTACTCGACCATCGACTCGAGGTCGACCTTGCCCGTGTCGGTCTTGGCCGTGCCGGCCGCGAACGCGGGGAAGTTGTCGCCGCCCGCGGCGAGGAAGCTGTTGACCACCACGCGGTAGCTCGCCGCCGGATCGATCGGCGCCCCGTCGAGCGTCATCGAGGTGATGCGCGCTCCCGCCGCGGCGGCCGGGTCGAACGTGTAGGCGAGCGCCTTCGAGACGCCGAGTTTGAGGAACGGGCGGGCCGCCGTCGCAGGCTGCCACTGCTGCTCCAGCGCCTGGCGGATCTGGTCGCCGGTGAGGGTGACGTTCACAAGTGTGTTCGCGAACGGCTGCACCGCTGCCGCCTCCTTGTAGGTGAGCACGCCGTCCGGCGCGAACGTCATGTTCGCGCGCAGTCCGCCGGGATTCATGAAGGCGATCGCGGTGGACGGATCGGCGCGTTTCGCCGACCACAGCTGCACGTCGGCCACGAAGTTGCCGAGCGTCGACTCGCCGCCCCGGTTCTCCACGTTCGCCGGGTTGCCGTTGGCGTCGGTGCCGGGTTGGAGCGCACGGTTGAAGTCGGCCGTGATGGCACCCAGCGGCGCCGCACCCGGGCCGGCCGCGGCATCCACCGCAGCCTTCACCAGGGTCGCGACGGGTCCGTCCTGCGCGTAGTTCGCCACGGGGGTCGTGGTGCCCGGGGGCGTCGTGTACATGTCGTACGTCGTGTTGGTCATCGACTTCAGCACGCCGGCGTCACGGTCGTAGACGATCTTCATGTCGCTGAATTTCTCGCCGTACTGGCCCGACGAGATCACCGGACGCGTCGGCAGCTGACCTCCGGCGAAAGCGATCTGGTGGTTGTAGGCGAGATGGGTGTGCCCCGACACGATCGCGTCGATACTGCTGCTCGCTCCGTTGACGATCTTCCCGAACGGCGTCGCGGGGTCGGTCGCGGATTCCACCGCCGGGGTCGCGGCCCCCTCGTGCACCAGCAGCACGACGATGTCGGCCTCGAGGTTCCGGCCGGGTCCGGCGAGCCCCACGCCGCCGGTGAGCCCGGTGTCGACGTTGTCGGTGAGCTCGGCGGCCGCGCGATTGGCCTCGGTGACGGCATCGCGGATGTCGAGATTGGCGATCCCCGCCGGGTTGACCAGCGACGGCAGCTCGTTGGTGACGGCGCCGACGAATCCGATGCGCACCCCGTCGAGCTCCTTGACGTAGTAGCTGGGCAGCGCGGGCTGACCGGTCGCCTTGTCGTACACGTTCGCCCCGAGGTACTCCCACAGCGCCAGGGGCTGCACGCGGTCGACGAGATCGCTCCATCCGCGGTCGAACTCGTGGTTGCCGACCGAGCTGACGTCCAGACCCGCGGCGTTGAGGGTGTCGATCGTCGGCTTGTCCTGCTGGATGAATGAGGTGAAGGTGGAGGCCCCGATCATGTCGCCGGCGGCGGCGAAGACGGTGTTCGGATTGGCGGCGCGCACCTGCTTCACCGCGGTCGCGAGGGCGGCGATCCCGCCCGAGGGAGCGGACGCCTCGATGCGCCCGTGGAAGTCGTTGACCGTCACGAGGTCGATCGCGACGTCGTTGACGGCCTGCGCCGCCGGGGCGGCGAGCAGACTCGCCCCGAGCGCCGCGACGGCGATGACGGCACCTCCGCCGAGGTGTCGGAGGCGCCGACGGTGATCGGACTTGGACGGAGTGCGCATGGAACGGCTTCCTCTCCTCGAACCTGTGGGAGGCGTCCGCGGCCGACCGGGGCACGATGGGGCGCCACCGCCGAGCCTATGGGTGCGCTGAGAGGTCGCCTAGAGGTATGAGAGAGCCCTCACGAACGGATGCCCCCCACCTCTCTCTTCGCGGATTCGTCAGTCGCGGGGCGCGCGGCGACCGGCGAACGGGGCGAGCGCGTCGCGCAGACCGGCGAGCGCGGAGGCGTCGACGCCGACGGACGCCATGATCCTGCCCGGCACCTCGAGCGCCTGCGCGCGCAGCGCGCGACCGTCGTCCGTGAGTGCGATGTCGAGCACGCGCTCGTCGCTCCCCCGCCGTGTGCGAGTCACCCGTCCCTGCGCCTCGAGCCGCTTGACGAGAGGTGAGAGGGTGGCCGGCTCCATCGCCAGTTCGTCTGCGAGTTCACCGAGCGAGCGCGGCGCGCGCTCCCACAGGGCGAGCATGACCAGGTACTGCGGATGGGTGAGCCCCAGCGGCTCGAGCACCGGACGGTAGATCGCGACGACGTTGCGCGCCGCAGTGACGATGGCGAAGCAGACCTGGTTGTCGAGCCGGAGGAGATCATCGGGCGTCGTCATGCCACGATTCTACGTGCACGATTGTTTAGTACACTAATCGATATGCCCGACGACACCACTCCCGACGAGTCCGCCGATCCGTCGCTGCGCGAGCGCGTGAGGGAAGCCGGCGGGTGGTACGCCTGGATCAACGCGAAGCTCATCCGCGCGGCCGGGCCCGCTGCCGTCGGTCCCTACGAGACCACGCCCGAGCCGGTGCGCACCGAGCGGCCGTGTCCGCTGTGCGGTGCGCCGATGTCGCTGCACGCGTTCGACCGCAGCGGCCCGAAGCCGCTGATGCACTGCCCCTAGGCCGATCGGCGTCGAGCTCACCGAGAGACCGCACCGGCCGGGCAGGCGTGCCCGGGGTCTACGCGTGCCCGAGGTCTACACGTGCCCGGGGTCGACACGTGCCCTGGTCTATGCGTGCCCGGGGTCGACACGTGCCCTGGTCTATGCGTGCCCGGGGTCGACACGTGCCCTGGTCTATGCGTGCCCGGCGCGCTCCATCGCGCGCAGCTCCTTCTTGAGATCCTGCACCTCGTCGCGCAGGCGAGCGGCGAGCTCGAACTTGAGCTCGGCCGCCGCCGACAGCATCTGGTTGCTGAGGTCTTCGATCGTCGCCTCGAGCTGGTTCGCGCCCTCGGCGGCGATGCCCTCGCGCCGCAGGCGGGGGGTCGGCGACTTGCCCTTGCCGGTCGCACCGGCACGCCGCTTCGACATCATCTCGGCCGTGTCGGCGCCCTCACGCGCGAGGGCGTCGGTGATGTCGGCGATCTTCTTGCGCAGCGGCTGCGGGTCGATGCCGTTCTCGAGGTTGTAGGTGATCTGCTTGTCGCGGCGGCGGTCGGTCTCGTCGATCGCGTTGCGCATCGAGTCGGTGATGTTGTCGGCGTACATGTGCACCTCGCCCGACACGTTGCGGGCGGCACGGCCGATCGTCTGGATGAGCGACGTGCCGGAGCGCAGGAACCCCTCCTTGTCGGCGTCGAGGATCGCCACCAGCGACACCTCGGGCAGGTCGAGGCCCTCGCGGAGGAGGTTGATGCCGACCAGCACGTCGTAGACGCCGGCGCGCAGCTCGGTGAGGAGCTCGACCCGGCGGAGCGTGTCGACGTCGGAGTGCAGGTAGCGCACCTTCACACCGTGCTCGCCGAGGAAGTCGGTGAGCTCTTCGGCCATCTTCTTGGTGAGCGTGGTGACCAGCACGCGTTCGTCGCGTTCGGCCCGCACGCGGATCTCCTCGAGCAGGTCGTCGATCTGCCCCTTCGACGGCTTGACGATGATCTGCGGGTCGACGAGCCCCGTCGGACGGATGATCTGCTCCACCACGCCGTCGGCGATGCCCATCTCGTAGCGCCCCGGCGTGGCCGACAGGTAGACCGTCTGACCGACGCGCTCCTTGAACTCGTCCCATCGCAGCGGACGGTTGTCCATGGCGCTGGGCAGGCGGAAGCCGTGCTCGACGAGCGTGCGCTTGCGCGACGCATCGCCCTCGTACATCGCCCCGATCTGGGGGACGGTCGCGTGCGACTCGTCGATCACCATCAGGAAGTCGTCGGGGAAGAAGTCGAGCAGCGTGTGCGGCGGCTCGCCCGGCTCGCGGCCGTCGAGGTGACGCGAGTAGTTCTCGATGCCCGAGCAGAATCCGAGCTGCTGGAGCATCTCGAGGTCGAACGTCGTGCGCATGCGCAGCCGCTGCGCCTCGAGGAGCTTGTTCTGCGACTCGAGCTCTTTCAGCCGCTGCTCGAGCTCGGTCTCGATCGTGCCGATCGCGCGGTGCACCGTCTCGGTGCCGGCCGCGTAGTGGGTGGCCGGGAAGATCGGCACGGAGTCCATCTTCTGCACCACGTCTCCGGTGAGCGGATGCAGCATGTAGATCGCCTCGATCTCGTCGCCGAAGAGCTCGATGCGGATCGCGTACTCCTCGTAGACCGGGATGATCTCGATCGTGTCGCCGCGCACCCGGAAGTTGCCGCGCGAGAAGTCGACGTCGTTGCGGTTGTACTGCATCGAGATGAACTTGCGGATGAGGGCGTCGCGGTCGTAGCGCTCGCCCACCTGCAGCGCCACCATCGCCCGCAGGTACTCCTCGGGCGAGCCGAGACCGTAGATGCACGACACCGTCGAGACCACGACCACGTCGCGTCGGGAGAGCAGCGAGTTGGTGGTCGAGTGCCGCAGCCTCTCGACCTCGGCGTTGACCGAGGAGTCCTTCTCGATGAAGGTGTCGGTCTGCGGCACGTAGGCCTCGGGCTGGTAGTAGTCGTAGTACGACACGAAGTACTCGACGGCGTTGTTCGGCATGAGTTCGCGGAACTCGTTGGCCAACTGCGCCGCCAGCGTCTTGTTGTGCGCCAGCACCAGTGTCGGGCGCTGCACCTGCTCGATGAGCCACGCCGTCGTCGCGGACTTGCCGGTACCGGTCGCACCGAGCAGCACCACATCGGTCTCGCCCGCGTTGATGCGCCCGGCGAGGTCGGCGATCGCCCCCGGCTGGTCACCGGAGGGCTCGTACTCGCTGATGACCTCGAAGGGCCGGACCGAACGCGTCGCCTGCATCCTCCCAGCGTAGGACGGGCCTCCGACATCCCGGCCCGCGTTCGCCGTGCGCGGAGGCTCAGCCCCTGCGCTCCGCCCGCTCGGCGATGCGGTCGGGCAGCTGCGCCCAGAGCTCGTCGACCTGACGCACGGTGTCGGCCATCGCGCCCGCGGTGTCGATCACCACATCGGCGAGGCGCAGCCGCTCCTCATCGGGCACCTGCGACGACAGACGGGCGGATGCCTCCGCCGCCGTCAGGCCGCGGAGGGCGACGAGCCTCTCGTGCCGCATCGCGGCCGGCGCGTCGGCGACCACGACGAGCTCCCACGGATCGTCGCGCCCGGCCTCGGCCAGCAGCGGGACGTCGTAGACGACCACCGCGTCGCGGTCGGCCGCGAACGCCTCGGCGAATCGGCGCGCGGACTCCGCGCGCACCGCCGGGTGGACGATCGCGTTCAGCCGGGCCACCGCATCGGGGTCGCCGAAGACGGCGGCTCCGAGGGCGGCGCGGTCGAGTGATCCGTCGTCGCGCAGCATCCGCTCGCCGAAGTCCGCGCCGATCGCGGCCAGCACCGGCGACCCGGGCTGCTGGACGTGGCGCACGATCGCGTCGGCGTCGACGATCACCGCCCCGAGCTCGGCGAGTCGGCGGGCGATCGTGGACTTGCCCGAGGCGATGCCTCCGGTGAGGGCGACGAGCGGCATGACTCGAGGATGCCACGGCCGACGCCCGACCGGCGTCGAAGCCGGATCAGAACCCTCCGAAATCCCCTCCGCCGAAGTCGCCGCCCCCGAAGTCTCCTCCGAAGCCGGAATCGCCCCATCCGCCGGCGTCGCCCGCGCCGGCGGCATCCGCGGATCCGCCGTCGCCTCCGGCATCCGCCGAGCCCGCGTCGCCGGATCCGCCGTCACCGCCGTCGGCGAACGCCGGCGCCATGAACGTGCTCACCAGCGCCGACCCGATGACGTAGCCGGCCACGGTGCCGAGGATCGACGAGCCGACCATCGCGCCGAAACCCGGTCCCGAGCCCTGCCCGCTGCGGCCGCCCGGACCGAGCGTGCGCTCCATGAACCCCGGCGACCGGTACTCCGCTCGTGTGGCGGCGCGGGCCATCGCCTGCGGGTCTGTCGAGCGCGGCTGCTCGGCGGGGTCGAGGCCGGCGGACAGCTCGGCGAGCACCTGCTGCCGCTGCGGCTCGGTGAGCCGCGCGAACGCCTCGGCGTGCACCTGCTCGATCGTCTCGGGCGGCGCGGTGCGCAGCAGGTAGCGGTAGCGCTCGATGGCGATCTCGTCCTCGCTGCGCACAGGCTGAGAGGCCTGCGGGCGGGCGGTCTGCCGTGCCGTGTCGTCGTTGCCCATCAGCCGATCCCAGAAACCCATGGCGTCCTCCGTCGTGTGCAGGACTCCCCAGGGTACGAGCGCCGGCTCCGAGGATGCTGGGACTCCCCCGATGTCGCAGGCGTGCGCTGTAGGTTCCCGCTCGAGATGGCGGATAACCCCAGGGATTCCACGCTAGTTGGCGGTGGTCCCGGACTCAGGATTCCACGGGAAATGGCGGATTCCTACACCGCTCTCTGACGCGCCGACCCTGTCTGGTCAGCGGCCTGTCACGGCGGCGAGAGCGCTGGAGGTCACTGCAGCTGGCCGAGCTCGAGCATCTCACCGTCGAGGAAGAACGTCGGAGGGGAATGCTGAAGCTTCGGTTGACTCTGGGACTGCCAATGACCCCACCACGAACGGATGCTCGCGGTCTCACTGTCACCGTTCCAGCACGACGGCGAGGCCTTGACCCACGCCGATGCAGATCGCCACGACGGCGACGCCGCCTCCGCGTCGCGCAAGCTCATGCGCGGCATGCCCGAGAATGCGGCCCCCCGAAGCGCCCAGCGGATGGCCGATGGCCAGCGCTCCGCCGTGGATGTTGACCCGCTCAGGATCAAGTTCAGGCCACCCGGCGACGCATGCGAGCGACTGTGAAGCGAACGCCTCGTTGAGCTCGACCACGTCGACATCGGCCCAGGACCGGCCGGCGCGTGCGAGCGCCTTGTTCGCCGCCTCGATCGGCGCGATCGGGAACAGATGCGGATCGACGCCATGCGCCCCGCGTCCCGCAATCCGCGCGAGTGGCTCGCCGGGCAGCGCACCCTCCGCGGCGATCAGAACGGCGGAAGCGCCGTCGTTGATCGGCGAGGAGTTGCCGGCGGTGACGGTGCCTTCGCCGTCGCGCGCGAACAGCGGAGTAAGCCCGGCGAGCTTGTCCACGGAAGTGTCGTCCCGGATGCCCTCGTCGCGTGCCAGGTCGGCCCCTGGCACGTGCACGATCTCGCCATCGTAGACCCCGTCAGCCCACGCTTTAGCTGCCAGCCGGTGAGAGCGCACGGCGAACTCGTCCTGGGCATCTCGGGAGATTCCCCACTCTCGGGCGATCTTCTCCGCCGATTCTCCATTGGAGATGGTCCACTGCTTCGGCAGCTTCGGGTTGGTCATCCGCCACCCGATGGAGGTGTTCCACAGTGTCTGGTTACCGACCGCCGGCCACGGCCTCGGCGACTTCTCCACGATGAACGGCGCCCGGCTCATGGACTCCACTCCGCCGGCGAGCACGAGACCGGCGTCGCCGGTCTCGACAGCGCGGGCGGCCTGGATCACCGCTTCCAGCGACGACGAGCAGAGTCGGTTGACGGTCACGCCGGTGACACTGGTGGGGAAGCCTGCCAGCAGCGCCCCGAAACGGGCGACGTCGCGGTTGTCCTCTCCTGCTTGGTTCGCATCGCCGAAGATCACGTCATCGATGCGCGCGGGGTCGACGCCCACGCGCTCGACGGTCGCCCTCATCACGGCGGCGGCGAGATCGTCGGGACGGATGCCGCTGAGCGCGCCACCCGCACGCCCGAACGGCGTGCGGACAGCATCGTATACAAAGCTCGCGGTCATGGCGGGCTCCCTTCCGTGGTCGGCCGAGGGTCAGGCGAACGCCGATATTCCGGTGATCTGGCGGCCGATGATGAGCGACTGGATGAAGTCGGTCCCCTCATATGTGTGGACGACTTCCATGTCGGTGAGGTGGCGGGCGACGTGGTTCTCCAGAAGGAGTCCGTTGCCGCCGAGGAGGTCACGGGCATCCCTGCAGAGTGCACGCGCGTGCTGGCCGGTGAACATCTTCGCGAGCGAGGCCTGTTCGTTCGTCAGTCGCCCTTCATCCTGCAGAGTGGCTGTGCGGAAGCAGAGCAACTGCATCGCGGTGAGATCGGCGAGCATGTTGGCCAGCTTGTTCTGCACCAGCTGGAAGCTGGCGATGGGCTTGCCGAACTGGACACGTTCCTGGACGTAGACCGCCGCTGCCTCGTACGCGGCGAGAGCGTGTCCGAGCGCCTCCCACGCGACGGCGCTGCGGGTGCGGTTGAGGATCGCGGAGACGTCACGGAATGAGGTCGACTTCGCCAGCTTGTTCCCGGCAGGGATCCTCAGTCCGGAGATCTCGATGTGCGCCTGCTGGATCGCGCGCTTAGCGATCTTCCCGGTGATCGCCTCCGCAGAGTACCCCTCGGGATACTGTCCGTCAGCGCCTTTCTCGAGCACGAATGCCTTCACTTTGGCGTCCGCTGTGTCGCGGGCCCAGATGATGACGAGGTCCGCAACGTGTCCGAGCCCGATCCACCGTTTGGCACCGTCTATGACATACGCGTTCCCGTCGCGGCGGGCAGTTGTCTCCAGGGCGACGGAGTCGGAGCCGTGATCGGGCTCGGTCAGCGCGAACGCGCCGAGCTTGCGGAGGGCTGCCATTTCGGGCAGCCAGCGCTGCTTCTGCTCGTCGTCGCCGAGCAGTGCGATGCTGCCCATCGCAAGTCCCGAGTGCACGGCATTGAGCGTGTTCACACTCCCGTCTCCACGAGACAGTTCCATCGCGACGAGGCCGGTCTGCAGTCGGGTCAGTCCCGGACAGCCGTAGCCCTGGATCGCGGTGCCCACGATTCCCAGCGCGCCCAGTGCGGGGAGGATCTGGTAAGGGAAGTCCGCCATTTCCCAGTACTCATTGATGATTGGCAGGACCTCGGAATCCACGAATCCGCGCACACGTGTGATGAGATTGCGGTCGTCGTCGCCGAGAAGATCACCGATCTGATAGAAGTCCGTATCCACCGGATGTGCTGTCTTCGTGATCGTCATCTCTCAGCGTCCCTCTTTCCGAATCGCCGGGACGGTAACCCGGTCGCCGACGTGGTCTTCATCGTCTTCCGCGACTTGCAGCCACCGTCGGACCGCCTCGCCATCCTGGTCGAGTGCAGGAGGCGCGGCGCGGTAACTCGCGGGGGTGCGGGAGAACGTTATGGGGTTGCGAATGGTGGGCACCGCGTGGTCGCCGGTGCCGGCCGCGACGCTGGGCTCCAGGCCGATCTTCGCAGCGAACTCGACGCCTCCACGGACATCCAGGACCGGCGCGCACGGGACCTGCAACGGGCTGAAGATGTCGAACCACTCCCATGCGGTCTTGGTGACCAGCCGCGCTGTCAGCAGCGGGCGCAGGGCGTCTCGGTGCGCGCTGCGGTCTGCGTTGGACGCGAAGCGAGTGTCTGCGGCCAGCTGCGGCAGCCCGATGGCGTCGCAGAACGTAGCGAACTGCGCGTCGTTGCCGATCGCGAGCACCAGTTCCCCGTCATGGGTGCGAAACGGTGCGTAGGGGTAGATGCTGGGGTGGTCATTGCCCATCCGGGTCGGAGACTGCCCGCTCAGCAGGAACCCGCCGGTCTGGTTGACCATGCCCGACAGTGCGGAGGACAGCAGGTTCAGTTCGACGTGCTGTCCCTCTCCCGAGCGCTGTCGGTGGTAAAGGGCGGAGGTGATCGCGATGCAGGTGTGCAATCCGGTGATCACATCGAACACCGCGACGCCCGCGCGGAATCCTTCCGTGTTCGGCGCGCCGGTCACGCTCATCAGTCCAGACAGCGCCTGTGCGAGCAGGTCGTAGCCGGCGAGCCCCGCGCCTCCCGCGGTACCGAAGCCGGTGATCGACGCATAGATCACACTGGGGTTCTCCCGCTTGACGGACTCGTAGTCCAGGCCGAATCGCCGGAGCCCGCCGGGTTTGAAGTTCTCTGTGACCACATCGGCTCGGGCCGCGAGACGCTGTGCGAGGACAAGGTCATCGGGGTTGCGGAAGTCCAGCACCACAGACTGCTTGTTCCTGTTGATGGAGAGGAAGTAGGTCGACTCGCCTCGGTACTCCGGTGGCCGGTAGCTGCGTGTCTCATCCCCCAGCGGGCTCTCCACCTTGATGACCGTCGCGCCGAGGTCCGCGAGCAGCATCGTGCAGTAAGGGCCGGCAAGTACCCGGCCGAAATCGGCGACTAGGAGGCCGTCGAAAGGGCCGCCGGGAACGTCCTGCACCGTCCGGTCATCCGGGAGCGAGCTCTTCATCATCGGGAACACCTCAGTCGTCGTCATGTCCATCCAGACTCCCAGCAGCCGTTTATGTCCGTCCAATACCTGATCGGACACGTATTGATGCTGTGATCTCATGAAACGAGGGGCTGTTCCAGAACGGCACACTCGAGACTCCCGTTTGGACATCACGCCTGGGGAGCGTCGAGGCGACGGGGCCGGCAGCGGCCTGCGCCTGGGCGTGATCAGCAATGAGGCTAAGGAGAACCCATGGGTAGCAGGCTTGCAGGCAAGGTCGCGATCGTCACCGGCGCGGCGAACGGGATGGGGCGCGCGCATGTGCGCCGCCTCGCCCAGGAAGGGGCGAGCGTCCTCGCCACCGACGTCGACTCGGCCGGGCTCGAGCACACCGTCGCCGAAGCGAACCGTGACGGCGGGACGGTCGTGGGGCTGGAGCAGGATGTCGCGATCGCGGCGAGGTGGGACGAGATCGTGGCAGAAGCCGAGCAGCGTTTCGGCCGGCTCGACATTCTGGTCAACAACGCGGGGGTGCTCATCCTCAAGCCCGTCGAGGAGACCACAGAGGAGGAGTGGGACCTCATCTTCCGCATCAACGCCAAGGGTGTCTTCCTCGGCACCAAGGCCGCGGTGCCTGCTCTGGTCCGCGCAGGCGGGGGATCGATCGTGAACATCTCGTCGATCTACGGCATCATCGGCGCACCGAGCGCCGCCGCGTACGAGGCGTCAAAGGGCGCCGTCCGGCTGCTGACCAAGGCCAGCGCGGTGGACCTGGCCAAGTACGGCATCCGGGTGAACTCTGTGCATCCCGGTGTCATCGCCACCCCCATGACCACGGGGCTGCTGGCGACGCCGGAGTCGACGAAAGCCGTGCTGTCCACGACGATCCTCGACCGGCCCGGCCAGCCCGAGGAAGTCTCGAACGTCGTACTCTTCCTCGCCTCGGACGAGGCTTCCTTCGTCACCGGCGCCGAGTATGTCGTGGATGGCGGCTATACCGCGCAGTGATCTCGGTCGGCCGGGGTCTGCGCGACCCCGGCCGACTCATCCAGACTTGTATGCCAATCCACCTTCCATCGGTACGGATTATGCAATAATCCCTGGATGGATCTGCAGCAGCTGCGCACCTTCCTCGCCGTCGCCGAGGAACTGCACTTCGGACGGGCAGCCGAGCGCCTGCATATGGCGCAGCCGCCGATCAGCCGCGGCATCCAGCAGCTGGAGCGGGAGTTGGGTGCGCGGCTGTTCGAGCGGAGCACCCGCAAGGTAACGCTGACCTCGGTGGGCGAGGCCCTCGTCGCCCCCGCCCAGGAGGTCCTGGACGCGCTGGACCGGGTGAGCAGGGTCGCCCGCGCAGCCGGGACGGGCGAGATCGGTCACGTCCGTCTGGCGTACGCGGGTGCGTCCTCCAACGTGATGGTCGGATTGCTCGCCCGAGCAGTCAACCAGAACCACCCAGGCATCCACCTCGAGCTGCTCAGTCAGCACTTCGCCCAACCGGCGATGCAGCTGCTCACCCGCGGCGACATCGACATCGCCCTCGGCAGGTGGGACCACATTCCCGCCGCCGTGCGCACCCGCGTGATCGCTGTCGAGGAACTCGTCATCGCCGTCCCGGAGACCCACCGTCTAGCCGACGCCGGTGCCGTGTCGATCGCGCAGTTCGAGGGTGAGCCGTTCGTGTCGCTCCAACCGCAGACCGGCACGTTGCTGCTGGAGCGGCTGCGACAGATGAGTAGAGCCGCCGGGTTCAACGCCGATGTCGTCCAGCACGCACCGGACTCGTGGACGCTGATGTCCCTCGTCTCCGCCGAGATCGGCTGCTCATTGACCCTGTCCTCGGTGATCGACAGCATCGCCGACCCGCACTTGCGCTTCCTGCGCCTGACCGACGACGTCGCACCTGTCGAGCTGCGGATGGCGTGGCTGCGCGACAGCGACGACCGTGCCTTGCACGCCGTGCTCCGGTTGTCCGAATCCGTCCTCCCGACGCCGCAGGACTAAGCCTCGATCCACCGATGGACGGGGCGTTGAGCGAGCGTCGTGACGTAGAAATGCCCCTCTGATCAGGAAGAATAGAGCTTGCTTAGGGTTCTGTTCGTCTGGTCGGAGAGGCATCTCGTAGATGCAATTCAAGCACGCCCCCGCCGCAGTGTCTGCGGTGTTCGATGATCCGAATCTCGTGTCGGCCGCGGGGCTGGTGCCGATGCTCCGCCTGGCGCGTTCCGCGGGGTTGGACGAGCTCGCGCGTGAGCGGTTGAGCGTCCCGACGGATAAGGGCGCCAACGCGGGTGCGAAGGTGATGGCACTGGTCGCGGGCATGCTCGCCGGGGCGGACTCGATCGACGACATGAACCTGCTCCGCCATGGCGGAATGGGCCGGTTGTTCGACCGGACGTATGCGCCGTCGACGCTCGGGTCGTTCCTGCGGGAGTTCCGGTTCGGACACGTCCGCCAGCTCGACGCCGTCGCCTCCCGGGTGTTCGCGAATCTCGCTGTCGACGCGCCGCTGCTCCGAGCAGGCGATGGCGAGCGGGTGATGGTGGATCTGGACGACACCATCATCGAGGTCCACGGATACCAGAAGCAGGGCGCCGGTTTCGGGTACTCCGGCGTCCGGGGGCTGAACGCCCTCCTCGCCACGGCATCGACCACCTCGTCGGCGCCGGTGATCCTGGCCCAGCGGTTGCGGCAGGGGAAGACCGGGTCCCCGAAGGGGGCCGCGCGGATCGTCGGCGATGCTCTCGCCACCCTGCGCCGCACCCGCGCCGCGACCGGGGCCAGGCCGTTGCTGCGGGCGGACTCCGCGTTCTACGGACACGCGACCGTCGGCACCGCGATCAAGGCGGGCGCCGACGTGTCGGTGACCGTGAGGATGGACCCGGCGGTGAAGGCCGCGATCGCGACCATCCCGGATGATGCGTGGGAGATGATCGAGTACACCGACGCGATCCGTGACGAGACCACCGGGCAGCTGATCTCCAAAGCCGAGGTCGCCGAGGTCCCGTTCACCGCGTTCCGCTCGAGGAAGAAGGCGGAACAGGTCGCCGGACGGTTGGTGGTGCGGCGCATCCCCGATCTGAACCCGAGACAGGTGGAGCAGCCGACCCTGTTCGACGTCTACCGGCATCACGCGTTCTTCACCACCACAGCGAAGGAGGTGATGGACACGGTGGCCGCGGACAAGACCCACCGCGGTCACGCGATCATCGAGCAGGTCCACGCCGACCTCAAAGCGGGGCCGCTCGCGCACCTGCCCTCCGGGGTGTTCACCGCGAACAGCGCCTGGCTCGTCATCGCCGTGATCGCATTCAACCTCACCCGCGCTGCCGGTCTCGTCGCCGACCGAGCGGGACGGCTCGCGAGAGCAACGACCGCGACGATCCGCCGCACCCTGATCCACGTCCCCGCACGGCTGGCGCGCTCCGCGCGCCGAATCACGCTGCACCTGCCCGAGGCCTGGCCATGGCAGACCGCGTTCGACCGGCTCTTCACAGCCACGCACGCGCCACCGCCAACGGTGACCACCTGACCATCGCCGCAACGCGGCACGACCGAGGACCAAGTGGACGACCGGGATGCGACGCCCGGAACTCAACCCTGCCCTCGACGCGTCACCGCGCCCCGATCATGCCGCCCCGGCACACCCACGGCTCATCGGTGGATCGAGGCTAAGGGTCGCCAGGTATCAATCCGCCTGCCATTTGGTATTGGAGAGAATCAGAACGAAGTGGAAGCGTGGAGTCCACTGTGCGTATATCAACGGCGAGGACAACCATGCACGCATTCGCGATCTTCCAAGACGATCACACGGTGACCGATGTGGAATTGCCGACCCCGACCCCCGAAGGCACCGAAATCCTCCTGCGCGTGGTTCGGTCCGGGGTGTGCCACACCGACATGCACCTGCGTGAGGGGTACTACGATCTCGGCAGCCGGGGGCGTCTGAATCTGATCGACCGGGGCGTCACCTACCCGCTTGTCCTCGGCCATGAGGTCGTCGGCGTCGTCGAAGCGGCCGGCCCCGACGCCGACGGGGTCTCGCCGGGTGAGCATCGCCTTGTCTACCCATGGATCGGCGACGGCTCCTGCGACGCATGCCAGGCAGGTCACGAGAACCTGTGCCCCTCGCCCCGTAACCTCGGCGTCGCCCGCCACGGCGGGTATGCCGAGTTTATCCTCGTCCCGCACCCCCGTTACCTCCTCGACGTCACCGGGATCGAAGAGCGGTGGGCCGCAACTCTCGCCTGCTCCGGCCTGACCGCCTACAGTGCCGCGCGCAAGGCCCTTCCGGCCACCGCGTCCGATCCGGTCGTGGTGATAGGCGCCGGCGGTGTCGGGTTGATGGCGATCGCCACGCTGCGCGCGCTCGGCCACGAAGCAGTCCTCGCGGTGGACCTGCAGGAGCGCAATCTGGAACTGGCGCGGCAGCTCGGAGCGACCACGACGATCTCCGCCCGCCAGGAAGACCTTGCCGCCGCCATCGTCGCCGGCGCCGGTGGGCCGGTCGCGGCGATCGTGGACTTCGTCAACAACTCCACAACAGCTCCCGCTGCGTTCGCCGCGCTCCGCAAGGGCGGAACGATGGTTCAGGTCGGGCTGTTCGGCGGAGAGCTGGTCATCCCCACCGCGTTGCTCACTCTGAAGATCATCACCATCCGCGGAAGCTTCGTCGGGTCCCTCGGCGAGCTCGAGGAGCTCGTCGGGCTCGCGCGGCGCGGCGCGCTCCCGCATCTCCCGATCATCGACGGGGAGTTGTCTGCGACGGCGGTGCAGGATGCGCTGGACCGGCTCGCCGCGGGCGGCGTGCCCGGCCGGATCGTGCTCAGCGCGTGACCGCGCCGGGCGTCCAGCCGGCCACGACTCACGCGTAGTCGAAGAAGCCGCGTCCCGTCTTGCGTCCCAGCTCCCCGGCCGCGACCTTGTCGCGGAGGATCTGCGGCGGGGCGAACCGCTCGCCGAGCGTCTCATAGAGGTATTCGGCGATCCCGAGACGCACGTCCAGCCCGACAAGATCGGAGGTGCGCAACGGACCTGTCGCGTGACGGTATCCCAGCACCATCGCCGTGTCGATGTCCTCAGCGCTGGCCACCCCCTCTTCGAGCATCCGCATCGCTTCCAGCGCGATTGCCGCGCCCAGGCGGGAGCTCGCGAAGCCGGGCGCGTCGTTGACGACGATCGGGGTCTTCCCCAGCGATGTCACCCACTGCTCCGCCCGTTGCCGCAGGTCCGGGTCGGTCGACGGCGTCAGCACGATCTCGACGAGTGACGAGGGCGGCACCGGATTGAAGAAGTGCAGTCCGCACACGCGCTCCGGCCTCGCCAGCTGCGCCGCGAGCCTTGTCACCGACAACGATGAGGTATTCGTGGCCAGCCACGCCGACTCCTCCACGATCCCCTCTGCTCTCTGCATCGCCTCGACCTTGAGTGCGAATGTCTCTGGGACAGCTTCGATCACGAGCTCGGCATTCCGCAGCGCCTCGTAGTCGGCGCTGGCCGCGACGCGGCCGGCGATTGCGTCGACGTCGACCGAGGCATCCCGCTCCGCGGCCTTGCGGATCCCATCGGCCAACCGCGCGGCGGCCGCGCCCGCCGCCGCCGGGTCACGTTCGATCACGGTGACCTGGGCGCCCGCCTGAGCGAACACTTGCGCGATACCGGCGCCCATGCGGCCGCCCCCGATCACGCCGACGGTGGAGGGAACAGTGATCATCGGGTCTCCTGAGAACGGTTGAGGAATCGGGTCATCAGCTGCGTCTTGGCGTCCGACTCGAACAGGATCGCCTGCGCGAGTTCGTCGACAAGGGGGTGGGCGTCCCGCGGCGCAGCGAGCACGCGCTTCGAGAGGCGGAGGGCGAGCGGATCCTGGCCAGCGATCCGATCGGCGACGGTATCCGCCGCGGCCGCTAACTGGTCGGGTTCATGCACCGAGGCCACCAACCCACACCGCAGCGCCTCCTCGGCGTCCAGCCGGCGCCCCGTGAACAGGATCTCCTTGGCCAGCGGCTCCCCCACCAGCTCGGCGAGCCGCCAGGTCGCCCCGGCCGCGGCCAGGATTCCGATCGCCGTCTCGGGGTTGCCGAACACGGCGCGGGTGGACGCGATCCGGATGTCGGCCGCGTACGCGAGTTCCGCACCGCCCCCGATCGCGAACCCGTCGACCGCGGCGATCACCGGCATAGGCAGCCGCGCGATACGGGTGAACAGCCCGGAGTTGATGCCGGCCAGCGCTTCGTCGCGGCCGCGCTCGAGCAGCTGCCGGATGTCTGCGCCAGCCGCGAACACACCCCGTTCGGGCGTGGAGGTTCCGGTGAGAATCAGGATGCGGGGCTCTCGCTCCAGGCTCGTGCATACCGCGTGAAGTTCGTCGACCATGTCGTCGTTGATCGCGTTTCGCACGTCAGGACGGTTCAGTTCGACGTGAAGCCGGTCCGCGCCCTCGCGGAGTATCAGAGTGGTCACCGTCCCAGCCTCCCATCACCGATCAATGCGCGTCCAATACCCGATCCACGTACATCTGATGCGCCATCGTCATCAATCTCGGCCGGGATCGGTATTGGACGAACTCGGCCACGGCGCGACAGGCTGAGTGGGCAGTACCGCGCCAGACGACCGCCGATCTGGGCGGGCGTGGCCCGAGAGACGCACGACAGCAATGAAGCGAGGAGACCACGATGGGTGCATACCGGACCATCAACCCAGCCACCGGCCAGACGGTCGCCGAGTACCCCGTGATCGGCGATGCGGACGTGGCCGACATCGTCGCCCGCTCGCACACGGCCTACCGCAGGTACCGGGAGCTGCCGCTCGCCGAACGGACGGGGATCCTGGCACGCGCGGCGCAACTGCACCGGGACCGCATCGATGAACTGAGCGCGCTGCTGACCCTCGAGGTCGGCAAACCCGTCACGCAGGCCCGCGGGGAAGTCGAGCTGGTCGCCTCGATCTACCAGTACTACGCCGACCACGCCGAAGCGTTTCTCACCGACGAGACCCTCGACATCGTCGGCGGAGGGGAAGCGCTCGTCCGCACCGAGCCGATCGGGCCGCTGTTGGGGATCATGCCGTGGAACTACCCGTACTACCAGGTGGCCCGGTTTGTCGCCCCCAACCTCGCACTGGGCAACACGATCATCCTCAAACACGCCCGCAACTGCCCGCAGTCCGCCCTCGCCATCGAACGCGTGCTCCACGATGCCGGGCTTCCGGCCGACGCGTACATCAACGCGTTCGTAGACAGCCGCCAGATCGCCGGCATCATCGCCGACCCGCGCGTGCAAGGGGTGTCGCTGACCGGCTCCGAGAAGGCGGGCTCGGCTGTCGGCGAGGTGGCCGGCAGGCATATGAAGAAGGTCGTCCTCGAGCTGGGCGGCTCGGACCCGTTCATCGTCCTGGAGGATGCTGACGTCGACGCGGCCGTGGCAGCCGGCGTGCGCGGCCGCATCGCCAACGGCGGCCAGGCGTGCACGGCATCCAAGCGGTTCATCGTCGTGGATGCCGTCTACGACGAGTTCTCCCGGAAGTTCATCGACGCGATCACGAAGATCACCCCCGACGACCCCACGGACCCCGACACGTTCCTCGGCCCGCTGGCGTCCGCGGATGCCGGCAAGGAGCTCGAGGAGCTCGTCGAGGACGCGGTCGCCAAGGGCGCCACCCTGCACATCGCCCCCGGTGCACGCCGAGAGGGCGCCTTCTACCCGCCCAGCGTGCTCACCGGGGTCACCCCGCCGATGCGAGCCTACGAGGAGGAGCTGTTCGGACCGACCGCGGTCGTGTACCGGGTGCCTTCCCCGCAGGCCGCGGTCGCCCTGGCCAACGAGTCGCCCTTCGGGCTGTCCAGCAGCGTCTTCACGCAGGACCCTGTGGCGGCCGCGCAGATCGCCCGCGAACTGGAGGTCGGGATGGTGTGGATCAACAGCACCAGCCGCAGCGCACCGGACCTCCCCTTCGGCGGTGTGAAGCGCTCCGGCGTCGGACGCGAGCTCGCCCGGTACGGCATGGACGAGTTCGCGAACAAGAAGCTCATCCGAACCCCCGCCTGATATCCCCGTGTAACGCCTCCGCCGCGCCGAGTACGCAACTGCGAATCCAGGCCTCCCTGGTCGGCAGGCGGGGGCGCTGTTTTCAGGAGATCAGGGTGTTCTGCCCGTCGAGACCGTACGCGCGCAGTTTCCGGTACAGCGTCGTGCGCCCGATACCGAGGATCTCCGCTGCACGCGAACGGTTTCCGTCCGCCTCCCGCAGCGCCGCATCGATCGCCCGGTACTCGGATGCGGCGATGCCGCGCAGCTGGCGGGCACGTGTGCGCATCTCGGCGGGCAGAAGGTCGACGTCCAGGATGGTGCCGACGGGGCGGTACGCCACCATCGCGGCAATCAGAACCCGCAGCTCCGAGGCGCCACCAGGCCAGTCCCACCGGGAAAGCGCCTGCAGCAGAGCAGGGCTCAGTGTCACCGAGTGCTCCTGAGCGAGTCTCACGGCCAGGCCGATGACACGGTCTGGGTCATCGCGCAGCGCTGGGAGGTCGAGTCGCGGCCCTTGGCGGCCCAGGAAATCGACGACGACGCCAGTCAGGTCGTCTGCGACACAGAACACGACCCGGGCGGACCGGACGGGATCTGCCGCGCCGGCCAATTGCTGCAGGACCGGGAAGTCAGCGTCGGTCAAAGACTCGATGCTGCGGACGACCACCGACGTGCCTGTGCTCAGCGCCTGCGCCGCCGTGGCCACGGCCTCCGGTTCCCGAAATGCCGGGGCGTCGATGACGACCGGGTCGTGGCGGTCGCGTTCGCGCAGCCAGAGCTGGGCGAGAAGCGTCTTCCCGCTGTCGCGCGGACCGTGGATCGCGATGCACCCGCTGGTGCGGCCGAGCACGTCGAGGTGCGCGGCAAGGCGGGAGAGTCGGGTGGGTTCCGGCGCTGCGGTCGGCTCGTCCTCGGGCAGTTCCACGAGGTAGATGCTCTCGCCTGCCCGATTCACGATGCGGCGGGCAGTGCTCGGCCGATCCGCGAGCAGGACGGATGCGACATCCCCCTGCCAGTGGTGGGCCTGGAGCTCGTCCCACAGGGTCACGTGCCGCTCGGCCGAGAGCATCGGCAACGCGCCCGTCGAGGCGAGCACGCCGCCACGGCCGATGGCAAGCACGCGGTGGCGGGCGGTACCGTCCGCGAACCGGGCCAGCAGCGCCTGCAGCTCCAGCGGTGCGGTGTTCAGGAGCGCGTCCTGGAGGTCGCGAGCGGCCTGCTTCGCGATCGCGAGCATCGCGGGGTGGGATGCCCCGACGGGAGAGGCGAGGGCGAGCGAGCCGATGACCCGCTGCGAGAGGGGGTCGTGGATGGGGGCGCCGGCGCAGGCGAGGGTCTGCAGCCGGTCGTTGACGTGCTCGGCGCCGCGCACGAACACTGCGGATCTTTCCTCGATCGCCGTTCCGAGTCCGTTCGTGCCCAGCGCGGACTCCGAGAATTCGAATCCTTCGGCGGCGGACACCTTGTCGAGCCGTCTCGCGTGGCTCGGGTCGCCCACCTTTCGGGCGAGGATCCGTCCGGATCGGTCGCTGACCAGCAGCGCGACACGCATGTCCGCGAGTGATTCCGCCCATCGCGCCAGGACGATCTCAGCGGTGTCCTGAAAGCGTCCCGCCGGTTCGGAGAACGGGTGGTAGGCAGGAGTCGCCGTCGGATCGTAGCCGCCACCGGTGGTGAACGAGCGACGCCAACTGCGCTCGATCACCGGGGGGACGTTCAGTGTTCGGGGAGTGAGACCGTGCGCGCCGACGCCAGCTTCGAGAAGGCGTTCACGAGCCTGCCGCACGCTCGCGGCGGAATAGGTATCGGTGGACATAGCTGGGACCTCGCGTCACTGCAAGTGGTCCCACCCAGTATCCGCCTCCCTATTAGGACCCGCCAATACCTAGTCCGCTGTGGATCCATCCTCTGTGCGCATGAGTCCATGGTGGTGGGGAAGCCGGTCGCGTTCGTAGGTGATGTCGGTGTAGCCGTGAGGAATGGGCTGGCCGTGGTCGTCGAGGCCGACGAAGACGATCTTCTCGATCGTCAGAATGCGGTCACGGGTGATCATGTTGCGCACCTCGGCGCGCATCGTGAGGGAGGTGCGCCCGAACGCGGTGGCGCGCAGTCCCATCTCGATCAGATCGCCTTGTCGTGCGGAGCTGACGAAGTCGATCTCGGATATGTACTTGGTGACCGCCCGGGAGTTTCCGAGCTGGATGATGGCGTAGATCGCGGCCTCTTCATCGATCCAGCGCAGCAGGCTGCCGCCGAACAGGGTGCCGTGCGCGTTCAGGTCCTCGGGACGGACCCAGCGGCGTGATCGGAAGGTGACGTCTTCTGACATGTTGTCGCTCATAGGACGACCGTAGGCCGGGAAGCACACTCCCGGCCTACGGTTACCGTCGATCAGGCCGGGATGGGCTGTCCGATGCTGAATCCTTCGAAGTCCTTCGCCTGGATCTCCGAGAGGAGGCCGCGGTAGGCGCCTAGGCCGCCGAGGTAGAACATCACGGCGTGCTTCTTGCCGGGGATGTTCGCCCCGAAGATCCACGAGTCGGTCTTGGGGAACAGCGTGTAGTTTGCGATCGTCGTGCAGGTCTCGGTCCATTCGTCCTCGACCTGCTGCGACACCTCGATGAGCCCGCCTCTCCGCTCCGCCTCGGTCACCAGGGTCGTGATGAACTCGACCTGCGCCTCGATGGCGGGCACCAGGTTGGTGAACGGCCCGTTGGGGCCGAGGATCATGAACATGTTCGGGAATCCGGCCGTCATGATGCCGAGGAAGCTGGTCGGAGCGTCGGCCCAGTGCTCGTCGACGCTCACCCCTCCGCGCCCGCGGATGTCGATGCGGCGGTAGTTGCCGTCGACCGCGTCGAACCCGGTAGCCAGCACGAGCACATCCAGCTCGTGCTCCACGCCGTCCGCGGTCTTCACGCCTCGCGGGGTGATCTCGACGATCGGGTTCTCCTTGATCGACACCAGCTTCACGTTGTCCTGGTTGTACACGTCGTAGTAGTCCTGGTTGCACAGCGGCCGCTTCGCATACGGCTGGGTCGGGGTGAGCAGTCGCGCCGTCTCCGGGTCCTTGACCGTCTCGGCGATCTTGCGGCGGATGAACGCAGCGGCTGCCTCGTTCGACTCCGGGCTGATGGCGATGTCGTTGAACGTGCCGAACATGAAATAGAACCCGTTGCCGCGATCCCATGCCGCCTGGAACACGCGCTCCCGCTCGGCCTCGTCGACGTCACTGGCCGCGACGGTGGACTCCTGGAACCCGAACGCGACGCCCGAGTTGCGGACCTGATCCCAGATCTCGGGGAACCGGGACTTATAGTCCTCCACCTCTCCCGGCTCGACCGGTCCGTTGCCGGAGGGGACGCTGTACTGCGCGGAACGCTGGAACACGGTCAGGTGCGACACCTGCTTGGCTGCGGCGACGATGAACTGCGTTCCGGTCGAGCCAGTGCCGATGACCCCCACCCGCTTGCCCTCGATCGACAGGTCGTCCGGCCACTCCGCGGTGTGCACGAGGCGCCCTTCGAACGATTCGATCCCGGGGATGTCAGGGATGTTGGTCGCTGCGAGCAGCCCCAGCGCGGTCACCACGTACCGGGCCGTGAAGGACTCTCCGGCGGAGGTGCCGACCGTCCAGGTGTTGGTGGCTTCGTCGAAGACGATCGACGTGACTTCGGTGTTCAGCCGGAAGTCCTTGCGGAGGTCGTACCGGTCGACGACGGTCTCGAGATAGCTGAGGATGTCGGGCTGGTCGATGTACTTTCGGGCCCAGTCCCACTCCTGCAGCAGTTCGTCATCGAACGAGTATCGATAGAAGGGGCTCTCCGTGTCGGACATGGCGCCGGGGTACCGGTTCCAGTACCACGTGCCTCCGATGCCGGCGCCCTTCTCGAACCCGCGGACGCGCAGGCCGAGCTTGTCGCGCAGCGTGTGCAACTGGTAGATACCGCCGAAGCCGGCGCCGACGACGATCGCGTCGAAGTCCGTGGTCTGTGTGGATGTCATGGTGCAACTCCTTCGTTGAAAGTGGTGGGTGTGAGTAGGTCAGTCGCGAAGCCACTGACCGATGGTGTTGAGCTCCGCGTCCACGTTCGCGTCTCGGCCGGCCAGGAACGGGTAGACGTGCTGCTGTCCTTCGGCGATATGCAGGGTGACGTCGACACCGGCGCTCTTGGCGCGCTCGGCCACGCGCGTCGCGTTGTCGACGAGGGACTCGATCGACCCGGCGTTGAGGTACAGCGGGGGGAACCCGGTGAAGTCGGCGTAGAGCGGGTTCGCGAGCGGCGCCGCCGCACTAGTGGTCTCCCCCAGCACGCCGGCGATCATGCCCTCCAGGAGCGGGACGGAGATCAGCGCGTCGGTCGCATCGTTGGTGACCAGCGTCGCGCCGCGGTTCTCCATGTCCAGCCACGGGGAGAATGCGATGACGTGCCCGGGCAGCGGCCGCCCCTTCGCCTTCAACGCCAACGGGATGGCGATGGCGAGATTGCCTCCTGCCGAGTCGCCGATGGTGGTGATGTCCTCCGGGCGGACCCCCCGCTCCAGCAGTGCCTCGAACGCGGCGACCCCGTCTTCGACCTGGGCGGGGTGCGGGTGCTCGGGCGCGCGACGGTAGTCCAGCACGAACGCGGTCGCGCCCGCTGCCTTGGCGACGTGCGCGGCGAGCTTGCGGTGGCTGGCCGCGGAGCCGACGGCGAAGCCGCCGCCGTGGGTGTAGAGGAGGACCTTGGAGCGGTCGGCTCCGGCCGGGAACGCCCAGATGCCGGGCACACCGCCGACCGTCTCCTCCTTGTAGGTGACATCTTCCGGTTCGACGGTCGGCTGGTGCCACTCGTCGAAGATGCTGCGGAATAGCCGCATGTCCAGCTCGTGGGTGGCCATGAGCTCGGACCAGTCCAGATACAAGTTGCGCAAAGCGCTCGGGACGACTGCTGTCGCGGTGGATGACGAGGACATCGCATAACTCCTTCGTTGATGCTCGCGGTCGCCTACGGAACGAAGGCGGTGCGCTCGGTGGGTCAATCCCAAGTTTCGAGGAGTAATCGGACGGGGCACTGTGCCGATGTGGAACAGTGCCGGGCTGGGGCCGGTGAGGCGACCTGGTCGGGGTAGTTGAGAGCCCACCGGACGCTCCGGCACACAGCAGGGAATGCCGGACACCGGGCGACCAGGGTGGCACGACGATGACCACGCGCAGGTGGGCCGCAGCGGCGTCCGAACCAGCCTCGACGGATGTGCCGAGCAGGATGCTCAGAGCATGTTGGCCGACCCGGGGCGCAGCGCGAGGATCAGTGTTTGCAGCGCGGTGGTCAGTCTCATCGTCTGGGCGCGCCCCGATCCCTATCGGCAGCGTGGGATGAGGGGGATAACGCCGGCCGCCATCCCGAGCGTGGTGGCGACCGCCCGGCGGCGGCGTGGCGGCGGGGCGGGGCTGTGTCTTGGCGGCGTGGTCCGGTTCCGCCGTGCACCTGGACCGTGGGGTCGGCGACTTTCCCGACCATTTCGGTGCAGAACAGTTTCGCGACTGACGGTGCGATGCGCTGGTCTTCTCCGGTGACATACAGGCGCGCCGCTTCGCGGACGAGGGCTCGACCTGCCATCACCCCGGTCTGCTGGTCGGCGAGCATCGCCTGCACCAGTTGGAAGTCTCCGATAGGGGTGCCGCCTTGTGTGGCGGTCGCCGCGTACGAGACGGACTCGTCGAGCGCCCGTTGCGCCGACCCGACAGCGAGCGCTTCGATATGGATCCGGCCTCGCGCGAGAGAGGTCATCGCGGCGCGATACCCGGTCCTCTCGTCGCCGACTAGAGCTGGCCCCGAGATGATCCAGTCGTCGCCGTCCCGAGTCGCGGTCGTGCGCAGTCCGGCGGGGTCAGAGCCGGCGCCGGGCTCCGTGAGCGCGAACGAGGCCACATCGCCCTCAGCGAGGCGAGGCAGCCATTGCTGCTTCTGCGCGTCGGTGCGGAACCCGACGAGAACCTGACCGGCGATGCCGCTGTTCGTGCCGAACATGGACCGCACCGCGAGCGAAGTGTATCCGAGCTCCATGGCGAGCTGCACCAGATCCAGGCCGAGACCACCCCAGTCTTGAGGGATCGCGTCGCCGAACAGTGCCATCTCCGCCTCCTGCTGGCGCAGATCGTCCGGGATGGCGTCGGACGCCACGATCTCGAGCTCGCGGGGCACGACTCGGTTCCGGACGAAGTCGCGCACGGTAGCCAGGACATCGTCGAAGACATCAGCGGGGACGTCGGAGCTTCCTGCGCATATGTCTATACTCGCAACGACAGGATTGGCGCGGACAAATACTCAGCGTCGCGGTGACTATTGCTGCATCGGCATGAATTGCGGTCCAGGCATCGGCATAGTGCGGTCCAGAGCAGGATTCTGTCTCCCCGCACGTGGGCGAGGACGTCAAGGAACGGCTAGGGAGCTCTCATCCGTCGAACATTCCCGGAGAGTCTGCCGACTGGTCGATCGGCCGTCTCACCTCATCGAAGCCGGACAGATGGTGCATGTGGTCCGAACCGAGCGCGTGCTCGAAGACGATATGCGTACGCGTCGAGGCAACAACCGGGTGCATGCTCACCTGCGTGGAGACGATGTCCCTCAGCTGGTCGGTCGAGGTGCAGACCAAGTGGATGAGGAAGTCCTCGTTCCCTCCGATGAAAAAGAGGTTCAGCACACTGGGCAACTTGGCCATCAATCTCGCGTATTCGTGCACGTGAGGGCGCGCCTGGGCACGCAGCCGCACGAACACCATCGCCTGAACCGGCAGGCCGACCCTTTGGTAGTCGACTTCAGCGTGCACCGATTTGAGTGCTCCGGCTTGCTTCAGTGAAGAGACTCGAGCGGATGCCGTCGACGGAGAGATGCCGAGCAGGTCGGCCAACGCAGTCATCGTCGTCCGGCCGTCTCTGATCAACTCCCAGAGGATCCTCTCGTCGAGTTCGTCGACGCGCGAGGACTCCGAGCCGGCCACGTGTGTGCGCTCGCGGCTGCCGTGTGGCCTTTCGCCCATCTCGCTCACATTCAGCAGTGCTGTTGGGTTTCTACGACTCGCTACGACAATCATGCCGTTCCCGGCGAGCTCTCGCTGCAGGTCAGGCGGAAGACCTCGCTATCGCACTGATCTCGATAACGAGTCCGGGGAGAGCAAGCCCACTGACCCCGATCGCTGTCCACGCGGGGTACGGGGGCGCAAGGAACACGTCCTTCACCGCTGGAAACCAATCGAAGACACCCGCGACATCGCCCACATGATGGCTGGTGATGCTGACGATGTCGTCATAGCTCAGCTGCGCCTCAGCGAGTACCGCACCGAGCCTCTCGAAGGCGATGCGCGCCTGCTCTGATGGGTCTGAAGGAGCGAGTCCAGAGGGATCAAGCCCGATCTGTCCCGATACGAACAGGAATCCGCCGGCTTCGAATCCCGGCGAGAAGTGATACTGAAGGTAATCCTCCGTCATGGTGTCCGGAGTGATCGATCGGCCTCCTGCACGCTCAACGGCCATCTCACCCGATCCCGTTCTCGGTCGCCGACTCACTGCAGGGCCTCGCCGATCGCGGCAGCAGCCTTCTGTCCTGCTCGCACTCCGCCTTCCATGTAGCCGGACCACT
Organism: Microbacterium fluminis; assembly: GCF_051549805.1. Lineage (GTDB taxonomy): Bacteria > Actinomycetota > Actinomycetes > Actinomycetales > Microbacteriaceae > Microbacterium. The sequence goes on from NZ_CP196042.1 coordinate 2,751,509, forward strand.
GGAACGATGCCTCCGTACCGGCGAAATGGATCCGACCTACCGGCTCCCGCAACGCCGAACCAAAGTGAGCCAAGACACCTGGAGGCATGTAGGTGACAGGACCTCCTTGTGCCCATGTCTGCTGTGTCCAGTCAGTCTCGTGGAAGTAGCTGGGCTCTGCAGCCTCGGGACCGAATGCCTTGATGAGGAGATCGATGAACGCACCCTGGCGCTCCTCAGCGGTGCGAACTGCCCACCGATCGTAGTTCGACCCGCCGACGAAGCCGATCAGCGTTGCGAGCGAATCGGTCGGCTTGGTGCCGTCGAGGAGGAAGACACCGACATCGTCAGTGTCGACCAATGCACCGGAGAAGCCTTGGTCGACCCAGAACGTGGATGGGTAGCGTACCTGAAGTTTGTAATAGCGGCCCATCGGGGCGCGGGTCTGGAGTTGCGCACGAGCAGTTGGCAACGCTGGTTGGAACCGGATCTGGTTTGCCGCCAGCGGCGACATGGCGACGATGACGTGCCGTGCCCGCAGACTTCGTTGACCGGAGTACACGACGACTCTGGAATCGTCCTGCTCAACACGGGTGACCGCCCAGTCAAGAAGCACCTTCTCGCGCCCGATCGCGTCCGCGATGCGCCAGCTGACCTGAGCGGCGCCTCCGACCCACCACGCCCACTGGGCTCCGTCCCGCGTGCCCATCAGGGACTGGATCCCTTCGCACTCGCTCACATAGTAGGCCCAGTACAGAAGCGAGACTTCGTACGGATCCGCCCCGAGAATCGCATTCACGATGAGCGTGTGCAGGCGTCTGACCTCGACACTCTCCACGGTTTCCTCGAGCCACGTGGCGACCGTCTTGCTGTCCAGCGAAGCTGCGTCAGGTGACTCCCAGGGCCGGTCCCAGCCAACACTCTCAGCGAGTGCGTCGAGAGCCTCGAGCGAAGACAGGAACTCCGGGACAAAGGAGATGTCGGGATCCAGTTGCTCGTCGGGTGCCCGCAGCACATCGCCCTTAACGACATACGTGTCCGCGCCTGGCTTTCCGGATGGCGTCATCTCCAGGCCGAGGCTCGTGCCGAGTTCGATCAAGTGCGTATGGGTCTCACCGATGAACATTCCGCCGTTGTCGATCGGCCCACCTGGTGCCCCCTCTGGCTCGGTCCAGGTCCGGCCCCCGATCCGGTCGTTCGCTTCGACGACGAGAACGCGATCGCCCCGATCATGCAAGGCCTTGGCGGCAGCGCTGCCGGATATCCCCGCTCCGATGATGATGACATCGGCATCGAGCGCCGTTGATTCAGTGTTGGTGTGCGTCACAGTCTCTCTCCCACTTGCTTCGTTCTTGCTTGCATGGTTCTGGTGCGATGTACCTGACGGGCCGAACCGCTGATGCGCAATCGGTGCCGCCCGGAGGCGCGGCCGTACTACTCGAACTCACTCAACGCGAGGTAGTCGTTTGGACGTCTCGCTCGCATGTGCAACGCGATGAACACTCCGCCTATGAAGGCCGCGACGAGCACGGACACGATGACGACAGACTCGACTACCCCGCCGACCAACAGGGGGAAATTGGACAGCACGAGAACGAGAACCGTGCCGAGTCCGAGCAGCGCCCCGACCGGGGCGATCATCGTGTGCCACAGCCTCTTGTCGAAGGAATGCCGACGGAAGAACACAATCACGGCGAGGCTGGTGAGCGCCATGAGCGCGATGATCCCCAAGGTCGCTGCACCAGAGAGCCAGGTATAGATGGCTGTATAGGGATCCAGACCTGTAGTAATGACAATGGCGATGCTGACTCCCGTCAGGAGGCTCAGCACGATCGAGGACGTCGACGGGGCTCGGTGCTTCTCGCTGACCGCCCCGAGCATTCGTGGCAGAACGCGGAAATTCGCGAGGGTGAACTGATACCGCGTAACCACGTTGTGGAAGGACAGAGCACACGCGAAGATGCTCGTCGCAACGAGGATCTGCATGATGTCGAAGAAGACCGGCGCGACGAAAGTCTTTGCAAGTCCGAGGACCATATTGTCCGGATCAGTGGAGGCGACCTCCACAGCGTTGTCGACCCCCGTTCCCATAGCAGCAGCCCACGCGGCGAAAGCGTAGAACAGACCGATTCCGATGACCGCGATGTATGTGGCCTTGGGGATCGTTCGGTCTGGATCTCTAGCCTCGTTCCGGAAGACTGCGGTCGCCTCGAAGCCGATGAAGCCGAGCAGAGCGAACATGACGCCCAGACCAACGGCACCGCTCAGGAACTCCGACGGTGCGAAGGGACTCAGGTTGAGCCCGGCCTCGCCACCCTGGATGATGATGGCGACATCCAGCACGATCACCACGAGCGCCTCGAGTATGAGCGCTATCGCGAGCACCTTGGCGCTCAGCTCGATATCGCGATAGCCCAGGAATCCGACGATCAACCAGCCGAATATGCTCCAAAGCCACCACGGAGGGGCCGCTCCCGTGTACGTCGCAACGACGTTGCCCACCAGCATGCCCACGAGTGCATACACGGCCACGAGCAGGATGAAGTACGACACGAGCGCAAGAATGGCAGCGCCTACTCCGGCGATCCGGCCAAGCCCTGCCTTCACGTAGGAGTAGAAGGCACCCGCGTTCTTGACGTACTTGCTCATCGACGTGAACCCAACGGCGAACAGAGTCAGGATTCCAGCAGCGATCAGGAAGTAGACAGGTGCCCCGACGTTCCCGCTCGCCGCGAACACAACCGGGGTGATGGCGGCTGCAACGGTCAGAGGCGCGGCCGCAGCGACGACCATGAAGACAATCGATCCCACGCCGAGTCTTCGATGCAGGAGGGTGTGCGGTGTACCGTGCAACTCTCCATCGACGGCGAGGAAGGGGACAGCACCCGAATCTGCAGCGCCCAGCTCGTCGACTTGCGCGTCTTCTTCGTTCATGGCGGGGCGCCATCCTCACTCTTCTTCACGGAGCAGCCAGATGCTGCACGTCGTGCCATCACGGCACATGCGGTCGGCGACGGAACGTCACCCGTGGTGCGCCAAAGCCGTTGCTGGGACGTCGGCCACGGAAGCCGAAGCACTCCCAGGAGTATCGGGGATGTTGTGTTTCCGTGGCGTTAATGGCGATTGATTCGTGAGATTCGGGTGTCAGATCAAAAATGCTCCGACTTGGCGCAGTGAAGATGGGTACCTGCCGCAACTATTCGAGACCGCCGGGAGCCGATCGAGAGCGACGATGGCCCAGTCGGTCACGCCGAAGCACCAGCAGGCCGAGGGCGGAAACATCCGTAACGGCAGCAGATCGAAGACCGTGCTGACCGAGGTCGGTGCCGTCGAGATCGACGTGCCGCGGGATCGGGACGGGTCATTCGATCCGAAGATCGTGCGCAAACGGCAACGGCGGCTGACCGGGGTCGATGAGATTGTGCTCTCGCTGACCGCGCGAGGACTGACCACGGGCGAGGTCGCGGCGCACTTCGACGACATCTATGGTGCCAGCGTCAGCAAGGACACGATCTCGAGGATCACGGACAAGGTCATCGAGGAGATGACCGAGTGGCAGAACCGACCCCTCGACCGCGTCTACCCGGTGGTGTTCATCGATGCCCTCGTGGTGAAGGTCCGTGACGGGCAGGTGCGCAACAAGCCGTTCTATCTCGCCGTCGGCGTGACCGTGAACGGGGAACGCGACATCCTTGGGATCTGGGCTGGCGACGGCGGTGAGGGCGCGAAGTTCTGGCTCGGGGTGCTCACCGAGATCAAGAACCGCGGCGCCGAGGATGTCTGCATCGTCGTCTGCGACGGGCTCAAGGGACTGCCGGAGTCGATCAACACCGCGTGGCCGCTCGCGACGGTGCAGACCTGCATCACCGGTCTATACCGCGCCGACCGAAGCGGCCGCTCGTGAGCGGTTCGTGGAGTTCGACGCGAAGTGGGGCGGGCAGTATCCGGCGATCAGCAAGCTCTGGCAGAGCGCTTGGAGTGAGTTCGTGCCGTTCCTGGACTGGGACGTGGAGATCCGTCGGATCATCTGCAGCACGAACGCGATCGAGTCTCTCAACGCCCGCTACCGTCGCGCCGTCAGAGCTCGAGGTCACTTCCCGAACGATGTCGCGGCGCTGAAGTGTCTCTACCTGGTGACCCGTTCGCTTGACCCCACCGGGCGGGGCAGGGCACGCTGGGCGACGAGGTGGAGGCCGGCGCTGAACGCGTTCGCGATCGCTTTCGAAGGCCGAATCAACTAATGACCGCCGGCCCAGAAACACCGTTCATCGGACACCCCCTTCCGCGACGCATTTGACCTCGTGCGCGCCGAAGGCGGCTATCTCGGTGAACAACAGCGAGGACTCCTGCTGCGCCTCCGCGCAGTGCCCTCGAAGAAGGTTGAGCGGGCCGTGCGGCGCGCTCTCAACGAGGGCCGCACGGCGAGTGAGCGCATCGAGCTAGGAGGCTGCTGAACATTCTGGTGGGTTAAGGCGCGCCCGCGAGGGTTGGTGGCGGGCTGGTTAAGACTTGGGTGATGCAGGGTCGTGATGATGGGTCGCGGGATCTTCTGGATGTGTCTTCGTTCGCAGGGCATCTGATGCCGGTGGGGAGCGTGTTCGCGTTCCTCGCTGAGCACCGTCACCAGTTGTTCCCGGATGACATGTTCGCGGACTTGTTCCTGTCGGGGCGGGGGCGCCCGTCGCTGCCGGGTGATGTTGCCGCGTCCGTTTTGGTGCTGCAGGCGCTGCATGGGTTCGGATCGGGAGGCCGCGGACGCGGTCACGTTCGATCTGCGGTGGAAGGCCGGCGTGCGGGTTCCCGATCGATCACGCCGGGTTCCACCCGTCGACGTTGACGTATAGGCGGCGCCGACTCGCCTCCAGCGACAGGCCGCATCGGATCTTCGACGCGGTCCGGGAGGTGATCGGCCAGACCGGCGCGATCACGGGAAAGACGCGGCGGGCGTTGGATTCCACGATCCTCGACGAGGCGGTGGCCCGGCAGGACACCGTCACCCAGCTGATCGCGCAGATCCGCCGGGTCGGCCGGGACGTGCCCGGCGCGACAGGGCGAGTCGGAGTGCACCAGGCTAGCTCTAAAACTGACAAAGGTTGTTGACAGTTGGGTCTTCCTGATGCGAAGGAAGATTGCATGTCATCATCTGAACGCGAGATCGAGCGTCGAGCGAAGCACAAGCTCGCCGTGCTGCGGCATGCCGAGGAAGTCTCGGGCAGCGTCGCGGCTACGTGCCGCTACTACGGGATCACGAGAACCTGCTTCTACAAATGGCGTCGCAGATACGAGGAGGAGGGCTTCGAAGGCCTCAGGGACCGCTCCAGCATTCCGCATCACTCCCCGAACGCAACCAGCGCCGAGGTGATCGAGAAGATCCTCTGGCTCCGACAGCAGTATCACTTCGGGCCGCAAAAGATCGCGATGTATTTGAAGCGATACCACGACATCACGATCAGCCCGTCGGGGGTCTGGCGGATCCTGAACAAGGTCGGGATGAGCCGGCTTCCAGCATCGCAACGCTACAAACGCACTCAGACCCGGTGGAAGCGTTACGAGAAGCAGCGGCCCGGCCACCAGCTGCAGGTCGACGTGAAGTTCATCGAGCCGCTCGGTCAGACCGGCCGGAAGAAGCGCTACTACCAATACACCGCGATCGACGACTGCACGCGTCTCCGGGTGTTGCGCGCCTACCCGCGCAACGACCAGAAGATCGCGATCCAGTTCATCGACCACGTCCTGTCCAAGCTGCCGTTCCAGGTCGAGCAGGTTCAGACCGATAACGGGCAGGAGTTCGGGCAGGCATTCCACTGGCATCTGCTGGACAAAGGCATCGGCCACGTCAAGATCCGCCCCCGGACACCGCGGCTGAATGGAAAGGTGGAGAGATCGCACCGAATCGACTCCGAAGAGTTCTACCGACTCCTCGAAGGCGAGGTCATCGACGACGCCAACCTCTTCGCCGAACGCCTCCAGCAGTGGGAAGACCACTACAACTACGATCGACCCCACGGCGCGCTTGCCGGGCAGACCCCCTACGAGCGTCTCAAGCAGAAAGCACGGGACCCACTGTCATAGGCCTCCGTCAGTTGCACACGAGAGCATCTACCAGGCCGTTTATCGCCCCTCGTCGGGACTTCTCCGACCTTCTCGCCTGGCTCCGCAGCATCGTTCTCCTCTGCGGACCAAGCGGAAGCAGCGCCGCGCACATCAGCGTGGTGATCGCCGTCGAGCACGATTCGAGCAGCCCATGCTGACGATCCATCACCGGCCGTTCGACCCGGAGGACCGTTCGGAAGCCGGGCACTGGGAGGGAGATCTCATCATCGGCAAAGATCAGCGTTCAGCGATCGGCACCCTCGTCGAACGACAGACCCGTCTCCTGCGACTGCTGCACCTCCCGAGGCGCGATGGCGACGCCCTTCATGACGCGATCACCGCCCGCATGCGCGACCTTCCTCCAGTGCTGATGCGGTCGATTACCTGGGACCAGGGGACCGAGATGGCACGCCATCTCACGATTACGAGTTCGCTCGGCGCTCCGGTGTTTTTCTGCGACTCGCATTCGCCCTGGCAGCGCGGGTCTAACGAGAACATGAACGGCCTCCTCCGCGACTATTTCCCGAAGGGCACATCTCTAGCCGCTCACTCGCCAGAGCACCTGCTCGACGTCGAGAACGAGCTCAACGACCGCCCCAGAATGGTCCTCGAAGACCGCACTCCCACCCAGCTCTTCTCTGCGCTGCTAGCCTCACAGAAATCCCAAGTGTTGCGACGTTGACTAGAACCTGCCTTGCCGCCCAGGGGTCAGTATTCACGCGCCGCCGAGACTTGAAGCCCGATCGCGAAGCTAGCCCCCTCCCGAGGGCCGGGTATTCCAGATTCGGTGAGAGTGAGTGCCCAGCCTGCGGGATGCGAGCGGCGAGCGAAATGTGAAGCTGCGTCTCCCATGTCAGCATGCGCGACCAGATGGCCTGGCTGTGGCACGGTCGTATGAGCTCGTTAGCCTCATTGTGTCTACAGAGGGAGCAGGCACGCTGTGAATCCAGCAATGGTTAGCGGTGGTCTCGACGTCAGTTCCCACGCGACGTCGCATGACCCTGCACACTCACCAAGCCCGGAGAGGTGCCGACCGGGTTGAACGAGCGCTCCGCCTCGCCTGTCGGTCAGACCCCGCCGAGGGGCGTCGTGCTTCTCATCAACTCTGATCCCACGCCTCGACGAGATACCAGGTTGCATCGTCCAGGGCTGAGATAGCTTCGACATCGGCCGAGGCAAAGTTGGTTTTGATCTCCGCCCCCGGCGCGTGGAAGAGGTACGGGTAACCGCCATCCTGCAGCATCCGAGCCCGCCCGCCCTCCGATGCGGTGAGCAGATGATCCACCCAGGTTCGGTACGCAACGTGCGCGACCTGCTGAGACGTGAGCGTGCTGACATAGTCCGCTCGCTCCGCGTATGGGAGCTTGCCGATCCGCTGGATGTCTTCTGCGCTGACGTGAGAGCCGATCTCGTGCACGCGGGCGTCGTATCCGAGCATCAGCCGATCCTCTCAGTCTTCGAAACAGGAACTTACGGGGGTATCCAGGGCGGAATCGGGTGGCGCGTTAGAGATTCAGTCCGTGGGCGCGTGCGAGCAGATCGGCCACATCGTTCAACCCCTGCTGTCGGAGGTAGGGAATGAAGTGCGTCATGGGTGGCTGATTCGAGCGGTACGGGTTCGAGTCCGCCCCACTATGCAGCCCTCCCCCCGGCAACGTCGAGAGCCCTCCTCCTGGAAGGGTCGACAGTCCAGCTCCGGGAAGGGTGGAGAGTCCGCCTCCTGGGAGAGTTGACATACCCCCGCCGGGAAGGGTCGATAGGCCTCCGCCCGGCAAGGTGGACAGTCCACCCCCGGGCAAAGTCGACAAACCGCCGCCCGGGAGGGTCGATGCCCCATCACCGGGAAGCGTGGACATTCCTCCGCCGGGGAGAGTGGACAACCCTCCACCAGGCAGCGTCGACCGGTTTCGCGGCCACGTGTTTCGTTCAGTCATGCGATGAGCATGCCCCACCGCGACCGGCGCGTGCATGGAACCGGCACCTTGTGAGGCGGTCGGAGTGGACTCGTGCAACCGCCGTCGCGACGCGTGGCCGTCGTTCGCGGCCTGTTTCGCCTAACGCCGCCGCGCCGGATCTTGCAGGGTGCCGACGATAGAGTCTGCGATGAGCAGTGAGTTTGAACCCGTCACCACTGGCTCGACGGAGGTCGGTCGATGACGAACGAAGTGCAGCCGGATGCACGCGTAGAACCTCGCCAGCTGCTCGGCACGTGGGCGAACGGTTCCGATGAGTGGGCGCGGTTCATCGTCCGTGTCGTGCTCACTGGCGCTGGGCCCCTCGACGCCGACGAACAGGATTACGCCTACGCGCTGTTTCGTCAGGAGAAGGCCTTCGATACCCGGGATCTGCCAGCGGAAGAGCCGCTCGCGATGATCGACCGGGAGGATGAAGCGCTCGAGCCGCTGATGGTCACGTCGCTGTCTGACGTCGCGGGTGTGAACGCGTTGATCAGCGGCGGTGTTATCGAGCCGCACGAGGGGCTCACCATCCTCTTCGGGGAGAACGGTACCGGCAAGACCGGGTACTCGAGAATCTTCAAAGCTCTCGCCGCGAGTCGCACCGCCGATGTCATCCTGGGTGACATCGAGGCGACTTCCCCGCAGTCCCCGTCCGCGACGATCGGCTACCTGCTCGGAACGGAAGCGAGAACGTACGAGTGGACCGGGCAACGAGGCGTGGCGCCCTTCACGCGAATCTCGATCTTCGACAGCCCATCCGTCAGCTTCCACGTCGACGACGATCTCGAGTACGTCTACGTCCCCGCGGCGCTGGCCCTGTTTAACCACGTCATCTCCGGCATCAAGGCCGTCCAGGCCCGTATCGATACCGCGATCAGTGAGCTCCGCTCAGGCACTACCGGTCTGCTGACGCGATTCCCGCGCGCGGCATCGGTGTACCCACTGATCGAGACACTCGGTGCCGCGACGGACCTGGACCAGCTGCAGGACATCGCCGACAACGACCCCGACGTCGACACTCGCATCGCAGAGCTCCGCCGCACCGTTGCGGCTCTGGAGGCTGACACGATCAGCGCCGAGATCACCGTGCAGCGGCGCGTCGAACGCGTCCTCATCGAAGCAGCTGCGGCCGCAAAGACGATCGCTAGTTTTGACCCTGACACGTACGCCAGCGCGCTGCGCACCCTGGGAACGCTGCAGACCGATTACCAGACCTTCCGCACGGCCCTATTCGAAGCGGCGGACCTACCTGCCGCTCCCGACGACACATGGACCAGGTTCATCAAGGCCGGCGAAGAATACGCGACACACCTCAGCGCACACAATGCGCACGACGCGGAACGTTGCCTCTATTGCCGCCAGCCACTCGATGACCCGGCGCGCGCACTCATCGGAAAGTACTCCGAGTACCTCGAGGACAAGATCGCCAGCGACATCAACGCCGCGAAGGAACGGATCGATACCCTCACCGCGCCCGCCCTCACCGCCGGAACCGCCGACCTCGACGCGTTCGTCCGCGACCACGCCGCAAGCAACCCTCCCCCAGGCTTCTTCCCACTCCTGCAGAGCACTCTCGACACGCTCTCGACACTGGTCGGGTGTCTCCACAACAGCACACCCGTGACAGCCGACACCCTCACCCACGCGCCCTCCACTGCTCAGGGTCTCACCGACGCGCTCAGAGCGACCAGCGCCAGCCTCGTTGAGCTGCGAGCACAGGCCTCGCGACGCTCTGAAACCCTCGCAGAGAAGAAGAAGGAGCTGGTGGAGCTCGAAGCGGCTGCGGAACTCGCCCGCTCCTGGGCGATCATCGAACAGCACGTGCGCGACGCGAAACAGGCCGACAGGCTTGCACTGCTCGCCAAACCCATGCCCGGGTTGCTCCGCGCCGTGACCGGCCTGGCCAAGACCGCCAGCGACCAGATGATCAACGAGAGCTTCGACGCCCTATTCGCAGAGGAACGTGCCGCACTGCGCGCACCCGAACTGCGCGTCGAGTTCGTCGGTCGCCAAGGACGAGCACATCGACGCAAGGTACTCACCGGCAAACACAAGCCATCCAAAGTGCTCTCCGAAGGCGAGCAAAAGGTCCTCGCAATGGCGGACTTCCTCGCCGAAGCACGACTCGCCGGCATCACCGCACCCGTGATCTTCGATGACCCCGTCTCCAGCCTCGACCACCGACGCATCAACGAGGTCGCCCAACGCGTCGCATCCCTCGCAGACACGACTCAGGTCATCGTCTTCACACACGACATCTTCTTCGCCACAACCCTGTTGAACCTGATGGCCGCGTCCAAACGGTGCTCCTACTTCCACATCACCGACGAAGACGGAAAGGGGCAGGTAACCCGCGCCACCGGACCACGTTGGGACAACATCAGCAACCTCAAGAAGAACATCAACGAAACCATCCAGGCAGCCAAGAGCCAGCAGGGCGACGCCCGCGCTGCCCTCGTCCGCACCGGCTACGACTGGATTCGGTCCTGGTGCGAGGTGTTCACCGAGACCGAACTGCTCCAAAGCGTCACCCAGCGTTACCAACCGAACGTGCGGATGACAGCCCTACCGAACATCAAGACTGCCGCCCTGCCGGCTGCGATCGATACCGTGAACCGGGTTTTCGAAGAGGCCTGTCGATACATCGACGGCCACTCCCAACCGCTCGCGAGCCTCAATGTCAGCCCCACCCTGGCCGGACTCGAAGGACACTGGGCCGAGTTGACCGCCGCACGAGCCGCGTACCTCAACGCCGATGACTGACCGGCAACGAGCGACCGGGCAGATCGCGGGCTGAGGTCACCTCGCGTCCAGATCGATTCCGAATCGCCTCGTGACCTCCGAAAATGGCGCGGCTTCGCCTGAGGAACGGCGCTCTCGCAAGATCGCGGCAATCTCGCTATCTTCCGACTGCAGGTCCGTGAGCCAGGCATCGATGAGCTCGAACGGGATCGGGGCGTAGTCGAACGCGTCGACCCCGACGTGAAACTGGTTAGCGTTGGGCCCCTCATCGCGCGAATGAGTGTACCCGTGGATCAACGGAGTTCCGTCATCGACCGGTCGGTGCGAGACATGACGGTCGAACTCTTGGGAGTCACCGCGGTAGGGGTAGTGCGATGCGATCAAGCGCCGTCCGCTTCGTCGCCCCGCGATCACCTCCGGCAGGATGATCCACCCGGCGTCCTCATAGAGCGGTGTGAATCGCTCGATCGCGGTCCGGGTTTGCGTCGCCGGCGACAGGCGGTCGTGGTTGCCGGGGACGAGGAACCGTCGACCATTCAGACCCGCGGTGAGCGGAAGCGAGTGCTGGATGGATCCCAGAGCGACATCCCCGAGATGAAGAACGGTGTCCCCCGGCGCGACCGTCTCGTTCCACCGACGCAGCAGTTTGGCGTCCATCTCCTCCACGCTGGAGAACGGTCGGCCGGCAAGCTCACTGATGCGGGCGTGGCTGAAGTGGGTGTCGGACGTGACGAAATCGACCTGATCGAAATCGAACGTCGCATACTCGGGCGATGCGGTCACCGGTAGCCTCCCTGGATCTCCTGACGGACGGCCTCCATCACCTGGGCCAGGTCGTTCGCTGCCAAGAGATCGACGGGCCGCGCACCGTCGAGGAACGCGTTCCTCGCCACAAGCCACGCGTCAACCACGCTCTCGACCCAGATCGCGAGAAGCGCGTCACGAACGATCTCGGTATCGTGCTCCACGCTCGCGCTGACAAGCGCGCGGCCGACCGCGGCGGCGTCTTCTCCGAAGAGCGGTCTGTTCTCATCAGGCATGCGGTTTCCTCCACTCAACTCGGCAACAGCGTGAGGCGATGCCCTCACGCACGTGAAGGGTCTCCGGTTGAACGTTCGGCGTTCGTGTCGAGCAGCTCGCTGGCTTCGGCCAACGTGTACATCCTCTGCCACCCCGCGTCGCCGTGACGGGCGATCGCGATCGACTCCCGCGTGTACGAAGCGGGGTCACCTGGCACGGCCCAGTGCTCCACGCCGTCAGGGCCGATCCAGTAGTCCACGAAACACTCCCCGCACGGCATCTTGTACAGGCCGGGCACGGTCGGAGCGTCGGCGGTGTTCTCGGCGATCTCCTCCCTGATCGCGTCGAGAATGGCGTCGCTCTCTTCGGTCATTGCCGTCCCCCCAGTCGAGTGTCGAACCGACAACCCTCTCACTACTCCTCGACGAGCACCAGGTCTTGGCCGCTCCGCTCGCCACTGCCCGGCCCGATGATCACACCTCGGGAAACCACTGCCGGTGTGGTCGTGTCGCTGCGTGCGCGGACATCGTGGCCGCCTCCGCGTGGGCGGAGCGCGACTCCGGCGTCGCGGAGCCGTCGGGCGATCGTGCTCGCGCTGCAGCCGGCAAGGTCCGCGAGATGCCGGATTGTGCGGTGCTCGCCTTCGTATTGGTTGCGGAGCCACGCATCGTCGATGCTGATCGACGGCCTTCTTCCACGCCGGGTGACCACGCCGAGCTCTGAGAGCGCGCGGGACACGGTCTGGCGGGATACGCCCGTCTTGCGGGCGATCCCGTACGTGGTGCCGCCGGCGTCGTAGACGCGGGCGAGGTCGGATGCGGGGAGGATCTCGGTGAGGTCTGCGCGTGCGGTGCGCGCCGTTGCCCAGGGCGGCGGCGGTGCCGGCGAGTCGGGCGAGGTGGCGTCCGACTCGTCGAGGGGTGGTGACCACGTGAGCGGCTCGTCGATCTGATGCGCCGCGAGGAACTCGCGACCCGCGATCTCCAGCTCCACCCGCACCTCACGAGGCAGGCTGCGCTCGAATGCGAGGACCGAGTTCGCTGTCACTGCCGGGCTCTCCCACCCGGCGGGGGCGGTGCTGATCGGGTTGCCCGTGACCATGCGGTGGAGCAGGGCGCGCGCGTTTCGCCAGCGTGCCCCGCCACCGGGATGCACATTCAGTCGCCAGCAGAGCTGGGTCCACTGCTCCTTGGGCAGCAGTGTGGTGCAGTCCAGCGCGCGGCGGCGGGCGTAGTCGATCGGCACGTCGTGGGTGTCGAGGTATGTGGCGAGGCGGAGGATGGCGCGTAGGGTGCCGGTCTCGTGTTCGCGGCGACCGAACTCGCGCATGACATTCGTCACCCGCCGGGAAGGAGCTCTCGGATCCAGCAGGGCAAGCGCGGCAGCGTGGGTGAGGCGGGTCCCGGTGAACACGACGGCGGCAGACAGCGCTGGAGCGACGATCTCCCGATCGATGCGGTGCGCCGCGTGCCGCAGCATCCAGTCATCCCAGATCTGCGCCGGCACTTTCCGTGCACGTTCTGCGGGGTCCTGCCCGCTGATCGGCGCGGACTGGAGGAACACGGTGGGCCGCCGCTTCCGACCAAACGACGCCGCGATCAGGGTCTGCAGCTGCGGGGTGTGCATCGTGTACGCGGTGCTCGCGGCGAGACGACCCCGCAGCAGCCCCGTGATCGTATCGGGGTTCTCCAGCGCGGCGATCGCGACCGCGTTGCCGACTGCCGCCTCAAGCGCCGTGTCCCCGGTGTCCGACGTCGACGTTGCGAAGGAATCTGACAGGTCTCCCAGGTCTGCGGGGATGACCCCGGCGGGTGTGGCGCCCTCGCCGGCGAGGACGCCTCGAGTTACACGGGCGAGGAGGCGCACGTCTTCGAGAACCGAAAGGGCCGGTTGGGGGGCGTGCTCGTAGATACCGAAGCGGGCCTGCCCCGAGGAGACGATCTGCATCAGCCGCCGCTGCGCAGCGCCCACAGAAGGCGGCGCGTTCACGACGGGCCTGCCGGAGGCCAGATCCCCGCGGCACCGGCTGGCGTGCGGACCGGTGCCCGCTCCGTCGGTGGGGTTGTGGCATTGACCGGGGACCGGGACAAGCACGAGGGGGTGCCCGACCCGGCGCGGCGGCCGGTCACAGACCGGGCACGTGTCGGCGAGGAGGCGGCGATGGCGGTGGCAGGCGAACCCGAACGGGAATTGCCACGACATCCGCCACCTGCCATCCGTGTCCGCGAGGCACTCCGGGCAGTACCGGCCACCGGTGCCACCGGCCGGGCACCGAGGACTGACCCGACCCTGCCGGGTGTAGCGGATCGCGTGCTGCGCGAAACGCATCCTGGTCATCTCATGGAACATGTCCGCGCGGATCCCGGTCGCCGCCTGCAGGCGGGTCGCCTGCGCATCGCTCAGCTGTGTTGCCCACCCGTTGGCCATCCACGACGTCGCCGACACCGCGACCCCGTCGCGCTGCTCGATGAGGCCCAGGGCGCACCCCATCTCGCTGATGCTCGACTGGTAGGTCGATGCCATCGTCTCCAACCACGAATCGAACGGCTCATCCGGCAGTGGCCGGACACGGAACGGGAGAACCCGAACCTCGTCGACGCGGCCGGGCGCCCCCCTCACGCGGCCGGCCGTTCGGGCTCATCCGACTGGTCGGACTGGTCCAGGTGCTTCTTACGGCGTCGGTCTCGCTGGGTACGCTCCTGCTGTTTGTGTTTGGCTTCCAGCTCGCCGCGTTCGGTCTCGGCGCCCTCGTCGATTCGGATGTCGTCGAACAGCTCCCGGTCAAGGCACTCCCGGCCGGTGCGGATCGCGCGAGACGCACCACGGCGGATGAGGTCCATGAGCGAGCCGATGTTGCCGGTGGTGCGGGCAAACAGGTATCGCGACAGATCCACGAGCATCCCGTCGCGGGCGTCCGCGAGAACCAGTGACTGCTCGAGATGCCACAGCAGCCGGCCCCACTCAGTGCGGGTGTGAGCGTTACGCAACGAGTACGGGTCCAGGCTGAGAACGGTCCATCGCCGGAAGGTCTGCGCCATCGCCGCGTCCTTCCCCGTGTGCCCCTCACCGACCAGACCCCGCTCCCGGAGAGCGACGCCCGCGAAAAGGAACGTCGCGTTGTACTCGTTGGCAAGCCATTTCAGCTGGTTCGCGACCTCCACCCCGTCACGGGTGCGCATGTTCAGGAAGTGCAGATCATCGACGATGACCAGGCGGGTGTCGTGCCGTTCGATGCATTCCGCCGCAGCCCGCGCCAGATCCCGCCCCGCCATCGCACGGTGCAGGATCCCGGCCGTGGCTGGGTGGGCGTAGAAGCCGAGGATCATCATGTGCAGACCCTTGATCGTCGGTCGGCCCGTCAACGTCACATGACACACCGGCAGATGCCGTACATCCCTGTCCGCGTCTAACCACTCTCCGGCCTCCGCGATCCGCTGTTGGTGGAAGACGCGGCCGAAGTTGTTCACCACGGTCGACTTCCCCAGCGCCGGCGGGGCGTCGATCGCCGCCGCGGACTTCACCCGGTCGGAGTCCTGAAGATTGGAGTCCAGGATGTCCGCCAGCTGCAGCTCGATGTCCTCCACCTGCCGGGTGCGCAGCAGGATGTTCGCATGCCACACTCGCCGCTCCAGGTCGTACGCTGCGCGTTCGCGAGCCGGCAACGAATCCAGCTGTAGGCGGGTGGGCTGCTCCGGGCGAGTGCGGGGTGGACGTTCAGCGAAGTCCGTCCAACCCTCGTAGGTGGACAGGCTGCGCTGACGGGGCGGCGGCTGCGTTTGCGCACTTGGCGACGTCATCGGAGCTTCTCCATCGGCTCGAAGTGATGGTCCCCACGGATGCTGGGTTCGTCGATGTCGTCCTCATCGTCGTCGTCGCCGGTGTCCGGCGAAGCGACCCGACGACCGGGGTCCTGCACAGGGCCGATGAGCTCAGTGGCGAGATCAGAGGAGCTCGACAGTTCGGCGTCAAGGAGGCGCTGGACCGTGCGCAGCGACCACACCCCGTCCGGGTCGGGCTCCCGCTCATTCAGCTGGGCGGCCATGCGGGCACTCATCCGCCGCTCTGATGGGGTCAACCCGCGCCCGGCTCCCCAGTCCTCCAGCAACTGCGCCGCGACATCGTCGACCTGTGAGGGCCGACCCTGGCGAACGGCGATCTTCTTCGCGTACTCCAAGGCGTCCAAGCTGAACGGGGTGTCGAAGCTGCCCTTATGCTCCCACTCGAGGGTGTGCCAGGTGTGATCCTCCGGGTCGTGGAAGTAGATCTTGGTGAGGTCGTCCGGATTCACCACGAACGGCCATTCCGTGCCTTTGTCGCGGTGGATCGACCGTGCACGGTTGCGGTACTTCGCGACCGAGTCGCCGGTGTAGCGGAGCTTGTGGATCTCCACCCCGTAGTGATTGAACTGCCGCTTCACGACCGGCAACAGTTCCAGGAGCACGTTCCGGTCGGTCGGCATCCGCATCGTCCCCGCCACGGCGAGGCCTTGGTCGTACCGTTGCGCGGGGCTCATCTTCACGCCGGGCAGCCCAGGGTCGACGAGGGAATCGTGCGGCCGGAGGTGATAGACCGTCGCGATCCACTCGCGGACGATCTGCTCCAACTGCGGGACGGTATACACCGCCTCGGCCTCGACGTCGTCGCCACGACCGGACACATCAGCGCCCTTATAGCCAGGGAGCTCCTGCAACAGGGAGTCGAGGGTGCGGAAGAACCGTTCGACGGGGCTCTTGTCGGTCGGCTGGTAGATGCGAGCGGGCTGGATCGAGATCCCTAGTCGAGCGCATGCCGTGGTGACGTGTTCGGACAGGAACGGGCGGCCGTGATCTATCACGATCGTTTCCGGCAGGATGCCCGCCCGAGTGAACCGGGCAACATCGGTGCGGGCGGGATCGACGAGCACCGCATCGGGGAGCCCGTGGTACGGCCAACGAGCTGGCGTGCCCCAGCTCTTCGGGATCTCGAACGGCTGCATCGCTTCGGCCAGGACGCCGGACACGTCGATGGACTTCGTGGATCCCGGCGTGAGTCTCAGTCCGAGGATGCATCTGGAGTAGAGGTCGATCGCGACGGTGAGGTCCGCGCACACCCACTTTCCGGTGACCGGTGCGACGGCGAACACGTTCAGCGGTGTGGTGTCCAGAAGGACGAACTCTCCCGGGCGGGTCGCCGTCAGGCGGCCGTAAGGCGCGGGTGGCCGGTTCGCTATTGACCGTTTGGCTTTCGTTGACCCGGAGAACGTTGCTCGCCCTCGAGAGAGCTCGTCCAATGCCCGGTAGCCGCTTGCAGTCGATGGAAGCGTCACGACATCGGGTCCGTGGACGCGCTCGACGCGGGCGGCGATGCGGGCAAGGATGATCTTCTTTTGCACCTTGGACTGATTGCCCTGTTCATCGATCACGGTCCGGGCGGCGTCGACCCAGCGCGGATCGAAGTTCGTCAGCGCCGCTCCCGTCCGAGACCTGCGGGTGTCGATCAGGCCTGCTTCGCCGGTGTCGCGGTAGCGAGATACCCAGCGTTCCAGCGTCCGCGTCCCGATGCCGAGCTCCTTGGCCTTCGCGGTCTGCCGTTCTCCCAATGAACGTTGTGGGTGGAACTCGAATCGCGGTTCTCCCTCTCGGGCGATCTCTCGACTTCCCGATTTGTACCCGGTAAGCACCTCGCGGACATGATCGGCGCGCTCATGGGCGGCCGCGTGGGCGGAGTCGGTCGCATCCGACCAGACCAGCATCAACGGCTGCGACTCTTCGTCATCGGGAAGTCTCCCCGGGACGTGCGCGGTACCACCCTCGGAAGCAGGCCGCAGCACGTCGAGCATCCGCAGCCGGCGAGTAGTCCCATCCGCGGTGCGGACGATGACCGCTCCATCCCCGATTTCCGCGACAGTGCACATCTCGCCGTCGTAGACGAGCTGTGCGCCCGGGGCAACCATCCATGTGTTCTTCATCCCGACGGGTCCTCTCTGGAAGCTGACGTCAAAAGGCTGGTCGTCGACAGGGGCCGAGTCAGGTCGGTGTTCAGGCGCCGCATCCACAGCAGATGCAAGACCAGGGAACGCGCGAACCTGCTATCACCCTCAATAGGAGCCACGACTCGCACCGCCTCTCCTAGGGTGAGGGGAGTGCGGAGAACCTCGGTCGCAGCGGCAACCTCGGCGTCCGGAAACTGGAATCGACGCCGGTAACCTCCGAGGAACTGCACGTTGGCTAGCACCACGGGGTCGGGTTCGGATTGCACCCGGTATTCCCAGCCGTGCCCCTCGATGACACGCCGGGACCAGGCCAAGGAGTCGCGAACCTTCGGTCGCGACAGTTTCTCGGCAGGCTTCACGTCGACCACGCACGCCGAGTCATCCGCGTGAATGATCAGGTAGTCCGGGACGTGCCTCCGCGTGGTGCCTCGGTCATCGCCGTCGACCAGGAATGGCTGCGAGAGGATCCACACCACCCGCGGATCGAAGTCCGCCAATAGGAGGTTCACGTACTCGAGTCGCGACTCGTATCCGACCGGCGCCTCCATCGTAGCCGACCAGTAGGAGCCAGAGAAGTGCCGTTGTTTGCGATACCAGCGAAACTCCCGCCACGGCACCGCCGTGTCGAACTGACGAAGACGAACATCGCGCAGATCGCTGACGTCGACGCGATGATCGGACCTGCGGATCCGGATGGTCGCCTCCGGCCCCGTCACAAGCCGCCGACTCTCCGCCGCGGGACTTCACCCGAACTGCCGCTTGCGGGAGGCCGATCTGTGAACATACGGCCATCCTGGAGGCCCGTTGACGCAACCATCCATGAACGAATCCCACGCAATTACGTAAGTCACGTCGTACCGAATGGCTCTTGTGGCCAACCCGTTTACGTAGTACGTGACGTACGTTTCAGTGAATGTCACATTCACTGTACGCTCGAATCCGGCGGAGTCAAGTTGTGTAGGTCAGGTAGACAACACCGGAAGGAGAATGCCTCCGAATCACCTTCGCGTAGGTGCCGGGCGTCGGCGACCTATGCGAAACTCGGGGCATGACGATAGTGGAGCCGATCGCACCGGAGGAGTCCCGCCTGTTCTTCGGCAACAGCTACATGAACGCCGTCGTCATCGAGATCGCCGCACTCGAAGGCGAAACCTTCTCACCCAAGCAGATCGTCGAAGCGACCGGACTGCTGGGGAGCATCGTTCACCCACTGATCCACAAGCTCCGCGACGCACACTTCCTCGAATTTGTCGGCCGCGTTCCGAGGGAGCGGACCCTGCTCTACCGGATCCGCGACAACTACTGGTGGGAAGCGGCACGACGCTACGCCGCCGATCGACAGGCGACGACGGAGCGCGCTGCCTCGTAAGCGTCCGGCGACCCCGCCGTCCCCCGTCCTCTGGCGCTAATCATCCACCCCCGCGCAAACGTCGCCCGTGCGATCGCTGCAGATGGATGTCCGACAAGAGAGATCCGTCAACCGGAGGCGACTTCTTCTCACCGTCGCTTCAAACTCGAGAACGAACCAACGGCAGCTGCTGTGACATCGTCATTCCGCCGAAGCGACAGTGCAGACTGGGACCTCGTCTGCGCGTCGTCGGGGACGGCTCGAGCGCCGCGCAACTTGCGCGTCCGCTCTCTCGTTACGCGGCGACGCCCGTGCTGAGGTCCGTTCCGGTCAGCGAAACGAAGTGGTGTCGAGGTCCAGACGCGGCGTGTGGCAACGCGATCAAGTGCGCCCCGGCGATCGGCGTGCTCGCTGCGAGGTGCGCACCGAGCAGACTGGTCGCCACACCTGCCACCGCGGCGAGGTCAGCGGCAGAACCGTGGAAGGTCGGCACCGAGCATCCACGAGTAGGGACGATCTCATCTCCGGCGAGAGGTTCCTGCCACAGTCCGTGGTACAGCTCGAGATCCGGATCAGCTCCCACGACCTGGCCCGCCCGGTTGTCTATGGTCGACGGCGACGCGCTGCGCGGAGGGCAGATCGTGACCAGCCCGAGTGTGCCGGACGCGACATCGGTGGCGACCTGGACGATCACTGCGCGACGCTCCGCCACATCTGCGGTGGCATCAAGGACGCTCGTCACGGCGTTGCTCACCGTCGCGTCGATGATGATGTCCGCACCAAGCACGGCTACGAGGTCATCGGGGATCGCGCCGTCGGCGACATGGACGACGATGTCGTCACGAAGCGACCGCAGCCGCGTGGCGAGTGCTCGTGCCTTTGTCTCGCCGATGCTCGTCTCGGTGTAGTTCTGCCGCACCAGCAACCCCCCGGTCACGACTCCCGGGTCGCAGATCGTGATCTCTCGTGCGCCCGCACGGACGACGAACTCGGCGATCCAGGATCCGAGGCCCCCACAACCCCACACGTGCACGGACTTTCCTGCGAACCCGTTGACGGGACGGTCCACGTCGCGGCGCGTAGTGACGGCTTCTCGTTCATCGGACATGTTGCACCATTCGATCGGCACCTCGACGTCGAGGAGGGTGGGATTCAGGTCCAAGGCCGTTCCTCGCTTGCGGCCGACTGTGCGCAGCGCGTTCGCGACAGCGGGGGTGAGCCGACCGCAGAGCAGATGCGGTGGCCCGCCCGCACCGTGTGGGACGGCGAGGACGAAGTACTGAGGCGAGCCCGCGGGGCTGCGAAGAGCGGCGGCGATCAGCATTGTCGTGAATGCCGGAACGAGCGGGGCATGGCGGCGCACCGGTCCGAACGCGCGGGGTGTCGCGACGTCGGCGGTCGGGTGGTCAATCAGGTACAGCAACGGCACCAACGACTCGGTCGCCCCGAACGGCAGGTCAGAGAACAGTCGCACCACCGGCACGATCACCTCGCCGCGGTCACGCCAGGTGAGATCGAACCGTGCGTCGGTTCGTCGGTGCAGCGTCGCGGTCGTCACGCGCAGCGCCGGGAGATCCTCGCGGGTCACGACGGTCGGTGTGCCCGGCGTGCGGTGCAGCACCCCGCCGACGGCGTGGTACATGGCCGTGGACGGATCGAATCGTGCCGCGGCGGCCTCGACGAGCCAGCCCCAGAGCCGGTTCAGTGTGGCGCTGACCCCGCTCTGTGGGTGCCACTCGCGGGACGGGTCCAGGTAGATGCACAGTCGAAGCCCCTGCAACACGTGCGGGAACCCGAGGAAGCGGGTATGGGTGACTTCCACGGTCGGCGGGTGGAGGGGGCTGGCCGGGATGCGCAGCACGAAGGGCTCCCAGCGGTGCAGCTCCAACCCACCCGCGACGTGCTCGATCGTGTCTGTGTTCAGCTCGATCGGAACGCAGGCGTCACCCTCTGGTCCCTCGCTCGCCGCGCCGCACCGAAGCTCGCGAGCGCGCGTTCTCGAGACTGCCCGTAGCTCCTGCAGTTGGTTCACCTGCCAGGGCGCGAAGGCAGGCTGCTTCCGCTTGGTCATCCCGCGCGCCCCGACCTCCCCGTCGTGGTCTCCTTCGCCGGGGCGGCCGGGGCGAACTTCGCAGGGCCGCTGCCGGCGGGCGCCTTGAAGCCATCGCCGAACAGCGCCTGCCACTTCTGAACGCTGCGGTCCTTATCCGGCTCGGCGTAGGCGTCCTCGATCTCGGCCGCGTGGACGTGGATGCGGTCCCGGAAGTACGAGTAGGTCTCGTCGGACCACCGGTGATCGAAGGTCACTCCGGATCCCGACGGGTCAGCGATCGACGGCCGGTTCGGTCGAGCCTGAAGCCACTCGTCAAGATCCGTGACGATGGTGCGCAGCGCGGTGAGGAGGTTGCTGTAGCAGGACGGGTCGATCATCTTGCTGAGCTCGCTGACGCGCTCTCCCAGCAGCGTGGTCAGAAGGATCGACCTGGTACCGGTGAAGGAGTTCTTGTGATCACGGAGGAACTTGATGAGGCGGATGACGCGGCGGAGGTTTCCGCCGGCGATCTGGTCCTGTTTCTTCATCCAGTCCGTAAAACCCTGCGGGTTCGTGTCTTCCCAGATGTTCTCGTCGCGGTTCACAATCACCTCACGCCAACCGGAGAGGATGACGTGCGGAACGATGTCCACGTGCATGTCGTTCGCGTACGAGACCCGCACGCAACGGCATTTCCGGGTAAGGGGCATCTGCCCGTATGTCGGATGCCGCTTCAGGGCGTAGTAGACCTCGTCGATGTACGTCTTCGGGCTGGTCGACCAGTCCGGGTTCTCTTCCATGTCGAGCATAAAGTCGGCGTCGAACACCTTCCCCTTCTGGGGCTGGATGATCGTGCGATGTGCCCACGATCCCTGCGGGGTCTTTCCTGAAATCATCGCCCCGATCGTGGCATCCGCCGTGAGCGCCGCGTAGATCGCGTCCACCCTCGTCTCGAGAGTTTCCAGCTTGAACTGGCTGAGGTTGACGGTGTCCTTCAGAAGGACATCGAAATGGTCCGCGAGCTGCATCAGTGGGCCTCCGGTCGATTCTCGGATGTCGATCCCGTTCGGGTAGGGATCGAGAAAGCAGGTGTGTAAGCCGCGGCACGGTGCGCGGCGAATTGCGCCTGGTACGTCGGGCTGAGAATCCGGCTGGCCGACGCCGCCAACCCGACCACGTCCTCGCGGTCCACCGCATCAAGCGCGAACGCACCCCTCGGAGTCGGGGCGTCGAAGCGTACGTAGTTCTGCTTGCCGACGAGGTGTTCGGCGATCCCTTGACCGCCCCGGCTGCTCGCGTTCAGGATCATCGACGCGGCCGGCTTCGCCCACCCGAGCAGACCAGCATCGTCGAGATGCTTGCCATGTGAGGTATCCGGCTCCATCGTGCCGATGTTGAGAACACGCACGTTGCCGATCGACGCGCCGAGCATGCTCGTCGCCTCCGCAATCGCCACCACCGATGGGTTGTTCGCCCACACGCCCCCATCGATCAGACGCAGACCACCAACCCGTGCGGCCGGGAAGTACAGCGGGGCCGCGGCCGTGGCGTTCGCGGCATCCACCATCGACGTCCGCCAATCGCGTCGGAGTCGATCATGATGCGGCGTCTTGAAGACGTGCACGCCCCCCCGCTGAACATCCCACGACGGCACCACCAGACGCTTCCCGCTGTCGCCGACACGAAGATCGCCGAACACTCCGGCCAGCGCGGTGCGCAGCGCGTCGGCGTCGTACACCGGTCGGAACAGCTGGCGCGGACGACGCCACACACTGCGACGCGAATGCGGGAAGACCTGTTCGATGAGCACCTCGTAGTGCTCCACGATCTCCGCGGGACGAAGCCCGGCGCCCAGCGCGAGCGCGATGATTCCACCCGCAGACGTGCCGGCGATCAGGTCGAACGAGTCCGCAATAACAACACCGAGGTCCTCCTCGAGTTGGGCCAGCACGTGGGCAGTGAACAACGCCTTCGCGCCGCCACCATCCAAGGCGAGGACGTGCAGGCGACCGGCCCACGCCACGTCAGCCCCACGCCCAGCCGCATCCGCGGGCATAGAGCCATCAGTCATCTCGTCACCCCCGGCGTGGTGTTGGCGGAATTACATACGTGTAATTAGGATACGCCGTTCCACCGACACTCAGTCGGTCTATGAGAACCAGGCGACCGGACCGTCGTCCTCAGGACATTGCGAAATTCGCGAATCGCTCGAAAGACATCGTGGAATCTGCGGGGCCAATCGAGGACCGTACCTGCGGCGCCTCGCGTCCGTCTACAGACGTCGTTCGCAAGAACATGACGGATCCGCCACTTGTCCGCCACTTCATCCGAGAATCCGCCATCTTCGCCGAGAACCTACACGCGCTACGGTGAGCGCGAACGGAGGACCATGGCACCCTCGGCAGCCCTCGACACCCGCCCGGCGGCGTCCTGATGGTCGCCGCCGATCACCCGCTCGCGGTGCGCGTGCGCGAGGCCCTGCCCGCACCGCGCGTCCGCGAGGTGCGCATGTTCGGAGGGCTCGCGTTCATGCTCGACGACCGCATGCTCGTGTGCGTCGACCGCGGCGACGGCCTGCTCGTGCGGGTCTCGCCGGAGCGCGACGCCGAGCTCGCCGCGCGTGCCGACGCCGGGCGCATGCGCATGGGCGCGAAGGAGCTCGGGACCGGCTGGATCCTGGTGTCACCCGCCGGCGTCGCCGACGACGATGGGCTGTCGTTCTGGCTCGACGAGGCACTGGACCACCACGCGAGCGCCGAGGAGTGAGCGCGTTCGCGGGCTCCTCCCCCGCGTGCCTCTCCCCCGACCACCCGCGCGGCGACCTGCGGCGCGCGAAAGGCGCGGTGGTCGTCGGGGAGTGGTCCCCTGCCGAAGGGATGCTGTCGCGCGCGGTCGTCGACCGGGTGCGCGGCGTGCGGGACGCGGCATCCGATCTGTCGTCCAGGCTGGAGCAGCACGTCGGCGTCACCACGCGCGCGCGACGCTGAGCGCGGCATCCGCTCGCCCGCGGACGACGATGGGCCGGAACCCGAAGGTTCCGGCCCATCGTGCGATCAGAAGCCGATCAGCCCTGAGCTCGGCGGATCAGCGACCCGAGAGCTTCTCGCGGAGTGCCGCGAGCGCCTCGTCGTCGGCGAGCGTGCCGGCGCCGGTGCTCTCCGAGGAGAACGACGACGAGCCGGTCTCGACGGGGGCGTTGGCCTCGGCCTCGAGCGCCTTGGCGACGGCGGCCTTGTGCGCCTCCCAGCGACCCTGGGCGGCGGCGTACTCCTGCTCCCACTTCTCGCGGGCCTCGTCCGAGCCTTCCTTCCAGGCGTTGGTCTCGGGGTCGAAGCCCTCGGGGTACTTGTACTCGCCGTTCTCGTCGTACTCCGTCGTCATGCCGTACAGCGCCGGGTCGAACTCGGTGCCGTTGGGGTCGACCGACTCGTTGGCCTGCTTGAGCGACAGCGAGATGCGGCGACGCTCGAGGTCGATGTCGATGATCTTGACGAAGACCTCTTCGCCGACCGACACGACCTGCTCGGCGAGCTCGACGTGCTTGCCCGACAGCTCGGAGATGTGCACGAGGCCCTCGATGCCGTCCGCGACGCGCACGAACGCACCGAACGGAACGAGCTTGGTGACCTTTCCGGGCGCGACCTGGCCGATCGCGTGCGTGCGGGCGAACACCTGCCACGGGTCTTCCTGCGTCGCCTTGAGCGAGAGCGACACGCGCTCGCGGTCGAGGTCGACCTCGAGGATCTCGACGGTGACCTCCTGGCCCACCTCGACGACCTCGGAGGCGTGCTCGATGTGCTTCCAGGACAGCTCGGAGACGTGCACGAGGCCGTCCACGCCGCCCAGGTCGACGAACGCGCCGAAGTTGACGATCGACGAGACCGTGCCCTTGCGGACCTGGCCCTTGTGCAGGTTGTTGAGGAACGTGGTGCGCGACTCGGACTGCGTCTGCTCGAGCAGAGCGCGGCGCGAGAGCACGACGTTGTTGCGGTTCTTGTCGAGCTCGAGGATCTTGGCCTCGATCTCCTGGCCGAGGTACGGCGTCAGGTCGCGGACACGGCGCAGCTCGATGAGCGAGGCAGGCAGGAAGCCGCGCAGGCCGATGTCGACGATGAGGCCACCCTTGACGACCTCGATGACGGAACCGGTGACGACGCCGTCGTTCTCCTTGATCTTCTCCACGTCGCCCCACGCGCGCTCGTACTGCGCGCGCTTCTTCGACAGGATGAGACGGCCTTCCTTGTCCTCCTTCTGGAGAACCAGGGCCTCGACCGGGTCGCCGACCTTGACGACCTCGTTCGGGTCGACGTCGTGCTTGATGGAGAGCTCGCGCGAGGGGATGACGCCCTCGGTCTTGTAACCGACGTCGAGGAGCACCTCGTCGCGGTCGATCTTCACCACGGTGCCCTCGATGAGGTCTCCGTCGTTGAAGAACTTCAGCGTCTTCTCGACCGCGGCCAGGAAGTCCTCAGCAGATCCGATGTCGTTGATGGCGACCTGCTTGGTGGCCGGGGCGGTCGTTGCGATAGTCATGTAGTGGGTTGTCCTTGTTGGGTTGGGATGTCGGGGTTCCGGCCGATCCGCGCGCATGCGTGCGGATCGGTGGGCCGGAGCCGGGTGGATGTTGTTCGACGTGCGATGTCACGAGACCAGTCGCCTGGGCGTGCGGAACGAGCCACACGAGTGACAGTCCAGGGTATCAGAAAGTGGTCACCAGCCCGCGGAGCCCGGACCGCCCTTGAACGGGCCCACGATCTCGGCCGTCACCCACCCGCCGTAGAAGCCGCCGGGCTGCGGCACGACCACCTCGCCGTCGAGCGTCACCCGGTCCATCGGCGCCGCGTACAGCGCCACCCGGTCGCGCAGCAGTCCGTACCCGGGTGAGGGCTCGGGGTACGTCCAGGCCACTCCGCCGGCGACGCGCTCGCCCACGACGACATCGAAGTAGGCCGCCCGACCCTTGAACTCGCACCACGACGAGCCCGAGGCATCCGCCAGCGTCCCCGGGGCGAAGGCCGCGCGCGGCAGGTAGTACACCGGAGGGTGGCTGGTCTCGAGCACCCGCACCACGTCGCGGGTGTCGACGATCGTCTCGCCGGCGAACTCGATCACGACGCGACGATCGACCGGCTCGACCGCGGGGGGACGCGGGTAGTCCCACACCGACTCCTGACCGGGGCCGACGGGATCCGGGATCGGTCGCCTCATGGTCTCCATTCTCGCGCAGACTGGGTGGATGGAAGCCGCGACCGCGATGTTCCCGCTCGGATCGGTGCTGTTCCCCTACATGCCGCTGCCTCTGCGCATCTTCGAGGAGCGCTACCGGATCATGCTCGGGCGCGTGCTCGACGACGAGGAGCCGTCGTTCGGGGTCGTCCTGATCGAGCGCGGCTCCGAGGCGGGCGGCGGCGACGAGCGGTTCGGGATCGGAACCCTGGCGCGCGTGACGCACGTGGCGGCGGGGCGGGAGGACGTCAACGTCGTCGCGCGCGGGGCCGACCGCATCCGCGTCGTGGAGTGGCTGCCCGACGATCCCTACCCGCGCGCGCTCGTCCGACCCGTGGAGGCGCTGGTCTGGAACGACGACCTCGAACCGCTGCGTGCCGAGGCCGACCGCACCGTGCGCCGTGTGCTCGCGCGGGCGAGCGAGTTCACCGACTTCGCGTGGGATCCCGCCGTGGAGCTGTCCGACGACCCGGTCGAGGCGTGCTGGCAGCTCGCGGCGATCTCGCCGCTGGGCGAACTCGACCAGCTCACGCTGCTGCGCTCGACCAGCCTCGGCGGGCTGCTCGCCACGCTCATCGACCTGACGCTCGAGGCGGAGCCCGGACTCACGGCGCCCTGAGGGACGATCAGGTCAGCAGCGGTGAGAGCCGCGCGGCGGCAGGTGCGAGCACCGAGACGACCCCTCTCGGCTCCTCCACGCGGTGCCGCGGACCGGAGAAGCCGACCGCGCCCGCGAGCCGACCCGCCGCGTCGCGGATGGGCACGGCGAGGCATCCGTATCCGGGCACGAGCTCGCCGATCTGCCGTGTCGCCCCGAACGCGAGGAGATCGGATGCCGCGGCCTCCGTGATCGCGCCCGCATCCCCGCGTTCGACGATGAGCAGACGCCCGAGTGCGAACCGCTCGGGTTCGCGAGCGAGGCGCACCTCGTCGGAGAAGGGGAAGTCGGGATCGACGTCGGCGAGGGCGAGCCGCCCCTCGGGGAAGAGCAGCACGTGCACTCCGCCGCGGACAGCGGCCCGCGCCTCGGCGATCACGGTGCGTGCCGCGGTCGGCAGGCGGACGGGCGCGGCCGCCGCGGCGAGGTGGACCACCTTGGCCCCCAGCGCGAACCCCGCCAGGTCGGGGGTGCGCACGAGGTACTCGTCCTGCACGAGGATGTTCAGGAGCCGATAAGCCGTGGCCCGGGGCAGCCCGAGCACCTCCGAGATCTCCCGTGCGGTGGCCCCGGCGCCGATCTCCGCGACGGCCTCGAGCACCGTCAGGGCGGACTGGATCGCGCGCGGCTGCCGCGCGGTGAGCGACGGACCGGCGTGCCCCGCCTCAGGCATCTCTCCCCTGGCCGCGCGCGATGCCGCCGAGCACCTGCGACGCGGTGGGCTCGTCGTACGACCCCATCCCGTCGAGTGAGCGCGCCCCGCGTCGGGCGCGCCACACGACGACGCCGAAGGCCAGCGCGCAGACCGCGAGGCTTCCCCAGACGCCCGGATTGCCGGCCTGCGCCTCCACCACGAGATAGACGATCAGTCCGCCGACGAGCGCGACCGCCGCCGCCGCCGCCCACACCGCCGCCGCCGCGGTGAGTTCGCCGATGCGCCGCAGGAAGACCGGGGCGGCGACGCACACGAGCGCGTACGCCGTGATGTAGCCGGCCGCCGAGATCACGATCACGCCCTCCATCGCCTGCCACGCGCTCGCGCCGGCGGCGACCAGGCCGACGGGCACGACCGTGACGGCCGGCACCGCGACGGCGATGGCCGCGATCGGAGTGCGGTGGCGCGCGTGCACGCGCCCGAACCACGACGGAGCGACAGCGTCACGACCCATCGCGAACAGCACACGGGTGAGCGCGGTCGTCGAGGCGATCGCGCACGCGAGGAACGACGCTGCGATCCCGAGGTCGACGATCACGCCCCAGCCGTCCAGTCCGTACGCCGTCGCGAGGGTGTTCACCGGCGACGACGACGCCCACAGATCGATCCCGAGCGCGTGGAAACCGGCCACCTGCGTATAGGCGGCCAGGAGGTAGAGCGCGCCGGTCACCAGCACCGTGCCGACGATCGCCCGGGGCACGTTGCGCAGCGGGGAACGGGCCTCGACGCCGAGGGTCGCCGCACTCTCGAACCCGACGAACGCCGTCAGGGCGAGGACGGCCCCGGCGGCGACGGCGGCCAGGGAGAACGGCGGCGGCACGAACGCGGTCGGGTCGAGCGGACCGATCCGCACCAGCAGCACCACCAGCAGCGCGACGACGATGACGACCGAGGCCAGTTCGACGAGGAAGGCGACCCGGGCGGACAGCCGGATGCCGCGGACGAGCACGACCGCCAGGACCGCCGCTTCACCCACCAGCAGGAGAGTCGTCACGGCGGGTGTCGCTATCCCCGGCATGAGGTGCTGCAGCACGATCGTGACGTAGTGCGCCCCGCCGAGCAGCGCGAAGACCGAGATGAACCCGTAGCCGATCAGCAGGGCGGCGCCCGCGGAGAGCCCGGCGACGGGGCCGAGCCCCTGTGCTGTGTAGGTGTAGAGCGATCCGCTCGCGACCATGCGCCGGGCGAACTGGTTCACGGTGCGCGCCACCGCGAACGCCAGGACGGCGGCCACGACGACGGCCGGCAGGGTCGCCCCGCCCGCGACCCCCGCCACGAGCAGGATGACGGTGGTCGCGGCGGCCGAGGGGGCGACGGCGGCGACCGACTGCGCCAGCACGTCGGCGAACCCGACACTCCGACGGTGGAGCCCGTCCAGCGGCGAGCGCGCCCCGAACTCTCGCACCGGCTCGGGACGGGCGATCGCGCGGTCGAGTGCGGTCATCCCGTGACGGTATCCGAGGGTCGTCACACCCCGGTCTCCCGCGTGTTTCGCGCAGGTGTCGGTCGAATGAGACACCCACCGCCGCCCATCCCGTTCGACGTGCGCAGGGTTTCATCCGGGCGAGACGGTGACGCAACCGGCGCGCGCGATGCTCGGCTCATCGCCCCACCCCGCCACCGTCCCGCTCTTCGAAGGAGCTCTCATGACCCAGCTCGAATCCCCGGGAGTCGAGGCGTCCGCGAAGCGGACGCTGCACGGCTCGCTCGGCGTGACCGCGATCGTCTTCATGGTCGTGGCCGCGGCATCCCCGCTCACCGTCGTCGGCGGCGCCGCCCCCCTGGGCATCCTGCTCGGCAACGGCGTCGGCTTCCCCGCCCTGTACGCGATCAGCGCCGTGATCCTGCTGCTGTTCGCCGTGGGTCTGGCGGCGATGACCCGTCACGTGCCCAAGCCCGGCGCGTTCTTCACCTACGTCGGCTACGGCCTCGGCCGCTCCACGGGCCTGGCCGCCGCGTGGATCGCGATGCTCGCGTACACGACCATCCAGGTGTCGGTCTACGGATACGTCGGCTACATCATGAGTGTCACCGTGACATCGCTGGGCGGGCCCGACGTCGCCTGGTGGCTCTACTCGCTCGCCACGATCGCCCTCGTGGGAGTGCTCGGATTCCGGCACATCGACCTGTCCAGCAAGGTGCTCGGCGTCCTCCTCATCGCCGAGGTGGGGATCGTGCTCCTCATGGTGGCCGCCGTCATGATCTCCGGCGGGGCGCAGGGGCTCAGCCTCGCGCCGTTCGAGCCCGCACAGATCGTCAGCGGTTCTCCGGGTGTGGGCCTCATGTTCGCGATCGCCGCGTTCATCGGGTTCGAGGCGACCGCCATCTTCCGGGACGAGGCCAAGGAGCCGCACCGCACGATCCCCCGCGCGACGTACGCCGCCGTCATCGGGATCGGCGTGTTCTACACCCTCGCGTCGTGGGGCCTGGTGATGGCCTGGGGCCCGGACCACATCCTCGACGAGGCGGCCGCGGACCCCGGGACCCTCATCCTGCGCACGATGTCGGCCTACCTGGGCGTCGCCGGCGAGGTGACGGTCAACGTGCTGCTGATCACCTCGATGTTCGCCTGCGTGCTGTCGTTCCACAACGTCATCACCCGGTACCAGCACTCGATGTCCAACGCCGGGGTGCTGCCCGAGAAGGTCGGCGCCGTGCACGCCCGCCACCTCTCGCCGCACATCTCGTCGATCGTGCAGACCGTCACCGCTGCCGTGCTGATCGCCGTGTTCGCGCTCTTCCAGCTCGACCCCGTGCTGCAGGTGTTCACATGGTTCGCCGGCGTCGCGACGCTCGCGATCGCGATCCTCATGGCCGTCACCTCCGTCGCCGTCATCGTGTACTTCCTGAGGACGAAGAAGGACCGGCGGATCTGGAACACGGTGCTGGCCCCTGCGCTGGGCTTCCTCGGCCTCATCGTGTCGGCGGTGCTCATCGTGGCGTACTTCCCGATCATGGTCGGCGACGTCGACGCCGCCGGAACCCCGGTCTTCGGCACCGTGAGCTGGCTGCTCATCGCCCTGGTCGTCGTCTTCCCGGTCATCGGCTACCTGCAGGCGCGCTGGATCCGCGCGCGCCGGCCCGCCGCCTACGCCAAGCTCACCGACACGATCGCCGGATGACGGATGCCGCGACCACGCGGCATCCTCGTCCCCTCCCCCATCCGACCCGCCCGCAAGGAGAACCATGAGCATCACCGACATCCAGTCCGTCGCCGGATACGCCGTCCCGCCCGCGCCGCAGCACCCGCTGTCCTCGCTCACCGCCGCCGAGATCGCCGCGATCCGCACCATCGTGCTGTCACTGCCGGAGGCGACGACCACGCTGCGGTTCGCCTACGTCGGGCTCGAGGAGCCGACCAAGAGCGAGGTCCTGGTGTGGGAGGCGACCGGCGGTCCTCGTCCGGAGCGGCGGGCGCGGGTGCAGCTGCTCGACATGGCCACGAGCCTGTCGATCGACGCGATCGTGTCGATCGACGCCGGAGCGGTCGTGTCCACGACGGTGCTCGACGGGTCGCAGGGGCAGCTGCCGATCCTCGACGCGGAGTTCGAGGAGGTCGGCCTCATCGCCAATGCCGACGCCGGCTGGGTGGCGGCACTCGCGGCGCGCGGCCTCACCATCGACGACGTCGTGCTCGTCCCACTGTCGGCGGGACACTACGGCTACCCGCAGGAGGAGGGCCGGCGCATCCTGCGCACCTTCGCGTTCCGCCAGGACCACCCCGCCGACCACCCGTGGGCGCACCCGGTGGACGGGCTGACCGCCTACATCGACACCGCGGCACGATCGGTGCTGGAGATCGTCGACACGCCGGGCTTCGACATCCCGGCCACGAGCGGCAACTACGACGACCCCGAGCTGCAGGGCGCTCCGCTCGAGGGCCTGACGCCGATCGTCATCACGCAGCCGGAGGGCGCGAGCTTCGCGGTCGACGGGGAGCGGGTCACATGGGGGCAGTGGGACCTGCGGATCGGGTTCGACACCCGCGAGGGTCTCGTGCTGCGACAGCTGTCGTTCGCCGGACGCCCGGTGATGTACCGCGGGTCGATCAGCGAGATGGTCGTCCCCTACGCCGACCCGGCGCCCAACCGGTTCTGGCAGAACTACTTCGACACCGGTGAGTACCTGTTCGGCCGCTACACGAACGAGCTCTCCCTCGGGTGCGACTGCGTCGGAGAGATCCGCTACTTCGATGCGGTCCTCGCCGACGAGCTCGGGATGCCGCGCACGGTCCGCAACGGCGTGTGCATGCACGAGGAGGACTTCGGCACCCTGTGGAAGCACACCGACATCTTCACCGGCGCCTCCGAAGTGCGCCGATCGCGGCGTCTCGTGATCTCCTTCTTCACCACGGTCGGCAACTACGACTACGGCTTCTACTGGTACCTGTATCTCGACGGCACGATCGAGTGCGAGGCGAAGCTCACCGGCATCCTGTTCACGTCCGCCTACCCCGGCCTGCAGGAGGACGGGTCCCCCTACCCCTACGCGTCGGAGGTGGCACCCGGGCTGGGCGCGCCGTACCACCAGCACCTCTTCTCGGCGCGCCTGGACATGACGGTCGACGGGGTGGCGAACGTCGTGAACGAGATCGACGCCGTGCGGCTGCCGATCTCGCCCGGCAATCCCGCCGGCAACGCGTTCACGAAGCAGGTGACCCCGATCGTGTCGGAGGCGGTGAGCGGGCGCGTCGCCGACGGCGCGCGCAACCGCGTCTGGCAGATCGCGTCGACCGAGGCGACCACCGCGATGGGGCAGCCCACCTCGTACGTGCTGTTCCCCACCGAGACTCCCACGCTCCTCGCCGACGACGCCTCGTCGATCGCGTCGCGCGCCGCGTTCGCGACGAAGAACCTGTTCGTCACGAAGTACGACCCGAGCGAGCGGTACGCGGCCGGCGACTTCGTCAATCAGCACCCGGGCGGTGGCGGCATCCCCGCCTTCATCGCCGGCGACGAGCCGCTCATCGGCGAAGACGTCGTGCTGTGGCACACGTTCGGGCTGACGCACTTCCCGCGCAACGAGGACTGGCCGGTCATGCCGATGGACTACGCGAAGTTCACGCTCAAGCCGTACAACTTCTTCGACCGCAGTCCCGTGCTCAACGTGCCGGCGCCGGCGATGGACCACTGCGCACCGGGCGGGCACGGAGACCACGCGCACGCCGAGCACACGGGTCACGGTCACCACGACGACCACGCCGCGCACTGAGTCGTGACCGAGCTCCTGCATGCGTGGGCGCTCGCGCCCGCCGCCGTCGGAACGTGCTGCCTGGCAGCACGACGACGGCGGGTGCGCGTCCCCGAGCTGGCGGCATCCGTCCTGATGCTGCTGGCGATGATGGATGCCGCGTCCCCGGCGCCGCGGATCGCGCCGGTGTGGTGGGCGGCGGTGCTCCTGGGAGGGGCGATGGCGCTCGCCGCGGTGCGCGGTGCCCGCCGGCGCCCCGCGTGCGCGGCCGCGCGACCCGGCGCCCTCCCCGGCGCACTGCTGATGTCGGTGCACACGGCGACCGGCATGGTGGCGATGGCAGCCCTGCTCCTCGCGATGGCGGCGGGGTCGGGCACCGCCGGGGCGCACCCGCACGGCGTGTCGAGCGCGGCTCTGCACGTGCTCCTGCTGGCCGGTGCCGCCGCCTACGCCGTGGTGTCGGCGTACGCCGTCACCCGGGCGCATGGCACGCTCGACCGGGTGCAGTACGTGGGGATGGCGGTCTCCACGTCGGTGATGGCGCTCGCGCTCATCGGCTGAGCACGAGGCGCCTCAGGGGCGCAGCAGCACCTTGGTGGCGCGGCGCTCGTCCATCGCGGCGTACGCCTCGGCGGCCTCGGTGAGCGGCAGCTCGAGGTCGAACACGAGGCCCGGCTCGATCGCCCCGGAGCGCACGTCGGGCAACAGGTCTTCGATGTAGCCGCGCACGGGAGCGACACCGCCGTTGACGCCGACGTTGCGGCCGAACATCGCGCGGATCGGCAGCTCGGGACCGCCGTTGGGCGCGCCGACATAGCCGACCATGCCACCGGGGCGTGTCGAGCGCAGCGCCTGGTCCATCGACTCCTTCGTACCCACGCACTCCAGCACCCGGTCGGCGCCGATGCCGTCGGTCAGTTCCTGCACGCGAGCCACGCCCTCGCTCCCGCGCTCCTCCACGATGTGCGTCGCTCCGAAGCGTCGCGCCAGCTCCTGACGGTGCGGATGCCGCGACATCGCGATGATCGTGGTGGCACCCAGCCGCTTCGCGGCGATGATCGCGCACAGGCCCACGGCGCCGTCGCCGACCACCGCGACGGACTCCCCCGGCTGCACGCCCGCCGAGACGGCGGCGTGGTGGCCGGTGCCCATCACGTCGCTGAGGGTGAGCAGTCCCGGGATCTCCTCATCGAGCACAGGACCCTGCACGACCGCCAGTGTGCCGTCGGCGAGCGGGACGCGGACGCGGGCGCCCTGGCCGCCGTCCGCGAAGCCGCCGACCTTGTCGTCGCTCCCCCACCATCCGCCCTGCAGGCACGACGTGCTGACCCCGTTGCGGCAGTTGACGCAGGTGCCGTCGCACACGTAGAACGGCGCGATCACGAAGTCCCCCACGTGCACGTCGGCCACGTCGGGACCGACCTCCTCGACCACGCCGACGAACTCGTGCCCGATGCGGTGCGGACGGGCGGTGGGCGTGACGCCGCGGTACGGCCAGAGATCCGAACCGCAGACGCACGCGGCGACGACGCGCACGATGGCGTCGCCTCCCGTGGACAGGACGGGATCGGGGACCTCTTCGACGCGGATGTCACGGGCGGCGTGGATGACGGTGGCGAGCATGACTCCGAGCCTACGCGCGGACGGTATGCGCCGGCCGAATGCCGCGGGCGACGGAGGACGGTCAGGCCCGCAGCGCCTCGGCGATGAGGGTCTCGCCCGCGTTGAACCGGATGGTGCGCCCGACGGTGGAATCGTCGGCGAGGGATGCCGCGACCACCGCCGCGACGTCGGCCCGGCTCACCGATCCGCTCTCCATGGCCTCGGCGTCGATCCGTCCGGAGGGCGGGTCGAACGTCAGCGTGCTCGGCCCCAGCACCGTCCACCGCAGCGCGCTCGCGCGCAGGTGCTCGTCGGCGGCGGCCTTCGCCTCGGCGTAGGCGAAGAACGACGATTCCTCCGGCACCCCGTGGTCGGGAGCGGATCCGAAGTACGACACCATCACGTAGCGCGGCACACCGGCGGCGAGCGCAGCATCCATCGACCGGATCGCGGCATCGCGGTCGACGGCGTACGTGCGGGCGGGGCTGCCGCCGCCGGCGCCCGCCGACCACACGACGGCGTCGTGCCCGGCGATCAGGTCGGTGAGTCCGGCCTCGTCGAGGGCCTCGACGTCGGCGACCACGGCCTGCGCCCCGGTGGCGGTGACATCGGCCTCGTGGTCGGGGTTGCGGATCACGGCCGTGACGGTGTCGCCGCGGGTGATCAGGAGAGGGGCGAGGAGGAGGGCGATCTTGCCGTGACCGCCGATGACGAGGATGCGCGAGCTCATACGTCCAGTCTCGCCGACCGACGCCACCGCGTCAGGGGGTTGCGTCGCGCGCGTGCAGGGCGTCGGCGATCAGGGCGAAGTCGGCGTCGGAGATCTCGAACACCCCGATGCGGAACCGGTACCCCCACCGCGACTTGTCGGGGATGAAGGCGAGATCCTCGATCAGAGGCCGGATGGGCGCCTCCTCCACCTCGAGGAACCGCATCGCCCGGCGCCAGTGCTCCACGCCGGGCGCCGCCTCGGCCGGGTACGGCTCGTCGTCGGCGACGTAGCCGAGGGCCGTGAACGCCTGCAGCGGCGCACCGTCGGGGTAGGCGGTGCGGGGCGAGTAGAACACGAGGCCGTCGCCGCGCCGCATCCGTTTCAGCATGTGCGGTTTGCCGTGGTTGGCCTGGGTGAATCCGCCCGCGACGGCGCGCTCCACGTGGTTGCGGCTCACGGTGTTGACCCAGTTCGTCATGCGCGCGAGCGTACGCCGGGCCGGGGACATCCCGGCCCGGCGCGACGCGCAGCCCGGGATCAGAGCCGCTGGCCCCCGGAGGCCTCGATGCGCTGCCCGGTGACCCACGCCATGCGCGGGTCGAGGATCCCGGCGATCGCGTCGCCGATGTCCTCCGCCTCGCCGACGCGGCCCATCGCCACCGTCGGCAGCACGAAGCCCCGATACGTGTCGTCGTCGCGCACCGCGCCGCCGCCGAAGTCGGTCGCGGTGGCGCCCGGGGCGATGACGTTGACCGCGATGCCACGGGGTCCCAGCTGCTTCGCGGTGTACAGGGTCCACGTCTCGATCGCCGCCTTCATCGCGGCGTACACCGAGTAGGCGGGGTTGGCAGGGTTCCGCGTGAGCCCCGACGAGACGTTCAGGATGCGCCCGCCGTCGGCGACCCGGTCGAGGAGTGCCTGGGTGAGCATCACGACGCCGGTGAAATGCACGGCCACCAGGCGCTCGATCTCGGCGAGCTCGATCGATCCGAGCACCGTGTCGCCCGAGTACCCGGCGTTGTTGACGAGCACGTCGATCCGGTCGCGTCCCCACGTCTCGCGCACCGTGTCGCTCAGCGTGCGGGCGAAGTCGTCGAAGGTGGCGGGGGCTGTGGTGTCCAGGGGCAGCGCGACGGCTCGACGCCCGCGCGCGGTGACATCGGCGACGACGGATGCCGCAGCATCCGCGTCACTCCGATACGTCAGGACGATGTCGTCCCCGGCATCAGCGAGGGCGAGGGCGGCGGCCCGGCCGAGTCCGCGGGATCCGCCGGTGATGAGGACGATGCGTGAATCTGTCATGGTTCCACCTTCGGCGCCGCGACGACTGTCAACCAGGCTGCGCTCATCGGGGGATCGCCGGTCCCTTGCTGTGCCCCTCCGGGCGAGCGAGCATGGAGGCATGGATCGGGAGCAGCTCGCACAGTTCCTCCGGATGCGGCGCGAGGCGCTGCAGCCCGAGGACGTGGGGCTGTCGCGCGGTCCGCGGCGCCGCACGCCCGGCCTCCGGCGCGAGGAGGTGGCGCAGGCGGCGACGATGTCGACCGACTACCTCAACCGTCTCGAGCAGGGGCGCGGGCCGCAGCCATCGACGCAGATGCTCGCCGCGCTCGCCCGGGCGCTGCACC
Source organism: Microbacterium fluminis (assembly GCF_051549805.1). Classification (GTDB taxonomy): domain Bacteria; phylum Actinomycetota; class Actinomycetes; order Actinomycetales; family Microbacteriaceae; genus Microbacterium. The sequence goes on from NZ_CP196042.1 coordinate 2,788,383, forward strand.
TCGATCTGGCCGAACGCGACCATCTCTATCGGCTGGCCGGTCACCCGGCGCCCGATCGGGCGCTCGTCGACGGTCACGTGTCCCCGGGCATGCTGCGCATCCTCGATCGGCTGCACGACACCCCCGCGCAGGTGGTGAGCGAGCTCGGCGAGACCCTGCTGCAGACCGGACCCGCCAAGGCGCTGCTGGGGGATCTGAGCGGCCGCGAGGGACTCGCGCGCAGCACGGTGTACCGCTGGTTCACCGAGCCCGCGTCGCGCGACGTGTACGCCGCGGCCGATCACGACGAGCGGGAGCGGACCTTCGTCGCGGAGCTCCGGGCCGCCTACACCCGACAGGGCGCGACCTCCCGGGCCGGAGAGCTGGTACGGGCGCTGCTGTCGACGAGCCCCGCGTTCGCGGCGCGGTGGGCCGATCACGAGGTGACCGAGAAGCACCCCGCGACGAAGCGCTTCGTGCACAGCGAGGTCGGCGAGCTGACCCTCGACTGCCAGACGCTGCTCGACACCGAGACCGGCCAGCGGCTGCTGGTGTTCACCGCGAAGCCGGGGACGGCGGATGCCGAGAAGCTCGCCCTCATCTCGGTGATCGGGCTCCAGTCGTTCGCGACGACCGCGGGCTGAACGAAGCCGGCCCGCGGTCGTCGTCGACGATCAGTAGACGCTAGTTCAGCGCGCGGGTCGTGGCGGGGATGACGCCGTCGGCGTAGAGGTCGATCGCGAGGTCCTGCAGCGCGGTGAGCGCGACCCGCTGGGGCAGCGGACCGTAGGAGATGCGCGCGACGCCCAGCGCCTCGTACTCGGTGGCGGTGAGCGCACCGGGCAGGCCGATGACGCTCACCTTGCGCTCGCCGATGCCCTCGACCAGGGCACGGGTGGTGTCGGCGTCGAGGATCCCCGGGACGAAGACCAGGTTCGCCCCTGCCGCGAGATACGCGCGACCGCGCTCGATCGCGTCGGCGAGCGAGTCCTCGGCGGGACGATCTCCGCCGCGCACGAAGGCGTCGGTGCGGGCGTTGAGCACGAAAGGCACTCCCTCGGCCTGGCCCGCGGCGACGATCGCCTCGACGACGGCGACGGATTCCGCGAGCGGCTTGAGGCGGTCCTCGATGTTCGCGCCCACCGAACCGACGCCGATCGCCCGGCGCACGGTCTCTCCCGGGTCGCCGTAGCCGTCGTCGAGGTCGGTGGTCACCGGGAGGTCCGTCGAGGCGGTGATGCGCTCGATCGTGGCGAGCATGAGGTCGAGCGGGATGGTGCCGTCGGCGAAGCCGTGGCTGGAGGCGATCGAATGCCCGGCGGTGGCGAGGGCCTTCGTCTCGGGGAGCGCCGCGACGGCCTGGGCCGATACGACGTCCCAGATGTTCACGACACGGAGGATCTCGGGCGCGGCGTGCAGCGCCGCGAGGGTCTGGGCTCTGTCCTGCGAAGTGGTCATGCTCCGACGCTAGCGCGGCCGCGCAGCCTCCGGGCGGATGCGTCGTTCTCTTGCGCGACGCGCGGGGATCGGCTACCGGACCTCGCCGTCGAGGTACCACCACCGGTCGCTCTGACGGACGAAGCGGCTGCGCTCGTGCAGCTCTCCGTCGCGACCCGCCTCGCGCCATCGCGCCCGGAACTCCACGACGCCGCGCCGGTCCCCCGGGCCACCGCGCTCGACGTCGACTATCTCGAGTCCGCGCCAGCGCACCGCGGCATCCGGATCGATCGTCTCCGGACGCGTGCCGGGATGCCAGGTCTCCCGCAGATACGCGGCGTCGCCCACGACGAACGCGGCGTAGCGGCTCCGCATCAGCGCCTCGGGCGTCGTCGCGGGCTCTCCGCGGTGCGCGGGGGCGCAGCATCCGTCGTAGGTGCCACCCGAGCCGCACGGGCACGGGTCGGTGTCGCGGACGCGCGGGAACATGCTCCTCCTGGGGGTCACCTCAGCGTAGGTGCCGGCCGCGGCCGGATCATCGTCCGCGGCGCGACGCGCACGGCACGCACCAGCGCGTCGCGGGTCGGATGCGCAGGCGCGCGGCCGGGATGGGCGCACCGCAGTCGGTGCAGACGCCGTACTCCCCCGCGACGAGGCGTTCTTCGGCGGCGGTGAGCTCGGCGAGCTCGGCCCGGGTGTCGCTGCGCAGCCCCTCCACCCGCGACCACTCCGACGACAGCGTCGGCCCCTCGGGGTCGTGCTCGTCGTCGGCGTCTGCGTCGCCCCGCGCCGCGCGGATGCCGTCCAGCTGCTCCCCCGCGGCGGCGAGCGCCTGTGTGATCTCGTTCCGCCGCGCTCCGAGCAGCGCGCGGGCCTCGGGTGCGCCGATGCCGACGCCCTCGCGCCCGCCGTCCCCGCCTGCGACGTCGTCCATGCGCGCAGTCTCTACGCCACGTCCGACATCCGCGCGTCGAGGTCGCCCACGATCGCGCTCACCGCGGCGCGCCCGGCCCGATTCGCGCCGATGGTCGACGCCGAAGGGCCGTACCCGACCAGGAACAGCCGCGGTTCATCCGTGGCACGGCCGCCGTCCACGCGCAGCCCGCCGCCGGGCAGCCGCAGATGCAGCGGCGCGAGGTGGTCGAGCGCCGCGCGGAAGCCCGTGGCCCAGAGGACGGCGTCGGCGGCGAGGAACGTGCCGTCCGGCATCCGCACCCCCTCCTCCTCGAACGAGGAGGGCATCGGATGCCGCACCAGCACGCCGCGCGCCTGCGCTTCACGTGCCCAGGGTGTCCAGTGCATGCCGGTCACCGACACGACGCTCCCCGGCGGGAGCCCCTGCCGCACGCGCTCCTCGACGCCGGCGATCGCGGCGACACGTGCCGGGATGTCGAAGTCCTCCTCGGCCCACTCGGGCTCGCGGCGGGTCATCCACACCGTGTCGGCGACGCGGGAGATCTCGTCGAGCAGCTGCACCGCCGAGATGCCCGCGCCCACGACGATCACCCGCTGCCCGGCGAACTCGTCGGCCGACACGTAGTCGGCGACGTGCAGCTGCCGCCCCCGGAACCGCTCCTGCCCCGGGTAGTGCGGCCAGAACGGCTTCGTCCACGTGCCGGTGGCGTTGATCACGAAGCGCGCCGCCCAGTTCCCCCGATCGGTCTCGACCAGCAGCCGTCCGTGCGGGTCGCCGTCGGCGCGACGCACGGCGTGGACCCGCACCGGCCGCTGCACGTGGAGGTCGAATCGGTCCTCGTATGCGGCGAAGTACGGCGGGAGCACGTCGCGAGCGGATGCCTCGGGGTCGGCCGCGGGCACGGCGTAGCCCGGCAGCTCGTGGATGCCGTTGACGGTGCGCATCCTCAGCGACGCCCAGCGGTGGCGCCACGCGCCGCCCGGCGCAGCATCGGCGTCGAGCACCACGAACGAGCGTGTCCCCCCGCCGTCGTCCGGACGCGGCAGGAAGCCGCGCCGACGGAGATGGTAGGCGGCGGAGAGCCCGGCCTGCCCGGCGCCGATCACGACGACGTCGACATCGCGCGCACCGTATCCATCCACGTGCATACGAACCTCCGGCGGCGCACCGGCATTCCACCCCGGTTGTTCGCCTGCCGTCGAGGCGTGCGTCCCGGGCCTACCGTGGAGGCATGAGGCTTCCCGTCGCCCTGCGCTCGCCGAGGCGCGGACCGTTCCTGCAGGTCGCGAAGTCGGGGATCGCGACGATCGCCGCGTGGCTGGTGGCCGGATGGGTGATCGACGGTCCCCCGCCGGTGTTCGCGGCGATCGCCGCCCTCCTCGTGGTGCAGCCGAGCCTCAATCAGTCCCTCGGCAAGGCGGTCGAGCGCAGCGTCGGCGTCATCGTCGGCGTCGTGATCGCCTCCCTCCTGGGCCTCGTGTTCGGTCGGGCGACCTGGGTGGTGCTCGTCGCGATCGGCGCCGCCCTGGTGGTGGCGTGGATGCTGCGGATGACCCCGGGCACGGCGAATCAGGTCGCGATCAGCGCGATGCTGGTGCTCGCGCTGGCCGCCGCCACACCGAACTACGCGCTCGACCGGGTGCTCGAGACGATCATCGGCGCGATCATCGGCATCCTCGTCAACGTCGCCGTGGTGCCCCCGGTCTCGGTCGCACCCGCCCGCTCCGCCGTCGACGGATTGGTCACTGAGACCGCGGCGTCCCTCGACAGGCTGGCCGCCGCCCTGGAGCAGCCCCGCAGCGCAGCGCAGCTGCAGGAGCTCCTGCTGGAGGCGCGTCTCCTGCGCCCGATGCGCGACGCCGCCGACGCGTCGATCGCCGCCGCACAGGAATCCCTCACGCTCAATCCCCGCGGACGCCGGTACCGCGACGAGCTCGCCGCGCTCTCCGCCCGACTCGACCGCTTCGGCCCGATCGTCACACAGCTGATCGGCATGACGCGCGCCGTGGTCGACCGGTACGACGACGGACTGGGCGACGAGCCCACCGTGCGCGCGATCGCCGAGCAGCTGCGCCGCGCCGCCCACGACGCCCGCCTGGCGACCCTGTCGACGGATGCTGCGGCATCCGTCGACAGCGCGCTGGAGCCGCCGGCGCTCACCACTCCCCTCACCGTCACCGCCCCGTCGCGGCTCCACTGGGTGCTCGTCGGATCACTCCTGGAGGACCTGCGTCGCATCCACGAGGCGCTCAGCGACGGCGCGGACCGCGCGTGAACGATCGGTGACGGATTCGCCCCGACCGGCGCGCATCCAGGCTGAGCGTGTAGTGTCGAAGGTGATCCACGGGTCGGATCAGCGCCAGCGTCGTCCGATCTGAGCGTCGGACACCGGCCAGGATCACTCCGAAAGACGGCTGCGAAGCCTGAGAAGAACACTCCGAGCATCACATCGCCCGGAGCGAGAGAAGACCTGATCGCCACTCCGCCCACGCCGCCTCCGGCGTCCGCCCCGTCGTCGAAGACGGGCCTCGCGACGATCACTCTCGGTGATCGCGCCCCCCTCCGCGTCGGCCGTTCCCGGCCGCATCCTCGTCCACTCCTTGCACGGCGTGGTCATCTGGGCACCGCAATCGCCGTGCCGAACACCTGAAGAAAGAAGAAGATCATGGCAACTGGAACCGTCAAGTGGTTCAACTCCGAAAAGGGCTACGGCTTCATCGCCCCGGCCGACGGCACCCCCGACGTGTTCGCGCACTACAGCGCGATCGTCTCGACGGGCGGCTTCCGCAACCTCGAGGAGAACCAGCAGGTCGAGTTCGACGTCGCGCAGGGCCCCAAGGGCCTGCAGGCGGAGAACATCCGCCCGCTCTGAATCGAGCCTCTCGACGGCCGTCCCGCTTCGGCGGGGCGGCCGTCGTCCTTTGCGGTCGCTGTCGCTACTCCGGGCGCAGCGGCGAGCCCACGACCTCGAAGCTCGTCCCCCCGAGGTCGTCGGTGAGCAACGGCATCGCCTCCGCGTCGCGGCGCGGACCGACGGATGCCCGAGCGACGCATGGTGGGCCTCGGCCGAGGTCCACAGCTCTGCGACGTAGACCCGGTCGGGCTCGTCGTCGGAGTAGCCGACCTCGTAGAGGAGGCATCCGAGCTCCGCGAGATCGCCGCCGGGGCGGGTGAGCAGGCGGATCAGCTCGTCACGCTTGCCCGGCTGCACGCCGAGGTGACCGATGTTCGCGAACGTCATGCCGCGAGTCTGGCATCCGCCGCGGACACCCGGCCGACCGGCTCGTCCTGCCAGACTGAACCCGTGACCGACCGACTGATGCTGCTCGACTCCGCGTCCCTGTACTTCCGTGCGTTCTACGGGGTGCCCGACACGGTCAAGGCGCCGGACGGGTCGCCGGTGAACGCGGTGCGCGGCTTCCTCGACATCATCACGAAGCTCGTCTCCACCTACCGCCCCACCCACCTGATCGCGTGCTGGGACGACGACTGGCGACCGCAGTGGCGGGTCGATCTCATCCCGACGTACAAGACGCACAGGGTCGCCGTCGTCGTCGAGGCGGGACCCGATGTCGAGGTGGTGCCCGATCCGCTCGAGGTGCAGGTGCCGGTGATCCGCGAGGCGCTCGGCGCGCTCGGCATCCCGATCGTGGGGGCCGCCGCCCACGAGGCCGACGATGTCATCGGCACCCTCTCGACCACGGCGACGATGCCGGTCGACATCGTCACGGGCGATCGCGACCTCTTCCAGCTCGTCGACGACGCCCGCGACGTGCGCGTGGTGTACACCGCCCGCGGGATGAGCAACCTCGAGGTGCTCACCGACGCCTCCGTGGTGGCGAAGTACGGGGTGCTGCCGAGTCAGTACGCCGATTTCGCCACGCTGCGGGGCGACTCGTCCGATGGGCTCCCCGGGGTCGCCGGGATCGGCGAGAAATCGGCGGCCACCCTCCTCGCCGCGCACGGCGACATCGCCGGGATCATCGCCGCCGCCGACGCCGGCGAGGGGATGTCCGCCGGCGTGCGCGCCAAGATCGCGGCGGGGCTCCCCTACCTCGAGGTCGCACCGACCGTCGTGGCCGTGGTGCGCGACCTCGACCTCCCCGAGGTCGATGCTCAGCTGCGTCCGCTCGCCCCGCAGCAGCGGACGGATGCCTCGTCCCTCGCCGAACGGCGCGGGCTCGGCACCGCGATGGACCGCATCGTCGCCGCGCTCGACGCCGTCGGGAGCTGAGCGGACCGCACCCGCCGACCTCGGTCCGAGCTGCGGAGATCGGACGAGCAGCGGTCGCCACGCCGGCATCCGAACCGCTCCCCGGCCCGTCTCCGCTTCTCGGCCCTGCCTCAGACTCCGGAAACGTACTCCCGCGGGAGTACCCCGGGGCCTCCCCCGGTCAGACGGCGCACAGCCCGCCCGGGCGTAGCATCGAGCCCATGTCGGGCGCGAGGTGGATGGAGCGGACGGACGCGATCCCGGCGCGATTCCGTCCGCCGCCGCTCGTCACGCTCGTCGTCCCCGCCGCAGTCGCCTTCCTGGTGCAGGTGCCGGCCGCGGTCGCGGTCTCGCTGTGGCAGCGCGTGCCCCCGGGGTGGGCCGCCCTCAGCATCGGGCTCGCCGCGGCAACCGCTCTCGCCCTGCTCGCCGCCCGGCGCGCGCCGCAGGCGACCCTCGTGGCGGTGACCCTGCTCACCGGGCTCGACCTGTTCGTCCCGCCCGACGCCGGCCCGCCGTTCCTCGCGCTCGCCTTCGCGATCGTCGGCGCCGTCGTGCGCGGCGCACGGCTGTGGGCTCTGATCACCGTAGGGACGGCGTGGGTCGTCGCGATCGTGGTCGGCGGCATCCTCGGCACCGCGTGGCATCCGTTCCGCATCGCGGTGACGACGGTGCTGCTGGCGCTGTGCTTCGGTGTCGGCGAGGGGATCCGGCGTCGCTTCGAGCGCGCCGCGCTCCTGCGCACGCAGCTGCGCGAGCGGCGTCAGACGGCCGAGCAGGACGAACGCACGCGCATCGCCCGCGAGCTGCACGACGTGCTGGCCCACTCGCTCAGTCAGATCTCGGTGCAGTCCGGAGTGGGGCTGCACCTGTTCGATCGCGAACCCGAGAGCGCCCGCGAGGCGCTCGCCGCGATCCGCGGGCTCAGCGCGACCGGCCTCGACGAGGTGCGGGGGGTGCTGGCGTTCCTCCGCGGCGACGAGCTGCGCGACCCGCGCACCGCCCCGCTCACCCCGCAGCCCCAGCTCGCGCAGCTGCCCGCTCTGGCGGCGCAGCGCTCCGGGCTCGGGCTCACCGTGAGCCTCGACGACCGGCTCGGCGATGCCCTGCCGCCCAGCGCGGTGCAGACCGCCGCGTACCGCATCGCGCAGGAATCGCTCACCAACGTCGTGCGCCACTCCGCCGCGACCACGGCCCGGGTGACCCTCTCGCGCGACGGCGGCGACCTCCTCGTCTCGGTCGAGGACGACGGCGCCGGAATCGGCGCCGGGCAGGCGGAAGGCGGCGGCATCCGCGGAATGCGCGAGCGCGCGCTGCTGGCCGGCGGCTCTCTCGAGGTGGCGCCCGCCACGCGCAGCGGCACCGTCGTGACCGCGCGACTCCCCTGGACGGGCACGGCATGATCCGCGTCGCCCTCGCCGACGACCATCAGCTCGTGCGCGCCGGCTTCCGCGCGCTGCTGGACTCCGAGCCCGACATCGAGGTCGTCGTGCAGGCCTCCGGCGGAGAGGAGCTGCTGCGCGGCATCCGCTCCACGCCGGTGGATGTCGCGCTGCTCGACATCCGCATGCCCGACGGCGACGGGCTGTGGACGACCGAGCAGATCGCCGCCGATCCCGCCCTCGCGGGCGTACGCGTGGTGGTCGTCACGACGTTCGAGCTCGACGAATACGTCGCGCGGGCGATCCGCGCCGGCGCGGCGGGATTCCTCGTGAAGGACACCGAGCCGGTCGACCTCATCCGGGCCGTGCGGGTGGTCGCCGCCGGCGATGCGCTGCTGTCGCCGGGGATCACGCGGCGTCTACTGGAGCGCGCGGCGGCGGGACTGCGGGATGCCTCCCCCACCCGCCCGATCGACGGACTCACGGAGCGCGAGACCGAGGTGCTGCGCCTGGTCGGCCTCGGCATGTCCAACGACGAGATCGCCGTCGAGCTGTTCCTCTCGCCGCTCACGGCCAAGACGCACGTCTCGCGCATCATGCAGAAGCTGCACGCCCGCGACCGCGTGCAGCTGGTCGTGCTGGCCTACGAGTCCGGTCTCGTCGCCCCGGGCTGGCGCTGACGGCTCCCCCACTACTCCACCGGGAGCACGGGAGAACACTCCCGCGGGCGGATTCGCCGCGGCATCCACCGGCGTTGACTCGCAGAGGATCCGCGGCGACCGCCCGGATCTGTATCGAGAGGATGCCGAATGTCCCTGTCACTCGCGACCGCCGAGGTCGCCCACCACTTCGCCGGTCCCGGTTTCGGCTTCGGTCCGTGGTTCCTGCTGATCCCGCTGTTCTGGATCCTGCTGATCGTCGCCCTGTTCGCGATCTTCGGCCGACGCTGGCGGCGTGCCGCGCGGGCGAACGGCTACGGCCCGTACGGGCGGATGAACCCGACCCGCCAGGCCGAGATCACGCTCGCCGAGCGCTACGCGCAGGGCGACATCGACGAGGTCGAGTACCGCAAGCGCCTCGAGGTGCTCCGGGCGAACGCGCTGCCCACTCCGTGAGGCCGGACGCGGGGCGGGCGCACGCCCGCTCCGCGGTCACGACCGGTCACGGACGGCGCGCGGCGATCCAGTCGCGGAGCCGGTCGAGCGGCCACGTGGTGACGATGCGCTCGGAGGGCACCCCTGCCCGCTCCGCCCGCTCGGCGCCGTAGTCCAGCAGCGAGAGCTGTCCCGGGGCGTGCGCGTCGGAATCGATGGAGAAGAGGCATCCGGCCGCCATCGCGATCGCGATGAGCTCGTCGGGCGGATCCTGGCGTTCGGGGCGGGAGTTGATCTCGACCGCGACGTCGTGCGCGGCGCACGCGGCGAACACCGCGTGCGCGTCGAGCGCCGACGGCGGGCGCGTGCCGCGCGATCCCTCCACCAGCCGCCCGGTGACGTGGCCGAGCACGTCCATCCGTCCGCTCGAGATCGCCGCGACCAGTCGCCGCGTCATGGGCCCGCGCTCCATCCGCAGCTTCGAGTGCGCCGAGGCGACCACGACGTCGAGCTCGGCCAGCAGTCCGGGCTCCTGGTCGAGACCGCCGTCCTCGAGGATGTCGACCTCGATACCCGACAGCAGCGTGAACCCGTCGCCGGTGAACGCGCCGAGGAGCTCGCGCTGGGCGCGCAGCCGGTCGGCGGTCAGTCCGTTCGCGACGCGCAGGCGGGGCGAGTGGTCCGTGAGCGCGAGGTACTCGTGACCGAGCGCGCGCGCCGCGTCGACCATGAGATCGATCGAGGTGAGTCCGTCCGACCAGTCGCTGTGGCTGTGCAGGTCGCCCTTGAGGCTCGCGCGCAGAGTCGAAGTGCGCTGGACCCCGGCGCGTTCGCGCAGATCCGCCAGGTAGCCGGGGACCTCGCCCGCCAGCGCCTGCTGGATCACGGCGAAGGTCGAATCCCCGATCCCCTTGCGACGACGGAGGGATGCGGCATCCCGCAGCTCCTCGTCGCCGAGCCCTGTGACGGCGTCGGCCGCCGCCCGGAACGCCTTCGACTTGTAGCGCGACGACCGCTCGCGCTCGAGCAGGGTCGCGATCTCGGTGAGGGCGTCGAGCGGGTGCATGGTGGATTCCGGACGGATGCCGGGCTCAGGCCGCCCCGGCCAGCTCGCCGCTCACGCGCACCCAGTCGTCGAGCTTCGCCGCGGCACGACCGTCGTCGATCGCGGCCGCCGCCTCGTCGCGCGCCTCGGCCAGGCGCTCGAGGATCGGACGCTGCACCTGGGAGGCGTCCTGCGAGAGCCGGAACGCGACGATGCCCGCGGCGGTGTTCAGGAGCACGATGTCGCGCACCGGGCCGGTCTCGCCGCCGAGCACACGGCGGACGACGCCGGCGTTGTGCGCGGGGTCTCCGCCGAGCAGGTCGTCGATGTCGGCGAGCGGGATGCCGAGGTCGCGCGGGTCGAGATCATGCTCGTGGATGTCGCCGCGGCTGATCTCCCACAGCCTGCTGTGCCCCGTGGTGGTCAGCTCGTCGAGGCCGTCGTCGCCGCGGAACACCAGCGCGGTCGCGCCGCGCGTGCGGAACACCCCGGTGATGAGCGGCACGCGGTCGAGGTGCGCGACCCCGACGGCGTTGGCCTCGGCCCGCGCAGGGTTGCACAGCGGTCCGAGGAAGTTGAACACCGTCGGCACGCCGAGCTCGCTGCGGGTGGCCGCGGCATGCTTGAAGCCGGGGTGGAAGGCCGCGGCGTACGCGAACGTGATGCCGGTGCGGGCGAGCGTCTCCGCCACCACGTCGGGGGTGAGCGCGAGCGACAGTCCGAGGGCCGACAGCACGTCGGACGCTCCCGAGGCCGAGCTGGCCGCGCGGTTCCCGTGCTTGACGACGGGGATGCCGGATGCCGCCGCCACGACCGCGGACATCGTCGAGATGTTGACCGTGCCGAAGCGGTCGCCGCCCGTGCCGACGATGTCGAGCACGTTCGGGTCGACCGGCAGCGGCAGGGCCGCCTCGAGGATCGCGTCGCGGAAGCCGACGATCTCGTCGACGGTCTCTCCCTTGGCCCGGAGGGCGACGAGGAATCCGGCCAGCTGCGACGGGGTCGCCGCGCCCTTCATGACCTGGCGCATCGCCCATGTCGACTCCGACACGCTGAGGTCGCGCCGACCCAGCAGAGCGGTGAGGATTTCCGGCCAGGTGTGAAGGTCCGCCATGGTTCAAGAGCGTAGTGCGCACGCGCGAGGGGCGACGTTCCGGGCCTCCCCGCCGTCCGTCCGCGACTCTGCGGCGATCCATCGGCCTCTCACGGGTTCCTCCCGGCGACCTCCGAGGTGGTCCTCAGCGCGAACCGAGGCGGACCGATGCCTCGAGGTGCGAATATCCGGCGTCGAGATCGGCCATAATGGGGAGCGTGACGACCACGCCAGCGACCTACTCTCAGGCGATGCGTTCCGTCAAGCGGCCCGATCCGGTCGCTGTCGGAACCATCGTGTGGCTCGGCAGCGAGGTGATGTTCTTCGCGGGTCTCTTCGCGATCTACTTCACCCTCCGCAGCACCTCTCCCGGGCTGTGGGCGCAGGAGACCGAGCTGCTGAACGTGCCGTACGCGACGGTGAACACGATCGTGCTCGTGCTCTCGTCCGTGACGTGCCAGATGGGCGTGTTCGCCGCCGAGCGCTTCCAGCCCTACACGGTGAAGAAGAACTCGTTCTGGCAGCGCTGGGGCATGGTCGAGTGGTTCTTCCTCACCTTCGCCCTGGGCGCGATCTTCGTCTCCGGCCAGGTGTGGGAGTACGCCCAGCTGGTCGCCGAGGGCATGCCGATCAGCGCCAACTCCTACGCGTCGGCGTTCTACATCACGACCGGGTTCCACGCGCTGCACGTCACCGGCGGTCTCATCGCGTTCCTCCTCGTGATCGGCCGCGCCTACGCGGTCAAGAACTTCGGGCGCAAAGAGATGACCACCTCCATCGTCGTGTCGTACTACTGGCACTTCGTCGACGTGGTCTGGATCGCCCTGTTCCTCGTCATCTACTTCCTGAAATAAGAGCGGAGCACCACCCGATATGGCACGCGAGAAGAAGCGTCGCTCGACCGGTCGCCGGAGCCCCCTGGCCGCGGCCGCGCTGATCGGCATCGGCCTCCTGCTCACCGGCGGCGCGTATGCCGGTGCCTCCGCCGCGATGGCGTCGACCGGCCAGCCGGCGGCCAGCACCGCCCTGACCGCCGACGACGGCAAGAAACTGTTCCAGGCCAACTGCGCCACGTGCCACGGTCTCGACCTGCAGGGCACCGAGAACGGCCCGTCGCTCTACGGCGTCGGCGAGCTGTCGGTGCACTTCCAGGTGAGCACCGGGCGCATGCCGCTGCAGATGCAGGGGCCGCAGGCTCCGCAGAAGCCCGTGCAGTTCACCGAGGAGCAGATCGCCGCGATCGCCGCCTACGTGCAGTCGACCTCGCCGGGCCCGACCTTCCCGGCCGCACAGGTGCTCGACGCACAGGGCGACGCCGCCCACGGTGCCGAGCTGTTCCGCATCAACTGCGCGATGTGCCACAACGTCGCCGGTGCGGGCGGCGCACTGACCGAGGGCAAGTACGCCCCCAACCTGCACACCACGACCCCGCTGAACATGTACGCGGCGATGGTGACCGGTCCGCAGAACATGCCGGTCTTCAACGACATGAACCTGACGCAGGAGGAGAAGCGCGACATCATCTCCTACCTCGTCTACCTGCAGCAGAACGAGTCCCCCGGTGGGTTCAGCCTCGGCTCCCTCGGTCCCGTCTCGGAGGGCCTGTTCATCTGGATCTTCGGCATCGGCTCGCTGATCGCACTGACCGTGTGGATCACGGCCAAGTCGAACTGATCCCCTACTGACGACGCAAGGAACGACGAGGAGCACCATGGCACACGAGGATGACGCACTCGAGCACGAGAGGGCTTCCTGGAAGCCTTCCCCGGGGCTCGCGGTCGCTGTCAGCGACCCGGTGCAGCCCCCCGCGCTTCCGCCCCACCGCGAGCGGATGACCGACAAGGACCCCGCCGTGATGAAGCGGGCGGTCCGCACCGTCTACACGCTGTTCTACCTGTCCGCCGCCGCCAGCATCTGGGCGGTCGCCGCATACATGATCTTCCCGATCGAGAGCGGCCGGATCGTCGACATCCGCAACAACAACCTCTTCATCGGACTCGGCATCGCGCTGGCGCTGCTGGCCATCGGCATCGGTGCCATCCACTGGTCCAAGGCGATCATGTCCGACAAGGAGTTCATCGAGCCCCGTCACGCCACGCGTGGTCGCGACAGCACGCGCGAGGCGGTCGTGGCCGCCTTCGCCACCGCCGACGAGGAGTCGGGCTTCGGGCGTCGCGTGATGATCCGCAACTCGCTGTTCGCGGCGCTCGTCGCCTCGATCATCCCCGGCATCACGCTGTTCCGCGGTCTGGCGCCGCAGAGCAGCGCCGCGAACCCGATCGCCGGCGACCCGGTCGCCCTGCTCAGCCACACCATGTGGAAGAAGGGCATGCACCTGTCGCACGATCCGTCGGGCGAGCGCATCAAGGCATCCGACATCACCCTCGGCTCCGCGGTGCACGTGATCCCCGAGGAGCTCGCCTCGCTCGGCCACGAACAGGGCTACCTCGACGAGAAGGCCAAGGCCATCGTCCTGCTCATGCGGCTCCTCCCCGAGCAGCTCAACGAGGCCGACAACCGCAAGGACTGGTCGTACGACGGCATCGTGGCCTACTCCAAGGTCTGCACGCACGTCGGCTGCCCGGTCGCGCTCTACGAGCAGCAGACCCACCATCTGCTGTGCCCCTGCCACCAGTCGCAGTTCGACGTCGCCAACGGCGCCGCGGTGATCTTCGGACCCGCTGCACGCCCGCTGCCGCAGCTGCCCATCACCGTCGACTCCGAGGGCTACCTCGTCGCGCAGAGCGACTTCCTCGAACCGGTCGGCCCGAGCTTCTGGGAGCGTCATTGAGCACCGCGACCCACCCCCCTGAGAACCTGACGACGGCTCCCGCCCGTCCCGCCGACAAGCCGCTCGGCGGGCGCTTCGTCGCCGGTGCCGCCAGCTACATCGACGAGCGCACCAGCCTCTCCGGCATGGTGAAGGAGCTCGGACGCAAGATCTTCCCCGACCACTGGTCGTTCATGCTGGGAGAGATCGCGCTGTGGAGCTTCGTCGCGGTGCTGCTGTCGGGCACGTTCCTCACGTTCTTCTTCCAGGCGTCGATGGTGCCCACGCACTACGCCGGCGCATACATCCCGATGCGCGGCGTCGAGATGTCGGCCGCGCTCGACTCGAGCCTGCGGATCTCGTTCGACATCCGCGGCGGACTGCTGGTGCGCCAGATCCACCACTGGGCCGCTCTCGTCTTCGTCGCCGGCATCGGCGTGCACATGCTCCGCGTGTTCTTCACCGGTGCGTTCCGCAAGCCGCGCGAGCTCAACTGGGTCATCGGCTTCGTCCTGTTCATCCTCGCGATGGGCGAAGGCTTCACCGGCTACTCACTCCCCGACGACCTGCTCTCGGGCAACGGTCTGCGCATCATCGACGGCATGGTCAAGGGCATCCCGCTGATCGGCACCTGGATCTCGTTCCTCCTGTTCGGCGGGGAGTTCCCGGGCGAGGCGATCGTCGGCCGTCTGTACACGCTGCACATCCTGCTGCTGCCGGCGATCCTGGTCGGCCTGCTCGTGGTCCACCTCATGCTGATGGTGATCAACAAGCACACGCAGTTCGCGGGCCCCGCCCGCCGGAACGACAACGTCGTGGGCTACCCGATGATGCCGGTCTACATGTCCAAGATGGGCGGCTTCTTCTTCATCACGTTCGGTGTCATCGTGCTGATCGCCTCGCTGTTCACGATCAACCCGATCTGGAACTACGGTCCCTACGACCCCTCGCCGGTGTCGGCGGGAACGCAACCCGACTGGTACATCGGCTTCGCCGATGGAGCGCTGCGCCTCGTCCCACCGCACCTGGAGTTCGTGCTCTGGGATCGCACGTGGTCGTGGAACATCCTGCTTCCGCTCGGAATCCTCGGTCTGTTCATCGTGCTCGTGATGATCTACCCCTTCATCGAGGCGTGGATCACCGGCGACAAGCGCGAGCACCACATCGCCCAGCGTCCGCGCAACGCCGCCACCCGCACCGCCATCGGCGCGGCCGGTGTCACGTTCTACGCCGTGCTGTGGGCTGCCGCGTCCTCCGACATCATCGCGACGCACTTCCAGCTCACGATGGAAGGCGTCATCCACACCCTCCAGGCTCTCCTGATCATCGGCCCGATCATCGCGTTCTTCGTGACGAAGCGCATGTGCATCGCGCTGCAGAAGAAGGACCGCGAGATCGCCCTGCACGGCTACGAATCCGGTCGCATCGTACGTCTCCCCGGCGGCGAGTACATCGAGGTGCACCAGCCCGTCGACGAGTACGAGCGCTGGAAGCTCATCGGCTACGACACCAACGAGCCGCTCGTCGTCCGGCCGAACTCGCGCGGTCAGATCCCCTGGCACGAGAACGTGCGCGCCGGCATCTCGCGTTGGTTCTTCGAGGACCGTCTGACCCCGCTCTCGCAGACCGAGCTCGACGCGGCAGTCGCCCACCAGCACCACGCGCTGGAGCACATCGCGCACGACGAAGAGGCCGAGATCCAGGGCGCTCACGAGCGCGCGGGAGTCCCGGATGCTCCGCTGCACCCGATCGACGACGGACACAACTCCGAGACGGCCGTGCGCCCGACCAACGTCATCATCCCCGATGAGGACGACAAGGACGGCAAGTCCGGCGCCTGACCCGTCGCATCGCTGTCGAGACCCCCGCAGATCCATGATCTGCGGGGGTCTCGTCGTGCGATGGACGAGGTCCCTCCCGCCCGGACCGGCAGGAATCGGGTGGACCTTGTCCGCGGTGCCCCTCTCCCCTGCCGACGGCGTCTCCTAGCGTGGGACCCATGACCGACGCCATCTCGTTCTTCACCGCCAAGCTCTCGCACGAGACCGACCCCTCCGACGTGTACGCCGCTCAGAAGCGCGCGGATCCCTTCGTGCTCGTGGACGTGCGCGGGGATGCGGCGTGGGCGCAGGGGCACGTGGTGGGCGCCGTGCACATGCCCTACGCCGAGATCGCGACGCGGGCGCCGCACGAGATCCCCGCAGGGACCGAGGTGGTGGTCTACTGCTGGAGCCCCGGCTGCAACGCCGGCGCGAAGGGCGCGCTCGAGTTCGCTCGGCTCGGCTATCCGGTCCGCGAGATGATCGGCGGGTACGAGTACTGGGTGCGCGAGGGCCAGCCCGCCGTGAACGCGTCGGGCCCGCTTCCGCGCACGTTCGACCCGCTGGTCATGGTGGTGCATCAGGACGCCGTCTAGGAGCCCGCTCCGTGCACGAAGAAGGCCCCCGCACCGGCGGGGGCCTTCTGACGTCGAGGAGGATCAGCGCGCGAAGTAGCCGCGGTAGTACTCGTACACCCAGCCGACGATCGCGACGACGAAGATGGCCAGACCGATCGGGAACATCCAGGTGCCGACCGCGAGGCCGATCATGCCGATCGCCGCGGCGAACGCGAGCACGATGGGCCACCACGACCAGGGACTGAACTCGCCCAGCTCGGGGTCGCCGTCGTCGATGTCGGCGGTCAGGATGTCGGCCGGCAGCTCGCCGCCCTGTGCCTGGTGCACGCGCTGGATGTAGAAGGCGATCAGGCCGCCCATGAAACCCGTGAAGACGAGGGCGACGCTGCCGACCCACTCGATCGCGTGGTACCACGGCACATCGGGATGCGCGATGATGTTCCACGTCGTGTAGGCAGCGGCCACCAGCAGGAAGAAGACGGTGAGCAGCCACCACAGTCCGACATTGGTGCGCATTACTTGGCCTCTCCGGTCTCCACGTCCACCACAGGCGCGTCAGGCGCGTCCTTCGCGGGGCCCACGCCCACCGGCACGCCGGCCTCGGGGTGGTTCAGGTCGAACGCCGGACGCTCGCTGCGGATCCGCGGGATCGAGGTGAAGTTGTGGCGCGGCGGCGGACAGGATGTCGCCCACTCGAGCGATGCGCCGTAGCCCCACGGGTCGTTCACAGTGACCTTCGGCGCCTTGCGTGCGGTGATCCACACGTTGAACAGGAACGGGATCATCGAGGCGCCGAGGAGCATGGCGCCGATCGTGGAGATCTGGTTCTGCCAGGTGAAGCCGTCGGATGCGGCGTAGTCGGCGTAGCGACGCACCATGCCGTCGACACCCAGCCAGTGCTGGATGAGGAACGTCATGTGGAAGCCGATGAACAGCATCCAGAAGTGCACCATGCCCAGACGCTCGTTCAGCATGCGACCCGTCCACTTCGGCCACCAGAAGTAGAAGCCGGCGAACATGGCGAACACGACCGTGCCGAACACCACGTAGTGGAAGTGCGCGACGACGAAGTACGAGTCGGACAGGGCGAAGTCGAGCGGGGGCGAGGCGAGGATGACGCCGGTGAGCCCGCCGAAGACGAACGAGACGAGGAAACCGAGCGCGAACACCATCGGCGTCTCGAACGTCACCGACCCTCGCCAGAGCGTGCCGATCCAGTTGAAGATCTTCACGCCCGTGGGCACCGCGATCAACATCGTCATGAGCGCGAAGAACGGCAGCAGCACCGCCCCGGTGACGTACATGTGGTGGGCCCACACGGCGACCGAGAGCGCCGCGATGGCGATCGTCGCGTACACCAGGGTCTTGTACCCGAAGATCGGCTTCCGGCTGAACACTGGGAAGATCTCCGAGACGATGCCGAAGAACGGCAGCGCGATGATGTACACCTCGGGGTGGCCGAAGAACCAGAACAGGTGCTGCCACAGAAGCACACCGCCATTAGCCGGATCGTAGATGTGCGCGCCGAGCACGCGGTCGGCGGCAGCGGCGAGGATGGCGGCGGCGAGCACCGGGAACGCCATCAGGACCAGGATGCTGGTGATCAGCGTGTTCCACGTGAAGATCGGCATGCGCCACATCGTCATGCCGGGCGCGCGCATCGTGATGATGGTCGTGATGAAGTTGACCGCGCCGAGGATCGTGCCGAAACCGCTCATGCCCAGGCCGAGCATCCACAGGTTGCCGCCGGCGCCCGGCGAGAACGTGGCGCCCGCCAAGGGCTGATAGGCGAACCAGCCGAAGGCGGCCGCACCCTGCGGGGTGAGGAAGCCGGAGACGGCGATGGTCGAGCCGAACAGGAACAGCCAGAACGCGAAGGCGTTCAGACGCGGGAAGGCGACGTCGGGGGCGCCGATCTGCAGCGGCATGATCACGTTGGCGAAGCCGGCGAACAGCGGCGTCGCGAACATCAGCAGCATGATCGTGCCGTGCATCGTGAACAGCTGGTTGTACTGCTCCTTGGTGGGGATGATCTGCATCCCGGGCTCGAACAGCTCGGCGCGGATGATCAGCGCCATCACGCCGCCCAGCATGAAGAAGATCACCGAGGCGATCAGGTACATGTAGCCGATCGTCTTGTGGTCGGTGGAGGTGATCCACTTGACGATGATGTTGCCCTTCTCCTCCACGCGGGAGGAGCTGAGCAGCGCCGCCTGGCGCGGGGGCAGGGTGGTCGGGCGACCCGAGCTCTTCTCCTGCAGCGGAAGCGTCGTGGCCATCACTTGCCTTCCTTGGTGGTCGTCGTCGTCGCGCCCGTCCCCGGCTGGTTGGCCAGACGGTCGTATTCCTTGTTGATCGGGCCCGTGTTGCCGGCGTCGCGCAGGCTCGCGAGGTACGACTGGTACTCGGCGTCGCTGACGACCTTGACGTTGAACAGCATCGCGGAGTGGTACTCGCCGCACAGCTCGGCGCACTTGCCGGCGTACGTGCCCTCGCGGGTGGGCGTGAACGACCAGTAGTTGTCGCGCCCGATGTACATGTCCTTCTTGTACAGGAAGTCGATGATCCAGAACGAGTGGATCACGTCGCGCGACTGCAGGAGGATCTTCACCGACTTGTTCACTGGCAGGTACAGCGTGGGCAGGGCGTCCTGGTTGACGTCGCCGTTGGCGGCGGGCACCGCCTGCACGCCCATCGTCCAGACCGCGTCGGCGTTGTCGGACGCGGAGCCGTTGTACTGGAAGTCCCAGGCCCACTGCTTGCCGATCGCGGTGATCGACACGTCGGGGTTGGGCGTCTGCGTCTCGAGGGTCGTCTGGTCGCGCGCGGTGAAGGCGAAGAACCCGATCACGAGGATGAGGGGCACGACCGTGTAGAAGATCTCGATCGGCATGTTGTAACGCAGCTGGACCGGCAGGCCGGTCTGGCCCTTGCGACGGCGGTAGGCGATCGCCGCCCAGCCCATCAGGCCCCACGTCACGATGCCGACGACCAGCAGCACGATCCACGAGTTGACCCACAGTCCCGCGACCATCTCGGTGTGGTTGGTCGCGGCGGGCGCATTCGGGTCCTCGAAGCCCGGCAGGAAGCCGTGCAGCTCGGTGGGCGAGCATCCGGCGAGGATGACGGCCGTTGCGATCCCGAGGGGGAGAACAGCCCAGCGGATGCGGCGTTTCGACGGCACAGTGCACCTTTCCCGGGACATGAAGAGGACTCTGGTCAGTCTAGAGCAACCGCCCAGCGTATTCAGGCCATCCGCCCAGCTTGGCGCGTGTCCCGGAGCACGGAAAAGGCCGGGTCAGCGGGCGTCTGCACGCCTGCCGACCCGGCCCGAAATCCGTGGGTGTCGCGGGGACGGATGCCTCAGTGGAAGGAGTCTCCGCACGCGCAGCTGCCCGCGGCGTTGGGGTTGTCGATCGTGAAGCCCTGCTCCGAGATCGTGTCCTTGAAATCGATCGTGGCGCCGTCGAGGTACGGCACGCTCATCTCGTCGATGATCACCTCGACGCCGTCGAAGTCGACGGTGTTGTCGCCGTCGAGGAAGCGCTCGTCGAAGTACAGCTGGTAGATGAGGCCGGAGCATCCGCCGGGCTGCACGGCCACGCGCAGGCGGAGGTCGTCGCGACCCTCCTGCGTGAGCAGGCTCTTCACCTTCTCGCCGGCGGCGTCGGTGAGCAGCACGCCGTGCGCGCGCGCGGTCTGGTCGGTCGACAGTGCGGTGTCGGTCATGGCTCTCCTCGAGGCATCCGTGGAACGACCGCGCATCGCGCGATCGGGAGAGATTCTACGCCGCCCCGGGTGGGGATCGGCTCGGAACCCGCGGATCCACGAGGTACGGGCGGCGGCCGGCCGCCGCGTCAGAGCGTGCGCGCGTCGAGGCTCTCCAGAAGCAGCGCCTCGGAGACCACCGCGTGCCGGAAGGTGTCGAGGTGCAGCGACTCGTTGGGGCTGTGCGCCCGCGCGTGCGGGTCCTCGACGCCGGTCACGAGGATCTGCGCGCCGGGGAACTCGCGCACCAGATCGGCGATGAAGGGGATGGAGCCGCCTACGCCGATGTCGACCGGCTCGACCCCGTATCCGTCGCGCAGCGCATCGCGCACGGCGGCGACCGCCCAGCCCGACGTGTCCACGAGGAATCCGTCGCCGAGGTCGACGTCGGAGAACTCCAGCTGCGCGCCGAAGGGCGCGTGGGCGCGCAGATGGGCCTCGAGCGCCTCGTAGGCCTCCCGCGCGCTCTGACCGGGCGCGACGCGGGCGCTGATCACGACCGACACGACCGGCGCGAGGGTGTTGGATGCCTCGGCCACCGAGGTCGCGTCCACCCCGATGACGGTGACGGCCGGCTTGTTCCAGATCCGACCGAGGATCGTCCCGTCGCCCATCGGGCGGACCCCGTCGGGGAGTCCGGCCTCGTCGCGCAGGGTCTCCTCGGAGTACTCGGGGGTGGCGGCATCCCGCTCCCGCAGCCCGTCGACGGCCACCGAGCCCGCGTCGTCCCACAGCGTGGCGAGGAGCTTCACCGTCGCGGTCATGGCGTCGGGAACGGCGCCGCCGAACATGCCCGAGTGCGAGGCGTGCTCCAGGGTGCGCACGGTGACGGTGAAGCGCGCGTTGCCGCGCAGCGAGACCGTCAGCGCGGGCGTCTGGGAGTCCCAGTTGCCCGAATCTGCGACGACGATGACGTCGGAGCGCAGCGCGTCGGCGTTGTCCTCCAAGAATCGCGCGAACGAGCGCGAACCGTACTCCTCCTCGCCCTCGATGAACAGGGCGACTCCGAGGTCGAGGTCGTCGCCGACAGCCTCCTTCAGGGCGCGCAGGGCGGCGATGTGCGCCATCACCCCGGCCTTGTCGTCGGCGGCGCCGCGGCCGTACAGACGGCCGTCGCGCACGGTCGGCTCGAACGGCGGGGTCTCCCACAGCGTCTCGTCGCCGGGCGGCTGCACGTCGTGGTGGGCGTACAGCAGCACCGTGGGACGCCCGTTGCGGGCCGCCCGCGTAGCCAGCACGGCGGGCTGACCGTGCTGGTCGGTGCCCGGGATCGCGGCGGTCTTCACCTCGACGCGGTCGAAGATGCCGACGCCCTCGGCGAGGGCGGCGACCGCCTCGGCGCTGCGACGCAGCTGCGTCTGGTCGAACGCGGGCCACGCGATCGACGGGATGCGCACCAGCGCGCCGAGATCGGCGAGGGCGGAGGGGATTCCGGCGGTCGCGGATTCGCGCACCGCCTCGGACCGGGACAGCTCGGAGGACATGCGGGTAATCTTAACCAACCCCGTTCCGCACCCTGAGGATGTACCCGTGGCCAAGACGCCCCCCGCCCCCGCGCCCAACGATGCGCCGTCGGAGGGCACCGTCCTGAACGGCACGCCCACGGGGAAGGGTCGTGCCACGCCCTCCCGTGCCGAGCAGGAGGCCGCGCGCAAGCGCCCCCTCGTCCCCGACACCAAGGAGGCGAAGGCCCGCGCCCGCAGCGACCTGGCCGCGCAGCGCGAGAAGGCGCGCCTGGGCATGGCCGCGGGCGATGACAAGTACCTGCCGGTGCGCGACAAGGGCCCGCAGCGACGGTTCGTGCGCGACTTCGTCGACGGCGGCTTCCACCTCGGCGAGGCGGTCATGCCCGCCATGGTCCTGGTGATCGTCGCGACGTTCGTGCCGTTCGCGCCGGTGCAGTACTACTCGTTCATCGCGCTGTGGATCTTCATCCTCTTCGTCATCGGCGACATGATCATCACCTCGATCCGGGTCAAGCGCGCCGCACGCGAGAAGTTCGGCGAGCGGACGGAGAAGGGCCTCGGATGGTACGGCGCGATGCGCACCATCCAGATGCGCTTCATGCGCCTTCCCAAGCCGAAGGTCAAGCGCGGCGGACGCCCGGTCTGACCTCGTTCGACGGAGGCGCGCTCGCGCTCAGATGCCGGTGCGCGCGAGCTCGCGGCTGATCTGACGCGCCCACAGCGGTCCTCGGTAGAGGAAGGCCGTGTAGCCCTGCACCAGGGTCGCACCGGCGGCGAGGCGCTCACGCACGTCGGCACCGCTCTCCACGCCGCCCACCGAGATCACGCAGAAGTCCGGCGGGACGACCGCCCGCACGATCCGCAGCACCTCGAGCGAGCGGGCCTTCAGCGGCGCGCCCGACAGGCCGCCCGCTCCGGCCGCGGCGACGACCGAGGCATCCGTGCGCAGTCCGTCGCGGGAGATGGTCGTGTTGGTCGCGACGAGCCCCGCCAGCCCCAGGTCGACGGCGAGCGAGGCGACCGCCTGCACCTCGTCGTCGGGCAGGTCGGGGGCGATCTTCACCAGCAGGGGCGTCGCGCCGGCGGCGTCGCGCACAGCCTGCAGCAGCGGCCGAAGAGTCTCGACCGCCTGGAGCCCCCGCAGTCCGGGGGTGTTCGGGGAGGAGACGTTGACCACGAGGTAGTCGGCGAGGGGCGCGAGCACCGTCGTGCTGCGCACGTAGTCGGCGGTCGCGGCGGCGACGTCGATCACCCGGCTTTTGCCGATGTTGACGCCCACGACCGTGCGGCGCGGGCTGCGTCGCAGCCGTCGCAGCCGGAGGGATGCCGCATCCCCTCCCCCGTTGTTGAAGCCCATCCGGTTGATCACGGCGCGATCGGGGATGAGGCGGAACAGCCGCGGACGAGGGTTGCCGTCCTGCGGGATCGCGGTGATCGTGCCCACCTCGACATGGCCGAAGCCGAGCGCCTCGAGCCCGCGTACGGCGACGGCGTCCTTGTCGAACCCGGCGGCCACGCCGAACGGCGAGTCGAACTCGAGTCCGAGGGTGCGCACCCGCAGGTTCGCGGCGGGACGCGTGAGCGCGCGGGTCGCCCATGACAGCGGAGGGATGCCGAGGACGCGGATCACGGCCATCGCCGCGTGGTGCGCCGTCTCGGGGTCCATGCGGGACAGGACGGTGCGGAAGAGCAGGGGATACATCCCCGCCAGGCTACCGGGCCGCGGCGCTCTCCCCCGGCGCGGCGGTCCCGTCCTCGTGGGACGCGGCGTGGTCGGCGCGCAGCTGACCGATCGCCGCCTCGAAGTCCTCCAGGGAGTCGAAGGCCTGGTAGACGCTGGCGAACCGCAGGAACGCGACCTCATCGAGCTCGCGCAGCGGGCCGAGGATCGCCAGTCCGATCTCGTTCGTGTCGATCTGCGAGGCCCCCGTCTGGCGCACCGCCTCCTCGACCTTCTGGGCGAGGACGGCGAGGTCGGCATCCGTCACCGGCCGCCCCTGGCACGCTTTGCGCACGCCCGACATGACCTTCTCCCGACTGAACGACTCGACCACCCCGGAGCGCTTGATCACGTTGAGGCTCGCGGTCTCGATCGTCGAGAAGCGCCCTCCGCACTCGGGGCACTGACGACGACGACGGATGCTGAGCCCGTCGTCGCTCGTGCGGGAATCGATCACACGCGAATCGGGATGGCGGCAGAAGGGGCAGTGCATGGCACCGACAGACTACGCCTGGAAGCGCGCCTCGACCGCCTCGCCGTGCGCGGGGAGCGCCTCGGCGTCGGCGAGGGCGACGATGCGTTCGCGCACCTCCGCCAAGGCGGCGCGGTCGTACTCGATGATCTGCTGCGGACGGAGGAAGGTGCTCGCCGACAGTCCCGATCCGTAGCGCGCCTGCCCGCCGGTGGGCAGCACGTGATTGCTGCCGGCGAGGTAGTCGCCGAGGCTCACCGGCGAGAAGTCGCCGACGAAGATCGCGCCGGCGTGCACGAACTCCTCCGGGCGCGGATCGGCCAGATGCAGCTCGAGGTGCTCGGGGGCGTAGGCGTTGCTCAGCGCGGTCGCGGCGGCCAGGTCGTCGACCAGGATCACGGCCGATTGCGGTCCGGCGAGGGCGGCGGCGACACGCGCGCTGTGGCGGGTGAGCGGGGCGCGCGCGGAGATCTCCGCGGCGACGGCGACCGCCAGGGTCTCGGACGCGGTCACGAGCACCGCGGCCGCCTGCTCGTCGTGCTCGGCCTGGCTGATCAGGTCGGCCGCGACCAGACCCGGGTCGGCCGTGTCGTCGGCGACGATGAGGATCTCCGTCGCCCCGGCCTCGGCGTCGGTGCCCACCAGTCCCGCCACCGCGCGCTTGGCGGCGGCCACGAAGTTGTTGCCGGGCCCGGTGACCACGTCGACCGGCTCGAGGCCGAGCGATCCGACGCCGTGCGCGAATGCGCCCACCGCGCCGGCTCCGCCCATCGCGTACACCTCGCTGACGCCGAGGAGCCGCGCCGCGGCCAGGATGACGGGGTGCACGCGACCGTCGTGATCGCGCTGCGGCGGCGACGCCAGGGCGACCTCGCCGACACCGGCCACCTGCGCGGGGACCACGTTCATCACGACGCTCGACGGGTAGACCGCCTTGCCGCCGGGCACGTACACGCCCACCCGGCGCACCGGCTGCCAGCGCTGCACGACGCGCGCGCCCGGAGCGAGCTCGGTCGTGCGGGCGGGCGGCACCTGCGCGGCCGAAGCCGTCCGCACGCGGCGGATCGCCTCCTCCAACGCCGCGCGCACCGTCGGGTCGAGTGTGTCGAGGGCCTCATCGAGGTGCGCGGCCGGAACGCGGAGGTCGTGACCGGTCACTCCGTCGAAGCGGGCGGCCTGATCGCGCAGCGCCGTCTCGCCCTCGGCGGCGACCGCGTCCACGATCGCCGCGGCCGCCGTGAGGGCTGCCTCCCGGGCCTCGGTGGCCCGCGGAACGGTGGCCAGCAGTTCGGCCGCGGACAGGGCGCGCCCGCGCAGATCGATGGTGCGAAGCATCCGTCCAGGCTACCGGCTCAGCATCGGACCACCCGGCGGCAGGAGGGGGCCAGGGACGAGCGGAGTCAGCCGCGCGTGACGCCCGTGACGTCGTGGAGGTAGCCCACCCGGCCGTCTTCGTGGCGCACCACGAAGCTCGACCCGCGGTCCTCGATCACCAGGGCCCACGCCGACGGGCCGACCCGGAAGATCGGCACCCCGCGGTCGTCGAGCACGTCGCGCTCGACCGGTGCGAGTGCCCAGAACGCCTGGTGCGACGTCTGCACGGGCGCCGCCGGAGCGGGCTCGTACGTGTCGCGGGTGTGCACCGGAGTCCAGACGTCCTCCTCACCGGTGGGCGTCTGCGCCGCCGTGAGCCGCGTGCTGACAGCGGTGTCGTTGAGGTCGGCGAGCGGTCCGGTCGGGAACACGTCGTACGCGGTCGTCGCCGGAGCCTGCTCGGCGTCGGGCGCGTCGACCGCGGTCGGAGCGGGCGTCGGACGCGGTGCGACCGGACGCGGGACGACGGGGCGCGCCGCGCGCGCGTTGCGGTGGGCGGGCTCGTCGGGGCGCTCGCGGAAGTCGTCGGAGAGCACGGGGATGAACGGCGCGAAGACCGTGAGGGCGACACCCGCGAGCATCGCGACGAATTCGACCCAGACCACCCAGGTCGCCAGGAACACCGTGGTGCTGCCCAGCGCGACGAAGGCGCCCCAGATCGTCGTCAGCCACAGCACCGCCGCCACCGAGAAGGCCACCGAGGCGAACTGGTCGACGCCGAGCGACCCGACTCGGCGGATGCCGTCGGGCGAGAACCGGCGCAGCACGATGAGGAACACCGCCGCCGTGGGCACGCCGATGCGCAGCACCCATTCGATGCCGCTCCCCCAGATGGAGGCCGCGCCGCCGAAGACGCCGTAGACCGGGAAGAAGGACACGACGAACGCGACCAGCCACACCGCGAGGATCGCGACCTCGCGGATCGAGAACGGCCCGAGCCCGTACTGCGGCTCGGTCGCGACCGCGGCGACCCCTTCCTGCTCGGTCTCCGCGTCGGCCTGTTCGTTCCACTGATCGTCGGTCACGATCGTCCTCTCCGGTCGTTCGGGCACGACACGAATCGCGATATTACCTACGGGACATGAGACTGAAATGAGATCAGCCGAGGCACTGCGGCCCGAGCAGGCCCTTCAGCTCGCCGTACAGATCGGCCGTCACGCGCACGGGATGCGGCACCTCGAAAACCTTCGCCACCGCACCTTTGTGCAGGCGCAGCGTCACCTCGGTGTCCCCCCGATGACGGGCCAGCACCTCGGCGAGATCGGTGACGAGAGCCTCGGTCGCACGATGCTCGGGCATCATGAGCACGAGCGGGCCCGAGGCATCCATCGATCCCAGATCGGGCGAGAACGCGGACTGCGCGTGCAGGTTGAGTCCGTCGTCACGACGCGACACACGACCCCTCACCACGAGGATCGCGTCGCCCTGCAGCATGCTCGCGAACTCGGTATAGGTCTTGCCCATGAACATCACGGTGACCTCGCCGTTGAAGTCCTCGACGGTGATCATGCCGTAGGGGTTGCCGCTCTGCTTGGCGACCCGGTGCTGCACGCTCGTGACGAGGCCGGCGACGGTGACCTGATCGCCGTCGTTCACGTCCTCGGACGAGAGGAGGTCGTGGATGCTGGTGGAGGCGTGCTTGGCGAGCGGCACCTCCAGGCCGGCCAGCGGGTGGTCGGACACGTAGAGCCCGAGCATCTCCCGCTCGAAGGCGAGCTTGTCCTTCTTGGTCCACTCCGGACGCTCGGGCACCTTCGTCACCTGCTGGGGCTCGTCGTCGCCCCACAGGCTGTCGAAGTCGAACCCGACCTCGCCGTTCGCCTCGCGGCGCTTGTCGAGCACCGCCTGCTCGGTGGCATCCTCGTGGATCTCCATCAGGGCCCGCCGGGTCGAGCCGAGCGAGTCGAACGCGCCGGCTTTGATCAGCGATTCGACGGTGCGCTTGTTGGCCACATGGGCGGGCACCTTGCCGAGGAAGTCGTGGAAGTCGGCGAAGCCGCCCTCACGCGTCGCGACGATGCCGTCGACCACGTTCGTGCCGACGTTGCGCACGGCGCCGAGCCCGAAGCGGATGTCTTCGCCGACGGCGGCGAAGTAGCGGATCGACTCGCCCACGTCGGGCGGCAGCACCTTGATGCCCATGCGCCGGCACTCGTTGAGGTAGACCGCCATCTTGTCCTTGGAGTCACCCACGCTCGTCAACAGGGCGGCCATGTACTCGGCCGGGTAGTGGGCCTTCAGGTACGCCGTCCAGTACGACACGAGGCCGTAGGCGGCGGAGTGGGCCTTGTTGAAGGCGTAGTCGGAGAAGGGCAGCAGGATGTCCCACAGCGCCTGGACCGCCGCCTCGCCGTAGCCGCGCTCCTTCATGCCGCCCGAGAATCCCTCGTACTGCTTGTCGAGCTCGGACTTCTTCTTCTTGCCCATGGCGCGGCGGAGGATGTCGGCCTGCCCGAGAGAGAAGCCGGCCACCTTCTGCGCGATCGCCATCACCTGCTCCTGATAGATGATCAGGCCGTAGCTGATGTCGAGGATGTCGCGCAGCGCCTCTTCGAGCTCGGGGTGGATGGGCGTGACGTCCTGCTGGCCGTTCTTTCGCAGCGCGTAGTTGATGTGCGAGTTCGCGCCCATCGGGCCCGGTCGGTACAGCGCGATGACGGCGGAGACGTCTTCGAAGTTGTCGGGCTTCATCAGCCGCAGCAGCGAGCGCATCGGACCGCCGTCGAGCTGGAACACGCCCAGCGTGTCACCGCGGGTGAGCAGCTCGTAGGCGTCGCGGTCGTCGAGGGCGAGGTGCTCGAGATCGAGCTCCTCCCCCCGGTTCATGCGGATGTTGTCGAGGGCGTCGGAGATGATCGTGAGGTTGCGCAGCCCCAGGAAGTCCATCTTGATCAGACCGAGCGACTCGCAGGAGGGGTAGTCGAACTGCGTGACGATCTGCCCGTCCTGCTCGCGGCGCATGATCGGGATGATGTCGAGGAGCGGCTCGCTCGACATGATGACGCCGGCCGCGTGCACGCCCCACTGACGCTTCAGCCCCTCGAGGCCGAGGGCGCGGTCGAAGACGGTCTTGGCCTCGGGGTCGGTGTCGATGAGGGCGCGGAACTCGGAGGCCTCCTTGAAGCGCGCATGGTCCTTGTCGAACATGCCGCCGAGCTCCATGTCCTTGCCCATGACCGCCGGCGGCATGGCCTTGGTGAGCCGCTCCCCCATGCTGAACGGGAAGCCGAGAACACGACCGGCGTCCTTCAGCGCCTGCTTCGACTTGATCGTGCCGTACGTGACGATCTGCGCCACGCGCTCGGAGCCGTACTTGGCGGTGACGTAGTCGATCACCTCGCCGCGGCGGCGGTCGTCGAAGTCGACGTCGAAGTCGGGCATCGAGACGCGGTCGGGGTTGAGGAAGCGCTCGAAGATGAGGCCGTGCTCGAGCGGGTCGAGGTCGGTGATGCGCATGGCGTAGGCGACCATCGACCCGGCGCCGGATCCGCGGCCGGGACCCACGCGGATGCCGTTGTCCTTGGCCCAGTTGATGAAGTCGGCCACGACGAGGAAGTAACCGGGGAAGCCCATCTGCAGGATGATGCCGGTCTCGTACTCGGCCTGCGCCCGCACCTTGTCGGGGATGCCCGCGGGGTAGCGGTAGTGCAGTCCGGCCTCGACCTCTTTGATCAGCCAGCTGTCCTCGGTCTCACCGTCGGGAACCGGGAAGCGCGGCATGTAGTTGGCACCGATGTTGAACTCGACGGCACACCGCTCGGCGATGAGCAGCGTGTTGTCGCACGCCTCGGGGTGGTCGCGGAAGATCTGCCGCATCTCCTGCGCGGTCTTGATGTAGTAGCCGTCGCCGTCGAACTTGAACCTGTTCGGGTCGTCGAGGGTCGAGCCCGACTGCACGCACAGGAGCGCCGCGTGGGCGTCGGCCTCGTGCTGGTGCGTGTAGTGCGAGTCGTTGGTCGCCACGAGGGGGATGTCGAGATCCTTCGACAGGCGCAGCAGGTCGGTCATGACCCGTCGCTCGATCGACAGGCCGTGATCCATGATCTCGGCGAAGTAGTTCTCCTTGCCGAAGATGTCCTGGAACTCCGCCGCCGCCGCGCGCGCCGCGTCGTACTGCCCGAGCCGCAGGCGCGTCTGCACCTCGCCCGACGGGCATCCGGTCGTCGCGATGAGCCCCTTGCCGTAGGTCTCGAGCAGCTCGCGGTCCATGCGCGGCTTGAAGTAGTACCCCTCCATGCTCGACAGCGAGCTGAGCCGGAACAGATTGTGCATGCCCTCGGTGGTCTGGCTCCACATCGTCATGTGGGTGTAGGCGCCCGAGCCCGAGACGTCGTCGCTCTTCTGCTCGGGCGTTCCCCATGCGACGCGCGACTTGTCGCTGCGGTGGGTGCCTGGCGTGACGTACGCCTCCAGGCCGATGATGGGGTTGACCCCCGCGGCCTTCGCCGCGTTGTAGAACTCGAACGCGGCGAACGTGTTGCCGTGGTCGGTCACCGCGATCGCGGGCATGCCGTACTCGGCGGCCGCCTTCGTCATCGCGCCGATCTTGGCCGCACCGTCGAGCATGGAGTACTCGCTGTGCACGTGCAGATGGACGAAGGAATCGGATGCCACGGATCGAGTCTACGAACCGGCACCGACACCGGCGCGGCCGCGCGGGCGAGTCGGGCGCGAGGGCGGCCAGGTCGCCTCACCTTCGAGTCGAGGGTGAGACATGCGCCCGTAGTCTGGGCCCATGCCCACCCCGGATTTCGTGCTCGCCCTGCGTGAGAAGATCGGCCACGCCCCGCTGTTCCTCGCAGGGGTGACGGCGGTGGTGTTCCGCGACGAGAAGGTTCTGCTCGGCCGACGCAGCGACAACGGCGCACTAACCCCGGTGACCGGCATCGTCGATCCCGGCGAGGAGCCGGCGGATGCCGCGGCCCGGGAGGCGCTCGAAGAGGCCGGCGTGGTCATCCGCGTCGACCGTCTCGCGTGGGTGCACCAGATCCCACGGGTCACGTACGACAACGGCGACCAGAGCGACTACCTCGACCTCACGTTCCGCTGCACGTGGGTGTCGGGCGACCCGTATCCGGTCGACGGGGAGATGAGCGAGGTCGGCTGGTTCGACCTCGATGCGCTGCCGGCCATGGACGCGGAGATGCGCCGTCGGGTCGCCGCCGCGATCGCTGAGGACGACGACACGCGCTTCGAGGGCGGTCGCTGAGGGTCAGCGCAGGTCGAGTCGCATCACGACCCGGCGGAACTCGCCCCGCGTCGAGTCGGTGTCGGCGGCCTTGACGAAGCCTGCCGCCTCGAACATCCGGCGCGTCCCGACGAACGCGGAGATCGGGTCCACGCGCTGGTCGCCGGTGTCGACCGGATAGCCCTCCAGCACCGGGGCGCCCCCGTCGCGGGCGAACTCGATCGCACCCGCCAGCAGAGCGTGCGCGATCCCCCGCTTGCGGTGGCCGCCGCGCACCTTGAAGCACCATGCGCTCCACACCGGCAGATCGTCGACATGCGGGATCACGCGGCCGTGCGTGAACGCGTGCAGATCGGCGCGCGGGGCGACCGCCGCCCACCCGACCGGAACGTCGTCGTCGTACGCGACCACCCCGGGCGCGGGCTGGTGCGCGCACAGCCCGGCGACGTACGCGGCCTGGTCGAGCCCGCCCATTGCGCGACGCTCCGGATACGACAGCCGGTACGACAGGCACCAGCAGGAGGGCTTGGTGCGATCCCTCGGGCTCAGCAGGGTCGCGACGTCGTCGAAGACGTCGGCCGGACGCACGTCGAAGCTCATCCGCCCACTGTGCCCCAGGCATCCGACACCGGCAACGGGTGCTCAGTCGGCGCGCAGCACGTCCAGCGCGTGGACGAAGTCGGCAGGATACGCGGAGATGAAGGCGACCCGCTTCCCGGTGGCGGGGTGGGCGAAGGCCAGACGGTGCGCGTGCAGCCACTGCCGGGTCAGGCCCAGCCGTGCAGACAGAGTCGGGTCCGCACCGTACAGCGGATCGCCGACGCACGGATGCCGGTGGGCGGCCATGTGCACGCGGATCTGATGCGTGCGCCCGGTCTCGAGGTGCACTTCGAGCAGGGAGGCCCCAGGGAACGCCTCGAGAGTCTCGTAGTGCGTCACCGAGTCCTTGCCGTCGGGGGTGACCGCGAACTTCCACGAATGCGAGGGGTGGCGCCCGATGGGCGCGTCGATCGTCCCGACGAGCGGATCGGGATGTCCCTGCACGACGGCGTGGTAGATCTTCTCGACCTCGCGCTCCTTGAACGCGTGCTTCAGCGCGGTGTACGCCCGCTCGGACTTGGCGACCACCATGAGCCCGCTCGTGCCCACGTCGAGGCGGTGCACGACACCCTGGCGCTCGGCAGCCCCCGTCGTGGCGACGCGTACCCCTCCGGCGGCGAGGGCACCCAGCACGGTCGGACCCTCCCACCCCACGGAGGGATGGGCGGCGACGCCGGAGGGCTTGTCGACCACGACGATGTCGTCGTCCTCGTAGACGATGCCGAGGTCGGGCACGGCGAGCGGGATCACCTCGGGGGCGCGACGGTCCTCCCACTCGACCTCGAGCCACGCTCCGGCCGCGACGCGGTCGGACTTGCCGATCACGCGGCCGTCGAGGCGGACGCCGCCGGCTTCGGCGACCTCCGCGGCGAACGTCCGCGAGAAGCCCAGCATCTTGGCCAGCGCCGCGTCGACACGGGCGCCGTCGAGCCCGTCGGGGACGGGGAGAGTGCGGCTCTGCACGTCAGCGCCCGCCGTGCGGCGCCGTGCGATCCGGACAGTCGTGGTCGGGGGTCTCGTCCGAGCCGTCGTCGGAGGACGTGCTCTCGGCCGTCACCTCTTCGGAGGCGGCCGTGTCCGTCGGCTCGTCGTCGACCTCGGCGGCGCGGCGCGGCTCGCGCGTGCCGTCGAGGTGCAGCCCGCTGAACACGAGCACCGCGACGCCGATCATCATCGTGACGATGAACATGTCGGCGACGTTGTAGATCGCCGGCATCATCCACGGCGTGTTGATGAAGTCGACCACGTGGCCCACCGCGAAGCCGGGCTCGCGCAGCAGACGGTCGGTCAGGTTGCCCAGCACCCCGCCGAGGAGCAGTCCGAGCAGGATCGCCCAGGCGCGCGAGCGGATGCGGCGCACGGCGAGCCAGACGATGGTGATCGCCACCGCGGCCAGGGCGATCGTGAAGATCCACGTGACGCCCTCACCGAGCGAGAACGCCGCGCCGGAGTTGCGGACGAGGTAGAAGATCAGGAAGTCGCCGAGGATCTTCACCGGCTGCTCCGGTGGAAGGTTCTCGATCGCGAGGTACTTGGTGAACTGATCGGCGGCCAGCACGATCGCCGCCAGAGAGGCGATGATCGTGCCGGCCGCCGCCGTGCGAAGGGGGGCTCGGCCTGTCAAAAGACCGGCTCAGAGGCCGATGGCCGAGACCGGCGTTGCTCCGGAGGCCGTCGTGGTGGTCTCGAGGTCGCGGAGCTTGCCCTCCATCCAGCTGCGCAGCTGGGTGCGGTAGTCGCGCTCGAACTGACGCAGCTCGGTGATGCGCGACTCGAGCACGCCGCGCTCCTTCTCGAGGCGGGCGATCTCGTCGCGACCCTTGGCTTCTGCCTCGGCCACGATCGACGCGGCCTGGGCCTGGGCCTCGGAGACGAGCTGGTCGCGCTTGGAGACGCCCTCGGCCACGTGCTCGTCGTGCAGGCGCTGCGCGAGCTCGATGATTCCGGCGCTGGCCGCGGCCGGTGCCGAGCCCTCGGCGGGAGCCTGCTCGATCACGGGAGCGGCCTCGACGACCGGTGCCGGCGCCTCGGCGACGGGAGCGGCTGCGGCGGCGGGAGCGGCCTCGCCGGACTCGAGCGCGGCGACCTTGGCCTTCAGCTCGTCGTTCTCGGCGATGGTCTTGCGCCACTCGACGACGATCTCGTCGAGAAAGTCGTCGACCTCGTCGGGGTCGAAGCCCTCCTTGAAGCGCACGTGCTGGAACTGCTTCGTGACGACGTCATCCGGGGTCAATGCCATGGTTCTTCCTCTTTCGAGAGTGTCAGGTCGCGGGCCGGGAGCAAGGTCGGGGTTCCGCGAGACGGCCACCGTATCAGGACAGCATATCCGGCGGTTCAGGCCCTCGCGAGAGAGCCGGTCACGCTCAGGAGCACGAAGCAGAGAAGCATCGTGATCGCGAAGGCGAAGTCGATCGCGATGGCTCCCACACGCAGCGGAGGGATGAAGCGGCGCAGGAGCCGGATGGGTGGATCGGTCACGGTGTAGACGATCTCCGCCGCGACCAGCCCCGCGCCGCGCGGACGCCACTCCCGATTCAGCATCGGCATCCACTCGAGGATGAGCCGAACGAGCAGAACCAGGACGTACAGGAGGATGAGCGCGTTCAGGACCGAGGCGATCAGGCCGACGATGTTCACACAGGCAAGACTACGGCTGCGCGAAGGCGACCGACTCCGGGTCGGCCTGCGCGACGCCGCCTTCGCCCGAGATCGCGACGTTCTCCGGCGACAGCAGGAACACCTTGCTGGTCACTCGCTCGATGCGCCCGTAGAGGCCCAGCGACAGTCCGCTGGCGAAGTCGATGAGACGACGCGCGTCGGCGTCGCTCATCTGGGAGAGGTTGATGATCACCGGGATGCCGTCGCGGAAGTTCTCGGCGATGACCTGCGCGTCCCGGTACTGCTTCGGGTGCACGGTGAGGATCTCGCTGACCGCGCTGGGCGCGGGCTGGCGCACGACGGTCGGGCGGTGGATGGGGGTCACGGGTGCTGCCCTCTCGACGACGGCCTCGAACTTGCGACCGCGCGGCTGCGGGGTCTCCTCTTCGTAGACCTCTTCCTCGTCGGCGAGGCCCAGGTACACCATGGTCTTCTTGAGCGGGTTCGACATCGCATCCTCCGTTGTGCTCGTCTGCTTCGAGGTTAACCGCGGTCGGGCCGCGGGCCCGTGATTGCGGACCCGATCCGCAGGTGTGTCGCGCCGGCGGCGACCGCCATCTCGAAGTCGGCGGTCATCCCGGCCGAGATCCACGTCGCGTCGGGCACGACGGCGCGCAGTCGCTCGGAGTATCCGTGCAGCCGTGCGAATGCCGCGGCGGGCGCCTCGTCGAGCGGCGCGACGGCCATCACTCCGCGCACGCGGAGGCTGCGGCATCCGGTCACGTGTTCGGCGAGCCGTTCGAGGTCGTCGGGCACCACGCCGCCGCGGCCCGAGTCGTCGGTGAGGTTGATCTGCAGCAGGACGTCGAGCGGGTCGCCGCCGACCGCGTCCAGCGCGTCGGCGAGGCGCGCGCGGTCGACGGTGTGGACGACGGATGCCGCAGCCCGCACCGCCCGCGCCTTGTTGGTCTGCGCCTGCCCGATGAAGTGCCGGCGCAGTCCCTCGAGCGCGGCGGTCTCGGCCGCTTTCGCGGTGAGCTCCTGCTGCCGGTTCTCGCCCACGTCGCGCACGCCGAGGCGGTAGAGCTCCTCGACGAGCGCGACGGGGTGGAACTTGGTCACCACGATGCGCGTGATGTCCGAGGCGTCCCTGCCCGCGGTGCGGGCCGCGTCGGCGATGCGTGCATCGACGTCCGCGAGCCGCTCGGCCAGCTCTGCGGGCACGCTTACTTCAGGAAGTCGGGGATGTCGAGGTCGTCGTCGCCGAACGCCGAGTCGTAGCTCGAGTCGGAGGCGGCGACCACCGAGACCGACTCCTTGCCGGAGTCGTCGGAGGTGTACTCGCGGGCGACCTCCTCGGCGGGCGTCTCGGGCACGATGGGCGCGACGACCGGACGGGCGGCGGGCACCGCATCGATCCGGAGCGACGGCTCGCCGCCGTCGAAGCCCGCCGCGATGACCGTCACGCGCACCTCGTCGCCGAGCGTGTCGTCGATGACCGTTCCGAAGATGATGTTGGCCTCGGGGTGCGCGGCCTCCTTGACGAGCTGCGCGGCGTCGTTGATCTCGAAGATGCCGAGGTTCGACCCGCCCTGGATCGACAGGAGCACGCCGTGCGCGCCTTCGATGGAGGCCTCGAGGAGCGGCGATTCGACGGCGAGCTCAGCCGCCTTGATCGCACGGTCGGCGCCGCGGGCGGAGCCGATGCCCATGAGAGCGGAGCCGGCACCCTGCATGACCGACTTGACATCGGCGAAGTCGAGGTTGATGAGGCCGGGCGTGGTGATGAGGTCGGTGATGCCCTGCACACCGGCGAGGAGCACCTGGTCGGCGGTGGCGAACGCCTCGATCATCGAGATGCCACGGTCGCTGATCTCGAGGAGGCGGTCGTTGGGCACGACGATGAGGGTGTCGACCTCTTCCTTGAGCTTGCCGACGCCGGCCTCGGCCTGACTCTGACGGCGACGGCCCTCGAACGAGAACGGCTTGGTCACGACGCCGATCGTGAGCGCACCGATCGACTTGGCGATCTTGGCCACGACGGGCGCGCCGCCGGTGCCGGTGCCGCCGCCCTCGCCGGCGGTGACGAACACCATGTCGGCGCCGCGGAGCGCCTCTTCGATCTCCTCCGCGTGGTCCTCGGCGGCGCGACGTCCCACCTCGGGGTCGGCGCCCGCCCCGAGTCCGCGGGTGAGTTCGCGTCCGACGTCGAGCTTGACGTCGGCGTCGCTCATCAGCAGCGCCTGCGCATCGGTGTTCACGGCGATGAACTCGACGCCGCGAAGGCCGAGCTCGATCATGCGGTTGACGGCGTTCACGCCGCCGCCGCCGACGCCGACCACCTTGATGACGGCGAGGTAGTTCTGGTTCTGGCTCATGCCGGCCTCCGTGCCCTGGACCTGTAAACCTTCAACCTCTAGTAGAGGTGTAAAGTATTGCTCGGTATGCAATTCCTGACTCGAAGGTATGCGGCAGGGGTCGAGGCATCCGGAACGTCCTCAGCGTGTCGCGACATCGGATCGGCAACACGTCGTTTTCGCGTGTCCACCCGTCAGCGGATGACGATCGCCTTCGACGACGACACGTCGTAGCTGGTCACCGATGCCGGTGGGCGGGCGACCATCGCCCGCGCGAGGACGGTCGCCTTCGCGGCGGAGTCGTCGGCCGATCCCCACACCACCGTCGTCTTCGTGCCGCCGAGGGTGAACGCGACGTCGTCGGGGGTGGAGGCGGTCACCGTCGTCACCTGCGCACGGATGTCGGGCGGCAGCGAGCGCATCACCCTGCCCGCCGACGTGAAGGCCGGCGACCCGACGCCCGCGCTGATCTCGAGGAGCGGCTGACCGGGTGGCGGGGTGGCCGCGGTCGAGAGCGCGACGCCGGCGGCATCCACGACGGTGAAGCCGGCCGCCGACTGCACGACTCCGACGGGCGTGCGCTCCACGATGCGCACCACGAGGTCGTGCGGCGGTCGCGCCTCGAGGGCGTAGGACTCCACGAGCGGGAAGCCGACCAGCGCCGCCTTGATTGCGCTGGAGTCGACCGAGGCCAGGGGCGTGCCGAGCTGGCCCGAGAGGGCCGCCTCGACGTCGGACGCATTCAGCTGCGCGGTGCCCACGACGGTGATGCGCTCGACGCCGAACAGCGGACTGTACGCCGCCGCGAAGGTGAGAGCCACCAGGACGCCGACGGATGCCGCGGCCCCCAACCAGATCGCCCGTCGCCGTCGCTGGCGCTGCGTGAAGCGCCGCACCTCGGCCCGCAGGGCCTTGCGCCGCGCACGGGCGGCGCGCCACACCTGGCGCACGCCGACGCGGCCGTCGGAGGACGCAGCGGGCTCCCCCGGACCGTCGACCCCGGTCGGTCCGACGGCGCCGGCGACGTCGGAGGTCTCGTCGATCGCCGCGCGTGAGGGCTCCGGCTCGGCCGCCTCTGCGCGCGCACGACGTTTCGGCGCCG
This sequence comes from Microbacterium fluminis, assembly GCF_051549805.1. GTDB lineage: Bacteria > Actinomycetota > Actinomycetes > Actinomycetales > Microbacteriaceae > Microbacterium. The sequence continues at coordinate 2,825,355 of NZ_CP196042.1, forward strand.
CCTTCGCCGGCGTGGGTGGCGACGGGAGCGGGCTCGGCCGGCGCACGGGAGGCTACTCCCCTGCGGCGGCGGACGACGGGGTACCCGAGGCGTCCGTCCGCGCGAGAGCATCGAGCACCTGCGGGATGATCAGGTTCACGTTCCCGCAGCCGAGGGTGACGACGTAGTCGCCGTCGCGCGCGACCGCGGCGGTGTAGTCGGCCGCGGCCTGCCAGTCGGCGACGAAGTGCACGCGCTCGGGGTCGGCGAACGCCTCGCTGACGAGTGCCCCGGTCACGCCGGGGATGGGGTCTTCGCGGGCGCCGTACACGTCGAGGACGACGGTGTGGTCGGCGTAGTGCTCGAGCACCCCGGCGAACTGGTGCGACATCAGCTGAGTGCGGGAGAACGTGTGAGGCTGGTGCAGCGCGATGATGCGGCCGTCGCCGACGACGGTGCGGGCGGCCGCGAGCGCGGCGGCGACCTCGGTGGGGTGATGGGCGTAGTCGTCGTAGACGCTCACACCGCGCACGGTGTCGTGCAGCTCGAACCGGCGGGCGGTGCCGGCGAAGCCCTCGACGGCGCGCACGGCCTCCTCGAGGCCGTATCCGAGGCCGATCAGCACCGCGACGGCACCGGCGGCGTTGATCGCGTTGTGCGCACCGGGGACGGCGAGCCGCCCGTCCACGGTCACCCCGTCGTACGTGAGGCGGAACGCCACCGCGCCGTCGGTGCGGATGTCCGAGACCCGGACGGTCGCGGCATCCGACTCGCCGAACGTCACCACGTCCGAATGGGTCAGTCGCTCCGTCACGCGCCGGGCGCCCGGGTCGTCGGCCGAGATCACGACCTGCTCGCGCGCCTCGTTGGCGAAGCGGGCGAACGCGTCGACGAAGGCGTCGTCGCTGCCGTAGTGGTCGAGATGGTCGGGGTCGACGTTGGTGATGAGCGCGATCGAGGTGTCGTACAGCAGGAACGTGCCGTCGGATTCGTCGGCCTCGATCACGAACAGCTCGTCCGAGCCGATGCCGCTCGACACGCCGAGCTCCGCGATCACGCCGCCGTTGACGAAGGCCGGATCGGTGCCGAGCCGCTGCAGCGCGGTCACGATCATGCCGGTCGACGTGGTCTTGCCGTGCGCGCCGGCCACCGACACCAGCCGGCGGCCTCCGATCAGCCAGTGCAGCGCCTGCGAGCGGTGGATGACGTGCAGTCCGCGCTGCTTCGCGAGAACGAACTCGGGGTTCTCGGGCCAGATCGCCCCGGTGTGCACGACGGTGTCGACGTCATCGCCGAGGTTCGCGGCGTCGTGCCCGACGAAGACGGTGGCGCCCGCCGCCTCGAGCGCGCGCAGACCGGGGCTGTCGGCGCGGTCGGAGCCGGAGACGCGGATGCCTCGGGCCAGGAGCATGCGCGCCAGGCCCGACATGCCCGATCCGCCGATGCCGATGAAGTGCGCGGCACGGATGTCGTCGGGGATCGGGAGGCTGAGGTCGGGCTTGATCATGGCCTCTCGATCCTAAGTCGGCGGCCTGAGCACGGGCTCGTGGCGCGCCCGCGAGCGTTGTGTTGACACATTGATACGAACGCGGTACAAAAGAGTCGTGGAGCAGATCGACATCCAGCGCGTGCTGAACACGCTCATCACGATCGCCGTGACCGGCGTCGGCATGGGTCTGCCCGCCGCGGAAGGAGGATCGCTGTGATCCGCATCGACCCCGCCTCCCCCGTCCCGCCGTTCGAGCAGCTGCGCGCGCAGCTCGTCGACGCCGTCTCGTCCGGCGAACTCGTGCCGGGCGAGCGCCTGCCCACCGTGCGCAAGCTCGCCGAGGATCTCGGGATCGCGCCGGGCACGGTGGCCCGCGCGTTCCGGGAGCTCGAGGCATCCGGTTTCATCGAGACCCGCGGGCGCAACGGCTCGTTCGTCGCACCGCAGGGCGATGCCGCACGACAGCAGGCGCAGCGCGCCGCGACGGCGTACGCGGAGCAGATCCACGCCCTGCGTCTCGACCCCGACGAGGCGCTCGCGCTCGTCGAGGCCGCATTGCGCGCGGGATCCCCGGTCACGGCCTGATTCCGCGCGGTCCGGAACACGGAGTTCGGACGAGCGGAGGCCCGTCGCCCCGTGCAGGAGCCGCCGCCGGTCCGATCTCCGAATCCCGGACCGCCCGGGCACTGCGGATCTACCGCGCGCGCGCCTCGTCGATCAGGGCGAGGACGTTCTCGGTGCCGTGGCGCTCGCCGGTGGTGGCCGCCGCATCCGTCATCGCTCGCCGCGCATCGGCGTCGCCCAGCAGCAGCACGATCTCGGCGCGCACGCGATCGGCCGTGAACTCCGCGTCGGGGATGATGCGCGCCGCGCCCGCCGCGACGGCCGATCGGGCGTTGAGCGCCTGCTCGCCGTTGCCCACGGCGTAGGGGACGTACAGGGCCGGAAGGCCCAGCGCGCTGATCTCGCTCACCGTCGCCGCTCCGGCGCGCGAGACGACGAGGTCGGCCGCCGCGAATGCGAGGTCCATCCGGTCGACGTAGCGGCGAAGGGCATAGCCGTCCGCATCCGGGTCGGCCAGCTGCGAACGGTCGCCCGTGACGTGCAGCAGCTGCCATCCGGATTCCAGGATGCTGCGCCACGCCGCGCCCTCGCCCTCGCCGAAGGCGGCGTTCAGCCGGGCCGCGCCCAGCGAGCCGCCGAAGACGAGCAGCGTCGGGCGCTGCGGGTCGAGCCCGAAATGCGCCGCAGCCTCGGCGCGGGTCGCCGCCCGGTCGAGGTCGACGACCTCGCGCCGCAGCGGCATGCCCACCACCCGCGCACCACGCAGCGCGGTTCCCGGGAAGGCGACTCCGGATGCCGCAGCCCACCGCGCTCCGAGGATGTTCGCCAGTCCGGGCCGGGCGTTGGCCTCGTGCACGACGAACGGCACGCGGGCGCGGCGTGCCGCGACGTAGGCGGGAGCCGAGGCGTAGCCGCCGAACCCGACCACGACGTCGACGCCGCGCTCGGCGAGGAGGCGGCGCACCTGACCGACCGCGCGTCGGAAACGGTTCGGGAAGGCCACGGCGTCCCGGTTCGGCCGCCGGGGGAACGGCACCTTGTCGACGAAGAGCAGCTCGTATCCGCGCGCGGGAACGAGGCGGGCTTCGAGCCCCTCGCGGGTGCCGAGCACCAGCACGTCGGCGTCCGACTCACGCGCGCGCAGCGCGTCGGCGACGGCCAGCAGCGGGTTGACGTGGCCGGCCGTGCCACCGCCCGCCAGGAGATAGACGGGGGCGGCGGGCGAGGAACTCACCCGGGAATCCTCGCATGATCGAACGGGACGGGCGTGCTCGAGGCCTCGGCCCGGGACGGACGGGACCGGTTCGAGGCGCGCGAGGAGCGGGAGGTCCGCGGCGGCGCCGGCTCCTGCCTCGCGGGCAGCGACCGGGCGAAGGCGAGCAGCACCCCCGAGGCCAGCAGCACCGACAGCAGCGACGTGCCACCCTGCGACATGAACGGGAGCGGCACGCCCAGCACCGGGAAGACCCGCAGCACGACGCCCACGTTGATGAGGGCCTGGCCGACGATCCACACCGTGATGCCGCCGGCCACGATCCGCACGAACGAGTCGTCGGTCTTGCGGATGACGTGGAACGCGCCGACGGCGAACAGTGCGAACAGCACGAGCACGACGAGGCATCCGATCAGTCCGAGCTCTTCTCCGACGATCGCGAAGATGTAGTCGTTGGCCGCCGCCGGGAGCCAGTCGTACTTCTCCTTGGAGTTGCCCAGACCCAGACCGAACACCCCGCCCGACGCGAGCCCCCAGACGCCGTGCAGCGACTGGTAGCAGGTGGTGAGGTAGCAGTCGGCCGAGTCGGGGGTGAAGAGACTGAGGATGCGCTCGCGGCGGTTGTCGCTGGTGAACGCGAAGCCGGCGACGGCGACGACGGCCACAAGCAGCGGCAGGATGAAGATGCGCAGCCGCACCCCCGAGAAGAACAGCGCTGCCAGCACGATCAGGAACAGCACCATCGCGGTGCCGAGGTCTCCGCCGGCGAGCACGGTCGCGATCACCAGACCGCCCACCGGCACCACGGGAATGAACACGTGCGACCACGACCGCAGCAGATCGCGCTTGCGGTAGAGCACGGCGCCCAGCCACAGCGCCAGGGTCACCTTGAGGAACTCCGACGGCTGGAACTGGAATCCGGCGATCTGCACCCAGTTCTGGTTGCCGTACGACGACACGCCGAGTCCGGGCACGAACACGAGAAGTTGGAAGACGGTGGCGCCGATCAGCGCCGGCCACGCGACCTTGCGATAGAACGACACCGGGAAGCGGCTCATCACGAACATCAGCGGGATGCCGATCACGGCGAAGATGCCCTGCTTGACGACGTGATCGAACGGGTCCTGTCCGCTGTTGGTGGCCGAGGTGGCCGAGAGCACCATGACGAGCCCGAAGCCGGTGAGCAGCAGCGTCGTCGAGGCGATCAGGAGGAACTCGCTCGGCACCGGCGCGAACACACGGCCGAGCGACACGCGCGCGGCGAGTCCGCGGCGGGCGTGCGCGGACTCGGCGTCAGTGTCCGCCGGCGTCGCCCGGGGCATCCGTGCCATCGGATCCCCTCCCGGTCCGCTCCCTCACCGCGGCGGCGAATCGCCGCCCGCGATCGGCGTACGAGTCGAACTGGTCGAAGGATGCCGCGGCGGGGGCGAGAAGCACGACGTCCCCGTCACGGGCGACCTCGTGGGCCAGTGCGACGACGCGCGCCATGACCTCCTCAGTCTCAGCGGTCTCGACCTCGAACACGGGCACCGCCGGCGCGTGTCGCGCGAACGCCGACACGATCTCGGCGCGGTCGACGCCGATCACGATCGCGGCCTTCGCTCCGGCGCCGCGGCCGGCCACGAGCGCGCCGATGTCGACGCCCTTGAGGAGCCCGCCGACGATCCACACGGCGCCGGGATAGGCGGCGAGGGAGGATGCCGCGGCGTGCGGGTTCGTCGCCTTCGAGTCGTCGATCCACGTAATCCCGCCCGCGACCGCGACGACCTCGATGCGATGCGGGTCGAGGCGGAAGTCGCGCAGCGCGGTGCGGATCGCGGCCGGCGCGACGCCGAGCGCACGGGCCAGAGCGCTCGCGGCGAGCACGTTGGCGACGATGTGCGGGGCGGCGAGCCCCTGCCCGGCGAGGTCGGCGACGGTGGTCAGTTCGAGCGCGCTGGTGCGGCGGTCGTCGAGGAACGCGCGATCGACGAGGATGCCGTCCACGACCCCCAGGTCGCTCGGGCCGGGCACGCCGAGATCGAACCCGATCGCGCGGGCGCCCTCGACGACGTCGGCGTCCTCGACCATTGCCCGGGTGGCGGCATCCGACTTGTTGTAGACGCACGCGAGACGCGTGTTCTCGTACACCACGGCTTTCGCGTCGCGGTAGGCCCCGAACGACCCATGCCACTCGAGGTGGTCGTCGGCGAGGTTGAGGCACACGCTCGCCGCGGGCGACAGCGGCTCGGGGCCGGTCTGCAACGAGAGGTACCAGAGCTGGTGGCTCGACAGCTCGACCACCAGCGCATCGAAGCCGGCCGGATCGCGCACCGCGTCGAGCACCGGGGTGCCGATGTTGCCCACCGGGGCGGCACGCAGCCCGCCGGCGAGCATCATGGTGGCCGCCAGCCGGGTCGTGGTGGTCTTGCCGTTGGTGCCGGTGATGAGCACCCAGTCGGCGGGCGTGCCGTCCGGCCGCAGCACCTTGTCGCGCACGCGCCAGGCCAGCTCGATGTCGCCCCACAGGGCGATGCCGCGTTCGCGGGCCCAGACGACGAGCGGATGCCGCGGCGCGAACCCCGGCGAGGCGATCACGAGCTCGGGATCGAAGTCGACCAGCTCGGGCGGAACCTCGTCGAGCGGCCCGATGCGCAGGCGGGCACCGATGACCGGCACGAGCCGCGAGTACTCCTCCGACGCCGAGGCGCTGAGCACGAGCACGTCGGCGCCGAGCTCGGCGAGGGTGTCAGCCACGGAGAAGCCGGTGACCGACAGCCCGAGCACGGCGACCCGCAGGCCCTTCCAGTCCGCGTTCCAGCTGGTCAGGGAGTCGAGACGGGTGCTCATGCGCGGGAGAGCCACTCGACGTAGAACAGTCCGATGCCGGTGACCGCCAGCATCCCGGCGATGATCCACATGCGAACGACGATCGTGATCTCCGGCCACCCGCGCATCTCGAGGTGGTGGTGGAACGGACTCATCAGGAACAGCCGCTTGCCCCGGGTGAGTTTGAAGTAGGTGCGCTGGAGCAGCACCGAGCCGGGACCGATGATGTAGACGCCCGCGACCAGCACACCGAGCAGCTCGGTGTGGGTGAGGATCGACATCGACGCGATCACGCCGCCGATCGCCATCGAGCCCACGTCGCCCATGAACACCTTGGCCTTCGGGGCGTTCCACCACAGGAATCCGACGAGCGCCGCCGAGAACGACGCGGCGATGATCGCCAGATCGAACGGGTCGCGGGTGATGTAGCAGGCCTGGAGCGCGGTGTTGGCGCGGTCGCTCGCGCAGACCTGGTTGAACTGCCAGAACGCGATGAGGCTGTATGCGCCGGTCACGAACACGCCCGTTCCCGCCGCCAGTCCGTCGAGACCGTCGGTGAGGTTGGTGCTGTTGGACCACGCCACCCCGATGAACGACACCCACGCGAGGTAGAGCAGCCATCCGACGATCGGGCCGAGCGCGAACAGCGAGAGCACCGAGATGTCGCGGAAGAGCGAGATGTACGGCGAGGCCGGCGTGTAGCCCATCATGTTCGGGAAGTTGAGGGCGACCACCGCGAACGGTGCGGTGACGATGACCTGCCCGATCACCTTCGGCCAGCCGGTGAGACCGAGGCTGTGCTGGCGCTTCACCTTCATGTAGTCGTCGATGAAGCCGACGGCGCCGAAGCCGACCATCATCCACACGACGAGCCAGCCCGAGATCGTGGGCGGATTGTTGCCGGTGTAGCTGCCGACGAGGTAGCCGACGATGGTGCCCACGATGAAGATCGTCCCGCCCATCGTGGGCGTGCCGCGCTTCTCGCCGTGCGAGGGGTTGCGGATGTCCTCCGGGGTGCGGATCACCTGGCCCCAGCCCCATGTGCGGAACAGCCGCACGAACACGGGGGTGAGGAAGAGAGTGAACGCGAGGGAGATCGCCGCCGCCGTCAGGAGTGATCTCACGAGAACGATTCTCCCAGACGATCGCCGAGGAACCGGAGCCCGGCGGAGTTGGAGGACTTCACCAGCACACGGTCGCCGTCCCGCAGCTCGGTGAGCAGGTAGTCGAAGGCCTCGTCGGCCGAGGCGAAGTACACCGCCTCGCCGTCCCACGATCCCTGGCTGATCGCCTCGAGGAACATGCGCCGCGCGTCCGCTCCGACGATCACGATGCGCTGGATGCCGAGGCGCACCGCCAGCAGCCCGACCCTGTCGTGCTCCTCCTCGGCGTACTCCCCCAGCTCGCTCATCGCGCCGAGCACGGCCACGGTGCGTTCGTGCGGGGACGTGATCTGCGCGAGCGTGCGCAGCGCCGCGGCCATCGAGTCGGGGCTGGCGTTGTACGCGTCGTTGATGATGCGCACGCGTTCGGAGCCGAGCGGCTGCATGCGCCAGCGCTCCGCGATCTCGACCTGCTCGACGCGGTCGACGGCGTCCTGCGGACGCACGCCGAGCGCGGTCGCGGCGGTGATCGCGGCGAGGGCGTTCATCACGTGGTGCTCACCGAGGACCCGCAGGTGCAGAGGCATCCGCTCGCCGTCGACCGACACGATCGACCGGGTCCCCGATGCGGAGACCTCGACGTCGTCGGCGCGCACGTCGGCGGGCGCGACGCTGGCGCCCCGACCGAACCACCACACCGCGATGTCGCGGTCGGCGGCGATCGCGGACATCGAGGCGACCCGCGCGTCGTCGGCGTTGAGGACCGCGATCCCCCCGCGCCGGGTCGCGTGCACGAGCTCGGACTTGGCCGCGAGGGTGGCCTCGATGCCGCCGAACCCGCCGGCGTGGGCGAGCCCCACCATCAGCACCACGCTCAGATCGGGTTCGACCAGCCCGGCGAGGCGCGCGATGGCGCCCGCGGCGCTGGCACCGAACTCGCAGATCAGGAAGCGGGTGCTCTCGGTGACCCGCAGCATGGTCAGCGGTGCGCCCACCTCGTTGTTGAACGACGCGCGCGGCGCAACGGTCTCGCCCTCGTCCTCGAGGATGCGGGCGAGCATGTTCTTGGTCGTCGTCTTGCCGTTCGACCCGGTGATCCCGACGATCCGCAGCCCTCCGCCGGCGCGCACGCGGGCGACGACCTCCCGGGCGAGGTCGGCGAGGGCGACGACGACGTCGGGGACGACGATCTGACTGACGGATGCCTCCGCGACGGGCCGCTCGACGATCGCGAGGGCGGCTCCGGCCGCAGTGGCCGACGGGACGAAGCGGTGCCCGTCGGTCACCTCGCCGGGCTTCGCGACGAAGATGTCGCCCGGTCCGATCAGACGCGAGTCGGTGTCGACGGTCCCGGATACGACCGTATGGGGGGTGTCGGAGCCGACGGTGCGCAGGTCTCCCCCGACGGCGCGGGCGATGTCAGTGAGAGTGAGGGCGATCATGGGTTCTTCCGACCTGCGCGGACGAGCGTCACCCGAATTTGGGAAGGAGGGTGGGCTCCGTGGTGGAGGGCATCACGCGGTAGGTCTTGAGCACCTGCGTCATTGCCTTCTGGAAAGCGGGCGCGTTGGCCGCAGACGAGGTTACCGTAGTCGGCTCGTCGAGGGTGACCGCGACGACGTACTGCGGGTCGTCGGCGGGCGCGAACCCGATCATCGTGGTGAAGTACACGCCGGCCTTGTAGCCGCCGTTTCCGTCGGACTTCTCACCGGTACCCGTCTTCACCGCGATGCGGTAGCCGGGCACCTTGATCATGTCCGCGTAGCTCGCCTGGAGCCCGACGTTCTCGAGGATCTGGCGCATCTGGGCCGACGTGTCAGGAGTGATCACCTGCGTGGGCTGGGGCAGGTCGGGGGCGACGACGGTCCCGTCCGACTTCGTGCACGACTCGACGAGGGAGAGCGGCATCTTGGTGCCGCCGTTGGCGATCGCCGCGTACGCGCCCACGAGCTCCGGGACGGTGGTCTCCACGCCCTGTCCGAACGCGGTGTTGTACTGGGTCTGGTTGTCCCATTGGGCGGCCGGGTAGACGACGCCCGTCTGCTCGCCGGGGAACCCGACCGCGCTGCCCTGACCGATCCCGAACCGCTGGAAGTAGTCGAAGCGCGTCTGGTTGTCGACCTTCTCGCTGAACTTCGAGATGCCCACGTTGGACGAGTCGATCAGCACTCCGGCGAGGGTGTAGTTGTACGTCGGGTGCAGATCCGCGTCGCGGATGCGCGCGCCGTTGGGGAAGATCTCCAGGCCGTTGGCGGACACGGTGGAGTCGGGATGCTGCCCTCCGGCGTCGATGACGGTCGAGGCGGTGAGGCCCTTGAACGTCGACCCGGGCTCGAAGCGGTCGGTGAAGATGTGACTGTACTGGTCTTCGACGGGCGATGCGCTGACGTTGTTCGGATCCACCGCCGGCCATTCCGCGGCGGCCCGGATCTTGCCGGTCTTGGCCTCGACGACGGTGATGGTGGCGCGCTTGGCGCCCATGTTCTGCCCCTGCTCGGCCGCGAGCTGCTGCAGGTACCACTGCAGGTCGCGGTTGATCGTGAGCTGGAGCGTGCCGCCGTCGACGGCGGGCTTGGTGACCTCGGTGCCCGGGATCATGACCCCGTCCTTGCCGCGCTGGAAGGTCTGCTGGCCGTCCGTGGAGGCCAGGCACGCCTGCTGCGACTGCTCGAGCCCGCTGAGCGGCTGGCCGTCGATGTTGAGGTAGCCGACCAGATTTCCGCCGACCGCGCCGTCGGGGTAGGTGCGGGAAGGGTGCTGGGTGAAGTACAGGAAGGGCAGGTTCAGGTCCGCCAGCGCACGGTACATCTGCGTCGAGATGCTCTTCTTGAGGAGCGCGTACTGGTTGTTCGGATTGACCGCGAGGGCATCGTCGACGATCTTCTTCACCTCGTCGGGCGTCTGGCCCGTGACCGCGGCGATCTTCGCGGCGGTGTCGGCGATCGGGACCGAGACGCGGTCGCCGGCGTCGTTCCTGACGGTGTAGTTCTGCACGTTGATCGGACTCAGCTGCGCGTCGTAGAGCAGGATGCTGTCGGCGAGCGGCTTGCCGGTCTGATCCACGATCGCTCCGCGCGTTCCGTACAGCGTCGACGCGCCGCCGAGGCTCAGCGCGGAGGCCTCCTGCACGTGCTGGTCGGCGTTGACCACCTGGATGTCGACCAGACGGACGATGAACGCCGAGAGGACGGCGAGGACCACGCCGAGGGCGACGACGGTGCGCCGACGCGGGCTGCGGGTTGCTCGGGTCGTCATGCTCTCAGTGTGTGGCCGGAGACGGCAGGCCGTCGGTGATGGGGGGCGGCGTGTTGGCGACGCCGGTGGCGGGGCCGGTGCCCGGCGCAACGGCGTTCGGATCGGGGGCGGGCGTCGGCACGCCCTGGATGGTCGCGCTCGGAGCGGTGATCAGCGGAGTCTGGGAGATCAGCTTGTTGGCGACCGAGCCGCGGCCGAGCGCGTCGATCGACGACGTGCCGACGGCCGCCTGTCCGGGTCCCAGGATCGCCCCGTCGCTCAGACGCAGGTAGCTCGGCGACTCCGTGATCACCATTCCGAGCGCCGCCGCGTTCGCGGCGAGATACTGCGGAGAGCTCAGGCCGGCGACGTCGTCGTTGAGGATCTGCTTCTGCCAGGTGACCTCGCGCTGCGACTGGGTGAGGTTCGCGATCTCGTACGAGCCCTGGGTCATGAGGATCGACAGCACCATCTGCGCGCCGCCGATCAGCACCGCACCGGTGAGAGCGATCACCGCGTAGGCGACGCGGGGGCGGCGGCGGGCGGGGGCGTCGAGCGCGCGCAGGCGGCGGGGCGTGGCATCCGCTCCCCGGCGGGAGGGGGCGATCGACGACGCTGTCGCGGCGGACACGGACGCGGCGCTCACGAGGCCTCCCTGAGTCGTTCGGCGGCGCGCAGGCGCACGGGCGCGGCGCGCGGGTTGCGGGCGATCTCCTCCTCGGAGGCGGTCTCGGCGCCGCGCACGAGGAGACGGAAGCGGGGGGCGTGCTCGGCCAGCTCGACGGGGAGCCCTGCCGGAGCGGTGGAGGCCGAGGCATCCTGCAGCTCGCGCTTGACCAGCCGGTCCTCCAGCGACTGGTAGGACATCACCACGATGCGGCCGCCGACGCGCAGCGTCGACATCGCCGCGGGGATCGCGGTCTCGAGCACCGCGAGTTCGCGGTTGACTTCGATGCGCAGGGCCTGGAACACCCGCTTGGCGGGGTGACCGGCCTGCTTGAGCGCGGCCGGCGTCGCCGCCTGGAGGATGTCGACGAGCTGGCCCGAGCGCACGATGGGCGTCTGGGCACGCGCGGCCAGGATCGCGCGGGCGTAGCGACCGGCGAGCTTCTCCTCGCCGTAGCGCTCGAAGATGCGGCGCATGTCGCCCTCGCCGTAGGTCGCGAGGATGTCGGCTGCCGTCGTCCCCGAGCTCTGGTCCATGCGCATGTCGAGCGGGGCGTCCTGCGCGTAGGCGAAGCCGCGGGATGCCTCGTCAAGCTGCAGCGACGAGACGCCCAGGTCGAACAGGATGCCGTCGACCGTGCGCACCCCGGCGCCGGCGATCGCCTCGGCGATGCCGTCGTACACGGTGTGCACGAGGGTGAGCCGGTCGGCGAAGGGGGCGAGGCGCTCCCCCGCGATGCGGAGGGCGTCGTGATCGCGGTCGAGGCCGATCACGTGGAGTCCGGGGAAGCGCTGCAGCAGCGCCTCGGCGTGCCCGCCCATGCCGAGCGTGCCGTCGACCGCGACGGCGCCGTCGTGGGCGATCGCGGGGGCGAGCAGCTCGATGCAGCGCTCGAGCAGGACCGGGGTGTGGATGTCGCGGAGGCTCATGGTGTGCGGGACGGATTCCCAGACCCTGATCCCCCTCCGCTCCGACCTGGCGCCGGGGAAGTGCGTCAGGGCAGAAGCGGCTGGAGATCACAGCCGGGGAGTCAGAACAGTCCCGGGATCACCTCCTGCTCCATCTCGGAGTACGTGTCTTCGTTGCTCTCCGCGTACGCGTTCCACGCGTCGGCGTTCCAGATCTCGGCGTGCGCGCCGACGCCGGTGACGATGAGCTCGCGCTCGAGTCCGGCGTAGGTGCGCAGGTGCGGCGGGATGGTGATGCGGTTCTGGCTGTCGGGCTTCTCGGCGCTCGCTCCCGACAGGAACATGCGCAGGAAGTCGCGGGCCTGCTTGTTCGACAGGGGCGCCTCGCGGATGCGCTCGTGCGTGCGCTCGAACTCCTCCGTGCTGAAGACGTACAGGCAGCGCTCCTGACCTCGCGTGATGACGATTCCGGCACCCAGGTCGTCACGGAACTTGGCCGGCAGGATCACCCGGCCCTTGTCGTCGAGCTTGGGAGTGTGCGTGCCCAAAAGCATCGCCACCACCCCCTTCGTCCCGGCCCCCTGGATTACGCGCCACTTTACTCCACTTCCCTCCACTTCACTATGATTGGGTGCGACGAATCGCAGGATTCCGCCTCTGGATTGCCTCAGGGTCGCCCCCGCGTCTGCGTTCGGCGGCGGGTCCGCCTTCCCGACCACCGACCGGGCACGCAAAAAAGCACCGACCCGAAGGTCGGTGCTTCTCGGCTGCTCCGCGCTGCGGCGGAGTGCTAGCGGCGGATCAGGTGCGGGTCACGCGCTCAGCGCTCACCCTGGCGGCGATCCCAGCGCTCGTTCATGCGATCCATGAAGGAGGTGGACGGCGCGGTCGCCTTCGCCGGGCGACCGGGCTCGGCCTCGACGCGGATCGCTCCGCGGGCGGGGGTGACGGCGAGGATCACGCCGGCGAGCATCACCACGAACGCGATCACGCCCACCACCACGAGGGGAACGGACACGCCGACGATCAGCCCGCCCAAGCCCAGCAGGACGAGGATCGTGCCGTACACGATGTTGCGGTAGCTGAGCCCGCGTCCGCCCTGCGGCGCGCTCACGACATCTGCGTCGTTGCGCATGAGATGGCGTTCCATCTCGTCCAGCAGACGCTGCTCCTGCTCGGAGAGTGGCATGCTTCCCCCTCTGAAGGTCCAAGTCGCACTGATTCTACGCGCGCCGTCGATCACTAGGCTAGGCCTGTGAAGCCCGCTCCGGACCCGATCGAGGCTGTTTCCCAGCGACTGGACACCTTCCTCGTGGCGCAGCAGGAGGAAACGGCCCCATGGGGTGGGGAAGCGGCCCTGCTGGTCGAGGCCGGCCGCGCCGCGCTGGCCGGAGGCAAGCGTCTGCGCGCACGGTTCTGCCTCGCCGGGTGGAGGGCTGTGGAGGAGTCCTCCGGCGGAGTCGCCACCCCCTCGACGGCCGTCATCGCCGTCGCGTCCGCGCTCGAGATCTTCCATGCCGCCGCCCTCGTCCACGACGACCTCATCGACAACTCCGACACCCGCCGCGGCCGCCCCGCCGCCCACCGCGCGCTCGAGGCGCGTCACCGCGCCGCCGGGTGGGCGGGCGACGCCGCCGCGTTCGGCCGATCCGGCGCGATCCTCCTCGGCGACCTGCTGGTCGCGTGGAGCGACGACCTGGCCGAGGAGGGGTTCGCGGAGGCGGCGTCCGACGCCGCGGCCGCCGCTCGCGCGGAGTATGCGGCGATGCGCCGCGGAGTCACGGTGGGACAGTTCCTCGACGTGGCCGAGGAATCCGCCTTCCGCAGTGCGCCCGACGAGGAGCACGCCGAGCGGGCACTGCGGGTGGCCTCGCTGAAGTCGGCGAGGTACAGCATCCAGCAGCCCCTGACCGTCGGCGCCGCGATCGCCGGAGCGGATGCCGCGCAGCGCGAGGCGCTCGCCGCCTTCGGCCATCCGCTCGGCCTGGCCTTCCAGCTGCGCGACGACGTGCTCGGCGTGTTCGGCGACGAGAGCGTCACCGGCAAGCCCAGCGGCGACGACCTGCGCGAGGGCAAGCGCACGGTGCTGATCGCCTACGCCCGCGAGCGACTGCCGGCGTCGGCGCGTCGCACGGTCGACGAGCTGCTCGGCGACCCGAGCCTGGATGACGGACAGATCGCAGCGCTGCAGGCGACGATCGTCGACAGCGGCGCGCTCGAGCGGGTCGAGACGCTCATCGCCGACTTCGCGCGCACCGCCGAGCGCTCGCTCTCGGGCGCGCGGCTGGGCAACGCCGCGGTCAGCGAGCTGCGCGACCTCGCACGTGCCGCGACGGCCCGGGAGTCCTGAGTCTCACGCCCGCCTCTGGGCGACGCGGCGCATTCGGCTCACGCGAGCGTCTGGGCGACGCGGCGCACCTCGCTCTTCCGGCCCGCCAGCAGGGCGGTGATCGGGGCGACCCCGATCGAATCCTCCTCCTCGAGCAGCCAGTCGATCGCCTCGTCGTCGGTGAAGCCGGCATCGTGCAGCACGGTGACCGTGCCGCGCAGGGATCCGAGCGGGTGCCCGTCGACCACGAACACCGCGGGCACCTTGAGCGTGCCGTCGCGGCGACTCGCGATGAGATGTCCCTCGTCGAGCAGGCGGCGGACGCGCCCCAGGGGTTCGTCGAGTGCCTCCACCAGATCGGGGAGGGTCAGCCAGTCGGTCTCGATGCGCGGTGTGCTGTTCGCGGTCACGATCACATGATGCCACCCGCGACGCTGCGAGGAGGAGACGGATGGTCCCGGATGCCTGACTTCTGTCACTTTCGTCTCATTCACCTCTCCTTCCCCTTCTGTTGACACTGATTTACTTCCGTGACACGGTGGCCTGAGTCGACTGAGGGGACTTACTCATGCGACAGATCACCGGAATCCGTCCGGTCCGCCCATGGTCACTGCCGCCGCGTCGCGTTCTCACCGCCGGCACCCCGATCGCGATCGCGGGGTCGCTGGCGCTGACCTGCGGGGTGCTGCCCGGTTCCGCTGCGATGGCCGCGGCCCCGACCGAGGTGCGGACGCCGCAGGTCCGGGATGCCGCGCACCCCGTCTCCTCTCCGCGGACCGCCGCGCGCGTCGCCGCGGCCGCGCCCGACACCTATGTCGTGCAACCGGGCGACACCGTGAGCGATATCGCCGCGCGTCACGGACTGCGCACGCGGGACGTGCTGGCACTGAACGAGCTCGGCTGGAGCACCATCATCCGTCCCGGCCAGGTCCTGCGTCTCGTCGGTGCCGCCGCTCCGGCAGCACCCGCCGCGCCCGCACCTCCGGTCGCCGCTCCCGCTCCTCCGGCAACGCCGGCCGCGAGCACTCACACGGTCCTCGCTGGAGACACCGTCTTCGCGATCGCCGCCGCGCACGGAACCACGGTCGACGCGGTCCTCGCGGCGAACGGACTGACCCGCGCCTCGATCATCTACCCCGGCCAGACGATCGCCGTGCCGGCCGCGGCATCCGCTCTCGAGCCCGTCGCCGCCGTCGCGCCGACACCCGCTCCCGCGCCCGCCGAGACCGGCCTCGACGCCGAGCAGAGCGCGAACGCGCGACTGATCATCGCGATCGGACGGGAGCTCGGCGTGCCCGATCGCGGCATCGCGATCGCCCTGGGCACGGCGATGCAGGAGTCGTGGCTGCGCAACCTCGATTGGGGCGATCGCGACTCGCTCGGTCTGTTCCAGCAGCGTCCGAGCACTGGATGGGGAACGGCGGAGCAGGTTCGCGACGCCGACCGCGCGACGCGCGCGTTCTACGGCGGCGCGGGCGATCCGAACGGCCTTCTCACCCGCGGGCTGCTCGACATCCCCGGGTGGGAGTCGATGAGCTTCGCGGACGCCGCGCAGGCGGTGCAGATCTCCGCCTTCCCCGACCGCTACGCCGCCTGGGAGCAGCCCGCCGCAGCGTGGCTGGCCGCTCTCGGATGATCGGGTATCGACCCGATCACGGTAGGTGAGGCGCTCCCAGGTCGGATGCCACCGCGTCCGTAGACTCGAAGCGTGAGCACGAGTCAGCAGGCCGACCCGCTGATCGGCCGTCTCGTGGACGGCCGATACCGGGTGCGCGCGCGCATCGCGCGCGGCGGCATGGCGACCGTGTACGTCGCCACCGATCTGCGTCTGGAGCGACGGATCGCGCTCAAGGTGATGCACGGGCACCTGAGCGACGACACCGTGTTCCAGAGCCGCTTCATCCAGGAGGCGCGCGCCGCGGCACGGCTCGCCGATCCTCACGTGGTGAACGTGTTCGACCAGGGCCAGGACGGCGACATGGCCTACCTGGTGATGGAGTACCTGCCCGGCATCACGCTGCGCGAACTGCTCCGCGAGCAGCGCCGACTCACGCTCCCCCAGACGATCACCATCATGGATGCCGTGCTGTCCGGGCTCGCCGCGGCGCACCGCGCCGGCATCGTGCACCGCGACGTGAAGCCCGAGAACGTGCTCCTCGCCGAAGACGGGCGCATCAAGATCGGCGACTTCGGACTCGCCCGCGCGACCACCGCCAACACCGCGACGGGTGCGCAGCTGCTCGGCACGATCGCCTACCTCGCGCCCGAGCTGGTCACACGCGGCACGGCGGATGCCCGCAGCGACATCTACGCGCTCGGCATCATGCTCTACGAGATGCTCACCGGCGAGCAGCCCTACAAGGGCGAGCAGCCGATGCAGATCGCCTTCCAGCACGCCACGGACTCGGTGCCGCGGCCGAGCGTGAAGAACCCCGGTGTCCCCGAGCCGCTCGACGAGCTGGTGCTGTGGGCCACCGAGCGCTCCCCCGACGACCGGCCCACGGATGCCTCCGAGATGCTGCAGCGGGTGCGCGAGATCGAGCGCGAGCTCGGGATCGCCCCGCAGGTCGCGCGCAGGATCCCGGTGAGCGGACGCGTCGCCGACGACGGCATCGACTCCGGTGAGCTCACCCGCGTGCTGCCGCCGACGATCACCGCACCGATCGCGGCCGCGGAGGAGACCGACAACGCCACGAGGCTGCGGAGGGCGAGTCGCCATCGGGCGGCGAAGGGCGCGTGGCTCCTGGCTCTGGTGATCCTTCTCGCCGGACTGGCCGGCGGCACGGGCTGGTGGTTCGGCTCCGGTCCCGGGTCGATGGTGGCGGTGCCGGATGTCGCAGGCTGGGCGGCCGCCGACGCGCAGGCCGCGCTCACCGCGCAGACGCTCGTGGGCACCGAGAGCCCGGTGTTCAGCCTCGACGTGGCCGCCGGTCAGGTGGTCGGCACCGAACCGGGTCCCGGTACGCGGCTCGACAAGAACTCCCCCGTGACGCTCCTCGTGTCGCAGGGACCGCAGAGCCACGATGTTCCCGCACTCGCCGGCATGTCGGCCGCCGAGGTGCGCGCGACCCTGACCGGCTGGAACCTGACGGTCGCCGACGACGCGCTCTCCTTCACGGATGCCGCCAGCGGCACCGTCATCGGTGCGTCGTTCACCCCTCGTGCGGGAGGCGCCCCCGTCGACTGCACGCAGGGCTGCACCCTCTACGAGGGCGACTCGGCCCAGCTCGCGGTGTCGGTCGGACCGGTCCCGAACGTGAACGGCCTGAGCATCGGCGAGGCCACGCGCGCGCTCGAGGGTGTGAAGCTCTCGGTGGCGAAGGATCGCATCGACCAGTACAGCGACTCCGTCCCCGACGGCACCGTGATCGGGATCGCCGATCGCTCCGGCGGGGGCAGCTGGCACCCCGGCGAGACCGTCACCCTGGTCGTGTCGAAGGGCCCGGAGCCGGTGCAGCTTCCCGCCGACCTCGTCGGCAAGTCCGTGCGCGACGCCGTGCGCGCACTCGAAGCGCTCGGGTTCAAGGTCAACGCCGGCATCCAGGACGGCGACCTGCCGTTGGGATTCAAGTACTGGGACCTCTACAAGGTCAAGGCGACCGATCCCAAGCCCGGCACGAGCGCCCCCAAGGGCAGCACGGTCACCCTCACCCCCGGCCTCTGACCTCTCGCCGCCGAGCGTGTCGAGCGGTCACGGCGAAGGGGATGCCGCGGCCCGCGGCATCCCCTTCGCTCAGCGTGCGAGCCTCAGCGCTTCTCGAGCTCCTCGGCCACGAGGAAGGCGAGCTCGAGGCTCTGCATGTGGTTGAGGCGCGGGTCGCACAGCGACTCGTAGCGGGTGGCGAGGGTGGCCTCGTCGATGCGCTCCGATCCGCCGAGGCACTCGGTCACATCGTCGCCGGTGAGCTCGACGTGGATGCCGCCGGGGAACGTGCCCACGGCGCGGTGCGCGTCGAAGAACCCGCGCACCTCGTCCACCACGTCGTCGAACCGTCGCGTCTTGTAGCCCGTCGGCGTCGTGATGCCGTTGCCGTGCATCGGGTCGGTGACCCACAGCGGGGTGGCGCCGGAATCGCGCACGGCCTCCAACAGCGGCGGAAGGGCGTCGCGGATCTTGCCGGCGCCCATCCGCGTGATGAAGGTGAGGCGCCCGGGCTCGCGGTCCGGGTCGAGCTTGTCGATCAGGGCGAGCGCCGTCTCGGGCGTCGTGGACGGCCCGAGCTTGACCCCGATGGGGTTGCGGATCTTCGAGAAGTAGTCGAGGTGCGCGCCGTCGAGGTCGCGGGTGCGCTCGCCGATCCACAGGAAGTGCGCCGACGTGTTGTAGGGCGTGCCCGTGCGCGAGTCGATGCGGGTCATCGGCCGCTCGTAGTCCATCAGCAGGCCCTCGTGGCCGGTGTAGAACTCCACGCGCTTGAGCTCGTCGAAGTCGGCGCCGGCCGCCTCCATGAACTTGATGGCGCGATCGATCTCGTTGGCGAGGCGCTCGTACTGCTGGTTGGCCGGGTTCTGCGCGAAGCCCTTGTTCCACGAGTGCACCTCGCGCAGGTCGGCGAAGCCGCCCTGCGTGAACGCGCGGATGAGATTGATGGTGGATGCCGCCGTGTGGTACCCCTTCAGCAGGCGCTGCGGGTCGGCGACGCGGGATGCCTCGGTGAAGTCGTACCCGTTGACGATGTCGCCGCGGTACGCCGGCAGGGTCACATCGCCCCGCGTCTCGGAGTCGCTCGAGCGCGGCTTGGCGAACTGGCCCGCCATGCGACCCATCTTCACGACGGGCATCGACGCGCCGTAGGTCAGCACGACCGCCATCTGCAGCACCGTCTTGATGCGGTTGCGGATCTGCTCGGCCGTCGCGCCCGCGAAGGTCTCGGCGCAGTCGCCGCCCTGCAGCAGGAAGGCGTTGCCCGAGGCCGCGCGCGCGAGACGATCGCGCAGGTTGTCGACCTCGCCGGCGAACACGAGCGGCGGCAGCGTGGCGATCTCGGCCGAGACGGCCGCGACGGCGTCCGGGTCGGGCCAGGAGGGCTGCTGCTTGATCGGCAGAGTGCGCCAGTGATCCAGGGGGTCGAGCTGCGAGGGCATCCCCCGAGTCTATCCGGGCGCGGTGGCCGGCCAGCGCTCGGTGACGGGCCCGGCCACGATGCTCAGGATGCGGCGGCGCGGGCGGCTGCGGCGACCCGCTCCTTCACCGTCGAGGCGTAGACATCCTCGTACTCCTGCTCACCGAGACGCTGCAGGGCGACGATGATCTCGTCGGTGACCGAGCGGAGGATGTAGCGGTCGCCCTCCATGCCGGCGAAACGGGAGAAGTCCAGCGGCTCGCCGATCACGACGCCGACCCGCACGATGCGCGGGAGGGTGTGCCCGATCGGCAGCATGGTGTCGGTGTCGACCATGACCACGGGAACGACCGGCACGCGTGCCTCCAGGGCCATGCGGGCCAGTCCCGTGCGGCCGCGGTACAGCTTCCCGTCGGGGCTGCGGGTCCCCTCGGGGTAGATGCCGAGCAGATCGCCGCGGCCGAGCACCTGGAGTCCGGTGTTGAGGGATGCCTCGGACGCCTTGCCCCCGGAGCGGTCGATCGGGATCTGCCCGGTCGCCTTCATGAACATCCGCGTCGACCAGCCCTTGAGGCCCTTGCCCGTGAAGTAGTCGCTCTTGGCGAGGAACGACATCGGACGGTCGATCAGCAGGGGCAGGAAGATGGAGTCCATGACCGACAGGTGGTTGCTCGCGAGGATCGCCGCACCCTCGGCCGGGATGTTGCGGCGGCCGACGATCCAGGGACGCCAGACCGCCTTCACGATCGGACCGATCACCACGTACTTCATCAGCCAGTAGAACATCGCCTCAGACCTCCACCCGAGCGGGCACCGCGACGGCGAGGTCGGCCACCCCGATGAGCCCGGCGTCGTTGCCCAGCTGTGCGATCGCGAAGGTCGCGACCGGTCGGTCGCCGTAGCCGGGGAGCACCGTCTCGTAGGCGAGACGCACGGGCCCGAGCAGGTCGTCGCCCAGCTGGGCCACTCCCCCGCCGATCACGTACAGCTGCGGGTCGAGCACCGCCTGGATCCCGCCGCAGGCCTCGCCGAGGGCGGTCGCCACGCGGCGCAGGGCCTCGGTCGCACCGGCGTCGCCGGCGAGCACGAGTCGGGAGATCGCCGGGCCGGAGATCGTGCCCTTCTCGGCGCGGAGCGCGGCCAGCGCCGCCCCGATCCCGCCGGCGTCGGCGATCTCGTTCGCCTGACGCTGCAGAGCACGACCCGACGCATACTGCTCGAGGCATCCGTTCTGCCCGCACCCGCACGGCAGCCCGTCGCGGGTGAAGCGCATGTGCCCGAGCTCGGCCGCGATCCCGTGACCTCCGCGGAACAGTTCGCCCCCGAGCACGATCGCGCCGCCGACGCCGGTGCCCATGGTGAGCATCACCATGTCGGTGACTCCACGGCCCGCGCCGAAGCGGAACTCGCCCCATCCGGCGGCGTTGGCGTCGTTCTCGATCGACACGGGCACGCCGATGCGCGCCTCGAGCACGGCCTTCAGCGGCTCGTTGCGCCAGGCGATGTTGGGGGCGTGGATGACGGTCGCGCGATCGCGATCGACGAACCCGGCCGCGGCGATGCCCACGGCGGCGACGTCGTGGTGCGCACGGAGGTGCTGGACCATGTCGACGACGGCATCCGCCAGTGCGCCGGTATCGCCCGGAGTGTCGACGCGGAGCTTCTCCACGATCGTCCCCGACGCGTCGACGACCCCTCCGGCGATCTTCGTCCCGCCGATATCGACACCGACCTTCAGCACCGCAGTCCTCTCCGCCCACAGGGCTGCGCCCGCGGCGTGTTGCAGTCTAGCCGTGCGCACCACGCGGTATCCGGAATCTCCGGACGGGTCCGTCCACGCCGCCCGGTTAGACTCGATCGAGCCAGAAGCGTCCCCCACCGGTACCGAAGGAGTTGCCGTGACCCAGTTCGAAGTCCCCGCCATCGTCCCCGCCGACCCGCAGGCGAACGTCGCGGATCTGCTCGTCGAGCGGGTGAAGGCCACGCCCGATCTCGCGCTGTTCGGCATCCCCGAAGGCGGCGGTTGGAAGGACGTGTCGGCCGCCGAGTTCGAACGCCAGGTGATCGCCCTCGCCAAGGGGTTCGCGGCTGCGGGTGTCGAGCCGGGGGACAAGGTCGGATTCCTCGCCCGCACCACCTACCAGTGGACGCTGGTCGACTTCGCGCTGTTCTATGCCGGCGCGGTCATGGTCCCCGTGTACGAGACCAGTTCGCCGGCGCAGATCCAGTGGATCCTGTCCGATTCCGGGGCCGTCGCGTGCATCGTCGAATCGGTGGCGCATTCCGCGAGCCTCGACGAGGTGCGCGCCGACCTGCCGCTCATCCGCTCTGTGTGGGAGATGCACCGCGGCGACCTCGACACGCTCGCGAGCGGCGGCACCGGTGTCGCCGACACGGAGATCGTGCGACGCCGCGGCCTCGCGAACTCGTCCGACATCGCCACGCTCATCTACACCAGCGGCTCGACCGGACGGCCGAAGGGATGCGTGCTCACGCACGGCAACTTCGTCGAGCTGGCGCGCAACTCGGCCAAGTCGCTCTCCGAGGTCGTCAACACCCCGGGCGCCTCCACGCTGCTGTTCATCACCACAGCCCACGTGTTCGCCCGGTTCATCTCGATCCTCGACATCCACGCGGGCGTCAAGACCGGCCACCAGCCCGACACCAAGCAGCTGCTGCCCGCTCTCGGCTCGTTCCAGCCGACGTTCCTCCTCGCCGTCCCCCGCGTGTTCGAGAAGGTCTACAACTCGGCGGAGCAGAAGGCCGAGGCCGGCGGCAGGGGCAAGATCTTCCGGGCCGCCGCACACACCGCCATCGAGCACTCGAAGCTCGAGCAGGAGGGCCGGAAGGTCCCGCTCGGCACGCGACTGAAGTTCGCGCTGTTCGACCGGCTCGTGTACAGCAAGCTGCGCGCGGCGATGGGCGGACGCGTGGTGTACGCCGTCTCGGGGTCCGCTCCGCTCGGCCCCCGCCTCGGCCACTTCTTCCACAGTCTGGGAGTGGTGATCCTCGAGGGCTACGGGCTCACCGAGACCACGGCGCCGGCCACGGTCAACCTGGCCCGCAAGTCGAAGATCGGCACGGTCGGCCCGGTGCTGCCGGGCGTCGGCATCCGCCTCGCCGAGGACGGCGAGATCGAGGTGCGCGGCATCAACGTGTTCAAGGAGTACTGGCGCAACCCCGAGGCGACCGCCGCCGCGTTCGACGGCGACTGGTTCCGCACGGGCGACCTGGGCTCCTTCGACGCCGACGGCTTCCTGTCGATCACCGGGCGCAAGAAGGAGATCATCGTCACCGCCGGCGGCAAGAACGTCGCGCCCGCGGCTCTCGAAGACCCGATCCGCGCCAACCCGATCGTCGGCCAGGTGGTCGTCGTCGGCGATCAGAAGCCGTTCATCTCCGCCCTCGTCACGCTCGACTCCGAGATGCTGCCGACGTGGCTCGCCAACAACGGCCTCCCCGCCGACATGTCGCTCGCCGACGCCGCCACGAACGAGGCGGTGCGCGCCGAGGTGCAGCGCGCGGTCGACCGTGCCAACGAGTCCGTCTCGCGCGCCGAGTCGATCCGCAAGTTCACGATCCTGCCGATCGAGTGGACCGAGGCCAGCGGCCACCTCACGCCGAAGATGAGCATCAAGCGGAACGTCATCATGGACGACTTCGCCGCCGACGTCGAGGCGCTCTACGCCGTGCCCGTGAACACCACGAACGTGTCGCTCACGTAGGCGCGGCGCCCCGACTCAGAACCAGTCCGACTCGCGGATCTCGCGCATCGCGATGCGGCGGGTCTCCGGCGACAGGCGCTGGATGTACAGCATCCCGTCGAGGTGGTCGGTCTCGTGCTGCAGGGCCTGCGCGAGCAGTCCGTCGCCCTCCAGCACAACCTCGGCGCCGTCGAGGTCGACACCGACCACCTTGGCGTGCGGGTAGCGCACCGTGTCGTGCCAGAGTCCGGGGACCGAGAGGCATCCCTCGCCGATCGCCGACGGCTCACCCGAGACCTCGACGAGCACCGGATTGAGCACGTAGCCGATGTCGCCGTCGATGTTGTAGCTGAACGCGCGCAGGCCGACGCCGATCTGCGGAGCGGCGACCCCGGCACGGCCGGGCAGCTCGACGGTGTCGACGAGGTCGCGCACGAGGGCGCGCACCCCGTCGTCGAGGTCGACGATCGGAGCACTGGGCGCACGGAGGACGGGGTCGCCGAAGAGGCGGATGGGACGAACGGGCATGTGATCCTTCAGGCGGCGGGAGCGAGCGAGCGCAGCCCCTCGACCACGGTGGCGGCGAGCTCGCGCGCGGCCAGTCGGGTCTCGGGCTGCAGGTCTCGGAACGTGATCGCGCTGCCGGCTGCGATGAGCGGGTCGTACGGCATGCGCACGACGGTGCGCACGCGGGTGCGGAAATGGGCTTCGAGTTCGTCGATGCGCACGAGCGGTGCGCCGGGGCGCGCGCTGTTGAGCACGACGACCGCGGCGCGGACCTGCTCGGCGTAGCCGTTGGTCTCCAACCAGGTCAGCGTCTCGGAGGCCAGCCGCGCCTCGTCGACGCTGAGCCCGGCGACGATCACGAGAGCGTCGGCCACGTCGAGCGCGGCCCCCATCACGGAGTCGACGATGCCCGTTCCGGTGTCGGTGAGCACGATCGAGTAGTAGTGCGCGGCGAGCGAGGCGACGTCGTTGTAGTCGCGGTCGTTCAGCGCCTCGGACACGCGCGGGTCGGCATCGGAGGCCAGCACGTCGAGACGGGTCTCATCGCGCGCCACGATCGCGGAGATGTCGTTGTAGCCGCGCACCTCGCCGCGCACGCGGACGAGATCGCGGATGGTCTTGTGCGTGACCCGGGCGATGCGCTCGGCCAGTGTGCCACGATCGGGATTCGCGTCGATCGCGATCACGCGGTCGTCACGGGCGTCCGCGAGCGCCATGCCGAGGAGCGTCGTGACGGTGGTCTTGCCGACGCCGCCCTTGCGCGAGAGCACGGGCACGAAGCGGGCGTTCCCGCTCAGCGGGGCGGCGATCCGGCGGTCGAGCTCCTTGCGCCGGCGCGCGCGACGCCCGTCGCCGAGGTTGATCCGCTTGCCCGAGATCGAGTACCAGAAGTGCTGCCACGCGCCCTCGGGCTCGGGGCGCACGATGTGCGCCGGATCGAGCAGCCGGTCGGCGGTGAGCAGATCCGGCGCCTCGCGGTCGGGTTCGAACTCCCCCAGTCGCTTGGAGGCGAGCGCGACCTCGACCCGCGGGTGCGCCCGCTCCACGGTCTGCGCGGGCTCGGGGTGCGGGTGGTGGGCGGCGCGGCGACTGGTGGGGATGGACCCGCTGACGGATGCCGGCTCTGCGGGCGCGACGGACGCGATGGAGGCTGCGGGAGGGGCGACCGGCACGACGGGCTGCGCGGGGGCGGCCGCGGCGGCCACGTCACCGGTGCCGCCTGCGAACGCGGGCACGACCGGCACCTGCACGGACGGCGGCGCGATCTCGCCGGTCTCGGTGACGACCTCGGCCATCACCTCGTCGTCGGACGAGGCATCCGCTCCTCCCGCGTCGTCGACCGCGACCTCTTCCGTGCCGTCGTCGACGAGTTCGGCCTCGACGGCGTCGAGCGGCTCGTCGACCGCATCGTCGGACGCGACGGATTCCACCGCCTCGCGGGAGCCGACGGCGTCGTCGACGACCCCGTCGTCGGCCAGGTCGTCGTCGGCATCGGCCGGGATCACGACGCGGATCTGCGCCGTGTGCCCGCCGAGGATGTCGAAGCGCGCCGTGTCGACGCGCCCCGCGTCGGGCAGCACGCCGCGGTCGGCGGCGGCGTCCGGGTTCTCATCTTTGCGATCGGGCGTCACTGCGGAATCTCCATAACCAGGTCCGGCGGACGAACCGCCTGTCCACAGGCTACTGGGCGGGGCGGACGACGACCAAAAGGTCTCCGGCCTCGACCGCGCCGGTTCCCGCCAGTACGACCCGCTCGATGACGCCGTCGACGGGTGCGGTGATGGCCGCCTCCATCTTCATCGCCTCGATGGATGCCACGGCCTGCCCGGCGCTCACCGTGTCGCCCTCGGCGACCTTGACCGTGACCACACCGGAGAACGGAGCGGCGACCTGACCGGGCTTGGAGGTGTCGGCCTTCTCGGTCTGACGGGTCTCGACCTTGATGCTGCGGTCGCGCACGTACACCGGACGCAGCTGGCCGTTGAGGATCGTCATCACGGTGCGCACGCCCTTGGCATCCGCCTCGCCGATCGCCTCGAGACCCACGTACAGCTGCACGCCCGGGTCGATCTCGGCGACGTGCTCGTCGCCCTGCGTGAGGCCGTACAGGTAGTCGGGCGTGCCGAGCGCCGACAGGTCGCCGTACGTCTCGCGCATGCGCTCGAACTCCTTCGCCGGCGACGGGAAGAGCAGCCGGTTGAGGGCGCGGCGTCGGGTCGGGGCGTCGCCGGCGAGCGCGGTGCGCTCATCGTCGGTGAGCGGCGGGATGTCGATCGAGATCTGCTTGCCCGCGAGGACCTTCGTGCGGAAGGGCTCCGGCCAGCCGCCGGGCAGGTCGCCCAGCTCTCCCGCCATGAAGCCGACGACCGAGTCGGGGATGTCGTAGTTCTGCGGGTTCTCGGCGAAGTCCGCAGGGTCGGCGTTGGCCGCGACCAGCGCGAGCGCGAGGTCGCCCACGACCTTCGACGACGGCGTGACCTTGGGGATGCGCCCGAGGATGCGGTCGGCGGCGGCGTACATGTCCTCGATGCGCTCGAAGTCGTCGGCCATGCCCAGGGCGATCGCCTGCTGGCGCAGGTTCGACAGCTGCCCGCCCGGGATCTCGTGGTGGTAGACGCGCCCGGTGGGGCCCGGCAGGCCCGACTCGAACGGACGGTAGAGGTGGCGCACGCCCTCCCAGTACGGTTCGAGGTCGCTCACCGCCTGCAGGTCGATGCCGGTGTCGCGCTCGGTGTGGGCGAGGGCGGCGACCAGGGCCGACAGCGACGGCTGGCTGGTGGTGCCCGACAGCGGGGCGGATGCGGCATCCACCGCGTCGACTCCGGCCGCGCTGGCGGCCAGGAGCGTCGCCAGCTGCCCGCCGGCCGTGTCGTGCGTGTGCAGGTGCACCGGAAGGTCGAACCGCTCGCGCAGCGCGGTGACGAGCTTCGCCGCCGCGGCCGGGCGCAGCAGGCCCGCCATGTCCTTGATCGCGAGGATGTGCGCGCCGGCACCGACCATCTGCTCGGCCAGCCCGAGGTAGTAGTCGAGCGTGTACAGCGTCTCCGCCGGGTCGAGCAGGTCGCCGGTGTAGCAGAGCGCGACCTCAGCCAGCGCGGTGCCGGTCTCGCGGACGGCCGAGATCGCCGGCCGCATCTGGTCGACGTCGTTGAGCGCGTCGAAGATGCGGAAGATGTCGACACCGGTGGATGCCGCCTCCCGCACGAACGCGTCAGTCACCTCGACCGGCCGCGGGGTGTAGCCCACGGTGTTGCGGCCGCGCAGGAGCATCTGGATGGGGATGTTCGGGATCGCCTCGCGGATGGCGGAGAGACGCTCCCAGGGGTCCTCGGCGAGGAAGCGCAGTGCGACGTCGTACGTCGCGCCGCCCCACGCCTCGATCGACAGCAGCTCGGGGGTCATCCGGGCCACGTGCGGGCCGACGCGCACGAGGTCGCGGGTGCGCACGCGGGTGGCCAGCAGCGACTGGTGCGCGTCGCGGAACGTGGTCTCGGTGACGGCGAGGGCGGTCTGCGCGCGCAGGGCCGTCGCGAAACCCTCGGGGCCGAGGGCGCGCAGCCGGGCGAGGGTGCCTTCGGGAGCAGGCGCGGACAGGTCGATCGCCGGCAGCTTGCTGCCCGGCGAGACCGACAGCGGCTTGGTGCCGTGCGGCTGGTTCACGGTGACGTCGGCGAGCCAGTTGAGCAGCTTCGTGGCGCGGTCGCGCGACGGGTTGCTGGTGAGCAGCTTCGGCCGCTCCTCGATGAACGCGGTGCTGAGGTCGCCCGCGACGAACGCCGGGTCGTCGAGCACAGCGCGCAGGAACGGGATGTTGGTGGCCACGCCGCGGATGCGGAACTCCGCCAGCGCGCGCTTGGCGCGCGCCACCGCCGCGGGGAAGTCGCGGCCGCGGCAGGTGAGCTTGGCCAGCATCGAGTCGAAGTGCGGGCTGATCTGCGAGCCCGCCGCGGTCGTCCCGCCGTCGAGGCGGATGCCGGCGCCGCCGGGCGAGCGGTAGGTCGTGATGCGCCCGGTGTCGGGACGGAAGCCCTGAGAAGGGTCCTCGGTCGTGATGCGGCACTGCAGCGCCGCGCCGCGCAGGACGATCCGGTCCTGGAACAGCCCGAGGTCGTCGAGGGTGGCGCCGGCGGCGATGCGCATCTGGGACTGCACCAGGTCGACGTCGGTCACCTCTTCGGTGACGGTGTGCTCGACCTGGATGCGCGGGTTCATCTCGATGAACACGTGCTTCCCGGCCCGCTCCCCCGCCGTGTCGACGAGGAACTCCACGGTTCCGGCGTTGACGTAGCCGATCGACTCGGCGAACGCCACGGCGTCGCGGTGCAGGGCGGCACGCAGCTCGTCGGTGATGTCGGGCGCCGGGGCGATCTCGATGACCTTCTGGTGTCGGCGCTGCACCGAGCAGTCGCGCTCGAACAGGTGCACGGTGTGCCCGGTGGCGTCGGCGAGGATCTGCACCTCGATGTGCCGCGGACGCACGACCGCCTGCTCGAGGAAGACGCGGGCGTCGCCGAACGCGGCGCCGGCCTCGCGCATCGCCTCGGCGATCGCGGGCGGGAGCTCCTCGGGGGTCTCCACGCGGCGCATCCCCCGTCCGCCGCCTCCGGCCACGGCCTTGACGAAGATCGGGAAGCCGATGCCGGGCGCCTGGGCGACGAGTGCGTCGACGTCCTCGGAGGCGTCCGTCGACGCCAGGACGGGCACGCCGGCGGCGATCGCGTGCTCCTTGGCGGTGACCTTGTTGCCGGCCATCTCGAGCGCGCGTGCGGGCGGTCCGATGAACGTGATGCCGTTCTCGGCAGCGCGTGCGGCCAGCTCGGGGTTCTCGGAGAGGAAACCGTAGCCGGGATAGATGGCGTCGGCGCCGGATGCCACGGCCACCCGGATGATCTCCTCGACGTCGAGGTAGGCGCGCACGGGGTGGCCCTGCTCGCCGATGATGTACGACTCGTCGGCCTTCTGACGGTGCAGCGACCCGCGGTCCTCGTAGGGGAAGACGGCGACGGTGCGGGCACCGAGCTCGTACGCGGCCCGGAATGCGCGGATCGCGATCTCACCGCGGTTCGCGACCAGGATCTTTCGGAACATGTGCACCTCGCAGAGTGACCGCCACGGGACCCGACGGTGGGGCTGAGTGTGCTGTCAGCCTACGGGACGGTAACGTAGAGCCTCGTGCACGTACTTTCCGTCAGCTCGCTCAAGGGCGGGGTCGGCAAGACGACCGTGACCCTGGGCCTCGCCTCCGCTGCTTTCGCGCGCGGCGTCCGGACTCTCGTGGTCGATCTCGACCCCCAGTCCGATGTCTCGACGGGCATGGACATCCAGGTCGCCGGTCGCCTCAACGTCGCCGACGTCCTCGCCAATCCCAAGGAGAAGGTGGTCCGCCAGGCCATCACCTCGAGCGGGTGGGCGAAGGTGCACCCCGGCACGATCGACGTGATGATCGGCAGCCCGTCGGCGATCAACTTCGACGGTCCGCACCCGAGCGTGCGCGACGTGTGGAAGCTCGAGGAGGCCCTCGCCACGATCGAGGCCGACTACGACCTCGTGCTGATCGACTGCGCGCCGTCGCTGAACGCCCTCACGCGCACCGCGTGGGCGGCGAGCGACCGCGTCATCGTCGTCACCGAGCCCGGTCTGTTCTCCGTCGCCGCCGCAGACCGCGCGCTGCGCGCGATCGAGGAGATCCGCCGCGGCCTCTCCCCCCGTCTCCAGCCGCTCGGCATCGTCGTCAACCGCGTGCGTCCGCAGTCGATCGAGCACCAGTTCCGCATCAAGGAGCTGCGCGACATGTTCGGCCCGCTCGTGCTGGCCCCGCAGCTGCCCGAGCGCACGTCGCTGCAGCAGGCGCAGGGTGCGGCCAAGCCGCTGCACATCTGGCCCGGCGACTCCGCGCAGGAGCTGGCCGCCGACTTCGACGCGCTCCTGGACCGCGTCATGCGCACCGGTCGCGTGCCGGTCCCCGGCGAGGCCCGCGCGTAGCACTCACGACTCGAGCGAACGGGATGCCGCAGCATCCCGTTCGCTGTCTCCGCGGTGCCCGACGTGGCCGGGTGCCGACAGGAACCGCTGCTGAGCGGCGCACGTCACAGACGCAGAGCGGGCCAGGTCTCCCGACTCCGCGGAACGCCGGTCAGGCGGAGCGGACGGCGCGACGGGCGGCGAGCTCGTCGACGGCCTCGGGCGCCTGCGCATCGAAGTCGACGAGCGTCGACTCCACCTCGCGGAGCACCTTGCCCACGGCGATGCCGAACACGCCCTGTCCGCGCGAGACGAGGTCGATGACCTCGTCGTTCGAGGTGCACAGGTACACGGAGGCACCGTCGCTCATGAGCGTCGTTCCGGCGAGGTCGCGGATGCCCGCGGCACGCAGCTGGTCGACGGCGACGCGGATCTGCTGCAGCGAGATGCCCGTGTCGAGGAGTCGCTTGACGAGCTTCAGCACGAGGATGTCGCGGAAGCCGTAGAGACGCTGCGAACCCGATCCGCTCGCCCCGCGCACGGTCGGCTCGACCAGCTCGGTGCGCGCCCAGTAGTCGAGCTGACGATAGGTGATGCCGGCGGCGCGGGCCGCCTGCGCACCGCGGTAGCCGACTTCGTCGTCCATCGCGGGCAGACCATCGGTGAAGAGGAGGTCGGCGGCGAACTTCTGCTCGCCGGCCGCTTCGGGAGCGGTCATGCGCATCCTCCTGATCGGTTCGGGTAGTCCCACGCTAGATGAGCGGGGGCGGCCGGACAACGACATCCGGCCTTCGGGCTTCGGCGTGTCGCGCTAGGAGAGGAGCCGGTCCAGCGCCGTGCGCACGTAGATCGCGCGCACCTCGTCGAGACGCTTGGCCAGTTCCGGAGCGACATCGCTGGCCCGCGCGCGGGACGGGGCATCCGTCCGCCGCAGCAGCGCCGACAGCGCCGACTCGATGAGGGCGACCTCGCGCTCGGCGCTCTGACGCAGCGGGCGGATGTGTCGCGGCTCGATGCCGTGGCGGTCGAGCGCCACGAGGGCGCGCAGCAGCGCGACCGACTGCTCGGTGTAGGCGTCGGCGCCCAGGACGCCGGTGCTGATGGCGTCGTTGAGCAGCTGGGGCGACGCGCCCGCGGCCGCGAGCAGCTCGTCGCGTCGATAGCGGCGTGGGGCCGGGACGATCGACGGGACGGATGCCTGGGGTGCGGGATCGCGGCCGGCATCGACGTCGGCGAGGTAGTCGCGGATCACCGGAAGAGGCAGATAGTGGTCGCGCTGGAGGGTGAGCGCCAGGCGCAGGCGCTCCAGGTCGGCGGGGCTGAACTTGCGGTAGCCCGATTCGGTGCGGGTCGGCGAGACGATGCCCTGCACTTCGAGGAAACGCAGCTTGCTGGCCGACAGGGCTGGGAACTCGGGGGTCAGCCGCGCGAGCACCTGCCCGATGCTGAGAAGGCCCGCGGACGACGAGTGTCCACGGGCGGAGGCGCCCGGCATCATCCTTCCGCGGACGGCGGGAGGTCTGCGGGCGAGACGAAGAAGTTCAGACGGAACTTGCCGATGCGCACCTCGGCGCCGTTGACCAGGGTCGCGCGGTCGACGCGCTCCCCGTTGACGTAGGTGCCGTTGAGTGAGCGCTGGTCGACGATCTCGAAGCTCGACGCGTCGCGGGTGATCTCGGCGTGACGGCGCGACACGGTCACGTCGTCGAAGAAGATGTCGGCCTCGGGATGCCGCCCGACGGTCGTCACATCGGTGTCGAGCAGGTAGCGCGCACCGGCGGTCGGACCCGAGCGCACCAGCAGGAGCGCAGACCGGGACGGAAGGGCGCCGATCGCCTCGACCTCGGCCTCGCTGAGGTCGCTGCCGAAGGGGACGAACGACAGGTCGGAGTCGTGTCCGAACGTCTGCGTCGTGTCGGTCGAGCCGTCGGAAGAGCCCGCGTCGGCACCACGCCGGATCTCGTCCGGAGCGGGTTGGCGATTGTCCTCCACGGTGATCTCCCTTCGCTTTCCAGACTAGCCGATCGAGCCCGCGCCGATGACGGCCTCGGCCCGGCCCCACGCCAGCCTGTCGGATACCCGAACCTACTGACTGCACCGGGGCCCTGTCGACCCCGCCTCCCGCGATCGCCCCCGGCCGCCGGGCGCCGCCGATAGCCTGAGCGGATGCCGCACCGCACACGAGTCCTCCCCCGCCTCGGCGCCGCGCTGGCCGCCGCCGGTCTCCTGCTCCTCGGCTCGGTGGTGGTCGCCGCCCCGGCGAGCGCGCACGATGCGCTCGTCTCCACCGATCCCGCCGCCGGAACGACGATCGCGGGGCTGCCCACGCAGCTGACTCTGACCTTCAGCGGCGACCTGCTGACCGATCCGGGAGCGACGCAGGTGCAGGTGACGGATGCCTCGGGCGCCTCCGTCGTCGCCGGCGCCCCGGTCGTGTCGGGCACGACGGTGACGCAGCCGCTGACGCCCGTCCTCGGCTCACCGGGCGGCACGGTCACCGTGCTGTGGCGCGTGGTGTCCAGCGACGGCCATCCCATCTCGGACCAGTTCGCGTTCACCGTGGCCGCGGCGCCGACCGCACCGGTCGAACCCCCTCCCACCCCGACGCCCACGGTCACCTCTGCGACCACCCCCGCCGCGACGCCGGCGCACTCCGAATCGGCGACGCCCGCGCCCGTGCCGTCGTCCGAGGCATCCGCCACACCCTGGATCATCCTCTCCGTCGTCCTGGTCGCGGCCGGCGGTGCCGTCCTGTATCTGCTCGTCTCCCGCGCGCGCCGCGGTGCCGCCGGGACGACGCCGGCGGACGGTGCCCCGGACGACTCGGCGACCGGTTCCGGGCCCCCGCCCGGACGATAGGCTGGAGGCATGCCTCATTACGACGTCGTCATCCTCGGCGCCGGCCCCGGCGGTTACGTCGCGGCCGTCCGCAGCGCCCAGCTCGGTCTTTCCGTCGCGATCATCGAAGAGAAGTACTGGGGCGGTGTGTGCCTGAACGTCGGGTGCATCCCCTCCAAGGCTCTGCTGCGCAACGCCGACCTCGCCCACGTCTTCCACGACCAGGCCGAGCTGTTCGGCATCTCCGGTGACGTGACGTTCGACTTCGGCGTCGCGTGGGACCGCAGCCGCAAGGTGTCCGAGACGCACGTCAAGGGCATCCACTTCCTCATGAAGAAGAACAAGGTCACCGAGTACGAAGGGCGTGGCACGTTCACCGGCCCGAACGCCCTCACGGTGGCGAAGGCCGACGGATCGAGCGAAGAGGTCACGTTCGACAACGCGATCATCTCCACCGGGTCACGGGTGCGGCTGCTGCCGGGTGTGCAGCTCAGCCAGAACGTCGTGACGTACGAAGAGCAGATCATGACCCGCGAACTCCCGGAGTCGATCGTCATCGTCGGCGCCGGCGCCATCGGCATGGAGTTCGGGTTCATCCTGAACAACTACGGCGTCAAGGTCACGATCATCGAGTTCCTCGATCGAGCCCTCCCCAACGAGGACGCCGATGTGTCCAAGGAGATTGCCCGCCAGTACAAGAAGTACGGCGTCGACATCCTCACCTCCACCAAGGTCGAGACGGTCACCGATCACGGCGACCGCGTCACGGTCACCTACACGCCCAACGCGGGCGGAGAGACGCAGTCGATCGACGCCGACAAGGTGCTCATGTCGATCGGCTTCGCCCCGAACGTGGAGGGCTTCGGCCTCGAGACCACCGGCGTGAAGCTCACGGAGCGCGGTGCGATCGACATCGACGAGTACATGCGCACCAACGTGCCGCACATCTTCGCGATCGGCGATGTCACCGCCAAGCTCCAGCTCGCCCACGTCGCGGAGGCGCAGGGCGTCGTGGCGGCCGAGACGATCGGCAAGGCCGAGACGATGACGCTCGGCGACTACCGCATGATGCCGCGGGCGACGTTCTGCTCCCCGCAGGTGGCCTCGTTCGGTCTCACCGAGCAGCAGGCGCGCGACGCCGGCTACGACGTCAAGGTCGCGAAGTTCCCGTTCTCGGCGAACGGCAAGGCCAACGGCCTCGGCGAGCCCATCGGCTTCGTCAAGCTCATCGCCGACGGCGAGCACCTGGAGCTCCTCGGCGGGCACCTCATCGGCCCCGACGTCTCCGAGCTCCTGCCCGAGCTCACGCTCGCGCAGAAGTGGGACCTCACCGCGCTCGAGGGCGCCCGCAACGTGCACACCCACCCGACGCTGTCGGAGGCCGTGCAGGAGGCCTTCCACGGTCTCGCGGGTCACATGATCAACATGTGACGTCCCCGCTCACGTCGAACGCCCCGACCCTCTCCGGAGGACCGGGGCGTTTCGTCTTCCCCGCCGCCGCGAGGAGGGTCAGCGTCCGAGGGCGCGGGCGAGCTTGGAGGCGGATGCCGCGGGCCGGGCGCCGGCGGCGAGGGCGAGCTCCCCGACCGCCGTGAAGAACGCCTCGCGTGCGGCCGGGTCGACAGGGCCGGCCGGTCCGAGCTCGATCTCCCATTCGCGCCACGTCCGCACGTCACCGGCGCGCAGGTCGGTGCCGCGCACGTGGTCGTCGACCACCTCGGCCACAAGCGCGCCGGCGTGGTCGCGCAGGGAGTGCACGACGCGGTCGTTCTCGATCCGCGCGAGCGGGGTCAGGGGGTCTCCCGTCACCGCCGCGACCTCGGCGCGCACCGCGTCGGGGATGGTCTCGTCGTCACCGAGCGGCCAGCCCAGCTCGACACGGCCGCCGTCCACGAGCGGTCCCTTCACGTGCCAGCCTTCGTCAGGACCACCGGTGCGGCGGCGCAGCGCATAGCCCGCCCGCGCGAGTGCGACGTCCGCGGTGTCGTAATAGCGGGCGTCGAGGGTGCGGTGCTCGGCGGGATCGACCGTCGTGACGCCGGGAAGAGGCATCCACTCCGGGAAGGGCGTGTCGTGGTCGACGTCGAACTTGCGCTCGACCTCGACCGAACGCGACGGCTCGCCGGCCGACGCGCCTCCCGCGGTCACTCGTCGCGGCCGTCGGGATCCGGGTCGATGTCGTCCTCGGCCTCGACGAACCAGAACTGCGCCTCGGTGGGTCCGTCGCTCTCGCCGGTGTTGTCGAGGTCGCCGCGGCGCTCGTACACCACCTGGGTCTCGCTGTAGGGGACGATCAGCGAGTCGAGCTCCGGGCTCTCCAGCGGGATGACCTGTCCGTCGAGGGGTCCACCGTGCAGTCGTGCGATAGCCATTCCCTCAGCGTAGACCGTGGCGCCTGCGACGATCGTCAGTACGACGGCGGCGTGTGCCAGATGCGGTCGATGTAGTCGCGCATCGACCGATCGGACGAGAAGTAGCCGGTGCGCGCGACGTTGAGGATCGCCGAGCGCACCCAGGCGTCCTGGTCGGCGTACGCCGCGTCGACCGTGTGCTGCGCCTCGATGTACGACGCGTAGTCGGCGAGCACCATGAAGCGGTCGTCGTACAGCAGGTTCGACACGACCGGCTCGAACACCGTGCGGTCGCCGCCGGAGAACGCGCCCGAGGCGATCAGATCGATCGCGCGTCGCAGCTGTTCGTCCTGCTGGTAGACCTCGCTGGGACGGTAGCCCTTGGCCCACAGCGCCTCGACCTCGGGCTCGGTCATGCCGAACAGGAAGAAGTCGTCGTCGCCGACGAGCTGGCGGATCTCGACGTTCGCGCCGTCGTCCGTGCCGATCGTGAGCGCGCCGTTGAGGGCGAACTTCATGTTGCCGGTGCCGGACGCCTCCTTGCCGGCGAGCGAGATCTGCTCGGACAGGTCGGCGGCGGGGATGACGCTCTCGGCGAGGGTGACGTTGTAGTTCGGCGGGAACAGTACCTTCAGCCGGCCCTCGACGCGCGGGTCGTCGTTGACGACCGACCCGACGGAGTTGATGAGGTGGATGATGCGCTTGGCCATGGCGTAGCCGGGGGCGGCTTTCGCGCCGAAGACGAAGGTGCGCGGCTGGACCGCGGATGCCTCGACCCGCCCCGACACGATCCCCTCGTACGTCGTGACGATGTGCAGCACCTTCAGCATCTGCCGCTTGTACTCGTGCAGGCGCTTGACCATCACGTCGAGCATGTGGTCCTCCGAGACGGTGAACCCGTCGCGCTCGCGCAGCACCTCCCCCAGCCGACGCTTGTTGGCGGCCTTGACCTCGGCGAACCGGGCGCGGAACTCCGGGTCCTCGGCGAAGGTCTCCAGGCCCCGCAGCCGCTCCAGGTCGACCGTCCAGCCGGCGCCCAGCGCCTCGGTGATGAGATCGGCCAGGCGCGGGTTCGCGAGGCGGATGAAGCGGCGCGGCGTGACGCCGTTGGTGACGTTGGTGAACTTGCCCGGGTAGAACTCGTCGAAGTCGGGCAGCACCTTGTCGCGCAGCAGCTGCGAGTGCAGCTCCGCGACGCCGTTGACCTTGGCGCCGGCGACCGTGGCGAGGTAGGCCATGCGCACGGAGCGCTCGGGGAAGTCCGAAACGATCGACATGTTGCGGATGCGCATCTCGTCGTCGCCGAACCGCTCCCGCACCGCGAGGAGGAACTCGTCGTTGATGCGGTAGATGATCTCCAGGTGCCGCGGCAGCAGCCGTCCGAGCAGATCGACCGACCAGACCTCAAGCGCCTCGGGCAGGAGGGTGTGGCAGGTGTACGCGAAGCACTGCTGCGTGATCGCCCACGCGGCATCCCAGTCCATGCCCTTCTCGTCGACGAGCACGCGCATGAACTCCGGCACCGCGATCACCGGGTGGGTGTCGTTGAGCTGGAAGATGATGCGATCGGGCAGCTTCGCGAGGTCGTAGTCGTCGGCCAGCACGTGGGCGAAGAAGTCCTGGATGGACGCCGCGACGAAGAAGTACTGCTGCTGCAGGCGGAGCTCCTTGCCCTGCGGCGTGGAGTCCTCGGGGTAGAGCACCTTGGAGATGTTCTCGGCGAACGTCTGCGCGCGCACCGCCTCGGCGTAGTCGCCGGCGTTGAAGATGCGCAGGTCGAACGCGTTCGTGGCCACCGCGCGCCACAGCCGCAGGGTGTTCACACGGCCGTTGTGATAGCCGGGGACCATGTAGTTGTAGGGGACGGCCTTCACATTCCACGCCGGGACCCAGCGCGAGCGGGTGACGCCGTCGTCGTCGTAGGTCTCGGTGTGCCCGCCGAAGCAGATGGTCTGCGCGGCCTCGGGGTGGGGGAACTCCCACGGCGAGCCGAGGGTGAGCCACGCGTCGGGCTGCTCGATCTGGTGGCCGTCGACGAACGTCTGGCGGAAGATGCCGTACTCGTAGCGGATGCCGTACCCGATGCTGGCCACGCTCATGGTCGCGAGCGAGTCGATGAAGCAGGCGGCCAGGCGGCCGAGGCCCCCGTTGCCGAGGCCGGGCTCGACCTCCTGCTGACGGAGGTCGTCGATGTCGATGCCGCAGGCGGCGAGCGCCTCGGTGGCCACCTCGGTGAGCCGGCTGGCGAGGAGGTTGTTGTCGAGCTGACGGCCCAGGAGGTACTCCGCGGACAGATACGCGACGCCCTTGTCCTGGCGCTCGGTCTGACGCCGCTGGTCTTCGAGCCAGCGCGCCATCAGGTAGTCGCGCACCGTGAGCGCGAGCGCGAGGTAGCGGTCGTTGGCGCTGGAGGTCGACAGCGCGACCCCCTGGGTGAAGTTCAGGTTGTGCAGGAACTCCCGCACGAACCCGTCGACCGAGGTCGGCGGCGCGCCGACCGGGGCGAGCGCGAGCGGATGGTTCGGCGCGAGTACGTCAGCGGCGGCGGTCGATCCGGGGGCGATTTCTTCGTGAGGCACCCTACGAAACTACCGACCCGGATGGGTGCGTGCAGTCCAACGGCCCGGATCCCAGGGAGAGTTCACGTACTCGTGACCGGCCCGTAGCACGGAAGGCCCGTTCGACGACGGCTATCGTGAGTGCCGTGAAGCCCTTCGTCCTCCTCGCCACGAGGGCCGAGGACGGTCCCGCCGACGAGGAGTACGAGCTCTTCCTGCGCGCGACGGG
Source organism: Microbacterium fluminis (assembly GCF_051549805.1). Classification (GTDB taxonomy): domain Bacteria; phylum Actinomycetota; class Actinomycetes; order Actinomycetales; family Microbacteriaceae; genus Microbacterium. The sequence goes on from NZ_CP196042.1 coordinate 2,862,860, forward strand.
TCTCGCACCCGCCGAACTGGTGCGCATCCGCCTCGAGGCATCGCCGATGCCGCGATTCGACTTCGACGAGGTCTCGGGCATCTTCGTCGGCGGCGGGCCGTTCAACGCGTCGGATCCTCCCGAGCGGAAGTCGCCGGTGCAGCGCCGTGTCGAGGCGGAGTTCGACGTGCTGCTGGACCGTGTCGTGCGGCGCGACGTGCCGTTCTTCGGCGCCTGCTACGGGGTGGGGACCCTCGGCGCGCATCAGGGCGCCGTGATCGACCGCACGTATGCCGAGCCCATCAGCGTCGTGCCGGTCACGCTGAGCGACGCCGGCGTCTACGATCCGATCCTGCGGGGGATGCCTCGCGAGTTCGCGGCGTTCGTCGGGCACAAGGAGGCGATCACCACCCTCCCCCCGCACGCCGTGCTGCTCGCCTCGTCGCCGACGTGCCCCGTGCAGATGTTCCGGGTGGGCCGCAACGTCTACGCGACGCAGTTCCACCCCGAGCTGGACGTGGCGGGCATCACCACGCGCATCCACGCCTACGCCGACTACGGCTACTTCGCCGCGCACGAGCTCGACACGACGCTGAAGGCGGTGCGGCGCGCGCCGGTCGAGCACACGAGTCGGATGCTGCGCACGTTCACCGAGCGCTTCGCCCGCTGAGGTCTTCGCCGCGCGCGGAGGGCGCGCGCTCCTCGGCCGATCTCGCCGACTGCCGGGCCTACCCGTCGCTACGCGGGAACGGCGCGGCCCGCGTCGATCGCGAGGGCGCCGAGGATCCCGATCCAGGCACCGGCCAGCATCCACGGCCCGAAGGGGACCTGCGTGCGGCGTCCGCCACGCCGCAGGACCAGGAGCGCGGCGGCGTACAGGCCGCCCAGCAAGAAGGCCGCGAACACGCCGAGCAGGACGGCGGTCCAGCCGATCCACCCGAGGAACAGACCGAGCACCCCGGCGAGCTTGACGTCGCCTCCGCCCATTCCCGAGCGGCTGAGCACCCGTAGGAGGAGGAAGAACGCGAACAGCGCGATCGCACCGACGACGGCGACCATGAACGCCTGCACGTCACCGGACAGGAGCGCGGCGAGCCCGAGGAGCACCACGCCGACGGCGTACCCGGGCAGCACGATGCGATCGGGCAGTCGGTGGGTGCGGACGTCGATCACCGCCAGCGCGACACCGGCGACCGCGAGCCACGCATAGGCGAGGAGCACCGGAATCAGTGCCGGCGTCAGCGCGAGCTCCGGTCCGGACGACATCGCCCCAGTCTGCCGCGCGGGGCGAGCCCAGCCCCGAGCCCTGTGGACAACACGACACCGCGGGCCGTCAGGCGGGCGCTGCGGTGCCTGCCGCCGCGTCCGCGCCGCGCCGCCTCACGGACCGGTCTCAGGCCTTCGCGCGCTCGGCCTCCTCGGCGTCGCGCGCGTGCGCGAGCTCCTCGGTCGCGATGCGCACGGACTCCTCGGCGCGACGCACGCGTCGCTGGGCGAACGTGGCGGCGCCGTGCCGCTCGCGCACCCGGTCGGCCTCTTCGGCGACGCCGGTGACGATATAGGCCGAGGCGATGAGGATGACCTGTGCGCTGAGGTTGAACCACAGCAGCAAGGCGATGAGGGCGGCGAACGTCGCCAGCAGGGGGTTTGAGGTCGCACCGCCCACGAAGAGCCCCGACAGCTGCTGCAGCACGGTGAGGCCGATCGCGCCCAGCAGCGCACCGCTCCACAGCGCGCGCGGCGAGGGCCTCAGTCCCGAGAGCACGCGGAAGACGGCCGCGAGCGCGACCGCATCGAGGGCGAACACGGCGATCACTGCGACGGCTTGCGCGCCGAGCGTCGCGATCGGCGCGTCGGCGGGCAGTCCCAGCCAGCCGGCGAGAATCCCGACGCCCGCGGTGCCGAGGAAGGTGACCACGGCCGACAGCGCCAGCGCCCCGCCGAACCCGATCGCGATGCCGAGGTTGCGCAGCAGCACCCATAGGAAGAAGACGTCGTCGTGCACTTTGTCGGCGATCGCGCGGATCGCCGTCCGCAGCGATCCGATCGCGCCGATCGAGGCCCCGACGAGACCGACGATCGCGATCACCGCCGCCACGAACTGCCCGGGAAGCGCCTCGATCGACGTGATGTCGATGAGCCCGCCCGGTCCGACGAGCCCGGGGATCACGCGGTCGACCGCCGCCGCCAACGCCTGCAGCGCGTCCGGGTTGCCGCCCAGCCACTGGACGGCGATCGAGAAGCCGAGCAGCACCGCGGCGAACACGCTGAACAGCGCGCGGTAGGTGATGCTGTCGGCGAGCATGGGTCCGCGGTGCTCGCTGTAGAGCAGGAAGGCGCGTACGGGTTTGCGGGCGAGCGCCCACGCGATCAGTCGCGGGACGGGCCCCGCGTGCGCGGCGGCGGATTCCTCGGCCATGCGCCCCAGGCTAACCGGACGGATGCCGCGGGCCGGGGTGCTTGACAGCGGCACCGCGATGCGCGATCAGCCGTCCAGCACCTGCAGCTCCACCGAGACGGATCCGCCGTCGGCGAGGTGCTCGGCGTCGCGCACCGCCCGCTTCAGGGGCAGCACGTAGCGTCCGTCGGCTCCTGGAAAGACCGACGTGCGCCACGCGCTCGCGCCGACGCGGGCGTGTACGCGGACGGAGCCGAACCCGCGCGTCGGGCGCGGGATCCCGCGGATGAGCTCGCTCAGCTCGAGCGGCAGCGCCGTGAAGTACCAGTCGGAATCGGTGCGCGCGTCCCAGCGGAAGACGACCCCGTCGAACTCGGCGTTCATGCCCCCAGGCTAATCACGTGCCGGGACGCCTGCGCGGATCCGAGGCTCGCGCAGACGTCCCGGCGCGTGTGCGCGGATCGCAGCCCGTCCACGCGAGCACCCGCGCGGTAGATCCGAGGGCCCGTGCCCGCGATGCGTGTGCGCGATCGTAGGCTCGGACGATGCAGCACACGACGCACGAGCTCGACCGCTCCGTCGACGACGCCGTCGCCGCAGGAGTGCCGCTGGTGATCGCCGGGATCACCGACCCGACCGAAACCACCTACCTGCACGCGGCGGGCGTGCGCGGCGCGGTCACCGACGAGGCGGCGGAGACTGCGGCATCCGACACCGTCCTGTCGCTGTACTCGGCGTCGAAGGTCTTCACCGCGACGGCGGCCCTGCAGTGCGTGGAGGAGGGACTGATCGACCTCGACGCGCCGGCGCGGGAGTACCTGCCCGAGATCGGCGACCTCGAGGTGCTGGACGTCCTCGGCGACGACGGAACGGTGCGCACACGGCCGCCGGCACGCGACATCACGGCGCGGATGCTGCTGCTGCACACGTCGGGGCTGGCCTACGACCTGTTCGATCTGCGGTACGCGAAGCTCGCCCGGGAGCGGCTGCGGCATCCGTCGTCCACTCCCCTGCACGACATGCTGCGGACGCCGCTGCTGCACGACCCCGGCGAGCGCTGGACGTACGGCACGTCGATCGACTGGCTCGGGCGGGTCGTCGCAGCCGTCCGGGGGCGGCGGCTCGACGCGGTGCTGCAGGAGCGGATCTGCGCACCGTGCGGGATGACCTCGACGTCGTTCGACATGTCGCCCGCGATGCGTTCCCGGCTCGCCACGGTGCACCGGCGGACGCGGGACGGGACGGTGGCGCCGGCTTCGGCGGCGGTCCCCGACTCCCCCGAACTCGATATGGGCGGCCAGGGCGTGTTCTCCACGGTGCCGGACCTGCTGGCGCTGCTGCGGGTATGGCTCGGCGACGGCACCGCCCCCGGCGGACGGGTGCTGCGTGCCGACACGATCGCGTGGGCGGTGCGCGGGGTGCCGGGACTCGCCGTGACCCCGCTGCCGTCGGCGATCCCGTCGCTCACCCGTGACGCCGAGTTCTTTCCCGGCCGGCGCACGTCGTGGGCGTACTCGTTCCTCGTCGCCGAGGAGGATCTGCCGTCCGGACGCCGGGCGGGGACGCTCTCCTGGGCGGGGCTGGCGAACGTGCATTACTGGGTCGATCGCGCCTCGGGGATCGCGGGGGTGTGGGCGGCGCAGCTGCTGCCGTTCTTCGACCCGGCGTGCGCGGCCGGCGTGGAGCGGTTCGAACGCGTCGCCTACGGGCGGCCGCCCGAGGTGGACTGACGGCGGTGTCCGGCGCCGAGCGCGATCAGGACCGCGGTGTCGAGGGCGGTTGCCACCAGTGCCGCGAGCACGTAGACCACGAGGTCGCGCGCGTCGAACGCGGTGCCGAGCACGAGCGCCATAGGCGGAAACGCGGCGGCGAGGGCCGAGGGGATGCCGGTGGCCTGGAACAATTCGACGGCCACCGACCACGCCGCGGCGGTAATGCCCGCCGCGATCGGTCGGCACGCCGTGACGAGCACGAGGCCGGCGTACACCGCGGCGGTGTAGAGCGCGTCGCCGGCGACGTCGGCGCCCGTCGAGCCGGGAAGCACGCGATGCACGACGAGGCCCGCGGCGACCACCGCGGCGAGGGCGATGGCGGCAGCGATGCGACGGAGCCGGACCGGCTGAACGGCGACGAACGAGCGGATGCCGGGCGTCGGGGTGGGCTCGCTCGGACCGGGAGGTCCCGGGGATACGGGCGGGTGCGGCATCCGTCCATCATCCGCGATCGTTCCCGATCGGGTGCCCGGATGGGGTGGCGGTTCGGGTGGCGGTTCGGGTGGCGGTTCGGGTGACCGGGTCGGGTGACCGGGTCGGAATGGGTGACGGACGGGTCTGGTTGGCTAGCGGTATGAAGGCGATCGTCTACTCCGCACCCGGTGATTCCTCCGTCCTGTCGCTCGTCGAGCGCGATCCCGCAGCGCCGGGCGCCGGCGAGGTGCGGGTGCGGGTAGCGGTGTCCGGGGTGAATCCGACGGACTGGAAGGCCCGATCGGGCGGCACCCGGCGTGATGCCTTCGTCGAGGTCGTGCCGAACCAGGACGGCGCGGGCATCGTCGACGCCGTCGGCGACGGAGTCACCGGCCTCGCCGTGGGCGACCGGGTGTGGGTCCACCTCGCGCAGCACGGCCGTCCGACCGGGACCGCGCAGGAGTACACGGTGGTTCCTGCGGCGCGCGCAGTGCCGCTTCCGGAGGGCGTCGACTTCGCGACGGCGGCGAGTCTGGGCGTGCCGGCGGTCACAGCCCACCGTGCGCTCACCGTGCACGAGGACGGTCCGGCGCGCCTGTTCCCCGGCGCGCTCGAAGGACGCACGGTGCTCGTGCAGGGCGGCGCAGGCGCGGTGGGGCACGCGGCGATCCAGCTCGCGCGGTGGGCGGGCGCGACGGTGATCGCCACCGTCAGCTCCGACGCGAAAGCGGCGCTCGCGCAGGCGGCCGGCGCCCACCACGTCGTCGACTACCGCCGCGAGGACGTCCTCGCGCGCGTGAGCGAGATCGCGCCGACGGGTGTCGACCACATCGTCGAGGTGTCGATCGCGGTGAACGCCGCCCTCGATGCCGAGGTGGCCGCGAACCACGCGGTGATCGCCTACTTCGCCGATGACGGCGGCGAGACCTTCGCGATGCCGGTGCGTCCGAGCTTCGCCAAGAACGTCCGCATCCAGGGTGTGCTGCTCTACACCGTGGGTGAGGACGCGCTCGACGTCGCCGTCGCCGACATCACGGCGGCCCTCGGCGACGGCGCCCTTCCCGTGGGCGAGGAAGCCGGGTTGCCGCTCACGTGGTTCGATCTCGAGGAGACCGCCGCGGCGCACGACGCCGTCGAGGGGGCCACCGTCGGCAAGGTGCTCATCCGCGTCGCGGACCTCTGAGCCGCCGCCGCACCGGAGCCGCCCGGGGCTCGGATCGTCAGGGTGCGTCGCCGATCAGCCGCCTCGGAAGCGTGCGTGTCACTCCTCGCGTGAGAACGCCGAGGCTCGGGCGACCTGCTCCGCCGTGATCGCGACGCCGGTGTAGCGCTCGAACTGGCGCGCGGCCTGCAGCGCGATCACCTCGGCCCCGGTGACGAGCTTCTTCCCGGCGCGGCGGCCGGCCGCGATGAGGGGCGTCTCGGCGGGGAAGGCGACGACGTCGAACACCACGTCGGCCGCGGCGACCGCGTCGTCGGAGAACGCCTGCGCCGCGGCATCCGTCCCTCGCATGCCCAGGGGGGTGACGTTGACGATGATGGCGGCGCCGGGAGCGGGATCGTCGGCGATCCATCCGTAGCCGTAGGAGTCGGCCAGAGCACGACCGGCGGTCTCGTTGCGGGCGAGCACCGTGAGGTCGTCGAAGCCGGCACCGCGGAAGGCGGCGACGACCGCCTTCGCCATACCGCCCGAGCCGCGAACGAGCACGCTCGACGCGCGGTCGAGGGCGTGCTCGTCGAGGAGCTGCGCGATCGCCTCGTAGTCGGTGTTGGAGGCCGTGAGTCGCCCGGCGTCGTTCACGATGGTGTTGACCGATCCGATCGCGGAGGCGGAGGGCTCGATCTCGTCGACGAGCGGGATGACGGCCTCTTTGAACGGCATGGAGACGGAGCAGCCCCGGATGCCGAGGGCCCGCACGCCGCCGATCGCGGCCTCGATGTCGTCGGTGCTGAACGCCTTGTAGATGAAGTTCAGCCCCAGCTCGTCGTAGAGGTAGTTGTGGAACCGCGTGCCGAGGTTGGACGGACGGGCCGCCAGCGAGATGCACAGCGTCATGTCCTTGTTGAGGATGGGCATGATGACATTCTGCCTCGCGGGAGTCGAAGGGGCGGGGCTTGGAGCGGCCCACGCGGGGCGGAGGACGGGGACGTGGTGCGGGGGCGGACGAGACGCGGCGGTAGGCGAGGATGGAGGCACCATGTCGCACACCTCGCTCGATCCCTCCCCCACGCCGACTGTGCTGTTCGTCTGCGTCCACAACGCGGGTCGCTCGCAGATGGCCGCGGGGTACCTGCGCTCGATCGCGGGCGACCGCGTCGAGGTGCTGAGCGCGGGCAGCGAGCCCGCCGATCGGATCAACCCCGTCGCGATCGAGGCGATGCGCGAAGAGGGCATCGAGATCGCCGGTCAGGAGCCGCGCATCCTCGCCGTCGACGACGTCCGCGCGTCGGACGTCGTGATCACCATGGGCTGCGGCGACGCCTGCCCGATCTTCCCGGGGAAGCGTTACGAGGACTGGCAGCTGGACGATCCGGCGGGCCTCGATCTCGAGGCCGTGCGGCCGATCCGCGACGAGATCAAGCGCCGCGTCGAGGCGCTCGTGCGCAACCTCGTCTGAGCACGACGAAGCCCCGGAGACTCCGTGGAGGCTCCGGGGCTGTTCCGTCGGGATGACAGGATTTGAACCTGCGACCCCTTGACCCCCAGTCAAGTGCGCTACCAAGCTGCGCCACATCCCGATGTTCTGTTGTCGCCACCCGCGTGCGGGCAACTCGACTATCTTAGCCGGTCGCCCGAGCGGCCGCGAACGCGGCGGGGCTCCTGCGCGTCGGCCGGGCGCAGTAGCGTCGGGTCATGGCAGACATCGTCATCTCCCCCGCGACCGCCGACCGCTTCGACGACGCCGAGCACGCCCTCTCCGGCGGCGGTGACGGCGCGGGATGCCAATGCCAGTGGTGGTCGATCACCAACGCGGAGTTCAACTCGACCAGCCGCGATGAACGGCAAGCCCTGTTGCTCGAGGAGATGGCGCAGGAGGTGCCGCCTGCTCTCATCGCCTACGTCGACGGTGAGGCAGCGGGATGGGTGAAGGTGGGCCCCCGGCCGACACAGCGACGCCTTCCCCGCACCCGCATGATCACGCAGAGCACGACGGAGCCGATCGACGACGACACGGTCTGGGCCGTGACCTGCTTCGTCGTCCGTCGAGAGCATCGCGGCACCGGATTGAACGCGCGACTGCTCGATGCCGCGGTGGCGTTCGCCCATGATCACGGCGCACGCGCCATCGAGGCGTATCCCGTCGATACGGGGGTAGGCACGCACCCCGCCAACGAGCTGTACCACGGCGTCCTCACCGTCTTCGAGAACGCGGGATTCGTCGAGACCGCTCGCCCCAAGCCGGACCGGCCGATCGTGCTGCTCGATCTGTCGGCCTGAGCACACTCAGAACGGAGCGGGCGGCGAGTTCTGCGGCGTGAACTCCGGCATCCTGCGTTCCGGTCCGCTGACGTAACGGCGCCCGAGAGGCGACACCCACACCAAGGCTCCTCCGCCGCCCCGATCCTGACTGACCGACCATCCGCCGTGGTGTTTCACGAGATGGTGGCCTTTGCAGATCGGCGCGAGGTTCGCCGTCGAGGTGACCCCGCCGTGCTCCCACGCGACGGTGTGGTCGAGTTCGCAGCGTGCCGCCGGGACCCCGCATCCCGGGGCCATGCACCGATCGGATCTCCACCGTACGAGCCTGCGCAGCGACTCCGGCGGCCGATACAGGTCACGGCCGACGGAGAGCACCATGCCGGTCTCGGGGTGGGTCAGCACCCGCATCCAGTCCTTCGCTCCGCCGCACAGCTCGCGGGCCCGGCCGAGCGGGATCGGGCCCACACCCTCGACCTCGGCCATCCCCGCCGCGCGTACCGTGGCCGCACCGGCGCCTGCACGGCTGTCACCCTCGTCGACTTCGCCGCCGCCGCCGTCACCCTCGCCGACGCCGCCCACGCCGAGCAGCGACAGCGCCGGCACCGTGACGACGACCGTCGCGCGGATGCCTCGGGCATCGGCAGGATGCGCCGCCACCTCCCCGTCGACGAGCAGGTCGCCGATGACATCGGCCCGCGCCTGGTCGAGCGTGCGATCGTCCCCATCTCGGGCGATCAGAATCTTCGCCGCGCGCGTGGCACGGTCGAACGACGCCCGCGCCTCGACGGCCGGCATGAGGGTCATGAGCCACGCCAGCCCGTCATCGGCCGGCTCGAGCACCACGCGCCGGCGCGAGAGCGCCTCCTCGTGCCTCCGGTCGAGCGTGACCGCGCGCAGCCGATCGACCAGCACACGCACCGCACGCCGGAACTGCCCGACCGGCTGAGACTCGGCCAGCGCGAGCCCCTTCTCGAGCACGATGTCGCGCAGCGCGGACTCTTCGGGCGGGAACCCGTCGAGCGCCTCGGCCAGCAGATCCGCATGCCGCTCGGTGATGCGCGCGCCCGCCAGGGCCTCGAGCACCCGCGGGTACCGACGCACAAGGGCATCGGCCTGCGACAGCAGACGGTCGGCCGCGTACTCGCTGATGCGCAGACCGGCGGCCAGCTCGAGACGGATGCCGCGCTCGACCACGTCGGTGAGCTCGCGGCCGTGACGGGCGGCGTCGGCGAGCGCCTCGCGATGCAGGGCATCGACGCGGACGAGACGATCGGCGGCGAAGACCGCCATCATGTCGGCGACCTCGCACACCAGCTCAAGCGGATCGGGCGACCCCCACAACGATGGATCGACGTCGTCGAGCACGGCGTCGACCATGTCGCCCTCGTCGATCGTGCCATCGTCCATGTCACAGAGTTTAGAACATAGCTACGACATCGAGTCGAGTGCCGAGCACTCACCCCGATCGGCGCGCGGGCGACCCCGGCACGCGCGAGGGGGCACCCCGATCAGCGCCAGGCGACCCTCGGCAACCGTGAGCGTGACTGGTCACCCCGATCAGCGCGGCAGCGACCTTGCACGCGCGCCAGCGACCCCGGCACGAGTACGGTTCGCTCGTCGATCGGAGCCATCCGCTCCGAACCGACCCCAACTCGAGCACGCGCGGCGCGTGCGACGCTTCGCGCACGTGCACCGTCAATCGGCTGCTCAGCGCGTATCGACTCGTACCGCCGATATCGTTCGACGGACGAGAGCGTTCGACGGACGGGCGCGTTCGACGGACGGGCGCGAGCACACCGAGAGCGAAGCGACCTCGGCGATCGACCCCGGCGATCGACCTCGGCGATCGACCTCGCCCGACCGCCGGCCGAGGGTCCGCGACGGTGCCACCGCATCGACCTACGATGGGGCGATGACCTCGCCGTCCGTCGCGCGCCGTGGCGCGGCATCCGCTCCTCCCTCCCGCTGGTGGTGGGGGTTCGTGCCGTTCGCCGCGATCTCGGCGGTGCACGTCGGCGCCCTCGCCCTCGGCGCGTCCGCCGTCGCCGATCCGACGAAGCTCCTGCTCATGCCCTCCCTCGCCGTGGCGGTGCTGTGGGAAGGACGCGGCTCGACATGGGGCACGCCCTACCGCCTGCTGTTCGTCGCGATCGCGCTGTCGTGGCTCGGCGACGGCGCGGCGACGTTCTTCCCGTTCGCCCCGGAGCTTCCGACGATGCTGCTGTGCTTCGGGCTCGCGCACGTCTGCTACATCGTGCTGTTCGTCCGATCCGCGGCTCACGCACCCTACCCGCGCTGGGCGGCGGTCTACGCGCTGTGGTGGATCGTCCTGCTCGCCGTGCTCCTGCCCGCGCTCCTCGACCGGCCCGGAGGATTCGGCTGGGTGCTCGCACTCGGCGCGTACGGACTGCTCCTCGGCGGCACCGCGGCCGCGGCGAGCCGCTGCGGTCCCGTGATCGCCGTCGGCGCGGCGTTCTTCCTCGCGTCGGACTCCATCCTCGCCTTCCGTCTCTTCACCCCCGACGCCATGCCCGCCTGGACGAGCCCGCTCGTCATGCTCACCTACTGCCTCGGCCAGGGGCTCATCGCGGCCGGCATCGTCCTGACGCCGCGCGTCTCCCGCCAGGAGCAGACGGCATGACGGATGCCTCGGCACGCGTCGACGCATGGCTGTGGGCGGTGCGCATCTATAAGACGCGCTCGGCCGCGACGGCCGCATGCCGGGCCGGGCATGTACGCGTGAACGGAGAGCGGGCCAAGGCCGCTCAGCCCGTCCGACCCGGGGACGAGCTGCGCGTGCGGATCGCCGGGTTCGACCGTCTGCTCACTGTGCGGCAGCCGATCAGCAAGCGCGTCGGCGCCGCGCTGGTGGCCGCGGCGATGGATGACACCACCCCGCCCCCGCCGGCGAAGGAGGACATGCCGTTCGTCCCAGTCCGGGATCGCGGCGCGGGTCGCCCCACCAAACGAGAGCGCCGGGACATCGACCGCCTGCGAGGCCGGGAGGACTGACCGGCCGGATCAGTCGAGCTGGTCGAGCAGCCAGCGCACGCCGTGCACGGCGACTCCGGCATCCACCACCCGGTCGGCGAGGCCGCGGTCGCTCGAGACGACCGTCACCGCGCGTCCGCGCCCGGCGAGGTTCCACACCGTCTCGACGATCGTGTCGTCGCCGGATCCGGGCGCGTCGACCACCCGCACGCGCTCGTCGGTGGAGACGGCGCCGCGCGCTCGCCCCTCCACCACGGCGACCATCTCGGGGAACCAGGTGTTCTCGGGCAGACCGAGGGCCGCGGCATCCGTCCCCCGCGCCGCGTGCACCGCGAGCCGCTCGAGCAGGCGCTGCGCCGCACCGGCGCGATCCCGCCACCATCCGTCGGGCACCGACCCCACGACGTTGGCCACGTCGACCACGATCACCGGGCGCACGGACAGGAGCGGTCGCAGTCGGACCCACGAGTCCGCGAAGCCCGGATGCAGCGGAAGCTCGTCGACCTCCGCGATCGGCACCCACGCGAGCGCATGGCTCTCGGGGTCGCTGATCACGGGTTCGAAGGGCTCGGCCACGTCGGCCACGAGCGTCGTGTAGGACCATATGCCGAGGTCGAGCACGCTCTCCAGCCGCGGGCGCAGGACGTTCGCGGGAACCCCCGCCTCCTCGGTCGCCTCGCGCGCCGCCGCATCGCGCGCCGACTCGCCCTCGTGTCGCGCGCCGCCCGGCAGCGCCCAGGTGTCGCCGAAGTGACTCCACGTCACCCGATGCTGCAGCAGCACGCCGCGGTCGGCATCGAGAGCGAGCAGTCCGGCCGCGCCGAAGCGCCCCCAGTACCGCTCCCCCGTATCGGCGACCACCCACGCGTCGCCCGGGTCGCGGGGTCCGGAGGGACGCCGCGGCTCACCGGGGGCGGGGGGCTCGATCGTCACCCGACCAGCCTGTCACACGCTCCCCCGCAGGGACGCCGCCGCGTCACAGCGCGGCATCCAGGCGTCTCAGCGCTGTCGCTTCTCGCGCACGCGCATGTTGATCACGATCGGCGTGCCCTCGAAGCCGTACAGCTCGCGGAGGCGGCGCTGCACGAACCGGCGGTAGCCCGGATCGAGGAACCCCGTGGTGAACAGCACGAAGGTCGGCGGACGGGTGGAGGCCTGCGTGCCGAACAGGATGCGCGGCTGCTTGCCGCCGCGCAGGGGGTGCGGATGCTCGGCCACGAGCTCCGAGAGGAAGGCGTTGAACTTGCCGGTGGGGATGCGCTGATCCCACGATTCCAGCGCCGTCTCGAGCGCCGGCACGAGCTTCTCGAGGTGCCGGCCGGTGCGCGCGGAGATGTTGACGCGCGGCGCCCACGCCACGTGCGCGAGGTCCTGCTCGATCTCGCGCTCGAGGTAGCGGCGACGCTCGGCGTTCTCGAACTCGGGGGTGTTCAGCACGTCCCACTTGTTGTACGCGAGCACCAGGGCGCGGCCCGACTCGAGCACCATGTCGATGATGCGCACGTCCTGCTCCGAGATCGGCTGCGAGACGTCGAGCACCACGACGGCCACCTCGGCCTTCTCCAGCGCGGCCGACGTGCGCAGCGACGCGTAGAAGTCGGCACCCTGCTGCAGGTGCACGCGACGACGGATGCCGGCGGTGTCGACGAAGCGCCACATCCGACCGCCGAGCTCGACGATCTCGTCGACCGGGTCGCGGGTCGTGCCGGCCAGCTCGTTGACGACGACGCGCTCCTCGCCGGCGGCCTTGTTCAGCAGCGACGACTTGCCCACGTTCGGCCGACCGAGGATCGCGACACGACGCGGTCCGCCGATCTCCTGCTTGGCCACCGCCGAGATCGACGGGAGCACCTTCATGATCTCGTCGAGGAGGTCGGCGACGCCGCGGCCGTGGATGGCGGAGACCGGATGCGGCTCGCCCAGTCCGAGGTTCCACAGCGCGGCCGCCTCGGGCTCCTGCCGCGCGTCGTCGATCTTGTTCGCCACGAGGAACACCGGCTTGCCGCTGCGGCGCAGGAGCTTCACGACGGCCTCGTCGGTGGAGGTCGCGCCGACCATCGCGTCGACGACGAACAGCACGACATCGCACAGGTCGATGGCGATCTCGGCCTGCGCGGCGACGGACTGATCGATGCCGCGTGCGTCGGGCTCCCAGCCGCCGGTGTCCACCAGCGAGAACCGCCGGTCCATCCACTCGGCCTTGTAGGTGACGCGGTCGCGGGTCACGCCGGGGGTGTCCTCGACGACGGCCTCGCGGCGGCCGAGGATGCGGTTCACCAGGGCGGACTTGCCGACGTTCGGTCGCCCGACGATCGCCACGACGGGGAGCGCGGGAGAGTAGAAGACGTCGCCCTCGGTGTAGCCCCCGTCTTCCAGCAGCTCGGCGTCGTCCTCGTCGAGCTCGTAGTCGGAGAGCGACGCACGCAGCGTCGCAGCGCGCGCGTCGGCGAGCTCCTCATCGAGGTTGGCCAGCTTCTCGGCGAGCTGGTCGGGCCCGCCTTCGTATTCGTCTTCAGCGCCCATCGTGGGCTCCTGTCTGTGCGGAAGGAAGAGGGGTGTGCAGCGCGCCGGTCACGACGCCGAGGACGGCGTCGACGGTCTGCGCGAAGTCGAGGTCGGTGGAATCCACCACGGTCACGCCGGGAGCGGCGGTGAGGAAGTCGACCACGGTCGAATCCGCCGCATCACGACGGTGGAGGGCCGCCGCGACGGCGTCGGCATCCTGCGCGGTCAACTCGGCGCTGCGGCGCGCGGCGCGCACGCCGGGCTCAGCGGTGAGAAGGATGCGCACGGGCGCGTCCGGCGCGACGACCGTGGTGATGTCGCGTCCCTCGACCACGACTCCGGCGCGGGCGGACTCCGCCACGAGCGCGCGGAACAGCGCGTTCACCCGGAGCCGTACGGCACCCACGCGCGCGACGCCGCTGACGGCGGCCGTCACGCGCGGCTCGCGGATCGCGTCGGTCACGTCGGTCGCGGCGATGCGCACCCAGTAGTCGTCGGGATCGAGCGAGATGGCATAGTCGACGTCGTCGACGAGGGCCAGGACGGACGCCTCGTCGTCGGTGTCGGCACCGCGCTCGAGGGCGAGCCAGGCCAGGGCCCGGTAGGCGGCGCCGGTGTCGAGGTACCCGTAGTCGAGACGGCGCGCCGCCTCTTTCGAGACGCTCGACTTGCCGCTGCCGGCCGGCCCGTCGATGGCGACCAGCACGGGCGGGGCCGTCACCGAGGACTCAGTCACTGGTCGTGCTCGCGATCTTCCAGCCGCGGGCCTCGAGCCCGTCGACGGCACGGCGCAGCGCGCCGGGGACGACGCTGATCTCGGCGAGGCCGAACTGCGCGCCCGGGGAGTGCTCGAGCCGCAGGTCTTCGACGTTGACCTCGAGCTCGCCGAGTTCGCCGAACAGACGCCCGAGCTGCCCGGGGGTGTCGTCGACCATCACCACGACACTCTCGAACCGGCGATTCTGCCCGTGCTTGCCCGGCAGTCGCTCCACGCCGTCGTTGCCGCGGCGGATGGTGTCGGCCACGGCCCGCCGGGCGCCCGGCGCCTCGGGAGCGCGGAGGGCGTCGGCGACGACGGCGAGATCGCCGGCGAGTGCGTCGAGCACGTCGACCACGGGGGCGGCGTTGGCGCCGAGGATCTGCACCCACAGCTCGGGGGCGGATGCCGCGATGCGCGTGGTGTCGCGCACACCCTGTCCGGCGAGGCCGAGCGACCCCTCCGGGGCGTCGACGAAGCGTCCGGCCAGCAGGCTCGCCACCAGCTGCGGCACGTGGGAGACGAGCGCGACCGAACGGTCGTGCTCTTCGGGGGTCATCTCGATCGGGGTCGCCCCGAGCTCGAGCGCGAGCGCCTCCACGACGGCGAGATCGGCGGCGGTGGTCTCCTCGTCGCGGCACACCACCCAGGGACGGCCGACGAAGATGTCGGCGCGCGCCGAGATCGCTCCCCCGCGCTCCCGGCCGGCGAGCGGGTGCGAGCCGATGTAGCGGGTGAGGTCGACGCCGCGGGCGCGCAGCGTCCGCAGCGGCTCGAGCTTCACGCTCGCGACATCCGTCACGACCGCCTGCGGGTGGGCGGCGAGCTCGCGCTCGATCACCTCGGCGGTCACGTCGGGGGGCACGGCGACGACGACGAGGCCGGGCCGGTCGTCGTCGCGGGCGAGGCGACCCGCGCCGTAGTCGACGGCGAGCCGCAGCTGCCCGGGCGAGGCGTCGGCGAGCGCGACGTCGACGCCGGCCGCGCGCAGCGCGTGTCCGATGCTCGACCCGAGCAGACCCGCCCCGACGACGCGCACCGTGCCCTGCACGCGCGTCGCCACGCGGGCACGCGTGGGGAAGTCGTCGCTCACTCGGTCTCCTGGGACTCCGGGGCCTGGGTCGGGGCGGACTCGCCGGCCCCGCGGCGCGACAGTGTCAGAAGCGCGCCTCTCTCCACTGTAGTCAACTCGCGCGCCCGCCCCACTGGGAGGGTTCCCAGGTGCAGCGGGCCGAACTGCCGGCGCACGAGCTCGACCACGGGATGACCCACCTCGGCCATCATGCGCCGCACGATGCGGTTGCGCCCCGAGTGCAGGGTCAGCTCGACGAGGGATCCGTCGCCGGCGTCGGAGGCGGACAGCAGCCGCGCCTTGTCGGCGGCGATCGGCCCGTCCTCGAGCTCGACACCGCGGGTCAGGGTCGCGATCGTCTGCGGGCTCACGCGCCCCGCGACCTTCGCGATGTACACCTTCGTCACCCCGAACGAGGGGTGCGCCAGCACATGGGCGAGGCCGCCGTCGTTGGTCAGCACGAGCAGACCGCTCGTGTCGGCGTCCAATCGGCCCACGTTGTACAGCCGCTCGTCCCACTCCGCCGTGAACCGGCGCAGATCGGGACGGCCGCGGTCGTCGCTCATCGTGCTGACGACGCCGGTGGGCTTGTTCAGCACGACGTAGCGCTTGGACTGGTCGAGCTGGATCGCGGTGCCGTCGACGTCGACGAGGTCGACCTCCGGGTCGATGCGGCTGCCGAGCTCGGTGACGACCTCGCCGTTGACGCGCACGCGCCCCTCGACGATGAGCTGCTCGGACACCCGCCGCGAGGCCACGCCCGCGCCCGCGAGCACCTTCTGCAACCGCACCCGCCCGTCGTCGCCCCCGGCCTCTGTGCCCGTCGACGCGTCGCTCATCGCCCGATCCCCTCTTCGAAGCCGTCGGCCCCGTCGTCCAGTAGCGGTGAGATGTGCGGCAGCTCGTCGAGCGAGTTGATGCCGAGGTTCACCAGGAGGGCGTCGGTCGTGCCGTAGTGGATCGCGCCCGTCTCCGCGTCGGCGAACAGCTCGGTGATGAGTCCGCGGCCGAGCAGCGTGCGCACGACCGAGTCGACGTTGACCGCGCGGATCGAGGCGACCTGCCCGCGGGTCACGGGCTGCTTGTAGGCGATCACCGCGAGCGTCTCGAGCGCCGCCTGCGACAGCCGCGACGGCGCCTGGGTGTTCACGAACTCCGTCACGACGTCGTCGTGCTCGGCACGCACGTACAGGCGCCAGCCCCCGCCGACCTCCCGCAGTTCGAACCCGCGCCGAGGGCCCCCGGTGAGCCCGTCGTAGTCGGCCACGAGCGATTCGACCGCCTGACGCACGGCGGCGACGGGTGCGGCCACGGCCGCGGCGAGGCTCACGAGGCTCTGCGGCTCCTCGACGACGAGCAGGATCGCCTCCAGCCGTCGCGCGACCGAGACCGGGTCGGCCGGGCGGGTGGGCGTGTCGTCCGGGACGTCGGGGACAGCGGATGCCGCGGCATCCGTCTCCCGCGCCGATGTCTCGGTCGCTGAGCTCGTCGAAGCATCATCGGTCATAGTCGGCCCCCAGGGTGGCGAGGTTCTCTTCGGACCAGCGGTCGGCGGTCCAGCGCAGGGTGAGCTCGCCGAGCGGCTCGAGCTGTTCGAACGACAGCGCGGCGTGGCGGTAGAGCTCGAGGACGGAGAGGAAGCGGGCGACGAACACGCCGGGCTGGTCGACCCCGACGACGATCTCGCGGAACGAGAGGGTGCCGGCCGCCCGCAGCAGCGTCACGACGATCGCCGCCTGCTCGCGGATGCTCACGAGCGGGGCGTGCAGGTGGTCGAGTCCGACGACGGGGATCTCCCGCGGCGTCATCGCCAGCACCGCGAGCGCCGCGAAGTCGTCGGCGCTGAGGGTCCACACCAGCTCGGGCGCCGCGCGACGGTACTTCTCGTCGAGCCGCACGGTGCGCACGTGCCGGCGGTCCTCGGCCTGCAGCCTGCCGGCGAACCAGCCCGATACCTGCTTGAAGGCGCGGTACTGCAGCAGGCGGGCGAACAGCAGGTCGCGCGCCTCGAGCAGGGCGACCGATTCGGCGTCGACGAGCTCGCCCTGCGGCAGGAGCCCGGCGACCTTCATGTCGAGCAGGGTGACGGCCACGACGAGGAACTCGGATGCCTCGTCCAGCTCGTCCGCCGATTCGAGCGCCCGCAGATAGGCGATGAACTCGTCGGTGACCCGGCTCAGCGAGATCTCGGTGATGTCGAGCTCGTGCTTGGAGATGAGGCTCAGCAGCAGGTCGAACGGTCCGTCGAACACGCCGAGCGAGACGCGGAAACCGTCGGGCGCCTCGATCGGCGAGCCCTGATCAGCGACCGCGACCGGCTCGGGGACGGGATCCGTCGGAGCGTCAGGCGACGGCGCCACGGGAGACCAGCTCCCGCGCCAGCCGCAGGTAGGCCTGGGCGGCCGGATGCTCGGGCGCGAACTCGGTGATCGGCATGCCCGACACCGAGGCGTCCGGGAACTTCACGGTGCGAC
Organism: Microbacterium fluminis; assembly: GCF_051549805.1. Classification (GTDB taxonomy): domain Bacteria; phylum Actinomycetota; class Actinomycetes; order Actinomycetales; family Microbacteriaceae; genus Microbacterium. Next base: position 2,880,643 of record NZ_CP196042.1, read on the forward strand.
CGATGACGGTCTCGAGCACGTCGTCGCCGAAGGCGTCGACGACGCGCTCGAGCACCTCGCGGGAGTGCAGCGTGCGCGCGTCGTACATCGTGGCGAGCAGGCCGTCGAGAGTGATCGACGGGTTGAGCCGGTCGCGCACCTTCTCGATCGTCTCGATCAGCAGGGCGACGCCGCGAAGAGCGAAGAACTCGCACTCCAGCGGGATGAGCACGCCGTGGCTCGCGGTGAGGGCGTTCACGGTGAGCAGGCCCAGCGACGGCTGGCAGTCGATCAGGATGACGTCGTACTCGGCCGAGACCTGGCGCAGCACGCGGGCGAGGATCGTCTCGCGGGCGACCTCGTTGACGAGGTGCACCTCGGCGGCCGAGAGGTCGATGTTGGCCGGGATGATGTCGAGGCCGTCCGTGTCGGTGTGCACGATGACCTCGTGCACGTCGCGCTTGGTGTCCAGCAGGAGGTCGTAGATCGTCGGCACGTCGTGCGTGGCGACGCCGAGTCCCGCCGACAGTGCGCCCTGCGGGTCGAAGTCGACGGCGAGCACGCGGCGCCCGTAGTGGGCGAGCGAGGCGGCCAGGTTGATGGTGGTCGTCGTCTTGCCGACGCCGCCCTTCTGGTTGCACAGCGCGATGATGCGCGCCGGTCCGTGCCCGTCGAGCTTCGGCGGCGTGGGGAAGCCGTGGTACGGGCGCCCGGTCGGTCCGATCGGGGTCTCGTCGGCCGCCTTCTGCGTCGTCGCCGCTCGCTTGCTGCCCGCCACGGACTCTCCTGACCTCGCCATACCGTCGACCGATTCTAGTCACGCGTGCCGCCGACGCCGCGGCGGCAGGCCGCGAACGCCGGGAGACGGCGGGAGACGGCGGGCGTTCAGCGAGCCCGCGGGTGCGACGTGGCATAGACGTCGCGCAGCGCGTCGACCGAGACGTGCGTGTAGATCTGGGTCGTGGCCACCGAGGCGTGGCCGAGCAGCTCCTGCACCACGCGCACGTCGGCGCCGCCCTGCAGCAGGTGGGTCGCGAACGAGTGCCGGAGCGTGTGCGGAGAGACGTGCGCGGTCAGCTGCGCCCGCTCGGCGGCGGCCTGGATCACCAGCCACGCGCTCTGCCGCGACAGCGGGGCTCCGCGCGCGCCGAGGAACAGCCGCGGCGTCGCCCTCCCCTTCACCGACAGCGCCGGTCGCGCCCGGGTGGCGTAGGCGTCGACCGCCGCGCGCGCGTACGACCCGACGGGCACGATGCGCTCCTTCGAGCCCTTGCCGCGCACACGCAGCACGTCGCCGTGCGCGAGGTCGTCCACGTCGAGCTGCACGATCTCCGAGACCCGCGCACCGGTGGCGTACAGCAGCTCGAGCAGGGCGCGGTCGCGCAGCCCGATCACATCGCCGGGCTGCGCGTCGGCGGGCGCGGGACCTGAGGCATCCAGCAGCTGCTCCACCTGCGTGATCGTGAGCGCCTTCGGCAGCCGCTGCGGCGCCTTCGGGGGTTTCAGCCGCCCGGTGGGGTCGGACGTGGCGAGACCCTCCCGCGCGAGGAAACGGTGCAGCCCCCGCACGGAGGACTGCAGGCGGGCGAGGCTGGATGCCGCGGCCGGCGGCTGCGCCGACGCGCGCTCGCCGGCGAAGGAGGCCACCAGGGCGGGCGTGATGTCGGAGACGTCGTCGATCCGCTGCTCACCCAGCCAGGCCGCGTACCCCGAGAGGTCGCGGCGGTAGGCGGCGACCGTGTGGTCGGAGAGGCCGCGCTCGATCGAGATGTGACGCAGGTAGGCGTCGACGGCCCGATCCAGGCGCACGTCGGCCTACCCGGCCGTCCGGCGCAGACGCTCGGCGGCCGCCAGCACACCCGTGGCCAGGATGCCGTTGCGCATCCGCCCCTCGAGCACCGCGTCGACCGCCGCGCGCAGCGGGACCCACTCGATGCGGATGTCCGCCTCCTCCGCCTCGCGGTCGTGCGCGGAGGCTGCGGCGGTGAGCCCGCGGGCGAGGAAGAGGTGCACGATCTCGTCGTTGCCTCCCGGGGTGGTGTGGATGCTCACCAGCGGCGTCCAGTCGGTGGCGACGAGGTCGGCCTCCTCTTCGAGCTCGCGGCGCGCGGCGCTCTCCGGCGCCTCCCCCACGACGTCGAGCAGTCCCGCGGGGATCTCCCAGTCGCGGGCCCGGATGGGGTGACGGTACTGCTGGATCAGCAGCACGCGCTCCCGGTCGTCGACGGCGACGATCGCCGCCGCGCCGGGGTGCGCGACGTACTGCCGCACGAGCTCCTCGCCGTTGTACCGGAAGGTGTCGGAGCGCACGTCCCACACCCGTCCCTCGTACGCCAGCTCGCTCGCGACGACGTCGGGTGCGACGGGTTCGTCCCGCAGCGCGTCCGGGAGAGCGGATGCCTCGTCCCGCCCCGTGACCTCGGTCACGCGGCGTCGCCGGTCTCGGCCTCGTCGCTCTCCACGTCGAACAGCTCGCTCGCGCGGTGCCGCTCGAGCGCGGCGCCGACGAGCCCGCGGAAGAGCGGGTTGGCGTTCGTGGGGCGCGAGCGCAGCTCGGGGTGCGCCTGCGTGGCGATGTAGTAGGGGTGCACGTCGCGGGGCAGCTCGATGTACTCGACCAGGTCGAGGTCGGGGTTGATGCCCGAGAACACCAGGCCCGCCTCGGCGATCCGGTCGCGGTAGCGGTTGTTCACCTCATAGCGGTGACGGTGACGCTCCGACGCCGTCTCGGCTCCGTAGATCTCCGCCGCGATCGAGCCGGGGGCGAGTGCCGCCGGGTACAGGCCCAGACGCATCGTTCCGCCCATGTCGCCCGCCTCGAGGATGTCGACCTGCTCCTCCATGGTCGCGATGACCGGCGCGGTGGTGTCGGGGTCGAACTCGCTGGAGGAGGCATCCGCGATCCCGGCGACGTGCCGGGCGTACTCGATGACCATGCACTGCAGACCGAGGCAGATGCCGAGGGTCGGGATGCCCTGCTCGCGGGCGAACCGCAGCGCGCCGATCTTGCCCTCGATGCCGCGGATGCCGAAGCCGCCGGGGATCACGATGCCGTCGAGCGGCGCGAGCGCCTTCTCGGCACCCTCGGGCGTCTCGCACAGGTCGGACGGCACCCAGCGGATGTTCACGTGCGTCTCCTGCGCGAAGCCGCCGGCCTTGAGCGCCTCTGTGACCGACAGGTAGGCGTCGGGCAGGTCGATGTACTTGCCGACCAGGCCGATCGTGACCTCGTGCTTGGGGTTGTGCACGGCCTTGAGCACCTTGTCCCAGCGCGCCCAGTCCACGTCGGCGGCCTTGTGCAGTCCCAATGCCCGCACGATGTAGTCGTCGAGGCCCTGCTCGTTGAGCATCGTCGGGATGTCGTAGATGCTCGGCACGTCGACGGCGTTCACGACGGCGCCCTCGTCGACGTCGCACATCAGGGCGATCTTGCGCTTGTTCGACTCGGTCACCGGCCGGTCGCTGCGCAGCACGAGGGCGTCGGGCTGGATGCCGATGGAGCGGAGCGCCGCCACGGAGTGTTGCGTGGGCTTGGTCTTCTGCTCGCCGGACGCGCCCATGAACGGCACGAGCGACACGTGCACGAAGAACACGTTCTGCCGGCCGAGCTCGTGACGGATCTGGCGGGCCGACTCGATGAACGGCTGCGACTCGATGTCGCCGACGGTGCCGCCGATCTCGGTGATGATGACGTCGGGCTTCGGCGTCTCGTCGGCCTGCAGCCGCATGCGCCGCTTGATCTCGTCGGTGATGTGCGGGATGACCTGCACGGTGTCGCCGAGGTACTCGCCGCGGCGCTCCTTGGCGATCACCTGCGAGTAGATCTGCCCGGTGGTGACGTTCGCGGCCTGGCTCAGCTCGATGTCGAGGAACCGTTCGTAGTGGCCGATGTCGAGATCGGTCTCGGCGCCGTCGTCGGTGACGAAGACCTCGCCGTGCTGGAACGGGTTCATCGTGCCCGGGTCGACGTTCAGGTACGGGTCGAGCTTCTGCATCACGACGCGGAGGCCCCGAGCCGTGAGGAGGTTGCCGAGGCTGGCCGCCGTCAGGCCCTTCCCCAACGAGGAAACGACACCGCCGGTCACGAAGATGTGCCTGGTGGTGTCGTTCGAAGGTCCCGGATCTGAAGTCTGCATCACGGGCTTTTATCCTATCAGTCGCGTGGGGCGGGGCCGGGCGGGTCTTGAACGTCGAGCGTACTCACCCGTCGGGGTGCGCGAGCGCCAGCAGTTCCCGGGCGTGGGTGAGGGCGGCATCCGAGTCGGTCAGTCCCGACAGCAGGCGCGCCATCTCGGACTCGCGCGCGCCGCCGTCGAGCCGGGTGACGCTCGACGCGGTGACCGACCCGTCGGAGGCCTTCACGACCGTGAGGTGGTTGGACGCGAACGCGGCGACCTGAGCCAGGTGCGTCACGGCGATCACCTGCGACGACTCGGCCAGGCGCGCCAGGCGCCGGCCGACCTCGATCGCGGCGGCGCCGCCGATCCCCGCGTCGACCTCGTCGAACACGAACGTCGGCACCGGGTCGGTGGCGGCGATCACGACCTCGATCGCGAGCATCACGCGGCTGAGCTCGCCACCGGACGCACCGCGCGAGACCGACCGCGGCTCGGCGCCCGGGTGCGGTGCGAGCAGCAGGGCGACGTCATCGCGACCGTCGGCGGACTCCGCGCCCTCCGTCACGGAGACGGTGAGCCGCGCGTCGGGCATCGCGAGGGCGCGCAGCTCGTCGGTGACGGCCGTACCCAGCCGCCCGGCCGCCTCCTGCCGTGCGGCGGTGAGGGCGGCGGCGCTGGAATCGAGAGCGGATGCCGCGGCATCCCGCTCCTCGGAGAGGCGCGTGACGCGATCGCCGTCGTCGTCGAGCTCGGCCAGCCGCGCCGAACCCGTCTCGAGCACGGCGATCGCCTCGTCGAGGCTGCCGTGCGCGCGCACCAGCGCCCCGAGCACGGCGCGGCGCTCTTCGACGGCGGCCAGCTCGTGCGGGCCGGCCTCGTCGAGATCGGCGAGATAGGCCGCCAGTGCGGCGGCGAGGTCGGCGGCGCGATAGCCGAGCTCGGCCGCCTGCTCGGCGAGGGCCTCGAGCGCGGCATCCCGTCCCCCGGCGCGTTCGAGCGCACGGCGGGCCTCCGCCAGCAGCGCCGACGCATCGGGCGTGTCGCCGTCGCCCGAGATCGCCTCGTGAGCCGTCGCGGCGGCCAGGCGCAGCTCTTCGGCGTTCGCGAGGCGCTCGGCGCGCTGCGCCAGGTCGTCGTCCTCGCCCGGCAGCGGTTCAGCGGCCTCGATCTCGGCGATCGCCGCGCGCAGTTCCGCGGCCTCGCGCTGACGCGCATCGCGGTCGCCGACGAGCTCGTCGAGCGCACGGGAGACGGTACGCCAGTGCTCGAACGCCGTGCTGTAGGCGGTCAGCGCGACGGCGATCGGCTCGCCGCCGAATCGGTCGAGCGCGTCGCGCTGCGCCCCCGCCGACTTGAGGCGCAGCTGGTCGGACTGTCCGTGCACCACGACGAGCTCGTCGGCGAGGTCGGCCAGCACGCCGGCCGGGGCCGCCCGGCCGCCGACGGTGGCGCGACTGCGGCCCTCGCCCGAGAGCGTGCGGCCGACGAACAGCTCGGCGCGGCCGTCGCCGAGAGGCTCCACATCGCCGCCGGCTTCGCGCACCCGGTCGACGACGGGGCCGCTCTCCGGCACGATCCAGACGCCGTCGACGGATGCCTGAGCCGCCCCCGCGCGCACGGCACCGGAGTCGGCGCGCTGCCCGAGGAGGAGCCCCAGACCCGTGACGACCATGGTCTTTCCGGCACCGGTCTCGCCGGTGATAGCGGTGAACCCGGGCCCGATGGGCAGGGTCGCCTCGGCGATCACGCCCAGGTCGCGCAGGCGCATCTCTTCGATCACGGCAGCTCCGGCCGGGTGATCGCGCCGGTGAGCGCGACCGGGCCGCGCCACCCTTCGACGGGGAGGCGGAACTTCCGCACCAGGCGGTCGGTGAACGCGGCCGGGTGCAGGCGGGCGAGCCGCACGGGTCGCTCGGAGCGGCGCACCACCACACGCGCGCCGCGGGGCAGGTCGTGCGAGCGACGCCCGTCGCACCACAGGATGCCGATTCCGTTGGTGCGCTCGAGCACCTCGATCGCGACGGTCGCTTCCGGGCCGACCACGAGCGGCTTCGCGAACAGCGCGTGGGCCGACAGCGGCACCACGGCGATCGCCTCGACCGACGGCCAGATCACCGGGCCGCCGGCGGAGAAGTTGTAGGCCGTGGAGCCCGTCGGGGTCGACACGACCACCCCGTCGCAGCCGAAGCTCGACAGCGGGCGACCGTCGACCTCCATGACGACCTCGAGCATCCGCTCGCGACTGGCCTTCTCGACGGTCGCCTCGTTGAGCGCCCAGGTCTCGTAGATGACCTCGTCATCGACGTCCTTGACCCGCACCTGGAGGGTGAGGCGCTCCTCGACGCGGTAGTCGCGGGCGATCACACGGCGCACGGCGTCGTCGAGGTCGTCGCGCTCGATCTCGGCGAGGAACCCGACGTGGCCCATGTTGACACCGAGCACCGGAGCGGTGCCGTCGCGCACGAGCTCCGCCGCGCGCAGGATGGTGCCGTCGCCGCCGAGCACGATCGCCAGCTCGATGTCGTCGACCGGCACGTCACGGCCGAGAGTGAGGACGTCGGGCAGCTCGCCCAGCACCGAGACGAGCTCGGCCCCGTCGTCGGCGGCCAGCACGGGGCGTGCTCCCGCGCCGATGAGGGCATCGAGCACCCGCTGGGCGGCGTCGACGGTGTCGGGGCGGCGCGCGTGCGCGACGACCAGGATGCTGCGCGCGTCGTTCATCGCTCTCCCGCCAGTTCGTCCACCGTGCTCAACCATTCTGTCGGATTGGTCCCGCGCCCCGGCGCGAGGTGGATGACGAACTCCGCATTGCCGTGCGTCCCCACGATCGGGGAGGAGACGACGCCGAGCGTGCCCAGTCCCAGGTCCCACGCCGACCACAGCACGCCCGCCACCGCGTCGGCGCGCAGCGCGGCATCCGTCACCAGTCCGCCCTTGACGGCGTTGCGCCCCACCTCGAACTGCGGCTTGACCAGCAGCACCGCCTCACCACCGGGCGCGAGCACGTCGCGGATCGGGCCGAGGACGTGGGCGAGCGAGATGAACGACAGGTCGCCGGTCACGACCTCGGGCGCGACGTCGACGCCGGATGCCGCACGCAGCGTCGCGGGGGTGAGCTCGCGCGCGTTGAACCCCTCCACGACGACCACCTCCGGATCGGAGGCGATCGCCGGGGCCATCTGTCCGTGTCCCACGTCGAGGGCGATGACCGGCGCCGCGCCGCGCTCGCGCAGGACCTGCGTGAATCCCCCGGTCGAGGCGCCGACATCGAGTGCGGGGCGCCCGTCGACGACGACACCGAACGCGTCCAGCCCGGCGACCAGCTTGTGCGCGGCGCGGCTGACGTAGTGGTCGGCGCCGGCGACGGCCAGCACGGCGTCGTCGGACACGGCTGTCGAGGGCTTCACGACGCCGCGCCCGTCGACGGTCACGAGTCCGTCGCTGATGAGGGCGGCGGCGTGCGTGCGCGATCGCGCCAGCCCGCGCGCCGCGAGGGCGGCGTCGAGCCGCGAAGTCATCGAGGCGGCGCCGACTCGAGACGCACCGCGAGCTCGTCGTGCAACGCGGCGTACGCGTCGGCACGGGTGGGCAGCGGCTGCTCCTCGATGATGCGCAGGCGGCTCAGCAGCTCGTGCGAGCCGTCGGCGACATCTGTTCCCTCGGTCCCGTCGATGCCGGAGGGCGCGAACGCATCGGTCATGCGCCCACCCTACGCGGCTACGGCCGGTGGAACGGGTCGGCGTACAGGCGTTCCGGGACACGGAATCCGAAGATCCCACGACCGGTCGCCCAGATCGCCGCAGCGCCCGCGCGCACCAGGTCGATGGGACGCTCGCCGGCGCGCACGATGTGCACATCGGCGCCGTCGATCCGCACGACCGCGTCGCGCACCGACGTGAGGTCGCCCTTCACCGTCACCTCGGGATACGGCTCGTGCAACTCGCGCAGGTCGCCGAGGATGAACGTGGGCCGCGAGTTGGCCGGCGCCGCCAGCACGTGCTTCGGGCGGTCGATGCCGGTCAGCACGAGCGCCGAGGCGATGCCGGCGCGCTGGGCTCCGGCGATGTCGGTGTCGAGTCTGTCGCCGATGAACAGCGGATGCCTCGCCCCGAACCGGGCGACGGCCTCGTCGAAGATCGGGGTCTCGGGCTTGCCGGCCACCGTCGCGAGCCGGCCGACGGCCGTGTGCACCGCCGAGACGAGCGTGCCGTTGCCCGGAGCGATTCCGCGTGCCTGCGGGATGGTCCAGTCGGTGTTGGTGGCGATCCAGGGGATGCCGCCCTCCTCCTCGGGGAGCGCGAGGGCGTAGGCCGCCTCGGCCAGCTGCGCCCAGCCCACCTCGGGCGCGAAGCCCTGGACGACCGCGGCCGGGCCGTCGTCGGCGCTGCGGGTCACCGTGAATCCGGCCTTCTCCACTTCGACCACGAGTCCGTCGCCGCCGACGACGAGGACCGTCGACCCGGCGGGCACCCGCTCGGTGAGCAGCCGCATCGCCGCCTGCGGGCTGGTGACGACGTCGTCGGGCCGCACATCGAGCCCGAGCTCGCGCAGATGCGCGGCCACCGAGGCATCCGTCCGCGACGCGTTGTTGGTGATGTAGCCCAGACGGCGGGTCTCCCCCGCGCGGTTGAGGCTGTCCACGGCGAACGGGAGTGCCCCTGGACCGGCGTAGACGACGCCGTCTAGGTCGGCCAGCACGGTGTCGACACCGTCCAGCGGCGTCGCCGCGGGGGCGGCACGCGAGAACAGCGCCATCAGCGCTCGGTCTCGCCGTCGGCGGGTTCGTCGTCGGCGTCAGGCACGTCGTCGGCCTGGTCCGCCTCGGGTTCGCCGTCGGCCTGGTCCGCCTCGCGATCGTCGCTCGCGTCGTCGACCTCGTCCTGGATCTCCTCCTCGAGGACCTCCTCGACGATGACGAACTCATCGGCGGCCTCGTCGGCCGCGATCCCGAGAGCGTCCTCGGCCACCTCGGCACGACGGCGCCACTGCACGGCCTCCTCGTCGCGTCCGAGTTCTTCGAGCACGGCCGCCCGCGCGGCGAACAGGGCAGGACTCCACTCGAAGGCGCGATCGGGGTCGAGCTCCGGGATGTCGAGCTCGGTCAGGGCGCGCTCGGTCTCACCGAGATCGAGACGCGCACCCGACATCGCGATCGCGAGCCCGACGCGCACGGGCACGTCGAGACCGGAGCGATCCACGGAACGACCGACCTCGAGCGCCCGATCGGGGCGTCCGACGCCTCGTTCGCTGTCGACCATGAGCGCGATCTGGTCGTCGCGCCCGGAGATCCGGCGATAGGTGCGCAGCTCGCGCAGCGCGAGAGCGTAGTCGCCGGTCGTGTAGGCGGTGATCGCGAGCGTCTCGCGGACGATCGCGATGCGGCCGGCGCGACGGGAGGCCGACACGGCATGCGCGTGCGCGAGAGCGGGATCGTCGTCCACCAGCTGCGACGCCATGGCGAGGTGCCGGGCGACCCATTCGGCGTTCTCCTTGCTCAGGGTCTTGAGCTCGTTGCGCGCGCTGCGCGGCAGATCGTCGGGAGTGATCTCGTCGGGGACGATCGGATCGTCGTGATGCGCCCGCACCGGACGCAGCGCATCCTCGGGCCGCGCCTCGCGCTCACGCCCGGCGCGCGGTGCATGCTGTCGCCGATCGCCCTCGCGCGGCGGATACGAGCGGCGCTCGCCGTCGCGCGGGGCGTACGGCTTCCGCTCTCCGTCACGCGGCGGGTACGATCGACGCTCACCCTCGCGCGGCGTGTACGGCTTCCGCTCTCCGTCACGCGGCGGATACGATCGACGCTCCCCATCACGCGGCGTGTACGGCTTCCGCTCTCCGTCACGCGGCGGGTACGACCGACGCTCACCCTCGCGCGGCGCGTACGGCTTCCGGTCACCCTCGCGCGGAGCGTACGGCTTCCGCTCTCCATCACGCGGAGGATACGACCGACGCTCGCCATCACGCGGAGGATACGATCGACGCTCGCCATCACGCGGAGGATACGATCGACGTTCGCCATCACGCGGCGCGTACGGCTTCCGATCCCCGTCACGCGGAGCGTACGGCTTCCGCTCTCCATCACGCGGCGGGTACGACCGACGCTCACCATCGCGCGGGGCGTACGGCTTCCGGTCTCCGTCACGCGGCGGGTACGGCTTCCGCGATCCATCACGCGGAGGATACGACCGGCGCTCACCATCACGCGGGGCGTAGGGCTTCCGGTCACCGTCACGCTTGACGAACGGCTTCCGCTCCGCGTCGCGTGCTGCCGCCGGACGACGCTCGCCGTCGCGCGGCGGGTAGGAGCGTCCCTCGCCATCCCTGGCCGGCCTTGCCGGCCGATCGCCGTTGCGCTTCGCAGAGGGGTTCCGGTCGTCACGCGCACGATCGGAGGAACCCGACCGAGCGCGCCGAGCCTTGTCGCGGTCCTCGTCGTCGCTCATCAGATTCCTCTTCCCTCGTCCGTGCAGTTAACGCGAAATGGCCACCCGTCGCTGGGTGGCCATTTCTCGAAGTAAGTCCGGCGGTGTCCTACTCTCCCACAGGGTCTCCCCTGCAGTACCATCGGCGCTGAGAGGCTTAGCTTCCGGGTTCGGAATGTGACCGGGCGTTTCCCTCTCGCTATGGCCGCCGAAACACTATGGATGTTCCGTCGTTACAGCAAAACAGTGTTTTGTTGTGTTGTTCTCGACCGTACATCGAGAACCACTCAGTGGACGCGTGCACCAAAGATTCGGTGTGTTATCAAGTCATCGGCTTATTAGTACCGGTCAGCTTCACGTATTACTACGCTTCCACATCCGGCCTATCAACCCAGTAGTCTGGCTGGGAGCCTCTCACCATAAATGGTATGGAAGTCTCATCTTGAGGCCGGCTTCCCGCTTAGATGCTTTCAGCGGTTATCCATCCCGAACGTAGCTAACCAGCGGTGCACTTGGCAGTACAACTGGCACACCAGAGGTTCGTCCAACCCGGTCCTCTCGTACTAGGGTCAGATCCTCTCAAACTTCCTACGCGCGCAGCGGATAGGGACCGAACTGTCTCACGACGTTCTAAACCCAGCTCGCGTACCGCTTTAATGGGCGAACAGCCCAACCCTTGGGACCTACTCCAGCCCCAGGATGCGACGAGCCGACATCGAGGTGCCAAACCATGCCGTCGATATGGACTCTTGGGCAAGATCAGCCTGTTATCCCCGAGGTACCTTTTATCCGTTGAGCGACAGCGCTTCCACAAGCCACTGCCGGATCACTAGTCCCGACTTTCGTCCCTGCTCGACCTGTCAGTCTCACAGTCAAGCTCCCTTGTGCACTTACACTCGCCACCTGATTGCCAACCAGGTTGAGGGAACCTTTGGGCGCCTCCGTTACTTTTTGGGAGGCAACCGCCCCAGTTAAACTACCCACCAGGCACTGTCCCTGAACCGGATTACGGTTCGAAGTTAGATATCCAGAGTGACCAGAGTGGTATTTCAACAATGACTCCACCATAACTGGCGTCATGGTTTCATAGTCTCCCACCTATCCTACACAAGCCACACCGAACACCAATACCAAGCTGTAGTAAAGGTCACGGGGTCTTTCCGTCCTGCTGCGCGTAACGAGCATCTTTACTCGTAATGCAATTTCGCCGAGTTCGCGGTTGAGACAGTTGGGAAGTCGTTACGCCATTCGTGCAGGTCGGAACTTACCCGACAAGGAATTTCGCTACCTTAGGATGGTTATAGTTACCACCGCCGTTTACTGGGGCTTAAATTCTCAGCTTCGCCTTGCGGCTAACCGGTCCTCTTAACCTTCCAGCACCGGGCAGGCGTCAGTCCGTATACATCGTCTTGCGACTTGGCACGGACCTGTGTTTTTAGTAAACAGTCGCTACCCACTAGTCTCTGCGGCCACCACACCCTTTTCGGAGCAAGTCCGTATAAGTGGATGGCCCCCCTTCTCCCGAAGTTACGGGGGCATTTTGCCGAGTTCCTTAACCACGATTCTCTCGATCTCCTTGGTATTCTCTACCTGACCACCTGAGTCGGTTTGGGGTACGGGCGGCTAGAACCTCGCGTCGATGCTTTTCTTGGCAGCATAGGATCACCCACTTTTCATCCGCATCGTGTCTCAGCCTTGATGACTCCCGGATTTGCCTAAGAGTCGGCCTACGCACTTGCACCCGGACAACCATCGCCGGGCTGGGCTACCTTCCTGCGTCACACCTGTTAATACGCTAACCGCACCAGAATGGGGTCGTGCGCTAGGCCCAACGTCTCACCCCGAAGGGATCGATCAGAGGGATTCAGACACTTAGCACTACTGGATTAGCTGGGGCGGTTCTTCGCCGGTACGGGAATATCAACCCGTTGTCCATCGACTACGCCTGTCGGCCTCGCCTTAGGTCCCGACTTACCCAGGGAAGATTAGCTTGACCCTGGAACCCTTGGTCTTTCGGAGGACGTGTTTCTCACACGTCTTTCGCTACTCATGCCTGCATTCTCACTCGTGTGGCGTCCACGGCTGGGTCACCCCGCCGCTTCACTCGCCACACGACGCTCTCCTACCCATCAACACGGCTGGACCACGAAGGCCTACCAATAATGTCAATGCCACAACTTCGGTGGCGTGCTTGAGCCCCGTTACATTGTCGGCGCGGAATCACTTGACCAGTGAGCTATTACGCACTCTTTCAAGGGTGGCTGCTTCTAAGCCAACCTCCTGGTTGTCTAAGCAACTCCACATCCTTTCCCACTTAGCACGCGCTTAGGGACCTTAGTTGGTGGTCTGGGTTGTTTCCCTCTCGACTATGAAGCTTATCCCCCACAGTCTCACTGCTGCGCTCTCACTTACCGGCATTCGGAGTTTGGCTGACGTCAGTAACCTTGTAGGGCCCATCGGCCATCCAGTAGCTCTACCTCCGGCAAGAAACACGCAACGCTGCACCTAAATGCATTTCGGAGAGAACCAGCTATCACGAAGTTTGATTGGCCTTTCACCCCTATCCACAGCTCATCCCCTCAGTTTTCAACCTAAGTGGGTTCGGCCCTCCACGACGTCTTACCGTCGCTTCAGCCTGGCCATGGATAGATCACTTCGCTTCGGGTCTAGGACATGCGACTGAATCGCCCTATTCAGACTCGCTTTCGCTACGGCTACCCCACACGGGTTAACCTCGCCACATATCGCTAACTCGCAGGCTCATTCTTCAAAAGGCACGCTGTCACACCTACCAGGGGTGCTCCAACGGTTTGTAAGCAAACGGTTTCAGGTACTATTTCACTCCCCTCCCGGGGTACTTTTCACCTTTCCCTCACGGTACTTGTCCGCTATCGGTCATCTGGGAGTATTTAGGCTTATCAGGTGGTCCTGACAGATTCACACGGGATTTCTCGGGCCCCGTGCTACTTGGGATACTCTTCACGCTGCGTCACACATTTCGGCTACGGGGCTGGCACCCACTCTGGCCCGCCCTTCAAAACGGTTCGCCTATACGCACGCATCACGTCGACCATCCGGCAGGATGATCAGAAAAGTCCCACAACCCCGAACGTGCAACCCCTGCCGGGTATCACACACGCTCGGTTTAGCCTGTTCCGGTTTCGCTCGCCACTACTCACGGAATCGCTGTTGCTTTCTCTTCCTGCGGGTACTGAGATGTTTCACTTCCCCGCGTTCCCTCTACCCGCCCTATATATTCAGGCGGGAGTCACCAGGCACGCACGCGCCCTGGCGGGGTTTCCCCATTCGGACACCCTCGGATCAAAACTTGCTTATCAGTTCCCCGAGGCTTATCGCAGATTGCTACGTCCTTCTTCGGCTCCAGATGCCAAGGCATCCACCGTTTGCTCTTAAAGACTTGAAATCACATGAGTTCGAATCGTCAATCGAAATTGACTAATGATCTTTAAGATCATCAATGAGAACCGACCCCGAAGAGTCGGCTCAAAGATGCTCGCGTCCACTGTGTAGTTCTCAAAGTACGGGCGGAACCCACCCCCACCACCATGCCGGCAGCAGAAAGCAGGCCCAAGAGGATCTGGAAACGACCACACCCGAAGACGTGGCCATGCCCGGTCCCTCAGGACCCAACAGCGTGCAGACACCCCGCTCACCCACCCCCACGTTCCCGAACCATCCGAAGACGGCACGTACTAGTGAGGATCAGTCGCGCTGATGCCATGTCAAATGTTCCACCCATGAGCTACCGGCAAGACACATTCGATCTCGATCCGGCGCCTGGACACCCACACCCCGAAAGGCCCGGATGCCAGATGCTCCTTAGAAAGGAGGTGATCCAGCCGCACCTTCCGGTACGGCTACCTTGTTACGACTTAGTCCTAATTACCGATCCCACCTTCGACGGCTCCCTCCACAAGGGTTAGGCCACCGGCTTCAGGTGTTACCGACTTTCATGACTTGACGGGCGGTGTGTACAAGACCCGGGAACGTATTCACCGCAGCGTTGCTGATCTGCGATTACTAGCGACTCCGACTTCATGAGGTCGAGTTGCAGACCTCAATCCGAACTGGGACCGGCTTTTTGGGATTCGCTCCACCTCACGGTATTGCAGCCCTTTGTACCGGCCATTGTAGCATGCGTGAAGCCCAAGACATAAGGGGCATGATGATTTGACGTCATCCCCACCTTCCTCCGAGTTGACCCCGGCAGTATCCCATGAGTTCCCACCATTACGTGCTGGCAACATAGAACGAGGGTTGCGCTCGTTGCGGGACTTAACCCAACATCTCACGACACGAGCTGACGACAACCATGCACCACCTGTTCACCAGTGTCCAAAGAGTTGACCATTTCTGGCCCGTTCTGGTGTATGTCAAGCCTTGGTAAGGTTCTTCGCGTTGCATCGAATTAATCCGCATGCTCCGCCGCTTGTGCGGGTCCCCGTCAATTCCTTTGAGTTTTAGCCTTGCGGCCGTACTCCCCAGGCGGGGAACTTAATGCGTTAGCTGCGTCACGGAGACCGTGGAATGGCCCCCACAACTAGTTCCCAACGTTTACGGGGTGGACTACCAGGGTATCTAAGCCTGTTTGCTCCCCACCCTTTCGCTCCTCAGCGTCAGTTACGGCCCAGAGATCTGCCTTCGCCATCGGTGTTCCTCCTGATATCTGCGCATTCCACCGCTACACCAGGAATTCCAATCTCCCCTACCGCACTCTAGTCTGCCCGTACCCACTGCAGGCCGGAGGTTGAGCCTCCGGTTTTCACAGCAGACGCGACAAACCGCCTACGAGCTCTTTACGCCCAATAATTCCGGATAACGCTTGCGCCCTACGTATTACCGCGGCTGCTGGCACGTAGTTAGCCGGCGCTTTTTCTGCAAGTACCGTCACTTTCGCTTCTTCCTTGCTAAAAGAGGTTTACAACCCGAAGGCCGTCATCCCTCACGCGGCGTTGCTGCATCAGGCTTCCGCCCATTGTGCAATATTCCCCACTGCTGCCTCCCGTAGGAGTCTGGGCCGTGTCTCAGTCCCAGTGTGGCCGGTCACCCTCTCAGGCCGGCTACCCGTCGACGCCTTGGTGAGCCATTACCTCACCAACAAGCTGATAGGCCGCGAGCCCATCCCCCACCAAAAAATCTTTCCAAACACTAACCATGCGGTTGCGTTTCGTATCCAGTATTAGACGCCGTTTCCAGCGCTTATCCCAGAGTGAGGGGCAGGTTGCTCACGTGTTACTCACCCGTTCGCCACTAATCCACCCAGCAAGCTAGGCTTCATCGTTCGACTTGCATGTGTTAAGCACGCCGCCAGCGTTCATCCTGAGCCAGGATCAAACTCTCCATAAAAAATGTTTGCCACCCCCGGTCGGAAAAAGACCAGAAACGACGAGCTTGATCTGACAAACAGAACATCAATACTGACATTCCAATTTCTCAAAGAAATCCCAACCGACCCGAAGATCGGACGGGGTAAATCAAATTGGCATTTGACAAGTGCACGCTGTTGAGTTCTCAAGGAACGGACGCACCTTCAGCCTGATCTCATGATCACGCCGGAGGGCAACTTCCCTATCATACCCCTCGATCTCGCCCCGTCAAATCAGACGGCAGACGATGCGAGCCGATCGGAACGAGTCCGAGCAGTGCTCATCGCGAGGGGGACTCCCCATCGTAGACCCGGAGGCCTTCGACTCTCAAGAGGAAGACCGAGGTCCATCTCGTGAGGAGGGAGGTGGTTCGCCGCTTGAGGGGGTGAGGCTCTCGGCCTCCCGCATCCCTGTGGGACGAACAAGTAGTAATTTACGCACGCCCCGGCGGTCGGGCAAATCGGCGCCGCACCCCGGGCGTGTCGCTCCGCTCCGCACTCCGCGCCGTCATCGCGAGGCGCGCGGATGGGTACTTCTCCCCATGGGCGTCCCTGCACGGCCCGACTACGTTGGGAGCCACCGCGGGAGGAGTCCGGGATGGGTGTCTACGGTGCCGACGTCGAGCAGTTGGGCGTGCTGGCGCGCCAGATCGACGCGGCAGCGACTCAGCTGCGGTCGATCGACCAGGCGACGAGCGCGCTGGTCTCGTCTGGCAGGTGGCATGGGCCGGATGCGGATTCGTTCCGCTCCGCGTGGGCGTCGACGCACAGTCGCTTGATGATGTCGACCGCCTCTCAGCTCGCGCAAGTAGCGCAGATCGTGCGGGCGAACGCGCTCGCGCAGGAGCAGACGAGCGCGGCGGCGGGCGCAGCATCCACCGTTCCCGTCTCGAGCGCACCGGGAAGCGGTTCGGTGGATCCTCGGGTGCAGGCGGATGCCGACGAGCTCACCGCCCTCCTGAACGGCATGACTCCGGCCGAGCGCGCGGCGTACCTGCTGACCGACGAGTTCCGCAACTGGGCGCGGGAGCACCCCGACGGCGCGAAGCTCGCCCTCGATGCGGCTGCCGACTCGGGCGAGATCCGAGCGGACTCGCAGGGCTACGCCGACTTCCTCAGCGCCTACTGGAACGACCGCGCGATGGCGGGCGCCGGCATCGATCCGAGCACCTGGGACACCTCGCTCGGCACCGCGCACAACTGGGACAACATCGTCGCCGTGTACGACTACTACGGGCAGCAGTACCTCGCGAACCCCGACCTGCAGTGGGCCGGGATGGCCAATATGATCGGCCCGTCGTTCGCCGGAGGGTTCCAGGATCTGGCGATGCTGCGCGACATCGCACAGCAGATCCTCACCGCCCCTCCCCCGCAGATGCCCCTCCCGTTCCTCCAGCAGCTGCAGATCGTCGCGGCGTTGTCGGACGCGGAACTGCACTTCTACGAGACGTCGCTGCTCGACATGAACAAGGAGATCTTCCTCGACCAGGCACGCCAGCACGAGGTGTACGGCACCGGCGGACTCCCCGAGATCCAACGGCTGGCCGATTCGGGTGCGATCAGCCAGGACACCGCCGACGCGTGGGCGCAGATCGCCTCCGGTGATCCCGCCCAGGTGTCGCTCGGCAACGCGGCCCTGCTCAACCGGGAGCAGAACGAGATCATCGCGAACGACTACGCGAACATGCAGAATCGTCCTGTGACGGGTGAGGCGGTGACATGGATGCTGACCCTGGCCGGTGAGCCGTCGATCCCCGGCGCGCAGAGCTACCCCGAGGTGTTCCCCTACCGGTTCACCGTCGAGTCGCCCGGTCCCTCGAACATCCCGTTCACGCCGTGGGACAACCCTCTGCAGGGCAGTGCCACCGTCACCACGGGCTTCCCCGACGGCAACATCGCCGACGCGGGCGATCGGTGGGCGCTCATCCAGCAGAGCACTCTGCCCGCCTACCAGCATCTCCTGGCCACCGACCCCGATCGCGCGGCGGCGATCATCGGGTCCGACTTCCAGGACCGCGCCGACGCGGCGCGGCCCACCCACAACGTGGGCGCGATCATGCAGCGGTTCCTCGACGGCTTCTCGGTCGAGGTCTCGCAGTGAGGCGCGGTCGCGCGGCGGCAGCCCTCGTCCTGGCCACCGCCGTCTCGATCTCCGTGACGGGGTGCGGCTTCAGCATCCCGCCCCTCTCCGGCACGACCTCCGACCACACGACGCAGGGAACCCCCGTGAGCGACACCGACTCCACGCTCGACCCCGCCGGCATCCAGCAGATCCTGGACTCCGGCACCGCCCGCTTCGACCTCACCGGCGGCGCACTGCGCAAGGCAGACGTCGGGCTGGCGGTCGACGCGATCGTGCCCGACATCTCGTCTCCCCGCCCGCTCGAGCTGACCATCACCGGATCGGGCGGACAGCTGCGGGCCCGCACGGACCGCCTCCGCTTCCTCAGTACGGCGACGACGGCCGAGATCCCGACGATCTACTACTTCCTCACCGCCGCCGACCCCGACGCCCTGTTCGCACTGCTGCGCGACGGCGTCGGATCATACGGGTTCGACCCCGAGAGCGTCGAGGCGTGGATCGCGGCGCAGCAGGCCGATCCGCAGGGCACCAGCAGCTACGCGCTCCAGCCGGGCGAGGCCCTCGGCTTCCGCGTCACCTACGACGTGCGGTACGACGGTGGCGCGTCGGCGCAGGTGGTCATCGTCTCGGTCACGGCCTGACGCGTCGACCGCGCCCGCCTCGCCGCGCGCGCAGCGCGGTCGCCACCGCGCACAGCACCACCGTGACAGCGCCCCACCCCGCGCACGCCGGCGGCAGCACGCGGTAGGCGAGGTGCGCGATCGTCCAGTCGGCGTCGAGCGGTCCGTACACGGCCAGCCCGATCAGCCAGGCCGCCACGAGGATCACCGGCAGCGACACCCACCAGCCCACGCGCACCCACCGAGGGAGCACGTGATCGATCGGGGCCGCTGTCGCGCGACGCTGCAGCCACACCAGTGCCCAGACCGCCAGCACGAGAAGTCCGACGGCGCTCGACCCGTGCTGCAGCCACTTGTAGCCGACGAACGGCCCCCACTGCTCGTCGAGCGCCGGCACAAGCTCGCTCCCCCACCGTCCCTCGTGCGTGAACAGGTCCCAGGCGATGTGGCTCGCGACCCCGAGAGCGAGAGACAGCAGCAGGAGCAGGATGCCGCGCCACGATGCGCGCCCGGAAGACCCGGCGAACGTCTCGCGGAGTGCGGCGACCGGGCCGTCGTCCCATGCCCGAGGCATCCGCTCCGCGAGCGCTCGGGGCGAGAGCTCGCGGACCGCCGGCCGCAGGACGCACCGCCACAGCAGCAGGAGCGCCAGGGCGAGCACGATCGTCGCCGGCAGCCATGCGAAGCTGTGGGTGCGGCCGTAGTCGAGCCCGACTCCGCGCAGGAACAGCGGCAGGTCGGGCGTCATCGCCCCCACGGCGATCGCTGCCGGCACGAGCGGCGTGCGCAGGAACGGCAGCGCCACGACCGCATGACTCGGCGTGAACGGCATGGTGCCGAACCGCTACGCCCGCGCGACGAACAGTCCGGCCAGCGTCTTCTTGCCGCGGCGGAGCACCGACACCCCGCCCGGCAGTCCGCCGGTCACGAACGCGCCCTCGTCGTCGATGCGCGCTCCGTCGAGCGACACGCCGCCCTGTGCGATCGCGCGACGCGCCTCGCCGAGGCTCGATGTCAGTCCGGTCGCCACGAGCGCCTGCGCCACTGTCGTCTCCAGCGACACCTCGGCATGGGGCAGTTCCTCGAGCGCGCTCCGCAGCACCTCGGCGTCGAGCGCGGTCAGATCGCCCTGGCCGAAGAGGGCGTCGGACGCGGCGATCACGGCGGTCGCGGCATCCGCCCCGTGCACGAACGCCGTCACCTCTGCGGCGAGCCGGCGCTGCGCCTCGCGGCGGAACGGCTCGACCTCGACCAGACGCTTGTACTCCTCGATCTCGAGGCGCGGGAGGAAGGTGAACACCTTCAGGCGCGAGATCACATCCGCGTCGTCGGTGTTGAGCCAGAACTGGTACATCCGGTACGGGCTGCACATCGCGGCATCCAGCCAGATCGCGTTGCCCTCGCTCTTGCCGAACTTCGTACCGTCGCTGTTCGTGATCAGCGGGGTCCCGATGGCGTGCACGGAGACGCCCTCGACGCGATGGATGAGGTCGGTGCCGCTGGTGAGGTTGCCCCACTGATCGCTGCCCCCGGTCTGCAGGACGCAGCCGTACTGGCGGTAGAGCTCCAGGTAGTCCATGCCCTGCAGGATCTGGTAGCTGAACTCGGTGTAGCTGATGCCCGCCTCGGAGTTGAGGCGGGCGGCCACCGCGTCCTTTTTGAGCATGGTGCCCACGCGGTAGTGCTTGCCGATCTCGCGCAGGAAGTCGATCGCGCTCAGCGGCGCGGTCCAGTCGAGGTTGTTCACCATGCGGGCGGCGTTGTCGCCCTCGAAGCTGAGGAACCGCTCGACCTGCGCCCGCAGCGAGCCGACCCACTCCTCGACCGTCTCGCGCTCGTTGAGCGTGCGCTCTGCGCTGGGCCGTGGATCGCCGACGAGACCCGTCGACCCTCCCACCAGACCGAGCGCCCGGTGCCCGGCCAGCTGCAGCCGGCGCATCGTGAGCAGCTGCACGAGGTTGCCCAGGTGCAGGCTGGGCGCGGTCGGGTCGAAGCCGCAGTAGTACGTGATCGGATCGCCGCCGAGCAGGTCGCGGAGCGCGTCCGCGTCGGTCGAGACGTGGACCAGCCCGCGCCAGACCAGCTCGTCCCACACGTTCGGGAAGGCGGGGTCGACGGCGGGCGCGGTGGGGATCACGGCGGATGACACGCGTTCGAGGCTATCAGCGGGCGGATGCCGCGGCCCGCCGTCGCAGCGCGGCCGCCGTCGCGGCGCGGGCGCCGTCGGCCCTGCCGGGCACCGTCGGCCCTGCTTGTCAGACTGGGCGCATGCTCTTCGTCGCAGCGGATGCCGTTCTCGTCTGGCTGCTGTCGATCGGACTCCTCCTCGCGCTGGCCGCCGTGCTCGTGCTCGTCCTGGTGAGCCTGCGGAAGCCGTCGGATGCACCGCTCCTGACCGCGGCCGGTCTCGTCGTGGCGTGCCTCGTCGTGACGTCGATCGTGCCGCTGAACGTCCCGATTGCCGTGGGTATCGTGCTGGCGCTGCTGGGCACGGCGGCCGCCGTCGCCGGCGGTGACCCGATCACGCGTCGTCTCCTCGACATCGCCACGCACGGGCGCGTGCGCGAGGGGGTGGCCGGTGGCATCCTCGTCGAGAACGCCGCGGGGACCCGCGACGACGAGCCCCAGGAGGTGATGCGGGGCGGCGCGGTGATCGGATACCTCGAGCGGATCGCGGTCGTGGCGGGGATCGTCGCCGGCTACCCCGAGGCCATCGCCGTCGTGGTCGCGGTGAAGGGCGTCGGGCGCTTCTCCGAGCTCGCCACCCCCGCGACGCGCGAGCGCTTCATCGTGGGCACGCTCGCGAGCCTGGTGTGGGCGTGCGCGGTGGGCGCCCTGGTGCGCCTCGCGATCTGGTGACGCTCAGCCGCCGTCGCGCAGCAGTGCGTAGCCGGCGACGATTGCGGCGGCCCCCGACGTGGTGAGCTGCTGCGACACCGCCGACTGCGTGATGCCCTCGGCCTCCGCGATCTCCCGCTGCGTGCGCCCGAGACAGCGGGCGTAGACGATTCGGCGCACGCGCGCCGCCATGGCGGTCACGATCTGGTCGCGGGCGAGGAGGTAGGCGTTCGCGGTGCGCACCCGCGCGATCGTCTCGACCTCCGCGTCGGCCGCGGTCTCGGCCCAGGTCCGCGCCGCCGTCACGGCGCGCCGCTGCATCCGGTGCACGCGGTCGATCGCCTCCCGCGCCGCCCACCAGCCGGGCCCCTCCGAGATGCCGCCCGAGACGGACGGTACCTCTCCCACGGCGCCGATGCCGACCCCGAAGCGGCAGTCCACCTCGTCGGGAAGCGCCAGGCGCAGGAGCAGGATCGCGGCGAGCGCGTCGTCGAACGTCTCGAACACCCCCTGCAGTTCGTCTCCCTGCGTCGGACGCAGCGCGACCGACGGGCGCGGACCCTCCTCCGCCACGCGCGCGAGCGCGGCATCCAATGCGGCCTGTGCCGCTTCGCGGTCGGAGAGGAGACGCGAGCCGACGATGTCGACGATCACGGCAGCAGTCATGAGATCAGTCTAGCGCTTATTTCTGTAGAAAATCATCCTTCTGCTTATTTACCTGCCCGAGCGCGGCGCATGCGGCCGACCGGCTAGAGCCCGAGCGCGTGCGCGGCATCCTGGGAGCGGGCGATCAGCTCCGCGCGCTGCTCGTCGACGCGCACCCGCGCCGTGCCGCCGACGCCGTCGCGGCTGGCCACCGAGCCCTCGGCGGTCAGCACATCCCGTACGTCGGGAGTGAGATCGGCGGAGATCTGCGCGAGCAGCGCGTCGTCGGCCTCGTGCAGCTCGATCCCGCGCTCCTCGCAGGCCTTGACCAGCGCACCCGAGATCTCGTGCGCCTCGCGGAAGGGACGTCCGCGGCGCACCAGCCAGTCGGCGACATCCGTCGCGAGCGAGAAGCCCTGCGGAGCGAGCTCCGCCATCCGGTCCGTATCGAAGCGCAGGGTCGCCACCATCCCGGCGAACGCGGGCAGCAGCACCTCGAGCGTCGCGACCGAGTCGAAGACGGGCTCCTTGTCCTCCTGCAGGTCGCGGTTGTACGACAGCGGCAGGGCCTTCAGCGTCGCGAGCAGACCGGTGAGGTTTCCGATCACCCGGCCCGCCTTCCCCCGGGCGAGCTCGGCGATGTCGGGGTTCTTCTTCTGCGGCATGATGCTCGAGCCGGTGGAGTACCCGTCGTGCAGCCGCACGAATCCGAACTCCCGCGTGTTCCAGATGATGACGTCCTCGGCGAAGCGCGACACGTCGACGCCGATCTGCGCCGCGACGTAGGCGAACTCGGCGACCACGTCGCGCGCGGAGGTCCCGTCCATCGAGTTCTCGGAGGGCCGGGCCAGGCCCAGCTCCTGCGCCACGAGCTGCGGGTCGAGTCCGAGCGACGATCCCGCCAGCGCTCCCCCGCCGTAAGGCGACACCGACCCGCGCGCGGACCAATCGCGCAGGCGCTCCAGGTCGCGCACGAGCGGCCACGCGTGCGCCTGCAGATGGTGCGCGAGGAGCACGGGCTGCGCGTGCTGCAGGTGCGTGCGTCCGGGCATGATCGCGGAGGGGTGGGCCTCGGCCTGCGCGACGATCGCGTCGATGAGGCGGAGGATGTCGCGGGCGATCACCCGGGAGTGGTCGAGGAGGTAGAGCCGCACGAGGGTGGCGATCTGGTCGTTGCGACTGCGACCCGCGCGCAGCTTTCCGCCGAGCTCGGCGCCGACCTCGCCGATGAGCGCCTGCTCGAGCGCGCCGTGCACGTCCTCGTCCTCCGGACGGGCCACGAGCGTGCCGTCGGCGACGGATGCGGCGAGCCGGTCGAGACCGGCGTGCATCCGCTCCTCCTCGTCGCCCATGAGGAACCCGGCGGCGGCGAGCGCCGTCGCGTGCGCGTGCGAGCCGGCGATGTCGTACGGGGCGAGCACCCAGTCGAAGTGGGTGGAGCGACTCAGCGCCGCGAGCTCCGGCGAGGGGCCGGCTGCGAACCGCGCTCCCCACAGTGCGCCCTCGTTCGTACCGTCGTTCTTCGTCTCGCTCACGATCCACCAGCCTATCGGCGCGGCACCACGACCCGAGCGAGCCGATCCATGCCCGCTTCGAGGGGCCCGCGGCCGATCAGCAGGGCCCACGCCGTGCACGCGACGATCGTCACCAGCGCGAACGCCGGGAACGGGTCCAACGCCCGGAAATCCTCGAGGTCTCCCGTGTCGCCCAGCACGATCGCGGCCCACACCGCCCAGGCGACGAGCTGCCCGGCGTACGCGCTCAGCGGCATCGATCCGACCGCGCGCAGCGGCAGCGCCACCCATCGCGCCGGCGTGCGGCAGATCAGCAGGCACACACCGATCACCGCCACCGCGAACCCTCCCGAGCCGACCGCCCCCAGGATCCCGTTCGAATGCGCCGCCGCCGTCCACACGTCGGGCACCACGGCCTCCCAGGCACCTCCGGACGCGTCGTCAGCAGCGACGGCGACGGGCGGACGGATGCCTCGCACAAGGGCATCCATCCCGTATCCGAGCGCGGCGAGGGCGCACCCGATCCCGACGAGGAGAGCCTGGACGCGCATCCGCTCGAGGCCCAGGCGGGCGATGCCGAGGCCCGTGAGGACATAGGCGATCCAGACCGGGAAGGGATACCAGAGTCCGAGGGCGGTCTCGAGCATCTCGCCGCCCGCGCTCCCCCACAGCGGCAGTCTCGCGACCATGGCCCACGCCACCGGCATCACCAGGGCGAGCGCCGCCGCCACGGGCAGCAGGGCGCGGGCGCGCAGCGGCAGGAACGGCAGCGCGAGTAGGAACAGCACGGCGTACGCGGGGAGGATCACGTAGACCGGGACGCCGGTGGCCACGAGCGCGAGCCCGAGCATCCACAGCACCGCCGCCCGCAGAGCCAGCCGCCGTCGTGCCACCCGGAGGGCGTTGCCCGCCACGGGGGTGCGGCCACCGGAGACGAGTCCGATCGAGACGCCGGCGAGGGTCGCGAACAGGATCGACGAGCGCCCGTGCACGATCCCGAGCCACGTGTCGGGCTGCTCGGGGATCCACTCGGGCAGCGTCAGGAGGTGCGCGGCGAGCATGCCCAGGACCGCCAGTCCGCGAGCGAGGTCGATGCCCGCCAGACGTTCGGCGCCGTCGAGGCGGCCGAGACCCATCGCCGGGCGCGGCGCACCGGTCGCACGGCGTTCGCTCACCGCCGGGCCCCGACCGCGCTCAGCTCGCGCTCAGTTCTGGCGCAGCAGCCAGACCAGGAGCGCCTTCTGGGCGTGCAGGCGGTTCTCCGCCTCGTCCCAGACCACGCTCTGCGGGCCGTCGATCACCTCGGCGTCGACCTCGTAACCGCGGTCGGCGGGCAGGCAGTGGATGAAGACGGCGCCGGGATCGGCGATCGCCATCGTCTCCTGGGTGACCTTGTAGCCGCCGAGGTCGCGCAGGCGCGCGAGCTTCTCCTCCTCCTTGCCCATCGACACCCATGTGTCGGTCACGATCACGTCGGCGCCGGCCGCCGCCTCGTTGGCGTCCGTATAGAGGCTGACCGATCCGCCGGTCTCCGCAGCGCGCCGATCGGCGTCGGCGATCACGTCGTCACGCGGCGCGTAGGTCTCGGGCGACGCGACCCGCACGTGCATGCCGGCTGTGACGCCGGCCAGCACGTAGGAATGCGCCATGTTGCTGCGGCCGTCGCCGAAGAAGGCGAGCGTCAGACCCGCCAGATCGCCTTTGTGCTCGCGGATGGTCAGGAGGTCGGCGAGCAGCTGGCACGGGTGGAAGTCGTCGCTGAGCGCGTTGACGACGGGCACCCGCGTGCCTCGGGCCATCTCCTCCAGTCCGGCCTGGGCGTAGGTGCGCCACACGATGGCGGCCACCTGCCGCTCAAGCACGCGCGCCGTGTCGGCGGGCGTCTCCTTGCCGCCGAGCTGGCTGTTGGCCGTCGAGATGATGAGAGGCGACCCGCCGAGGTCGGCGATCCCGACGGCGAACGAGACGCGCGTCCGCGTGGACGACTTGTCGAAGATGACGGCGACCGTCTGCGGGCCGGCGAGGGTCTTGTCGGCCCAGCGGTCCTTCTTCAGCTCGATCGCGAGGTCGAGGATCTCGGACTGCTCGGCCTGTGTCAGGTCGTCGTCGCGCAGGAGGTGGCGGGTCATACGGGGATCTCCGAGACGGGGGTGGATGCGGCGGGCTCGAGCGACTGCTCGACGGCGGCGAGGGCGGCGGTGAACAGCTCGAGGAACTCCTCGATCTCGGCGTCGCCGATCGTGAGGGCGGGGACGAGGCGGATCGTGGCGTCGTTCGGCGCGTTGATCACGAGACCGCGCTGCTGGGCTGCGGCGACCACGTCCTTGGCGACGGGATGACTCAGCGCCACGCCGATCAGCAGGCCCTGGCCGCGGCATCCGTCCACCAGCGGAGACCCGATCGCCTCGATCGCCGTCCGCAGCTGCGCGCCGCGCGCGGCGGCGTTCCCGACCAGGCCGGCACGCTCGATCTCGGCGAGCACCGCTCCGGCCACGGCGGTGCCGAGGGCGTTCCCCCCGAAGGTCGAGCCGTGCGTGCCCGGATAGAAGAGCTCGCTCGCGGCGCCGAAGGTGATGAGCGCGCCGATCGGGAAACCTCCGCCGATGCCCTTGGCCACGGTGATGGCGTCGGGCGTGATGCCCGCGTGCTGGAACGCGAACCATTCCCCGGTGCGTCCGGCGCCGGTCTGGATCTCGTCGATGATGAGCAGCGCGCCGTGACGCTCGGTCACGGCACGGGCGGCCTCCAGGAAGCCGTCGGGCAGGGGGAGCACTCCCGCCTCGCCCTTGATGGGTTCCAGCACCAGTGCGGCGACCGAGTCGTCGACGGCGGCCTCGAGGGCTGCGACGGTCGAGTCGATGAACGACACCCCCGGCACCATCGGGAGGAACGGCTCCTGCATCCAGGGCTTCCCCGTGAGCGCCAGTGTTCCCATCGTGCGACCGTGGAACGCGTCGGTGAGCGCGATGATGCGGGACTTCCCGGTCTTCTGGCCGTGCAGCCGCGCCAGCTTGAAGGCGGCCTCGTTGGCCTCGGCGCCGGAGTTCCCGAAGTACACCCGGCCGCTCTCGCCGGTGCCGGCGAGGCGCTTCAGGCGCGCGGCGAGGGCGAGCTGCGGGGGTGTGGCGAAGTAGTTCGACACGTGCGCGAGCGTGGCCGCCTGCGAGGCGATCGCCTCGACGAAGACCGGGTGCGCGTGTCCGAGCGAGTCGACGGCGATCCCGGCCAGGAAGTCGAGGTAGCGCCGGTCGTCGGCATCCCACAGGTGCGATCCCTCGCCGCGCACGAACATCGCCATGCGGTCCCCGAAGCTGCGCACGAGGTCGCGCCCGGCGTTCTCCTGCCACGTCGAGACCGCCGTGTCGGTCACTGCCTGCTCGGGCACCGCCTGGTCACTCACCCCGTACCACCTCTGTTCCGATTCCCTTGTTGGTGAAGATCTCCACGAGCACCGAGTGCGGCACCCGCCCGTCGATGATCGCGGCCGTCTCGACGCCGCCGTCGACGGCGTCGAGACAGGCCTGCATCTTCGGGATCATGCCCGACTCGAGCCGCGGCATCATCGCGCGCAGCTCGGTCGCCGTCAGGTGCGAGACGAGCGACTCGCGGTTCGGCCAGTCGGCGTAGAGCCCGGCCACATCGGTGAGCACCACGAGCTTCGACGCGCCCAGCGCGACGGCGAGCGCCGCGGCGGCGGCATCGGCGTTGACGTTGAGCGAGTGCCCCGGCTGGTCGAGGTCGGGGGCGATCCCCGAGACGACCGGGATGCGGCCGGCGTCCAGCTGGTCGAGGATGGGCTGCGGGTCGACCTGGGTGACGTCGCCGACGCGACCGAGGTCGTGCTCGACGCCGCCGATCACCACGCCGCGGCGGCGTCCGCCGAACAGCCCGGCATCCTCCCCCGACAGTCCGGTCGCGAGCGGCCCGTGCGCGTTGATCTTGGCGACCAGCTGCGGGTTGATCTGCCCGGTGAGCACCATGCGCACGACCGAGATCGCCTCGGTGGAGGTGACGCGGTATCCGCCCTTGAACTCGCTCGGGATCGCGAGGCGGTCGAGCATGGACGAGATCTGCGGACCTCCGCCGTGCACCACGACGGGCTTGACCCCGACGTAGCGCAGGTAGGCGATGTCGGCGGCGAAGGCGTCCTGCAGCTCGTCGCTGATCATGGCGTTGCCACCGAACTTGATCACGACGATGCGGTCGCGGAAGGCCTGCAGCCACGGCAGCGACTCCACCATCGTCGCGGCCCGCCGGCTCGCCTCGTCGGGGTCGGTGTCCTGGAGATCGATGCCGGTCATGAAGAGTACGCGCTGTTCTCGTGGACGTAGTCGTGGGTGAGGTCGTTGGTGAGGATCGTGGCCGTCGCGTCGCCGACCCTCAGGTCGATCACCAGGGCGACGGCCCGTGGGGTGAGGTCGACGTCCTCGCGCGGTGCGTCGGGACCGCCCGCGCTGCACACCCGCACGCCGTTCATCCACACGTCCACGTCGTAGGGGTCGAAGGCCGCGTCCGTCGTGCCGATCGCCGCGAGCACGCGCCCCCAGTTCGGGTCGTTGCCGAAGACGGCGGCCTTGAAGAGGTTGTTGCGGGCGACCGAGCGACCCACCTCGACGGCGTCGTCCTCGGATGCCGCGCCGCGCACCTCGATCGTGATGTCGTGGCTCGCCCCCTCGGCGTCGCCCTGGAGCTGCGCGGCGAGGTCGAGGCAGACGGCGGCGAGGGCGTCGCGGAAGGCGTCCGCATCGGGGGCGATCCCGGACGCGCCGCTGGCCATCAGCGTGACCTGATCGTTGGTCGACATGCAGCCGTCCGAATCCAGCCGGTCGAAGCTCACCCGTGTCGCCGCCCGCAGGTGGGCATCGGCGTCGGCGGCGGTCAGCACGGCGTCGGTCGTGATCACCACGAGCATCGTGGCCAGCCCGGGCGCCAGCATCCCGGCACCCTTCGCCATCGCGCCGATCGTCCACCCGTCCTGTTCACGCACCGAGCGCTTCGGGCGCGAGTCCGTGGTCATGATCGCGAGCGACGCGTCCTCGCCGCCCTCGGGACTGAGCGCGGCGATCGCCCGCTCCGTGCCGTCGAGGACCTTGGCCCGGAACACCTCGTCGCCGGTGCCGATCAGGCCGGTCGAGCACACCTGGATGTCGCCGGCGCTCACGCCGAGGAGCGCGGCGGCCTTCTCGGCCGTCTGGTGCGTCGTCTGGAACCCGAACGAGCCGGTGAAGCAGTTCGCCCCGCCGGAGTTGAGCACGATCGCCTCCACCACGCCGTCCTGGATCGCCTGCTGCGACCACAGGATCGGGTTGGCCTTGGCGCGGTTGGAGGTGAAGACCGCGGCGCCGACCTTCAGCGGGCCGCGGTTGACGACGACGGTCACATCGGGCTTGCCGGTGGATTTCAGGCCGGCGACGACGCCGGCGGCCTCGAACCCCTGGGGGGCGGTGACACTCACGGGGAGACTCCGTTCACGGAGAGGGCGCGGTCTTCGGGGAGGCCGAGCGCGATGTTCATGGACTGGATGGCGGCGCCCGCCGTTCCCTTGGTGAGGTTGTCCACCGCAGTCACCACGACGACGCGATTCGCGGCGCGGTCGATCGCGAGCCCCATGAGCGCCGTGTTGGCGCCGAGCACGTCGGCGGTGCGGGGGAACCCGCCTTCCGGCAGCAGCTGCACGAAGGTCTCGTCGCGGTAGGCCGACTCCCACGCGTCGCGGATCTGCGCATCGGTGACGCCGGGGACGATCGGCGCAGTGGAGGTGGCGAGGATGCCGCGGGCCATCGGCACGATCACGGGCGTGAACGAGATGCGGATGCTGTCGATGAGGGAGGTGTACGTCGGATCGGGCGATGCGGCGTCGACCGGCAGTGCCCCCGCGAGCGCCTGACGGATCTCGGGGATGTGCCGGTGGGTGCCGCCGACGGCATAGGGGTTGGCGGAGCCGAGCACCTCGCTGGCGAGCAGATGCGGTTTCAGGCTCTTGCCGGCGCCGGACGGTCCCACGGCGAGCACCGTCACGATGTCGCGGGGGTCGATCACGCCGGCTGCGACGCCGGGCGCAAGGCTGAGGCTCACGGTGCTCGCGTTGCAGCCGGGCGCGGCGATGCGGGACGCTCCCGCGAGGCGGGTGCGCTGCTGCGCCCCGCCGGGTCCGACCACGAGCTCGGGGACGCCGTAGGTCCACGGCTCGGAGAAGTCGCCGCCGTAGAACGCCTCCCACGCGGCGGGGTCGGTGAGCCGGTGGTCGGCGCCCGCGTCGATCACGAGCGGAGTGCCGGCGAGCGCGTCGGTGTACTGCCCCGACTGCCCGTGCGGCAGGGCCAGGAAGACGATGTCGTGCCCGGCGAGCACGTCCGGAGTGGTCGGCTGCAGCTCGAGGTGGCGCAGCGACCGCAGATGCGGCTGGTGGGCGACCAGCGGCTGCCCCGCGTTGGCGTTCGCGGTGACGGTGCGGATCTCGATGTCGGGGTGCGCGGCCAGGAGGCGCAGGATCTCGCCGCCGGCGTAGCCGGATGCGCCGGAGACGGCGACCGAGTAGGTCATGGATTCCACCTTAAGGTGTGGGAGTCGGCGGCCGCGGCGGCACGACACCCGGGAACGGGCGGGGACGAGGCGGCGACTCCCTGGCTCCACCCGCCGAGCGCGGCGGGGAGCACGGGGTCGCCTACAGTCGGCGGTCGCCGCGACGTCGGCGCGCGGGAGCGACGCTCGCGAGGAGCGTCAGCATGTCCGAGACGGCCGAAGGCATGCGCCGACGATAGCGGGGCGGTCGAGGCATCCGCAAATCGACGCCCGAGCCGCGCACCGTGCAGCCCCGGCCCCCAGCACCGGCACCGCGCCCCCGCGAACGGGCGCGGCCGAGCGACACGTCCGCGGGTGCACAGGCGACGATGCAGGCCGTCCCTATACTCGGCGCGGGAAAGGACACGATGACCCGCACGATCTCCGACACCGCGACGCCCATGATCACCCGTCCGGGCCCGATCGAGTCGGGCGCGCTGTGGGCCCTGCTGGCGTTCTCGTACGCGACGGCTCTGCTGCCCGCCGATCTGCCGGGGCTGCTCGCGCTCCTCGCCGGCTGGTTGCCGGTGGCGTTCGCGTTCTGGCACTTCTCGCGCTGGGCCGGTGGCGCGGCTGCAGTGCTGTCGTTCATCGTGATCGCCGCGGTGAGCTTCACCGCCGAGGCGCTGGGCGTCGCGACCGGACTCGTCTTCGGCGACTACCACTACGCCGACGGACCGCTCGGACCGCTCGTGCTGGGCGTGCCGCCGCTCATCCTCTTGCAGTACTTCGCGATGGGCTACGCCAGCCTGATGATCGGCCGAGCCCTGGTCGGCGCAGTCGGGCGCGCGCCGTCGGGGATCGGCGGCGCGGTGCTCGCCACGGTCTTGGCGGCATTCGCGCTGACGGCGCTCGACCTGTCGAGCGACCCATGGCAGAGCACGCACCTCGGCGATTGGGTGTGGCCGCACGGAGGGGCCTACTTCGGGGTTCCGCTCCACAACTTCATCGGGTGGTTCAGCGAAGCGTTGGTCTTCTTCGGGCTCGTGAACGCGCTGCTCGCCCGTCGCAGTATCGCCGCTCGCCTCGAAGAACGACCACGGCCGCGCGGCTTCGCGGTGCAGGGCGTGCTGCTGTACGGCACATTCCCGTTCGCGGTCGTGCTGCGGCCGCTGCTGCACGCACCCATGGATGCCGACGCCGACGCCATCGCCGAGGCGATGGCGGGTGTCGCCCTGTTCGCCGTGCTACCACTCCTCGTCGCGGCACTGGCGGCGCTCCGACCCGGCGGTCAGTCGCTCAAGGCGCCCCCGCGATCCCGAGCTCGGTCAGAAGCGCCTCCTCCTCGGCACGGGTGAGGCCGCTGACCCGGTCTCGATCGAGCCCTCGCTCCCGCTCGTCGGCGAGCGTGTCCGTCAGCGTCGCGCGCAGCTCGCGCAGGCGCCCGCCGAGCAGACGGTAGACCGCGTTCGCGCGGGTGGTGAAGCCCGGCATGTCGGTCGGCAGCCAGAGCGGCAGCGAGCGGGGGCCCATCCAGTTCTGCACGTCGTGCGCGGCGAGCCAGTCGTCGCCGGCGGTCACCACCGTGCCGGTGTGCCCGGCGACCTCGCGGGCGAGATCGAGCACGCGGCGCAGCGGCAGCGGATCGCCGACGGCGTTGGCCGTGCCCACCCACCGCGCCTCACCCGCCGCGACGAGGAAGTCGGCGAGATCCCGCACGTCGATCACCTGTGCGTCGCGGTCCTCCAGGTCGGGCACCAGCACCGGCTCGTCACCGGCGAGTGCGAACCGGGCGACCCAGTAGCCGAAGCGGTCGGTGGGATCCCCGGGACCCACGACGAGTCCGGGACGCACGATCGCCGCCCGCGCGCCGACGACGGAGCGGACGGATGCCTCGCACGCCGCCTTCGCGCGCGAGTAGTCGTACGGGTCGCCCGGCTCGGCGGGAACGGCCAACGCAGCCGACTCGTCCTGCCCCGCGATGTCGTTCGAGGCGTACGCCGACACCGAGGAGACGAACGTCCAGTGGCGGGTGCGCGGCGCGAGGGCGGTGAGCGCGGCGGTGACGTGACCCGGGTTGGAGGAGATGTCGACGACCTCGTCCCAGTCCCGGTCGGCGACGCGGAGGTACGCGTCCGGCGCGTCTCGGTCGGCTCGCACCAGGGCGGCGCCGTAGGGCGCGTCGCGTCCACCGCGTGCGAGGCAGGTCACCCGCGCCCCGGCATCCATCCACCGGCGCGCGATCTCCCCGCTCAGCCATCCCGTCCCGCCGAGCACGAGCACGTCCGTCATGCGCCCATCACATCAGGCACGCGGCGTCCGCGCGACCCGGTCCGCTCTCGGCGGATCCGGAACGAGGCGCCTACTCGCGGAGCGTCGCGCCGAAGCGGGTCGCCGCCAGCGCCACACCGGCCAGCTTCGACTCGGTCGCCTCGGCGGCCGTGAGCGTGCGATCGGGAGCGCGGAAGCGGAGCGCGAACGTGAGGCTCTTGCTGCCTTCCGGAACTCCGGAGCCGCGGTAGTCGTCGACCAGGCGGACAGCCTCCAGCAGCTCACCCGCACCGTCGACGAGCGCGGCGCTGAGGTCGGCGGCGGGCACCTCGACGGGCAGCACCAGCGAGACATCCTGCGTCGCCGCGGGATACCCCGAGAGGGATGCCGCGACCACGCGCTCGCCCGCGAGCGACAGCGTCAGATCCAGATCGAGCTCGGCGACCATCACGCGGCCGTGCAGGTCGGCGGCCTCGGCGACGGCCGGAAGCAGCTCGCCGACGTAGCCGACCTCGATGCCGTGCACCGACAGCACGCCCGCGCGTCCCGGGTGCAGCGCTGCGCGCTGCGTCTGGGCGACGTCGATCGTGACGCCCGCCGCCGCGGCGATCGTGCGCACCGCATCCAGAGCGTCGCCGAGCTCGGCGGGCACGGCCGGGTGCCCCGGCTGCTTGGCCGCCACGTTGCCGGTCAGCAGCACCGCGACGTGGCGGGGCTGCGGCGGGATCGCGTCATCGAGCGCGGCGAGGGTCGCCGCATCGGGACGTACCGCCAGCGGCGGCACCGAGTCGGTTCCGTACGCGACGCCGGGCGCGGGGGCGAAGACGACGCCCGTCTTGAACAGCGCCAGGTCGGTGAAGCCGCGCGAGACGTTGCGATGAGCCACGTCGAGGAGCGCCGGTACGAGCGAGCGCCGCAGGAACGGCGACTGGCCGTCGAGCGCATTGGCGAGCTTGATCGAGGGCAGGTGCTCCCCCGATGCCGACCCGTGCAGGTCGTTCGCGGCCTCGGTCGTGAAGGGGAACGACGGGGTCTCGACGTAGCCGGCCGCGGCGAGCGCGTTGGCGACGCGGCGGCGCCCCTGCTGCGCGAGCGTGAGGCCGCGCCCCGACGGCGGTGTGGGCAGGATCGACGGGATGCGGTCGTAGCCGCCGATGCGGGCGACCTCCTCGGCGAGCGTCCACTTGTCGGTGAGGTCGGGACGCCACGACGGCGGGATGACGGTCCAGCCCCCCTCGCCGTCGAGCACCTCGGCGCCGATCTTCTCCAACGACGCGACGATCTCCTCGGCGGTGTAGTGCACCCCGATCAGTCCGGGTACGAACCCCGTCGGCAGCGTGATGCCCGCGATCGACACCTCGGCATACAGCGCACCGCCGAGCTCGGGGTCGAGCGTCCCTCCGGCGTACTCGACCATGAGGTCGGCGACGCGGCGCGAGGCGGCGAACGGGATCAGCGGGTCGACGCCGCGTTCGAAGCGACGGGATGCCTCGGACGGCAGCTTGTGCCGACGGGCCGAGCGCGCGATCGTCACCGTGTCGAAGGTCGCCGCCTCGATCAGGACGTTGCGCGTGGCATCCGTCATCTCGGTCGTCGCCCCGCCCATGACGCCGGCCAGTCCGATCGGGCCGGACTCGTCGGTGATCAGCAGATCTTCGACATCGAGCGTGCGCACCTTGCCGTCGAGCGTCTCGAGCGTCTCGCCTGCCGTCGCGCGACGCACTGTGATCCCGCCCTGCAGGCGGTCGAGGTCGTAGCCGTGGGTCGGCTGGCCGAGCTCGAGCATCACGTAGTTGGTGATGTCGATGAGGATGCCGAGCGAGCGGATGCCCGCGAGGCTGAGCCGCGCGATCATCCAGGCCGGGGTCGGCTTGGTGGGGTCGACCCCGCGCACGACGCGGGCGACGAACTCGGTCGCGCCGACACGACCGCGTATGGGGGCGGCGTCGTCGACGGCGACCGGGAAGCCGGTGCCGGGATCGGTGTCGCCGCCCGCGCGCTCGGCGGGATCGCGGAACGCGGCGCCGGTGGCGTGCGAGTACTCACGCGCGACGCCGCGGACCGACAGGGCGTAGCCGCGGTCGGGGGTGACGTTGACGTCGATCGCGACGTCGTCGAGACCGAGGAGGGTGATCGCATCGGTGCCGACGGGCGCGTCGATGCCGAGCTCGACGAGGCGCAGGATGCCGTTGTGCTCCTCCCCCAGTCCGAGCTCCTTCGCCGAGGCGATCATGCCGTCGGAGACGTGCCCGTACGTCTTGCGGGCCGCGATCGGGAACGGCCCGGGCAGCACCGCGCCGGGCAGTGTCACCACGACCTTGTCTCCGGCGAAGAAGTTGCCCGCGCCGCACACGATGCCGCGCACCCCGCCGTGGTCGGGGCCGACGTCGACCTGGCACCACCGGATCGTCTTGCCGTTGGACTGCGGCTCGGGCTCGAACGAGACCACCTCGCCGACCACGATCGGCCCGGTGAGGTCGAACCGGTGGACGTCCTCCTCCTCGAATCCGACGCGCACGAGGTCGGCGAGCACGGCCTCGGGCGAGGCATCCGTCGGAAGGTCCACGTACTCGCGGAGCCAGGAGAGCGGAACCCGCATCAGACCACCATCCCGAACTGCTCGCTGAAGCGCACATCGCCCTCGGCCATGTCGCGCATGTCCTGCACGTCGCTGCGGAACATCAGGGTGCGCTCCACCCCCATGCCGAACGCGAAGCCCGAGTACTCCTCCGGGTCGATCCCCGCCGCGCGCAGCACGTTGGGGTTGACCATCCCGCAGCCGCCCCATTCGATCCAGCGCGCCCCGCCCTTGAACGTCGGGTGCCACAGGTCGAGCTCGGCGGACGGCTCGGTGAACGGGAAGTAGTTCGCGCGGAAGCGCGTCTTCGCCTCGGGCCCGAACAGCACGCGTGCGGCGTGGTCGAGGGTGCCCTTGAGGTGCGCCATCGTGATGCCCTTGTCGATCACGAGGCCCTCGAACTGGGTGAAGACCGGAAGGTGCGTCGCGTCGAACTCGTCGGTGCGGTAGACCCGCCCCGGGCACAGCACGTAGATCGGCAGATCGCGCTCGAGCATGGAGCGCACCTGCACGGGACTCGTGTGCGTGCGCATCACGAGGTGACGCGCGACCGGGTCGACGAAGAACGTGTCCTGCATCTGCCGAGCCGGGTGGTCGACGTCGAAGTTCAGCGCGTCGAAGTTGTACCACTCGTGCTCGAGCTCGGGACCTTCGGCGATCTCCCACCCCATGCCGACGAAGATGTCGGAGATCTGCTCCTGCAGGAGGGTCATGGGATGCCGCGCCCCCACGCGCGCCCGCGACGCCAGGGCGGTGATGTCCACACGCTCGGCCTCGAGCTTCGCGGCGGTCTCGGCCTGCGCGAGCTGCTCCTCGCGGGCGGCGAACGCCTGGTTCACCCGGCCGCGGGCCTGCCCGACGAGCTTGCCGAGCTCGGCCTTCTGCGCGGGGGCGACGTTGCGCAGCTGCGCATTGAGCTGCGCGAGCGGTGAGCCCTCTGCGCCGTGCTCCGCGCGCGCGGCCTTCAGCGCGGCCGTGTCGGCCGCAGCGTCGACGGCGGCGATCGCGGCGTGCACCGCGGCATCCACCGCCTCGGGCGTGATCGTGGGTGTTTCGGGAGCGTCGGACACGAGAATCGAGTCTACCGACGGGCGGATGCCGCATCCGCCCGTCGGCGCAGACGATCAGGCGCCGCCGCGGCCCGTCTTGTCGTCGCCGCGCTGGGTGACGAGCAGCTCCGTGTCGGTGCCCTCCTGCACCGGCAGGTTCGCCGCCGCGACAGCGGTGACCTTCGGCGACCGACGCGTGCGCTTCTCCACGACGTACGCGACGTACGACAGTGCGAGGCACATCGCGACGTAGATGATGCTGGCGATCAGAGCGGCCTGCACCAGAGGCGACCCGTACTCGCCGTTGGAGCCGAGGAGCCGCGCGAAGTACAGCAGCTCCGGGTAGGTGATGATGAAGCCGAGCGCGGTGTCCTTCAGCGTCACGACGAGCTGGGCGATGATGACCGGCATCATGGCCCGGATGGCCTGCGGGAACAGGACCAGGCGCATCACATTCGACTTGCGCAGACCGATCGCGTAGCCCGCCTCGCGCTGTCCCCGTGGCAGTGCCTCGACTCCGGCGCGGATGACCTCCGACAGCACGGAGCCGTTGTAGGCGATCAGTGCGATCACGACCGCCCAGTAGGACGACATCCTGATGCCGATGACCGGCAGCCCGTAATACAGCAGGAGCATGAAGACCAGCACCGGGACCGCGCGGAGGATCTCGACGATCCAGCTGACCGGCAGACGGACCCACGCGTGATCGGAGAGACGTCCGATGGCGAGCACGAACCCGAGGACCAGCGCACCGACGGCGGCCGCGGCGAATGCCGCGAGTGTCGCCAGCGTCGCCTCCCCGAACCGCACCCAGATGGCGCTGAACGTGAACACGTTCCACTTCGCGGCGGAGAACTGACCGGTGTCGATGAAGCGCCAGATGACGAAGGCGAACAGTGCCGCAACCACCACGAGCGTCAGCGCACCGAGGATGCGGTTGCGCAGCCGGGCGCGGGGACCGGGGAGGTCGTAGAGAACGGAGGAGCTCATCGCGCCACCTTCCACTTCTTCTCGGCCGCGCGCTGCAGCGCGGCCAGCAGGAGCACGAGGATCACGAAGATCACCATCACCAGGAGGATCGTGATGAGCTGGTTCTCGCCGTTCTCGCTCATCGCCGCACGGATGGTGCCGAGGTTGACCACCGCGAAACCGGCGGCGACGGTCGTGTTCTTCAACAAGGCGATGAACACGTTCATCATCGGGGGGATCACCGACCGCGTCGCCTGAGGCAGGACGATCAGCGACATCACCTGTCCGAAGGTCAGCCCGAGAGCACGCGCCGCTTCGGCCTGGCCGACCGGCACGGTGTTGATTCCCGACCGGATGGTCTCGGCCACGTACGTCGCCGTGTAGACGCCGAGACCGCACACGGCGAGCGCGAGGAAGCTGCCGCGCGGGACGTCGAACAGGAGCGGCACGCAGAACGCGAAGAAGAACAGCACCAGCGTCAGCGGAGTGTTGCGCACCCAGTTGACGTAGACGGCTCCCACGGCCCGCGCGATGGGCACGGGCGACACCCTCATCGCCGCGACGATGAAGCCGAGGACGAGCGCGATGAGGCCACCGCCGACGAACAGCACGAGGGTCCCCCACAGCGCCTGCAGCCACAGGTCTGGGTAGTCGAAGATCTGATTCACCGCATGCGGTCCGTTCTGTCTCTTCCGGCTTCGATGGCGATGTCGGTGCGGGCGGCGGCATGCCGCCACCCGCACCGCGTCGATCAGCTCGCGGGATCGACCTTCGGCTGCTCACCTGCGACGCCGGACGCGCCGAGGTTCTTCTCGAAGATCGCCTGCCAGGTCGATCCGCCGTCGGTGAACATGGTGTTCACGAACCCCTGGAAGGCGGTGTCGCCCTTGGCGATCCCGACGCCGTAGCGCTCCTCGCTGAACGGGCCACCCGCGATCTTGAGCTTGTCGGGGTCCTGAGCCGCGTAGCCGATCAGGATCGCCTCGTCGGTCGTGACGGCATCGACCTCGCCGTTCTTGAGCTTCTCCACGCACTGCGAGTAGGTGTCGAACTCGACGACCTTCGCGGGAGTCTGCTCACGGATGCGCTGAATCGGGGTGGATCCGGTCACCGAGCACACGGTCGTCTCGGCGGTCAGCGTGTCCTTGCCCGTGATGGTGGTGTTGTCGGCGGCCACCAGGAGGCCCTGCCCGGTGAGGAAGTAGGGCCCGGCGAAGGAGATCGACTCCTTGCGCTTGTCGGTGATCGAATAGGTGCCGACGTAGTAGTCGATGTCGCCGTTGATGATGGCCTGCTCGCGGTTGGCCGACGGGATGGCCTTGAACTCCACCTTCGACGCGTCGGCCGGGTCGTAGCCGAGGGAGGCAGCGATCCAGCGCGCCACGTCGACGTCGAA
This sequence comes from Microbacterium fluminis, assembly GCF_051549805.1. Classification (GTDB taxonomy): domain Bacteria; phylum Actinomycetota; class Actinomycetes; order Actinomycetales; family Microbacteriaceae; genus Microbacterium. The sequence continues at coordinate 2,919,012 of NZ_CP196042.1, forward strand.
GCCCTTGCGCTCGCCCGTCACCGGGTCGAGGTAGCCGAGACCGGGCTGGTCCTCCTTGACGCCGACCACGATCTTGCCGGCCGACTTGATCTTGTCGAAGGTCGGGCTGCCGGTGATGGTCACGCCGGTGGCGACGGCGCCCCAGACGGGTCCGGCGTCGCTGGCGCCCGCAGAGCCGGCTCCGGATGAGGTGGGGGTGCCGCTGTTGCAGGCGGTGAGGGCGAGGGTCGCGGCGGCCGCGAGGCCGAGCGCCGCGAGCAGTCGTGTCTTGCGCATGTGATCACTCCGTTTCGTATGGGTCGTTCGTTCCGCCGCGCCGGTGCAAGGGCGCGGACGCTCTAGTGGGTCAGCAGCTTCGAGAGGAAGTCCTTCGCGCGATCGCTCTTCGGGTTCGTGAAGAACTCCTCCGGCGTGGCTTCCTCCACGATCTGGCCGTCGGCCATGAAGACGACGCGATCGGCGGCCTTGCGGGCGAAGCCCATCTCATGGGTGACGACGATCATCGTCATGCCGTCCTTCGCGAGGCCGACCATGACGTCGAGGACCTCGTTGATCATCTCGGGGTCGAGTGCGCTCGTGGGCTCGTCGAACAGCATCACCTTGGGGTTCATGGCCAGGGCGCGCGCGATCGCGACGCGCTGCTGCTGACCACCCGACAGCTGCGCCGGAAGCTTCGACGCCTGCTGCCCGACCCCGACGCGGTCGAGCAGTGTCTTGGCCTCGCGCTCGGCATCCGCCTTCTTCATCCCGCGCACCTTGATGGGCCCGAGTGTGACGTTGTCGAGGATCGTGAGGTGGGCGAACAGGTTGAACGACTGGAACACCATGCCGACGTCGGCGCGCAGCTGCGCGAGCGCCTTGCCCTCCTTCGGCAGCTCCTTCCCGTCGATCGTGATCGTGCCGCTCGTGATCGTCTCGAGCCGGTTGATCGTGCGGCACAGCGTCGACTTCCCGGAGCCCGAGGGGCCGATCACGACCACCACCTCGCCCGAGCGAACGGTGAGGTCGATGTCTTTCAGAGCCTGGAAGTCGCCGTAGTGCTTCTGCACGTCGGAGATCACGACGAGGGGCGCACCGGCGGGGGCCGCGGCCTCCGTCGGCGTTGAGTCGGAGGTCACCATCACTCCACGCTAGGGATCTCCTATGCGGTTACCAAGGGATTGACGGCTCTTTCACCGACCTGTAACAGAAATGGAATGCGCGGGGTCGGTCGTCGCGGGCTTCGCCGAGAGGCTCTTCCGTCTGCGCGGGGCCCGTCGCGGGGCGGCCGTTCGCGAGGCCGGGCGAGCGGTGTTGACCAGCGCCAGACCGCCCACCGGGATCGCCAGGTACGCCAGCACGGCGATGGTCGCCGACAGGGCGTCGGGCTGCGAGATGTGCACCGAGGCCAGCCCCACCTGGATCGAGGTGGTCACGATGCACGAGATCACGTACGTGCCGTAGATCGCCCGGCGGGCGCGATTGTTGCGGATGACGTTGCCCAGATCCCGACCGGGCACCTGCGTGTTGCTCATATCCGACCCTTCCGAGACGGGGAGGAGTGAACGGTGATCGTCGCGTTCCGGCGGTCATCGCCAGGAAGGAGGATGCCGCGGCATCCCTGATACGTCGGGACGCGCCCCGCTCAGATCTCGGCGCGCTGCGCGAAGGCCGTCTCGTAGAGGCACACGCTGGCGGCCGTGGCGAGGTTGAGGGACTCGGCACTGCCGTAGATCGGCAGCCGCAGTGACAGGTCGGCGATCGCGAGCGCGTCCTCCCCCAGTCCGTGCGCCTCGTTGCCGAAGACCCACGCGGTGGGCTGGGCGAGCAGCGCCCGGGCCGCGAGGAAGTCGGTGCCGCCCACGTCGGCGGCGACCACCCGCATCCCCGCCGCCCGCGCCAGCTGCGCGACGGTCTCGAGTTCGGCGCCGATCGCGATCGGGAGGTGGAACAGCGACCCCGTCGTCGAGCGCACCACCTTGGGGTTGTAGGGGTCGACCGTGCGGCCGGTGAGCACGACCGCATCGGCTCCCGCGGCATCCGCGGCCCGGATGATGGTGCCGAGGTTGCCCGGGTCGCGCACCTCTTCGCAGATGGCGACCAGCCGCGGGGCGGCTGCGAACACCTCGCGCGCCGAGGTCGGCGACTGCCTCGCGACCCCGACGATCCCCTGCGGGGTGACGGTGTCGGCCATCGCGTCGAGCACGGCCTCGGTGGTGAACTCCACCTCGATGCCCGCCGCGCGCGCGGCGTCGCGGATATCGGCGTGCCGCTCCATGGCCGTCGGGGTCGCGAACAGCTCGACGAGCGTCTCGGCACGGTAGGCCAGCACCTCGCGCGCGGCCTGAGGGCCTTCGAGCAGGAACAGCCCGGTCTCTTCACGGGCGCTGCGCTTGGTCAGCTTCGCGACGGCGCGGACGCGCGGCGATCGCGGATTCTCCAGCACATGTCCATTTTGGCACGCGTCACCACGGGTACGCGTGTCCGCGCATGCGAAAGGGCGTCCATCCCGGGGGATGGACGCCCTTTCGGAACTCGGATGCCGCGTGTCAGGCGGTCTTCGCCGCGTTCACGTCGGTCGGCAGCGCGGCCTTCGCCGTGGCCACGAGCGAGGCGAAGGTCGCCGGCTCGTTGACCGCCAGCTCGGCCAGCATGCGACGGTCGACCTGCACGCCCGCGAGGCCGAGGCCCTGGATGAAGCGGTTGTAGGTGACGCCGTTCTGGCGCGCGGCGGCGTTGATGCGCTGGATCCACAGACGACGGAAGTCGCCCTTGCGCTTGCGACGGTCACGGTACGCGTAGACGAGCGAGTGGGTGACCTGCTCCTTCGCCTTGCGGTACAGGCGCGAACGCTGTCCGCGGTAACCGGAGGCGCGCTCGAGGATGACGCGACGCTTCTTGTGGGCGTTGACCGCCCGCTTGACTCTAGCCATTTCTCAGTATTCCTATTCGTGCGTCGGGCTCAGAGGCCGAGGAGCTTCTTGGCCTGCTTGGCGTCACCCGGAGCCAGGACCTGCTCCTGGTTGAGGCGACGGGTGCGGCGGCTCGACTTGCCCTCGAGGTTGTGACGCATGCCCGCCTGCTGCTTCATCAGCTTTCCGCTGCCGGTCAGCTTGAAGCGCTTCTTGGCACCCGAGTGGGTCTTCTGCTTCGGCATCTCTTCTTCCTTCGTTTCACTTCCCGCCACGGCGGGAGTCGGTGTCCCGCGGTGCGGGAGTTCGTGGGTCCTACTCGGCGGTCGCCGGTTCGGATGCGGCGTCGACCGTCTCGGCCTCGCCGGACGGGTTGGTCCCGGTCTTCGCAGAACGGGCGGCCTCCTTGTTGGCGGCGCGCTGGGCGTTCTGCTCGGTCTTCACCTCGGACTTGTTCTTGTGCGGGGCGACCACCATGACCATGTTGCGTCCGTCGATCGTGGGGTTGGACTCCACGGTGCCGAACTCGGCCACGTCCTCGGCGAACTTGCGGAGGAGGCGCACACCCTGCTCGGGCCGCGACTGCTCGCGACCGCGGAACAGGATCATCGCCTTGACCTTGTCTCCGGACTGGAGGAAGCCCTCGGCGCGCTTGAGCTTGGTTATGTAGTCGTGGGCCTCGATCTTCAGACGGAACCGGACCTCCTTGAGGACGGTGTTCGCCTGATTGCGACGCGCTTCCTTGGCCTTCTGCGCAGCCTCGTACTTGAACTTGCCGTAGTCCATGATCTTGACCACGGGGGGCTTCGAGTTCGGGGCCACCTCGACGAGATCGAGGTCGGCCTCCTGGGCCAGGCGCAGTGCCACCTCGATGCGGACGACGCCGACCTGCTCACCCGCGGGACCCACGAGGCGGACCTCGGGGACGCGGATGCGGTCGTTGGTGCGGGGATCGCTGATGCGGAACTCCTCTTTCATACGGATATGACCACTGCGGTGCACGGTGTGCCTCGCAGGTGCGAGAGGGGCATTCCACCCGGCGCGACGCGCGAGCGCCGGCTCTGCACCCTGTTCGTCTGCGCGGAAGCGTCCGCGCAGACCTGCCCCGATCCGGAGCGGAGTGCGTGACCCGGTAGCCTGGAGCGGCAAGCGCGGGTGGGATGTGATCCTCTTGCGATCCGGAGCAGAACACTCCGGAGACCCGATGAGTCTAACAGAGAGAACGACGTGCACACGATTCCCGGCAATGACGGCCCGCTTCCGACCGACGACGAGGTGGATGCTGCGCGTCAGGCCCGCTGGGAGGAGCAGGAGCGTGCGGCCTCGGCCGCCAGCCGCGACATCGCGGATGTGCCCGCGGTCGAGGTCATCACCACCGCCTCCGTGCACCTGATGAGCGCCGCTGCGGTCAAGGTCGGCCTCGCCGACGACCCGTCCACCCAGCTCGACCTCGACGAGGCGCGCAAGCTGATCAACGCCCTGGCCGGGCTCATCACCGCCGGCGCGCCGGAGATCAGCGACATGCACGCCCGGTCGCTGCGCGACGGCCTGCGATCGCTGCAGCTGGCGTTCCGCGAGGCATCCGTCATCCCCGATCCCATCGGCAAGGGCCCCGGCGAGAAGTGGACCGGCCCGGTCACCTGACCACGCGGATGGAGGACGCAGCGTCGGCCTGCACCGCGCCGCGACCGACGGCGGCGTGTTCTGCGAGCACGATGATCTCGTCGTCGATCGTGTAGGTACGCCGATCGCCGAGGGCGGGATTCACGTGCACCCCGTACCGTGCGGACCGGACATGCGCTTCTCCCGCGACGCGGTAGCCGATCGCCGTTTCGCCGCGCTGCGATGCCGCCAAAATGATCGTGGCGAAGTCGACCTCCATGTCGGGACCGACGTACAGGGCCGCGGGGCGCAGATAGATCTCCGTTCCCGTGCTGGAGAAGAGCTCGTTGAACACCGCGGTCAGCCTCCCGTTCTCGCTGATCTGCGACAGCATGAGGCTGATCAGCCGATCGCTCACGATGAAGTCGTCCGCGCGGGTGACTTCGGCGAGTTCGCGATTGCGGTCGTCCAGCATCTCGCTGACGATGTTCAGACGCACTTTCAGCCGATCTGCGATATCGCGGACGTGCAGCAGGGTCACCAGCGTCTTCGCGTCAGCCGCCTGTGCTGCGAGCCGGTCGCGATAGGCGAGGACCCCGACGTGGTCGAAGCGGGTGATGTCCATGGCCTCGAGCGCCGCGCGGCTGGTGGTGTCGATCCGCACGAAGGTGAGGTCCAGACCCTCGGGCACGCGAACGGCCGGGTCCGGGACATCGGCGGCCACGCATACGGTGGAGCCCGGCGCGACGTACTCTGCTAGCTCGTCGACGATCATCTGCAGACTCGGATTGCATCCCAGGATGAGCGTGTGCTCCGGTTTTGCGGACTCGGCGACGATGTGGCTGATCGCTGAAGCGTCGCCGATCATGGGCTCGCTCGCACGCACCAGTGAGTCGTCCCCGGCGAGCACGATGATCTGATCCTCCTCGTGCAGCATCTCGCCCGCACGAGGATTGAGGAGCACGGCGCCGCCGCGCTCGATACCGAGGACGATCGCGCCCGCGAAGCGCAACTGGACGTCGGAATAGGCGAGTCCTGCGAAATGCGGCTGGTGGGTGAAGTAGATCTCGTCGCCGGCGAAGTCGAGCAGCTCGGTGTAGACGGCGCTGAGCCCACGCTGACGGGCGGTCTGCACCGTCATTCGCGTGATCAGCTCACCCGCAAGCAGCCACTGCGCACGACCGTCGCCGAGCAGCCGCGCGGCCTCGAGATTGCGGCGGTCCCGCAGGGCGGCGACGATCCGCGGCCCGTCGGCGTCGGCGAGGTCGGCGCCATGCGTCAGTGCCAGCGCCGTCTTGATGACGATCGCATCGGGGTCGTCCGCATCGTCCGGAGGAAGGATGATCACGCTCCGCGCCGACTGGGGACTGACCATCTGGAGGTCCAGCATGGACATCGGGTCACCGCTGCGACACACGATCCGCGTGCGACCCGGCTGCGGAACGTGCTGGCGGATCGTCTCCTCCATCTCGATCTTGTCGCGATCAGCCAGGATGACGATCACCCCGCGACGACGCGACTCGTTCGCGATGCTCAGCTCGGAGACGATGGGCAGGAGTTTGCCGCTCCAGCCGAGGATCAGAGTGTGATCGCGCTCGAGAACCCGGGAACGACCCTTCCGAAGGTCCGCCATCTTGCTGTCGAACGCGCCCGAGACGATGCCGATCAGACTGGCCACGATGATGAGACCGCCGATCGTGACGACGAGCATGAGGAAGCGGAAGCCCCATCCCGTGTCGCCGCCCATCGTCCCCGGATCGAGGGTGCGCATGAGATTCCCCCACACGATGTCCCAGAAGTCGGCGCTGTCGCCGTTGTCGGGGAACGCATGGAAGACGATGGCGATCGCCGCGAGGACGAAGACGAACACCACCGTCGCCGCCCCCAGCAGCGTCATCATCGCGATGGTGCCGCGCGACATCCAGTTGTCGAATCCGTAACGCGCGCGAGCGCGCCAATCAGCCCCGTGCATCCCCGCCCCCATACTGCGTGCAACCCTGCGACGCGTCGTTCCCGGTGCCACACCCTAACGTGCGAAACGCCCCACGCCCAAGGGCGACGCCGCGGACGCACCGTCCCCGTCCCCTCCTTCGCGGCGACTGAGAGATGTCACGCTCTGCCGACTTAGCGGCGAAATTCCTTAAGCCTCGCCAGTCAGTCAGTCAGGCGGAGCGGACGAGCTTGACCGTGAGCGAATCGACCAGCACGGCGATGCGGTCGTCGGCCGCCCAGCGGCGTGCGAGGCGCTGCAGGACCGTGTCGAGCTCGGACTGATCGAGCCCCTCGATGAGCTCGAGCCGCACGACGAGCTCGGGACCGCGCAGACGTGCGGTCGGGTCGCCGGGCATCACGGCGAGGTCGAGCACCGCCAGTTCGGCGGCGACGCTCGCCTGCAGAGCGGTGAACACCTCGGGCGAGGCGAACGCGGGCTCCCAGGCGTGACCCTGCCCGATCGCCCACACCGCGGGACGCCGCAGCACGAACTCGGTGTCCGAGCCCGGGTCGATCACGATCAGGTCGGTGTCGTCGGCGGCCGCAGCGAGCGCGGTGCGCACCCCTTCCGCGGGCACCGGGCGGGCCGCGGCATCCCATGCCTGAAGCGTCTGCACCGACGTGAACACCGGCAGCACGCGCCGTCCGTCGGGGGCGGCGACGGTGACGATCGACAGCTCCTGGGTCTTGTCGACCTCGAGACCGTGGGCTCCGATGCCCGCGTCGCCCTTCTCTGCCAGCAGCGGGATCAGCAGTCGCGCGGCGCGGTACGCGTCGACGACGGATGCCTCGGAGCCGCCACCCGCGCGGAACGCCGTGAGCGCTGCGAGCAGGGCCGGGTCAGCGGTGCCGTCGTCACCGGAGTGCGGGTTGGGGCTGAACGAGCGCCCCTCCCACGGGACCCCCGCCGAATCGGCGGGGTGCCCGTGAGCGGCGTGCGGATCAGTGTCCGGCGACATCCAGTGCCTCGGCCAGAGTGAAGGCTCCGGCATAGAGCGCCTTGCCGACGATCGCGCCCTCGACGCCGAGCGGAACGAGCTCGCGCAGAGCGGCGATGTCGTCGAGGCTCGAGATGCCGCCCGAGGCGACGACGGGCTTGGGGGTGCGCTCGGTCATCTGACGCAGGAGGTCGACGTTCGGGCCCTGCAGCGTGCCGTCCTTCGTGACGTCGGTGACGACGTAGCGGCTGCACCCCGCGGCCTCGAGACGGTCGAGGACCGTCCACAGGTCGCCGCCGTCGCGCGTCCATCCTCGCGCGGCGAGCGTCGTGCCGCGTACGTCGAGGCCGACGGCGATCTGGTCGCCGTAGCGGCCGATGACGTCGGCGGCCCACTCCGGGTTCTCGAGCGCCGCGGTGCCGAGGTTGATGCGCGCGGCGCCGCTGTCGAGGGCGGCCTCGAGCGACGCGTCGTCGCGGATGCCGCCGGACAGCTCGACCTGCACGCCCTTGACCTGCTTGATGGCCTTGCGGAGCACGGCGGCGTTGCTGCCGCGCCCGAACGCAGCGTCGAGATCGACGAGGTGGATCCACTGCGCGCCCTGACGAGCCCAGGCGAGAGCCGCGTCCACCGGGTCGCCGTAGCTGGTCTCGGTGCCCGCCTCACCCTGTGTGAGACGGACGGCCTTGCCGTCGGCGACATCGACCGCGGGGAGGAGGATCAGCTCGGGCGTGGACGCGAAATCGTTCATGGCTCACATCGGGATCGGGGACCACGCGACGGAATCGCGCGCGGGAGGCACGAGGTCAGAGCGTAGCCGCGCCGAGGCCGCCGATCCAATTGGACAGCAGGCGGATGCCGGCGTCGCCGGACTTCTCGGGATGGAACTGCGTCGCCGACAGCGGACCGTTCTCGACGGCGGCGAGGAACGGTCCCCCGTAGGTGCACCACGTGAGCGCCGGCTCGGCGAAGGGACGCTGCACCTCGAGACTCCACTTCTGTGCCGCGAACGAGTGCACGAAGTAGAACCGCTCCTGCTCGATGCCGGCGAAGAGCCGCGAACCCTCGCCCGCCTCGACGGTGTTCCAGCCCATGTGCGGAAGCACCGGGGCGTCGAGCTCGGTGACGACGCCCGGCCACTCCCCCAGCCCCTCGGTGTCGACGCCGCGCTCGACGCCGAGCTCGAACAGCACCTGCATGCCGACGCAGATGCCCAGCACCGGACGGCCTCCGGCGAGCCGGCGGTCGATCAGCTCGTCGCCGCGGCTGGCCCGCAGCGCCTCCATCACGGCGCGGAATGCACCGACGCCGGGGACCACCAGTCCGTCGGCGTCCATGATCAGCCCGCGATCGGAGGTCAGGCGCGCGTCCGCACCCGCCGCCGCGAGCGCCTTGACAGCGGAGTGCACGTTGCCCGATCCGTAGTCGAGCACCGCGACCAGCGGAGCATCGGTCACAGGGCGCCCTTGGTGCTGGGGATGCCCTCGACCAGGGGATCGAGCGCCTTCGCCTGCCGGAAGGCCCGGGCGAGCGCCTTGTACTCCGCCTCCGCGATGTGGTGCGGGTCGCGACCCGCCAGCACCCGTACGTGCACCGTGGCGAGCGAGTGGAACGAGATCGCCTCGAACGTGTGCCGCACGAGCGACCCGGTGAAGTGCCCCCCGATGAGGTGCATCTCGAATCCGGCCGGCTCCCCCTCGTGCACGAGGTAGGGGCGACCGCTGAGGTCGACCACCGCCTGTGCGAGCGCCTCGTCGAGGGGCACGAGCGCGTCGCCGTACCGCGAGATGCCCGCCTTGTCGCCCAGCGCCTCGCGGATGGCGTCGCCGAGCACGATCGCGACGTCTTCGACGGTGTGGTGCGCGTCGATGTGGGTGTCGCCGGATGCGCGCACCGTCAGATCGGTGAGCGAGTGCTTCGCGAACGCGGTGAGCAGGTGGTCGAAGAACGGCACCGTGGTGTCGATGTGGCTCGCACCCGTGCCGTCGAGGTCGAGGGTCAGCTCGACGGTCGATTCGCTGGTGGTGCGACGCAGCGACGCCGTCCGGTGGTCGGCGGGGCGGGTCATGAGGCCGAGTCTATCGAGGCGAGCGCGTCGAGGAACGCGGTCGTCTCGGCCTCGGTGCCGGCCGTCACCCGCAGGTGGCCGGGGATGCCGATGTCGCGGATGAGCACGCCGCGGTCGTACAGCGCACGCCAGGTCGCGGCGGGGTCGGCGACCCCGCCGAACAGCACGAAGTTGGCCCAGGACTCGTAGGGCTGATACCCGAGCGCCGCCACGGTCGCGGAGATGCGCTCGCGCTGCACGATGATCTCGTCCACCATCCCGAGCATCGTCGCGGCGTGACCGAGCGCCGCGGTCGCAGCGGCCTGCGTGAGCGCGCTCAGGTGATACGGCAGGCGCACCAGTCGCAGAGCGTCGATCACCCCCGGGTCGGCGGCGAGGTATCCGACGCGGGCACCGGCGAAGGCGAACGCCTTGCTCATGGTGCGCGAGACGATCAGCCGCTCGCGGCCGGGCAGAAGCGTCAGCGCGGAACGCTCGTCGCGTGGGGCGAACTCGACGTACGCCTCGTCGACGATCACGATGCCGGGTGCCGCGTCGTACACGGCCTCGATCACGTCGAGCCTCATCGGGGTTCCGGTGGGATTGTTCGGTGCGCACAGGAACACGACGTCGGGTGCCGCGTCGGCGACCTGGGATGCCGCGTCGTCGGGGGTGGTGGTGAAGTCGTGGCCGCGCGTCCCCCCGATCCAGGCAGCTCCTGTTCCCCGGGTCAGGAGCGGGTACATGGAGTACGTCGGCGCGAACCCGAACGCCGTGCGCCCGGGACCGCCGAACGCCTGCAGCACGTGCTGGAGCACCTCGTTCGAGCCGTTCCCCGCCCAGATCTGATCGCGCGTGAGCCCGTGGCCGAGGTAGTCGGCGAAGGCCTCGCGCAGCGAGGTGAACTCGCGGTCGGGATAGCGGTTCACGTCGCGCAGGGCGAGGGCGACGGCATCCAGGATGTCGTCGGCGACCTCTTGCGGCACCGGGTGGGTGTTCTCGTTGACGTTGAGGGCCACCGGCAGCGGCGCTTGCGGGGCACCGTACTGCGTCATCCCGCGCAGATCGTCGCGGATGGGCAGGTCTTCGAGACGGGCACTCACCCGTCCCATCGTAGAGCCGAGCACCGAGCCCTCCGCGCGGGGACCGACTCGCCGCTCGCGCGTCAGTGGCCCTGCGTGTACTCCGTCGGCACGGAGACACGCTGACCCGCCGTGAGGCCGGCGCTGGGGAGCGCGTTCAGCCGCTGGATCGCCGACACCACCTCGCGGGGGTCGGCCTGCGGAGCGACCTCCTGCGCGATCGTCCACAGCGAGTCGCCCGCCATGACGGTCACGGTCTGGAACGTGCCCGCCGGGGCGCCCTGGTCGCCGGACGCCAGCGCCGAGGAGCCGCCGATGACCGCGAGAGCCAGGGCGACCACGGCGGGGAAGGCGGCGATCGTGGCCAGCGCACGCCGACCGCGCACCGTGAGCCGCAGACGCGTGGTGCGACGGGGGGCGACAGTGGCGTTCGCGAAGGCGATGGTGGTCATGGCTCCTCCTGAGGTGGGGGAAGGTTCGCATCCCGCCCTCGGCTGGGAGGGGGGGGATGAGAATCTCTATTCCGAAGTTATCTTCGAGTCTGTAGGTTGTCAAGAGCGGGTCTTCGAACAGATCCTTCGAACACGACACGCGAGCGATCTGCGGGCCGCGACGGGATCCTGCGGATACCGTTTCGATACGAGCACCCCATCACCGACCTCCGACATTCGAAGACCGATCCGGAGCAGAGTGGGACAGGAGACAGGCACATGACCGAGCCGACACCGGCCGACGGCGCTCGCGAGAAGCCGCAGACGCGACGACGCAAGAGCCTCAGCGACAAGCAGCTCGCGATCCTCGAGGTGATCCAGCGGTCGATCGCACGCCACGGCTACCCGCCGAGCATGCGCGAGATCGGCGACGCCGTGGGGCTCAAGTCGCTCTCCAGCGTCACCCATCAGCTCAACCAGCTCGAGCTGAGCGGCTACCTGCGACGCGACCCGGGCAAGACCCGCGCCATGGAGGTGCTCATCGATCTGCCCGGCATGTCCGGCGAGAACCCGGCCGACACCGCGCCCGCCGTCGGCGACGCGGCGATGGTCCCCCTCGTCGGACGCATCGCCGCCGGGGTGCCGATCACGGCCGATCAGCAGGTCGAGGAGATCTTCCCGCTCCCCCGCCAGCTCGTCGGCAAGGGCGACCTCTTCATGCTGAAGGTCGCCGGAGAGTCGATGATCGACGCCGCCATCTGCGACGGCGACTGGGTGGTGGTCCGCTCCCAGCCCGACGCCGAGAACGGCGACATCGTCGCGGCGATGCTCGACGGCGAAGCGACGGTCAAGGCGTTCCGCCGTCGCGACGGTCACACCTGGCTCCTCCCTCGCAACTCGGCGTTCGAGCCGATCCTCGGCGACGAGGCGGTCGTGCTCGGCAAGGTCGTCGCCGTCCTCCGCGCGGTCTGATCGACACCCGCTCGCACACCCGACGGCGGTGAGGGCACGCCGCTCCCGCCGCGGCGTGCGGATCGGGCCAGAATGGCGGCATGACCGCAGCCCCCGACTCGACGGCGCTCATCGCCCGCGTGCGCGAACTCGAATCGGAGAACGCCCGATCGGTCGCTCGCTCCTCGTCCCGCAGGAGATGGCGTGCGCCGGTGTCGGCGCTCGTCCTGGTGCTGGCCGCGCTTCTCGTGCCCGTCGCGATCGTCACCGCGTGGGCGCGCATCCAGCTCGTCGACGAGGACGCGTTCGTGGCGACGCTCGCGCCGCTGGCGGCCGATCCTGCCGTTCAGGACATGGTCATCGACGAGACGATGACGGCGATCGATGCTCAGGTGGACTTCTCCGGGCTCACCGCCACCGTCTTCGACGGCATCGCCGGTCTCGGCCTGCCCCCCGCCGCGACCAATGCTCTCGGGCTGCTGCAGGCGCCCGCGGCGAGCGGGCTGCGGTCTCTCACCGCCGGCGCCGTCGCCGGGTTCGTGCAGTCGGACGCCTTCGCCGACGTCTGGGCCACCACGACGCGCGCCGTCCACCGCGCGCTCACCCTGGCGGCCACCTCCGACGGCGGCGGGCTCGTCGTGCGCACCTCGGACGGCATCGGCATCCAGCTGGGCACGATCGTCGCGCAGGTGAAGCAGAACCTGCTCGACGGCGGGGTGGGCGCCGCTCAGCTGATCCCCACCGTCGACCGCGTCATCGTGCTCGGCGACGGACGCACCCTCGATTCCGTGCGCACCGGCCACGCGATCGCGACGGTCACAGGGTGGTGGATGCCGGTGGCCGCCCTGGCCCTGCTCGGCGCCGGCATCCTCGTCGCCCGTCGCCGCGCTGTGGGCGTCACCGGCGCCGGGACCGCTCTCGCCGTCGGATCGGGCGCGCTCGTCGCGCTCCTCGCGGTCGGCGGTGCACTGGCGGGCGGCTTCGCCGGCGGGCTCGGGGTGTCGCCGGCGGGCGTGGAAGCGGTCTACGGCCGGCTCGTGGCCGCGATGTCGGGGACCGCGGTCGTCCTGTGCCTGCTGGGTGCCTTCGTCGCCGCGCTCGGGATCCTCATGGGAAGCTCCAGACTCGCAGTGGCCGTGCGCGGGCTCGTGCGGACCGGGAACGCGACCGTGCGGCGCATGCTCGCCGATCACGGGCTCGACACCGGTCGATTCGGCGGATGGCTCGCCCGGCGCCGAGTGGTCGTGCGCATCGTCATCGTCGTGCTCGCGGTGCTGTGGATGTTCTTCCTGCGTCCGCTGACGGCCGCCGACGTGGCCGCGGTCGTGATGGTGGCGGGCGCGCTCGCCTGGGTGCTCGAGCTGCTGCAGCGGCGTGACGCGGAGCGACCGGACGATCTCGATGACGACACGGCGCCCGGCCCCGAGCTCGGGCCCGATGACGACACGGTGACGGGTGCCGCCTCCGGGTCCGACCGCCCTCTAGCCTGACAGGACACCTCGAGAGAGCGAGCGACGCCGTGTCATCGACCGACCCGTGGGGAGAACCCTCACCCGCCGCGACACCGGACGATCTCCGGCCGACTCCCCGGACCGACGACGAGCAGCACTCCGGACGCCCCGCCGAGCCCCCGGCAGGGGTTCGGGCCGAGCCGGCTCTCGATCCCGTTCCCGACGCCCAGCCGCTGCCCGCTGCCGAGCCGGCGAACGCGACGGCGCGTCGCCGACCGCGCGCGGCGATCATCACGCTCAGCGCGGTGCTCGCGGTCGTGGTGATCGCCGTCGGCGTCGGAGCCGTCTGGGTGGTCGGGCAGCTCGACGAGGCGCGCGCCCGCATCAGCGATCAGCAGCAGCAGCTCGATCAGCAGCGCGAGCTGATCGAGCAGAAGCAGCAGTTCGGCGCGGCCATGCAGGGCGTGTACGACACCGTGCAGCCTCTGGTGGGCCTGCCCTACTCGACCCTCGTGCCGTGGACGCAGTACGACCTGCTCGCCGCCCGCGCGTGGAACCATCGCTGGAAGCCCGACGGCCTTCGGGAAGATGCCGCGAGCGCGCGTCAGCTGGCCGCAGACCTCACCGTGCGCGTGGACGCGGCCGCCGCCCAGGCGGCGTCGAACACGTCCGGCACGGCCTGGGAGGCGACGATCGACCGTCTCGGCTCGGGGTGGGTCACCACCGTGATCGACGCGGGCGACACCGCGTGCGGAGCGAACGCGATCGCCTGCGTGCTGAGCGCCGATCCGTACACCGTGCACGTCGCCGCCCGCGCTCAGACCGACCCGACGATGACCGAATGGATCCGCACCGGCGTCGCCTATCACGAGTACGCCCACGTCCTGCAGCTCACCAATCCGGAGGCCACCGACCCGGCGGTCGCCGCGTTCGGGGGCGACTACGAGGCGATGGCGGACTGCTACGCGCTGACCTTCCTCGACGGCTGGACCCTCGACCACCAGGTCCCGATCGACGCCTCCTCCTACTGGGAGGTCAGCGTCGGCTACGGATACACGTGCGTCGAGTCGCAACGACAGGTCATCCGCGACTGGGTCGGCGGACTCGGACTCGTGGTGCAGCCCGCCGGCGCCTGAACCGCCCTCGCGACGACCGTGACCACGGCACCCGCTTCGCGTTCCGCCGCCGCCATCGGGGGATCGGCCGCGTAGCGTGGGGGCCGTGACCACGACGCTCCCCTACGGTTCCTGGCCCTCCCCGATCACCGCGCGCGACGTCGCCGCGGGGTCGCACCCCGTCGACGCCGGCCGCTACGTCGGCGGCGAGATCTGGTGGCTGGAGCGGATGCCGGCCGAACGCGGGCGTTCCGCGGTGCGGCGGGTCGCGGCATCAGGGGCTCCCGAGACGCTGCTGCCGGCGCCGTGGGACGTGCGCAGCCGCGTGCACGAGTACGGCGGGGCGGCATGGACCGCATCGGACGACGGCACCCTGTACTTCGTGGAGGGCTCGGACCAGCGGATCTGGATGCGGCGACCCGGCGCCGATCCGCAGGCCCTGACGCCCGCGGGGCAGGGCATGCGATTCGCGGACCTCACCCTCGCGGGCGGGGCGCTCCTGGCCGTGCGGGAGACGCACGACGGCTCCCCCGTGCCGCCGCGCGACATCGTCTCGGTGCCGCGGGACGGGTCGGCCGCGGACGACGCCGACGCGATCGTGACGGTCGTGGCGGGCAGCGACTTCGTCGCGTCCCCCCGGGTCTCTCCGGACGGCGCGCACCTGGCGTGGATCGCCTGGAACCATCCCGACATGCCGTGGGACGCCACCGAGCTGCGGCTCGGCGTGCTCGAGGACGGCGTCGTGACCACCTGGCGCACCCTCGCCGGCGGGGCGGCGGTCTCGGTGCTGCAGCCGGAATGGGACGGATCCGACGCCCTGCGCTACAGCACGGACCGCACCGGTCGCTGGAACCTCGAACGGCAGCCGCTCGTCGGAGCGGCGGTGCCGATCGCCCCGGCCGACGCCGACACCGGCGGACCGCTGTGGAACCTCGGCATCCGCTGGTACGCGCCGCTGGACGACGGCCGCATCCTCGCGGTGCGCACGCACGGCGCCGACGCGCTGGCCGTGATCGAGCGGGACGGAGAGGTGCGCGGACTCCCCGCCGAGGCATCCGCGCGCGTGCTCCTGGGCGACGTGTCCGGCGCGCGCGTGCTGTTCAGCGGAGCCGGGGCGACCACGTTCGGCGGCCTGTGGGAGATCGACCTCGACGACCCTGCGCCGCTGCCGCGTCTGGTGCGCGGCGCGGTGGACGAGACCCCGGATGCCTCCTGGCTCCCCGTCGCCCACGAGGTCACCGTCGACGGCCCACACGGGGCGGTGCACGCGTTCGCGTACCCGCCGACGAACCCCGGTGCGATCGCGCCGGAGGGAGAGCGGCCGCCGTACCTCGTGCTGGCCCACGGCGGCCCCACCTCGCACGTCTCCGGCGGGGCGGCGCTGGATGTGGCCTTCTTCACCAGCCGTGGCGTCGGGGTGCTCGACGTGAACTACGGGGGGTCGACCGGGTACGGCCGCGCCTACCGGGAGCGACTCCGCGGCCGGTGGGGCGTCGTCGACCGCGACGACGTCGTGGCCGCGGCATCCGGGATCGCCGACGGCGGCATCGCCGACGGGAACCGGCTCGCGATCAAGGGCGGTTCGGCCGGAGGGTGGACCGTGCTGTGCGCGCTCACGGCGTCGGACCGCTTCGCCGTCGGGATCAGCCGATACGGCGTGGCCGATCTGCGCGCGCTGGCCGCGGACACGCACGATTTCGAGGCGCGCTACCTCGACGGGCTCGTCGGACCGCTGCCGGAGGCCGAGGTCGTCTACATCGACCGATCGCCCCTGTCCCACCTCGACCGGTTCACCACGCCCATGCTGATCGAGCAGGGCCTGGACGATCCGGTCGTGCCGCCGGCGCAGTCCGAGGCCGTGCGCGACGCGCTGGCCGCGCGCGGCATCCGTCACTCCTACCTCGCGTTCGAGGGCGAGTCGCACGGATTCCGGCGACCCGAGACGATCGTCGCCGCCCTGGAGGCCGAGCTGGGCTTCCTCGGCGAGGTGCTCGGGTTCGAGCCGAGCCGCTAGACCCGGAAGGGCGCGAGCTCGGCGGCCAGGCGCTCCGAGACGAACGCGTGCAGCGCCGTGCCCGCCGCCTCGTGCGACTGCTCCACGATGTGGCCGGACTCGTGCGCGGCGTTGACCAGGTCGCCCCGGTCGTACGGCACCACGGCGCGCACCTCGATCGCCGGCAGCGGCAGCGCCTTCTCGATCGCCGCGCGCAGCTCGTCGATGCCCTCGCCGCTGCGCGACGAGGCGAACAGCGCGGTCGGCTCGAGCCCGCGCAGCACCAGGCGGGTGTCGTCGTCGACGAGGTCGGCCTTGTTGAACACGACGAGTTCGGGCACGTCGCGCGCGCCGACGTCGCCCATCACATCGCGCACGGTCTGCAGCTGGGCCGCCGGATCGGGGTGCGCCGCATCGACGACGTGCAGCACGACATCCGCGTCGCCGACCTCCTCGAGCGTCGAGCGGAAGGCTTCGACGAGCTGATGCGGCAGATTGCGCACGAACCCGACGGTGTCGGTGATCGTGTACACCCGGCCGTCGGCGGCCGCCGAACGGCGCACGGTGGCATCGAGCGTGGCGAAGAGCGCGTTCTCGACGAGCACCGCGGCGCTGGTGAGCCGGTTGAGCAGGCTCGATTTGCCGGCGTTGGTGTAGCCGGCGATCGCCACCGACGGGATCGTGTGACGCTTGCGCTCGGCGCGCTTGGCGTCACGGGCGGGCGCGAAATCGCGGATCTGACGGCGCAGCATGGCCATGCGGGTGCGGATGCGGCGGCGATCGAGTTCGATCTTCGTCTCACCCGGTCCGCGCGAGCCCATGCCCGCGCCACCGGCACCCACCTGGCCACCGGCCTGGCGGCTCATCGAGTCACCCCAGCCGCGCAGGCGCGGGAGGAGGTACTCGAGCTGGGCGAGCTCGACCTGCGCCTTTCCCTCGCGGCTCTTGGCGTGCTGGCTGAAGATGTCCAGGATCACCGTCGTCCGGTCGATGACCTTGACCTTGACGACGTCCTCGAGGGCACGCCGTTGGCTGGGTGCGAGCTCGGTGTCGGCGATCACGGTGTCGGCGCCGAGGGCGGCGACGAGGTCCCGCAGCTCCTGCGCCTTGCCGCGGCCGAGATAGGTCGCCGGATCGGGGTGAGGGCGCCGCTGCAGCACTCCGTCGAGCACGACGGCGCCGGCGGTCTCGGCGAGCGCCGCGAGCTCGCGCAGCGAGTTCTCGGCGTCGGCCTGCTCGCCCTGCGGGTGGACGCCGACCAGGATCACGTTCTCCAGCCGCAGCTGCCGGTACTCGACCTCGGTGACGTCCTCGAGCTCGGTCGACAGTCCCACGCGGCGCAGCGCCGCGCGATCCTCGCGGTCCCACTGGTCTCCGTCGGAGCCCGAGCGGTCCACCGTGGCGGTGTCCTGCAGCGCCTGCGCGGCACCGAACACCCGCACTCCGGAACGCGCATCGGCGCGCGCCAGCACGCGATCGACCGGGTCCACCGGCGTCTCCTGCGTGCCGAGGGGTGTCGTCGTATCCGTCATGTGTTCCTTTCCGGGGCGCCTCGCCCGGCGTCCGTAAACTCTAGCCTCCCGAGGATGGGCGCACCTCCGCTACGCTCGCTGGCATGCCCAGCGGTGACCACTACTTCAGTGCGGCACCCGCCAGTCCCGAGAACCACCGTCGCATCCGCGTGACACTCGCCGGTCGCGATGTCGAGGTGACCACCGCCGGCGGCGTGTTCAGTCCCGATCACGTCGATTCCGGCACCGCGGTGCTGCTGTCCAACACGCCTCCCCCGCCGCCCGGAGGTCAGCTGCTCGACCTCGGCTGCGGCTGGGGTCCGATCGCGCTGACCCTTGCCATCGAGTCGCCGCACGCCACGATCTGGGCGGTCGACGTCAACGAGCGGGCTCTCGACCTGGTGCGGCGCAACGCCGCGGCCCTCGGCCTCACCAACGTCAACGCCGTGCTGCCGGACGATGTTCCCGACGACATCGGATTCCGCTCGATCCGCTCCAACCCGCCGATCCGGGTGGGCAAGAACGAGCTGCACGGTCTGCTCGAACGCTGGATCCCGCGGCTCGAGGAGCGCAGCGACGCATGGCTCGTCGTGCAGCGCAACCTCGGGTCCGATTCGCTGCAGCGGTGGCTCGCGGCATCCTTCCCCCACGGCTACAGCGTGCACCGCTCGGCGACGGCGCGCGGGTTCCGGGTGCTGAAGGTGCGGCGGCACGGCTCGCCCGCGACGGAGCCGATCGACATCGTCTGACCGCGTCCCTCCGACCCGGTCAGGGACCGACGGCGGATGCCTCAGGCGAGGGCGACCTCGCCGGAGTACACCAGCACGGCGGGGCCGCTGAGGGCCACGTGCTCGCCGTCCTCGGCGTCGAACATGCGCACTCCGAGCGTGCCGCCGGGCACGTCGACGCTCCACCTGGCGGGGGCGGCGGCGCCCGCCCAGTAGCGCACCGCGAGCGCGGCGGCCGCGACGCCGGTGCCGCAGCTGAGCGTCTCGCCGACGCCGCGCTCGAACACGCGCATGCGGATCGCGCCGACCCCGTGGTGCACGAGCGGGTCGCTGGGCACGACGAACTCGACGTTCGCGCCGTGCGGCGGCACGGGGTCGAGCAGCGGCTGCACCGTGAGGTCGAGACCGTCCAGCTCGTCCAGGCCCGACAGCGCGACGACGACGTGCGGGTTGCCGACATCGATCCCCTGCCCGGGTCGCGCCACCGGCAGGCCCTTGGCCCGCACGAGCACGTCACCGTCCTCGGCGCGCCAGACCCCGAGGTCGACCTCGAGGTGCTCCTCCGGACGGGTCAGGGTCTTGACGCCCGCCCGGGTGCCGATGCGCAGCTCTCCCCCGTCGGGCAGCTCGGCCAGCCCCGTCTCGAGCAGATAGCGCGCGTACACCCGGATGCCGTTTCCGCACATCTCGGCGGCCGATCCGTCGGCGTTGCGGTAGTCCATGAACCACTCGGCTCCGGATGCCGCGGCATCCCGCCCCTCAGGAAGTGCCGCCGAGCGCACCACGCGCAGCGTGCCGTCCGCGCCGATCCCGAAGCGGCGGTCGCACAGGGCGGCGATCTGCGCGTCGGTGAGGTCGAGTCCCCCGTCGGGGTCGGCGATCACGACGAAGTCGTTGCCGGTGCCGTGGCCCTTCGTGAAGGCGAGAGTCTGCGGCATCCCGTCAGTCTATTGGTGGCCGGGAGGGCTCAGTCGGCGATGAGGCGCTTGCCGGTGGTCGTGGTGTCGAACCGGTCGTAGCCGAGTCTGTCGTAGAAGCCGAGCACGTCCTCGTTGCCGGGTCGCACCATGAGCTGCACCTTGGGGCAGCCGAGCTCCAGGAGCAGCTCCTCGACGCGGGCGACGAGATCGCGCGCGATGCCCTCGCCGCGCCGCTGCGGCGACGACGCGAGGTAGTAGATCCAGCCGCGGTGGCCGTCATAGCCGCCCATGACGCTCCCGACGACGTCCTCGCCGTCCACCGCCACGAGGAACAGCTCGGGCTGCACCGTGAGCTTGCGCTGGATGTCGAGGTGCGGGTTGTTCCAGGAGCGGGTGAGACCGGTCTCCTGCCACAGGGCGATGACGGATTCGGTGTCGCGGAGCGCGAAGGCGCGGATCGAGGTCATGTCTCCAGTATCCGTTCTGCGATCCCGGGGTCGCCTCCGGGAAACCACCCGAGGTCGGGGTACCGGCGGAACCACGACACCTGCCGCCGCGCGTAGCGGCGGGTCAGGGCCTGAGTCTCGGCGATCGCCTCGTCGCGCGTCATCGTGCCGTCGAGCTCGGCGAGCGCCTGCGCGTAGCCGATCGCGCGCCGCGCCGTCACACTCCGGTCGAGGCCGACCTCGCGCAGCGCCGCCACTTCGTCGACCAGTCCGTCGCGCCACATCCGCCCGACCCGCTCGTCGAGCATTCCGACGAGCTCCTCGCGCGGCACAGACGTGCCGATCACCCGCGTCGCGGCGTGCCACAGGGTCGGCGCGTCGGGGAGGGCGGCGCCGTGCGTCCGCTCCCCCAGTGCGAGGATCTCCAGCGCTCGGACGATACGGCGTCCGTTGCGCGGATCCACCCGCTCCGCGGTGGCGGGGTCGCGCTCGCGCAGCCGTGCGTACAGCGCCCCGGGGCCGGAGGCATCCAGCTCCGCCTCCAGACGCGCCCGCAGCTCCTCGTCCCGCGGCGGGAACCGGAAGTCGAAGAGCACGCTCGAGACGTACAGCCCCGACCCGCCGACGAGGATCGCATCGGCCCCGCGGGAGTGGACCCCACTGATCGCGGCGCGAGCGGCATCCTGGTACCAGGCGACGGCGGCCTCGTCGGTCACCGCGAGGACGTCGAGCATATGGTGACGGATGCCTCGCCGCTCCGACTCCGCCAGCTTGGCCGTGCCGATGTCCATGCCGCGGTACAGCTGCATCGCGTCGGCGTTGACGATCTCCGCCGGGCGCCCGCGTGCGGCGAGCGCCTCGGCGAGGTCGAGCGAGAGGCCGGTCTTGCCGGTGCCGGTGGCGCCGACGATCGCCCACAGGCGCGGACCGGCGCCGGAGGAGGACGGATCGGTCACACGCCGACGCGGGGGCTCGGCAGGCCGAGGGACACGGCGCGCGGCGCACCGGCGTCGCCGGCGGGAGCGGGGACGCCGCACGAGTCCGCCTGCGCGCGGTCCCACGCGTCTCCGGCGCGCGTGCGGCGGAGACGCAGCGGTGCCCCGGTCGGGTCGTCGGCGAGGAGGAAGAACGGCGCCGCGTGCGACACCACGACCGAGACGACGTCGCCCGGGCGGGGCACGGGCGAACCCGACGGCAGCTCGAAGTGCACGAGGCGGTTGTCCTCGGCGCGGCCGGTCAGGCGGTGCGTCGCGGCATCCTTCTTGCCCTCGCCGGTCGAGACGAGCACCTGCAGCTCGCGGCCGACCTGCTTCTGGTTCTCCTCGAGGCAGATGCGCTCCTGAAGCGCGACGAGCCGCTCGTAGCGCTCCTGCACGACCGCCTTCGGCACCTGGTCGGCCATGGTCGCCGCCGGGGTGCCCTCGCGGATCGAGTACTGGAACGTGAAGGCCGATGCGAACCGGGCCTGTTCGACGACGCGCATGGTGTCCTCGAAGTCGGCGTCGGTCTCCCCCGGGAAGCCGACGATGATGTCGGTGGTGATCGCCGCGTCGGGCATCTGCGCGCGGACGCGATCCAGGATGCCGAGGAACCTCTCGCTGCGGTACGAGCGGCGCATCGCCTTGAGGATGCGGTCGCTGCCGGACTGCAGCGGCATGTGCAGCTGCGGCATGACCGCGGGGGTCTCGGCCATCGCATCGATGACGTCGTCGGTGAAGGCGGCCGGGTGCGGGCTGGTGAAGCGGATGCGCTCCAGGCCGGGGATCTCACCGGCGGCGCGCAGCAGCTTGCCGAACGCCTGACGGTCGCCGAACTCGACACCGTAGGAGTTGACGTTCTGCCCGAGCAGGGTCACCTCGATCGCGCCGTCGTCGACGAGCAGTCGGATCTCGTTGAGGATGTCGCCCGGGCGGCGATCCTTCTCCTTGCCGCGCAGGCTCGGCACGATGCAGAACGTGCAGGTGTTGTTGCAGCCGACCGAGATGGACACCCAGCCGCTGTGCACGGCGTCGCGCTTGGTGGGGAGGGTCGAGGGGAACACCTCGAGGGCCTCGAGGATCTCGAGCTCCGCCTCGCCGTTGTGACGGGCGCGTTCGAGCAGACTGGGCAGCGACCCCATGTTGTGGGTGCCGAAGACGACGTCGACCCACGGGGCCTTCTGCTGGACGGCGTCCTTGTCCATCTGGGCGAGGCATCCGCCCACCGCGATCTGCATGCCCTCGCGCGCATCCTTGCGGGACTTCAGATGCCCGAGGGTGCCGTACAGCTTGCCGGCGGCGTTGTCGCGGACGGCGCAGGTGTTGATCACGACGACGTCGGCGTCGGTGCCCGCGTCGGCGCGCACGTAGCCGGCGCTCTCGAGCGAGCCGGACAGCCGCTCGGAGTCGTGCACGTTCATCTGGCACCCGAAGGTGCGCACCTCGTAGGTGCGGGCGCGGCCGTCTGCGGCGGTGGCGGCGGGCGACGGCGCGATGGTCGTCGGCGTGCTGAGCGGGGAGGTCATCGTGAGGACATTCTACGATCCGACGTCCGCGCGACCGGCGGAGCGGCGGATGCCGCGCACGCACCGGAAGAGGGCGCCGCCGCGGCATCCCGATCGCGCGACAGCGGCACCCCGGCCCGGAGACCGCCTGGGGGTGCGGTCCTCGGTGAGAACGGGACTGGGGATCCCGTTGCGTCCTCCGACGTTAGGCGTCGCCGAAGATCCGGGGACCGCGCGTGGTCCCACCTACGCAGCGAAACCCGTGAATCCGGGAGCGTCTCACGGGTGCGCGTGTCACGGGGGGCATCGCGCCGGACCGAACTCCGAACTACTGTGTTGTGATCCCAGTACGCGTCGGCGTCGAATGACACGGGTGCGTCGCGGACGTCTGGTTATCGTGAGGAATCATCTGCGCCGCGCCCACCCGCGGACGACCACTCACGTCCCGGAAAGGAGGCCAGGTGACGCACGGCATCATCGAGGAGCCCTCCGACCAGGTCGTGGGGGCCGAACGCGATCCCGAGGGGATCGCGCGATCGCTCCTGACCGGGACGAGCATCGTCGTGGTGGGATCCCTCGGCAGCGGCAAGAGCCACCTGCTGCGCGCGGTCACGTCCGAGCTGGTGAGGCGCGGAGCCGACCCTCTGGTGCTGCGCACGGCGCGTGTGCTCAGTCGCGTGGAGTTCGGCGCTCTCGACGACGCCCACGATCCGCGCAGCGATGCGCTGAAGGACACGGCGACCGACTCCGATGATCCTCCGACCGTCGTCGTCGTCGATGACGTCCAGGACCTCGACCGGCCGTCGTCGGAGGCCCTCGTGCGGGCGATACACCGCCGCCGGGCGGTGGCGCTGGTGGGTCTGTCCGCCCCGCGGGCGCGGGGGGCACGCGACTCCGAGGTGGCGGCCACCGTGTTCGTCGACCTGTGGCTGCACGGGAGGGCCGAGCGGGTCGACCTGCGCGAGCTGTCCGCCGGCGATGCCGACGATCTGCTCGACCTGCACTTCCCGGCGAACCGGTTCGATTCCGTCACCCGGGCCACCATCATCGGCCTGG
The DNA here is from genome assembly GCF_051549805.1 of Microbacterium fluminis. Taxonomy (GTDB): domain Bacteria; phylum Actinomycetota; class Actinomycetes; order Actinomycetales; family Microbacteriaceae; genus Microbacterium. Next base: position 2,942,648 of record NZ_CP196042.1, read on the forward strand.
CCGACGGATCGCGCATCCTGCTGCGGGAGCTCGCCGCGCACGCCGACACCGAGATCGCACGCGCACGCGATCCGCTGAGCGCCTTTCGGGACATCCATCGCCACAGTCGGCTGGGCGACGCCCTCGCCGCACACACGGCCGAGTTCGACGAACCCGAGCGGACCGCACTCGCCCTGCTCGGTCACCTGCCCGGGATCGACCACGCCGACGCCACCCGCCTCATCCCGGCGAGCATGATCGAAGCCCTGCTGTCGGCGAAGCTCCTGCAGGAGGACGGCACGATCCGTCGGCGCATCTACGCCAACGCCGCGCTCGCCCAGGCGTGCACGCAGCAGCTCGACGCGGGCGTCGTCGAATGGACCATGGAGCGGGCGGCCGCGCGCATGCTCGAGGGCGGTGGCACCTGGTGGAGCGCTCCCCTGGCGAGCGCGATCGCCGCGCGCTGGCACGGCGACGACGCGGCGCACCCGACCCGCGCGGAGACCCCGCCGGCGCTGCGCGAGCGGGTGGCGAGGGATGCCGCGCGGGACGCGAACGATCGAGGGATGCCTGCGCTCGCCCTCGCCTACATCGCACTGGTCGATGAGGAGAACACCTCTGCGGAGTGCATCGCACTCGAGCGCGCGTACGCGGAGGTGATCCTGACGCGTTCGCCCGCGCCGCTGACGGCGGTCGACCCTGCCCGCCTCGACGACGGCGGTCTCGGACGCTACCTGCTCCTGCGCACCCTGGTGGGCAGCCCGCGGAACATGGCGCAGCTGCGCGGCATCGTCGCCGAGGGCACCTCGCGCGCGCATCGGCTGCTGCGCGCCGAGCTCGAGCTGGCCGCCGCCGAGGCTTCGGCTCTGGAGATCGACTGGGCGGGCGCGGGCGAGGCCGCCGCACGCGCCGCGGCGATGGCGGAGCCCAACTCGACGACGCGCGTGCGCGCCCTGCTCTCCGAGGCGATGGCCACGATGCACACGGGCGACTGGTCCCGCGCCGAGGTGCTGCTCGAGGAGGTCGACGGCATCCTCCTGCTTCCGGCGTCGACGGACACCCCCGGCGTCGCCGAGCGGATCCTCGCGCTGTGCGTCGAGATGGTGATCACGATGCTCGCCGGTGTCGAGCCGGTGCGCGTACGCGAGCGGCTGCGCGACCAGACGATCGCGGCGGCCCGCGAGGCCAACGGCCGCGGCATCTTCCTCGCCGGGATCGCCGCCGCACTGCTGCACGCACGCCAGGGCGACACCGACTCCGCGCTGTCGGAGCTGGAAGCGTGCCACCGTCGCGCCACCCACATGATGATCGGCCCCGGCGTCTGGCTCATGCACCTCGTGGTGGCGCGGGCGATCTCGCTGCTCGGCCGCACGGCCGACGCGCGTGTCCTGCTGCGTCGCGCGAGCGAGGCCATCACCGTGGCGAGCCCCCTCGTCGACCACGACCGGCATCTCACCGCCGCGACCATCAGCGCCGCGGAGGGCGACGTCGACACCGCCGTCGCCGAAGCGCGCGCGGCCGCGGAGCTCTCGGCGCGCAACGAGGGCATCATTCATCTGCGCGACCTCTATCTGCTCGCCGCGCTCGATGCGGCGCAGGAGCCGGAGGTCGAGCGGATGCATCGCATCGCCGATGCCAGCGGATTGACCAGCGCGATCCTGCTGGCTGATCGCGCAGCCGCGATGGTGCGCGGACGCAAGAGCTCACCCGCCGCACGCCCGTCGAACGGCTGCGCCTCGGCATGCCGTGGAGCGATCCGGATCACGCCGGTCCGGACCCCCAGATCGGCCCCGCGTACACGGCCCCCGCCTTCCCGCCCCGGACCAGTCCGCCCACCGGCGCCCGCACCTCGATCTCGCCGGAGCTCGGACTCGGGCTGACGCGGCGCGAGCGGGAGATCGCGGAGCTCGTCGCCGAAGGTCTGACCAACCGTGACATCGCCCAACGGCTGTTCCTGTCGGTGCGGACCGTGGAGTCCCACGTGTATCAGGCCCGCGCGAAGATCGGCGCCCGCTCACGCGGCGAGCTCGGCCGCATGGTGGCCGGTCGCCCCGAGCGCGACGGCAGTGCCGGGACGCGCTGACAGCCGGCGACGGGATCGCGCCTCAGCGGAAGCGCACTCCGCCCGAGCGTCCGCCACCGCTGCCCTGTCGGCCGCCGCTCCCCCGCTCGGCGCGCCGTTCCGCGAGCGCGGATCGTGCCGCGGTCGACGCGACCGACCCGCCGTATCCGCGCCGGGACAGCGCACCGACGAGCCGTCGGTACGCGACCTCGTCGTCGAGCCGATCGAGCGACCGCGCCTTCGTCTGGGCGAACTCCAACGCCCGGTCGGCGTCGTCATCGGGCAGTTCCGCGATCGCCGCATCGGCCACCTCACGGGGAATGCCGCGCTTGGCCAGGACCTGCGCGATCGCCTGCCGCCCCTGCCCCTTGCGGTCAGCGCCGGAGTGGACCAGCTGTTCTGCCAGCGCGACGTCGTCGAGGTACCCCAGGTGCAGGAAGCCGTCGATCACGTCGTCGACGTCGGCGCGGTCGACATGGCCGTCGGCGAGCACTCGACGTGCTTCGACCACCGACAGCGACCGCGAACGCAGCTTGCGCAGCAGCGACGCCTCCGCCTGCTCGCGCACCCGGGCGGGGTCGCGTTCGGCCTCCTCCTGACCCTGGTCGTCCCCGCGGCTGGAGAAGGACCTGCGACCGCTGCTCTCCGCGTCGCGCCGCCTCACGTCGCCCGCCTGCGCCCGGCGGTCGCCGACGGCCCGACGATCGTCGGAGGCGGACTCGCCCCATGCAGCGGTCGTGTCGGTCGCGGCCGTCGTGTCGTTCGGCAACAGTTCGGACCACGTGTCGTTCCACGCGACGACGTCTGAGTCGGCGTCGTCAGCCGCAAGGGCATTCCCGGACTCCGCGGCGCCGACCGACGCCTCTGCGACCTCGACGGCCGGCGCTTCGCGCGCGGACGCATTCTCCGTGCGGCGCCCGAAGAGCGGGATGACGGGGGCGAGTCGCTCGGACCCGCCCCCGCCGTTCACGTGATCACCCACGATCCGGCTCGACGGCGTCTCAGGCCGAGCGCTTCTTGGACAGCTCGACCGCCGGCGCCGGCTCGCCGCCCGCAGCCGGAACCAGCTTCGGCACCCCGATGCCGAGCTTGGTCTTGATCTTGCCCTCGATCTCGGCGGCCACATCGGGGTTCTTGATGAGGAAGTTGCGGGCGTTCTCCTTGCCCTGCCCGAGCTGCTCGCCGTCGTAGGTGTACCAGGCGCCGGACTTCTTCACGATCTCGTGCTCGACCCCGAAGTCGATCAGGCTGCCCTCGCGGGAGATCCCCACCCCGTAGAGGATGTCGAACTCGGCCTGCTTGAAGGGCGGGGCCATCTTGTTCTTGACGACCTTGACGCGGGTGCGGTTGCCGACCGCGTCGGTGCCGTCTTTCAGCGTCTCGATGCGACGGATGTCGAGGCGCACCGACGCGTAGAACTTCAGCGCCTTGCCGCCGGCGGTGGTCTCGGGCGAGCCGAAGAACACGCCGATCTTCTCGCGCAGCTGATTGATGAAGATCATCGTGGTGTTGGTCTGGTTGAGCCCACCGGTGAGCTTGCGCAGCGCCTGCGACATGAGGCGGGCCTGGAGGCCGACGTGGGAATCGCCCATCTCGCCCTCGATCTCGGCACGCGGCACGAGGGCGGCCACCGAGTCGATCACGATCAGGTCGATCGAGCCGGAGCGGATGAGCATGTCGGCGATCTCGAGCGCCTGCTCCCCCGTGTCGGGCTGCGACACCAGCAGCTGGTCGATGTCGACGCCGAGCTTCATGGCGTAGTCGGGGTCGAGTGCGTGTTCGGCGTCGATGAACGCGGCGATACCGCCGTTGCGCTGGGCGTTGGCGATCGCGTGGAGCGTGAGCGTGGTCTTGCCCGAGGACTCCGGGCCGTAGATCTCGATGATGCGGCCGCGGGGCAGACCGCCGACGCCGAGGGCGACGTCGAGGGCGATCGAGCCGGTGGGGATGACCTCGACCGGGGCGCGCTCGTCGCTGCCCAGTCGCATGACCGAGCCCTTTCCGAACTGCCGGTCGATCTGGGCGAGGGCCGAATCGAGGGCCTTCTCGCGGTCGGCGGGTGATGGCATGACGTGCTCCTTATGCTCGCGTTCCGTCGCCTGTAGGCTGCCGCGCTCCGCCCCGGTGGAACGGATGCTGCGGCAAGGCGTGTGGTGTCGTTCGACGCTCCTCACGGTACGGAGGGCCTCCGACATCCGGACCCCGACCGACCGCATCCGTGGATGGACACGTCCTCGACACCTGCTGTGCAGGAGCCTACGCGCGGATCGAACAGACGTTCGAGAGCGACACGCCGGTCAGCGACCTCGGGGCTCGAGACGCCCCACGCCGTGCCGACGGTCGTCGGGCACGTCGGTCTGCGCGCACAGCGCGAGCCAGATGTCCCGCGGCGGGACCCCGTCGGCCAGCGCCTGCGCGGACGTGCGGCCGCCGACGGCACCCAGCACGAGATCGTTCAGGAGCGCCGACGCGCGTCCGCCGAACTCGTCGTCGACGGCGCGGAGGAACTCACTGCGACGCATGGCGAGAGGACGCGCGGGCGTCAGCGCAGAGACAGCTCGGCGTCGACCGAGGCCACGAGCTCGTCGGGCACCACGTCGGGGAAGGACTGCACGCCCTCGAGCACCGAGAGGCGATCGCCGACTTCACGCATGATCGTCGAGATCGGCACGTCGAGCGCCTCGGCGACCGATGCGAGGATCTCGCTCGACGCCTCTTTCTGACCGCGCTCCACCTCGCTGAGGTAGCCCAGCGCGACGCTCGCGCGGCTGGCGACCTGGCGGAGGGTGCGCCCCTTCTGCTGGCGGAAGTCACGCAGGACTTCGCCGATCTCCTGACGTACCAGAATCATGTGCGGCCCCTCCTCACTGCATCTTCCCACCGTCGTCCGGGTGGACCACAGTACATCACCGAATGATGCCAATCTAACCCCGCGCGCTGGGCGAAGGGTGGGAATCGCCGAATGTAACGCACCCGAAACGCAGGCATTCCCGGATGCCCGAGGTCACAGGAGTGCGAGACAGTCGGCGAGCGCACGATCCACCGCGGCGCGACGGATCTCCGCCCGGCCGCCCGGGAGCAGCACGGTGATGCTCGACGCGTCGGCCGGCGTGTCGACCGCGATGCACACCGTTCCCACCGCATGTCCGTCCTGGGGCTCGGGTCCGGCCACGCCGGTCGTGGCCACGCCCACGTCGGCGCCCAGGAGGCGCCGAACGCCCTCGGCCATCTGCCGTGCGACCTCCGGATGCACCGCGCCCTCGACCGCGAGCAGGTCGGCGTCGACCCCGAGCACATCGCGCTTGACGTCGGTGGCGTAGGCGACCACTCCCCCGCGCAGGCTCGCCGACGCTCCGGGCACGTCGACCAGCGTCGAAGCGACCAGACCGCCCGTCAGGGACTCCGCCACCGCGATGCTCCAGCCGCGCTCGGCCAGCCGCGCGAGCACCGCACGGGCCGAGGCATCCGTCATGCGCGCTTGTTCCGCGCGGCGCGCACCTCGGTGATGATGTAGTCGATCCCGCTGGCGATCGTGAGGGCCACCGCGATGGTCATCGTGACGCCGTTGACCCACCAGATCCATTCGCCGACGAGCGTCCACAGAGGCAGCAGGGCGAGCGAGAGTGCGACCGCCTGCGCGACGGTCTTGAGCTTGCCCATCCACGCGGCGGCCAGCACGTGGTCGCTGACCACCATGAAGCGGTAGACGGTGATGCCGACCTCGCGCACCAGCACGACGATCGTGATCCACCACGGCAGCTCGCCGAGGATCGACAGCCCCACGAACGCGACACCGGTGAGGGCCTTGTCGGCGATCGGGTCGAGCAGCTTGCCCAGATCGGTGACGATCTCGTACTTGCGCGCCAGCCATCCGTCGATGCCGTCGGTGGAGATCGCGACGATGAACAGCACGGCCGCCCACCAGCGCAGCGGCCCGTCGGCGCCCGCGTCGGCCAGCAGCATCCACAGGAACACCGGTGCGCACAGGATGCGCACGATCGTGATCGCGTTGGGCAGCTGCCGCGGAACGGCCATCAGTCGCGCCCCGTCAATCCCCAGGCATCCTCGTCGGCGCCTTCCTCGACCACGGGATAGCCCTCGAACTGAGCCTCCACGGGGTCGGCCGAGCGGACGGGAGGAGCGGATGTCTCCGCGACCGCCGGTGCGACGTCGCCGCGCAGGCGCGCCATCACCCCGGGCAGCTGCTCGTTCGTGACGAGCACGTCACGGGCCTTGGAGCCTTCGGACGGGCCGACGATCTCGCGGGATTCGAGGAGGTCCATGAGCCGGCCGGCCTTGGCGAAGCCGACGCGCAGCTTGCGCTGCAGCATGGAGGTCGAGCCGAACTGCGTCCCGACGACGAGCTCTGCGGCCGCCAGCAGCAGCTCGAGGTCGTCTCCGATGTCGGCGTCGACCTCCTTCTTCTGCGCCTCGACGGCGACGTCGTCTCGGTACTCCGGACGCGCCTGGGCGGTGACGTGCTTGACGACCTTCTCGATCTCGGACTCGCTCACCCACGCGCCCTGCACACGCACGGCCTTGGAGGTGCCCATCGGGAGGAACAGGGCGTCGCCCTGCCCGATCAGGCGGTCGGCACCGGGCTGATCGAGGATGACGCGGCTGTCGGTGACGCTCGTGACCGCGAACGCCAGCCGCGAGGGGACGTTCGCCTTGATGAGGCCGGTCACGACGTCGACCGACGGACGCTGCGTGGCGAGGACCAGGTGGATGCCGCTGGCACGGGCGAGCTGCGTGATGCGGACGATCGAGTCCTCAACGTCGCGCGGAGCCACCATCATCAGGTCGGCGAGCTCGTCGACGACGACGAGGAGGTAGGGGTAGGGCTTGAGGACGCGCTCGCTGCCGACCGGCGGGTTCACCTCGCCGGCGACGACGGCCTTGTTGAAGTCGTCGATGTGACGGAAGCCGAACGACGCGAGGTCGTCGTATCGCATGTCCATCTCCTTCACGACCCACTGCAGCGCCTCGGCCGCCTTCTTCGGGTTCGTGATGATGGGGGTGATGAGGTGCGGCACGCCGGCGTAGGAGGTGAGCTCCACGCGCTTGGGGTCGATCAGCACCATGCGCACATCGGTCGGCTTCGCGCGCATCAGCAGGCTCGTGATCATCGAGTTCACGAAACTGGACTTGCCCGAGCCGGTGGAGCCGGCCACGAGCAGGTGGGGCATCTTGGCGAGGTTGGCCACGACGTAGCCGCCGCCGACGTCCTTGCCCACGCCGATCGTCATCGGGTGGGTGCTGCCGGTGGCGGCATCGGAGCGCAGCACGTCGCCGAGCGTGACGACCTCGCGGTCGGTGTTGGGGATCTCCACGCCGATCGCGCTCTTGCCGGGGATGGGCGCCAGGATGCGCACCTCGTTGGATGCCACGGCGTAGGCGATGTTGTTGGTGAGTGCGGTGATGCGCTCGACCTTGACGCCGGGGCCGACCTCGATCTCGTACTGGGTGACCGTCGGCCCGCGCGAGAACCCGGTGACCCGGGCGTCGACGGAGAACTGGTCGAGCACGCTCGTGATGGCCCGGACGATCTCGTCGTTCGCCGCCGAGCGTGCCTTGTGGGGCGTTCCGGCCGCCAGCGCGGCGACGGAGGGCAGTCGGTAGAGGGCGGCCGCAGGCATCCCCTCGTCGCGGCCGATCCCGGACAGACCGGGGAGCATCTCGTCGGATGCCGGGCTGTCGTCGGTGAGGGCTGTGGCGGGGGCGAGCCCCGCGCGGCCGAGCGGGTCGATCACTTCGGTGAGCGCATCGGGCGCGGCCGGAAGCGGCGGCTGCGGCGGGACGACCGCCTGGTCGAACCCGCCCTCGGAGGCGCCGGGAGACAGCAGCTCGGTGAGGTCCTGCGAGCCGATCCCGTCGTCGGGATCCTCCTCGCGACCGGTCTTGTTGCGGCGCCACCAGGGCAGCGACGGCTCGGCGTCGTCGTCGTCCTTCGCGCCGTCGTCGAACGCGACGCCCTCGGGACGGGCCGGCCGCTCGGCGTCGAACATCCAGGCGTAGAGGTCGCCGAGGCGCCGGCCGATGCGATTCGGCGGCGTCTTGGTGAGGATGAGCACGCTCAGCACGACGACCAGGCCCAGGACGATGCAGGCGCCCACCTCGGTGAGCCCCATCGCCAGCGGTTCCCCGACCATCCAGCCGAACAGTCCGCCTGCCTCGCTCAGTGCGGGCAGGCCGTCCTTCGGGGCGGGACGTCCGCCCAGCACGTGACAGAACCCCGCCACCGCGATCGCGAACAGCGCGAAGCCGATCCCGATGCGACCGTTGTCGTGCACCGAGGCGGGATGCCGGAACAGCCAGCCCGCGAGCAGCAGGAGCAGCACCGGCATGATGAACGCGAGCCGCCCGACGAGGCCGCCCACCGTGTAGGCGCTGATCGTGGCGGAGACCTCGGTGCCGATGAAGAACCACTCGACGACGGAGCCGGCGACGGCCAGCAGCACGATGAGGAACGGCAGACCGTCGCGGCGCTGCTCCTTCTCGAGCGTCTCGGGGCCGAACGCGCGGAACAGCCCGCCGACGGCGTGCGCCACGCCGAGCCAGGCGCGGGTGATCACGGGCGGCTTCTCGGCTTCGCCGACGTAGCGCTTGGGTGCGGGCTCGGGCTTCCGCGCGCGCGACGACGACCCCTTCGCGGACGCACGACCATTCGTGGTCGGGCTCGAACTCCTGGCCATGGACTCCACGCTACGGCGCCCCACCCCCATCGCGCGGGAGCGACGCGGCGCGAGAGCGGTCGGTCAGCGCAGACGTTTGACCATGACGTCGCGCCCGACGCCGCTGCGCACCACCGCGAAGCCCTCGCTGCGGTAGAGCGTGGCGGCGAAGTTGCCGCGCTCCACGCTGAGGCTCAGGCGACCGAAACCCGCGGCGCGCGCACCGTCGGCCAGCCGCTGCAGCAGAGCTCGGCCGACACCGTGGGCGCGCCAGATCGGACGCACTCCGATCACGAGCTCCGGCACTCCGGTGCCCACGTAGGCGAATCCGGGATCGGTGCGCGGCAGCATCCGATACCAGGCGGCCCCGATCGGCTGACCGTGCAGGTCGACCGCGATGCAGCCGGCATCGCCCGGACGCATCCAGCCGGCGATGAACCGGCTGTACTCCGGACTCCCGAGCACTTCGTGGCGTGGCCGCGGCGCACCCGAGCGCCAGTTCGCCGCCTCGACGGCCATGTCGCCGAGGAACGCGCCGTCCGCCGATACGGCGTCGCGCATCCGGAATGAGACGGGCACCTGCCGCTCCTCCTCGATACTCTGCGGGTCAGCCGGCTCGGCTCACGCCTCGATGACCAGCGGGATGATCATCGGACGGCGGCGCAGGGACTGGTTGACCCAGCGCCCGATCGTGCGGCGCACGACCTGCGACAGCGCGTGCGTGTCTCGCACGCCCGACTTGGCCGCCTCGGCCAGCGCGGCCGCGATCTTGGGCTTGACCGCATCGAACACGGCGTCGTCTTCGGCGAAGCCGCGGGCGTGGATGTCGGGCCCGGTGATGATCTTGCCGGTGACCGAGTCGACCACGACGATGACCGAGATGAAGCCCTCCTCGCCGAGGATGCGGCGGTCCTTCAGGTCGGCGTCGGTGATCTCGCCGACCGTGGACCCGTCGACGTAGACGAAGCCGAGGTCGAGCTGGCCGACCACCTGCGCCACTCCGCCGGCGAGGTCGATGACCGTGCCGTTCTCGCCGATGATGGTGCGATCCGCGGGGATCCCGGTGTCCTGGGCGAGCTTGGCGTTGGCGATCAGGTGCCGGTACTCGCCGTGCACGGGCAGCACGTTCTTGGGCTTGAGGATGTTGTAGCAGTACAGCAGCTCGCCGGCCGCGGCGTGCCCGGAGACGTGCACCTTCGCGTTGCCCTTGTGCACGACGGTGGCGCCGAGCTTGGTGAGTCCGTCGATCACGCGGTAGATCGCGTTCTCGTTGCCGGGGATCTGGCTGGAGGCCAGGATGACGGTGTCGCCCGGACCGGGCTCGATCTCGTGGTCGAGGTTGGCCATGCGGCTGAGCACGGCCATCGGCTCGCCCTGCGAGCCGGTCGACATGTAGACGATCTGGTCGTCGGGCAGGTCGCGCGCCTTCTTGTAGTCGATCAGCACCCCCTCGGGCACGTTGAGATAACTGAGATCGGCGGCGATCCCCATGTTGCGCACCATGCTGCGGCCGAGGAGCGCCACGCGGCGGCCGTGGGCGTGCGCGGCATCCAGCACCTGCTGAACGCGGTGCACGTGGCTGGAGAAGCTCGCCACGATGACCCGCCGGGGCGCCCGGCCGATGACCTGGTCGAGCACCGGGCCGATCTCGCGCTCCAGTGGCGTGAACCCGGGCACGTCGGCGTTGGTGGAGTCGACCAGGAACAGGTCCACGCCCTCCTCGCCGAGGCGTGAGAACGCGCGCAGGTCGGTGAGGCGGCCGTCCAGCGGCAGCTGGTCCATCTTGAAGTCGCCGGTCGCCAGCGCCAGACCCGCCGGGGTCTTGATCGCCACGGCGAGCGCGTCGGGGATCGAGTGGTTGACCGCCACGAACTCGAGGTCGAACGGCCCGAGGCGCTCGTGGTCGCCCTCCTTCACCGTCAGGGTGAAGGGCTTGATGCGGTGCTCCTTGAGCTTGGCCTCGACGAGGGCGAGGGTGAGCCCGGATCCGATCAGGGGGATGTCGGACTTCAGCTTCAGCAGATACGGCACCGCGCCGATGTGGTCCTCGTGGCCGTGAGTGAGCACGACGCCGACGATGTCGTCGAGCCGGTGCTTGATGGGCTCGAAGTCGGGGAGGATCAGGTCGACGCCGGGCTGGTGCTCCTCGGGGAACAGCACTCCGCAGTCGACCACGAGCAGCTTGCCCTCGTACTCGAAGACGGTCATGTTGCGGCCGACCTCGCCGAGACCGCCGAGCGGGGTCACGCGCAGCGTCTGCGGGGCGAGGGCAGGCGGGTCGTACACGGTGGTGGGCATGGGGTGCCTCCTCGCGATGCCGGGAGCACCGGCATCCGTTCTGTTCAGGTGTGTGTCAGCGGGTCGTGCCCGAGACCTTCGGCAGCGCGCCGCCCGCGGCCGCGTTGCGGTCGGGACGGAAGTTGGAGAAATCGGCGCCCGGGACGCCGGCGACGAGCGCGAGCTCGTCCTCGATCTTGGCGGCCTCCCACTCCTCGGGGCCGACGAGGGGCAGGCGCACGCGCGGGCTGCCGATGCGGCCGAGGCCGTGCAGGATGTACTTCGCCGACACGGTGCCGGGCACGTGGGTCATGACGGCGCGCACGAGCGGCTCGAGGCGCTGGTGCTCGGCCGTCGCCGTCTTCAGGTCGCCGGCGTTGACGGCGTCGACGATCGCGCGGTACGGCGCGGGGGCGATGTTGGCCGTCACGCCGATGAGACCCGAGGCGCCGATCGCGAGGTGCGGCAGCACGTTGGCGTCGTCGCCGGAGAAGTACATCAGATCGGTCTGGTTGAGCACGCGGCTGACCTCGCTGAAGTCGCCCTTGGCGTCTTTCACGGCGAGGATGTTCGGATGCTTCGCGAGGCGCAGGATCGTCTCGTACTGGATGGGCACACCGGTGCGGCCGGGGATGTCATAGAGGATGACCGGCAGGTCGGTCGCGTCCGCCACGAGCCGGAAGTGGGTGAGGATGCCCGCCTGCGTCGGCTTGTTGTAGTACGGCGTGACGATCATGATGCCGTCGGCGCCGGCCTTCTCGCTGGCCTTGTACAGCTCGATCGCGTGGGCGGTCTCGTTCGATCCGCCGCCGGTGATGATCTTGGCGCGGCCCGCCGAGACGCTCTTGCCGACCTCGACGAGGCGGATCTTCTCGGCGTCGGTGAGCGTGGAGGTCTCGCCCGTGGTGCCGGTCACGACGATCCCGTCGGCACCGGCGGAGATGACGTCGTCGATGTGCTTCTCGGTGGCGGCCCAGTCGACCTCGCCGTCGGCCGTCATCGGGGTGACGAGCGCGACGAGCACCTGACCGAAAGGATTGCCCGCGTGCGTCATGGTTTCAGGCTAGCGGTTCGCGGGGCGCTCACGCGCCGTGCGGCGCAGCGCCGGCCGTAGGGTGGGCGGCATGAGCTGGGAGACCCGCGGCACGCGCACGGTGTACGAGAACCCCTGGATCCGCGTACGCGAAGACCAGGTCACGGGACCGCACGGCGACGGCATCTACGGGGTCGTCGAGATGCGCAACCCGGCCGTGTTCATCGTCGCCGTCGACGAGGACGACAGGGTGTGCCTCGTGTCGATGGAGCGTTATACGGTCGGACGCTCACTGGAGGTGCCGGCCGGCGGGTCGGACGGCGAGGATCCGCTCGTGGCCGCGCGGCGCGAGCTGCGCGAGGAGGCGGCCGTCGAGGCCGACGAATGGACGCATCTCGGCGACATGAACGCCTTGAACGGCATCGCCGACGCTCCGGAGCACGTGTTCCTCGCGCGCCGGCTCCGCCCGGTGACGGATGCGGCGCACAGCCAGCGGGAGGAGGGCATAGACGATGTGCGGTGGGTGCCGTTCGCCGAGGCGATCGCGCTGATCGCCGCCGGCACGATCACCGACGGCGAGACGGTCGCCGCGCTGTTCTACGCCGCCATCCGACTCGGACGCGTGAGCTGAGCCCGGCGACGGGGCCTCAGCGGCCGCGCATTCCCAGGTGCGCGGTGATCCGGTCCGGCAGCAGCGGCAGGAGCCTCGCCAGCGCCTTGTAGCGCAGCGACGGGATCGACACCGACCGGCCGCGCGCGGCATCCCGCAGCGCCTCGGCGACCACCGACGAGGCATCCAGCCACATCCACTCGGCGATGCCCTCCTCCCCCGGCGGCAGTCCGAGCCGCTCGTGGAAGTTCGTGTGCACGAAGCCCGGGCACACCGCCGTGACGGTGACCCCGCGCGGGGTGTAGACGACGTTCGCCCACCGGCTGAACTGCACGATCCACGCCTTGACCGCGCCGTAGGTGGAGCGCGGCATGAACGCGGCGATCGAGGCGACGTTGACGATCCGGCCGTGCCCCCGCTCGAGCATGGCTCCCAGCGCCGCGTGCATGAGCCGCAGCGGAGCCTCGTCCTGCACGCGCAGGTGTCGCGCCTCGACCTCGACGTCGTTCTCGTCGAAGGCGAGCGGCAGTCCGTAGCCGGCGTTGTTGACCAGCACCTCGATCGGCTCGTCGCGGCTGCCCACCCGCTCGGCGACCTTCACGAGATCCTTCGGCTTCGCCAGATCGGCGACGAGCACCTCGCACCGCACGCCGTACCGCTGGGTGAGGTCGGCCGCCACGGTCTCGAGGGCGCTGCGGGTGCGCGCCACGAGCACGACGTCGGCCCCCCGGGCGGCGAGCTGCGCGGCGAACTCCGCGCCGAGCCCCGAGCTCGCGCCGGTGACGAGTGCCGCGACCATCAGCGCTCCATCCGCAGGAAGCGATAGCGGATGCCTCGGCTCGACGTGTGCCAGCCGTGCTCCGGGTCGCTGGCGCGCACCGACCAGCCCGCGCGTGACGGCGCGAAGGTGTCGCCGGGCACGTCGAGGTCGAGCTCGGTCACCTCCAGCAGGTCGGCGCCGTCGACGGCCTCGCGGAAGAGCGCGCCGCCGCCGATCACCCAGACGCGCCCGTCGCCGGCGAGGGCGAGGGCGTCGTCGAGGGACGCGGCGGCCTCGGCCCCTTCGGCCGACCAGCCCTCCGTGCGCGTGACGACGATGTTGCGGCGGCCCGGGAGGGGACGGAACCGCTCGGGGAACGACTCCCACGTGCGCCGTCCCATCACGACCGCGGCGCCGAGGGTGACCTCCTTGAAATGCGCGAGGTCCTCCGGAACGTGCCACGGCATGCCGCCGTCGGCGCCGATGACGCCGCCGTCGGCCTCGGCCCAGACCAGCCCGACGCGCTGGGTCATACCGCGACCACGCCGCGGATCGCCGGGTGGTGCTGGTAGTCGTCGACCACGAAGTCGTCGAAGCGGTAGTCGAGGATCGACTCGGGCGTGCGCGCGAAGCGCAGCGTGGGAAGCGGATAGGCGTCGCGGCTGAGCTGCTCGCGCACCTGGTCGAGGTGGTTGTCGTAGATGTGGCAGTCGCCGCCGGTCCAGACGAACTCGCCCAGCCCGAGGCCGACCTGCTGGGCGATCATCATCGTCAGCAGTGCGTAGGAGGCGATGTTGAACGGCACCCCGAGGAACATGTCGGCGCTGCGCTGGTAGAGCTGGCACGACAGCTTGCCGTCGGCGACGTAGAACTGGAACAGGGCATGGCAGGGGGCGAGGGCCATGTCGGGGATGTCGGCGGGGTTCCACGCCGACACGATCAGCCGCCGCGAGTCGGGATTCGTGCGGATCTGCTCGACCACCTCGGAGATCTGATCGATGGTGTCGCCGCCGGGCGTCGGCCACGAGCGCCACTGCACGCCGTAGACGGGACCGAGCTCGCCCGAGGCATCCGCCCACTCGTCCCAGATCGTGACGCCGTTCTCGCGCAGCCAGCCGACGTTCGACTCGCCGCGCAGGAACCACAGCAGCTCGAGCGCGATCGACTTGAAGTGCACCCGCTTGGTGGTGATGAGCGGGAAGCCCTCGGCGAGGTCGTACCGGATCTGCCGCCCGAACACGCTGGTCGTTCCCGTCCCGGTGCGGTCGCCCTTGCGGGTGCCGTGCTCGAGCACGTCGCGGAGAAGGTCCTCGTAGGGGGTCGGCGTCGTCACATCCGACACGATACCGGCGGCCATCCCCTCCCGGCTCGGCGACACCGCCGGCATCGGCGCTCTCGAGGGGGATCCATTCAGCAGAAAGCAGATAGTCTGATCGGTTGTGACCCTCGTCGACGCCCTCATCGCTCTCACCGCGCTCCTCGCGGTGACGGTCGGCGTCGGCGGCTACCTGCAGTGGCGCGGGCGGCGCCCGCAGCGCCAGACCGGGCACGAGATCGTCGAGCCGCAGCGTCTCGGCGCCGACGGGCTCGGCGAAGCCGCGACGCTGCTGCAGTTCAGCACCGAGACGTGCGCCCGCTGTCCCGGCGTGCACCGCCAGCTCGCGGAGCTCGCCGACAGCCACGACGGCGTGCGCCACCTCGACGTCGACCTCACGCACCGGCCCGACATCGCCAAGCACTTCCACGTGCTGCAGACCCCGACGACTCTCATCCTCGACCGGGACGGGGTGATCCGCACCCGCTTCGGCGGTGTGCCCAGTCGCGACGTGCTCGAGCTCGAGCTCGCCCGGCTCACCACCGCCCCGACCGGCGTCTGAGCGCCCGGTCCACGCTGCGGGGCCCGTTCGCGCCGAGGCATCCGCTCCCCTCCCGCCCGTCGGCGCACGCGGTTAGGCTGGCCGCGAGGCGCCGCACCGGCGCCCGGAGACCGACGGAGGCTGCCATGACCGTGACGAGTGAAGCGACCACCCGGTGGAAGGGCACGCTGGCCCAGGGCTCGGGCACGGTGTCGCTGGATTCCTCCGGCGCCGGCACCTTCGACGTGAACTGGAAGGCGCGCAGCGAGGGATCGACCTCGGTCACGACCCCGGAGGAGCTGCTCGCGGGTGCGCACGCCGCCTGCTTCAGCATGGCCTTCTCGCACGCGCTCACCGAGAACGGCACCCCGCCCGAGTCGATCGACACCACCGCGTCGGTGACGTTCAAGCCGGGCACCGGCATCACCGGCAGCCACCTCAACGTGAACGCCGTCGTGCCGGGTCTCTCGCGCGAGGACTTCGACCGCATCGCCGCCGACGCCAAGGCGAACTGTCCGGTGTCGCAGGCGCTCGCGGGCATCGAGATCACCCTCGAGGCGACGCTTGCCTGACGCCCGCGTCGTGGTGGCCGGCGCGTCGGGCCTCATCGGCCGCGCGCTGGTCGCTTCGCTCCGCGCCGACGGGATCGCCGTGACGACGCTCGTGCGCCGCGCCCCCGAGACGGCCGACGAGGTCGAGTGGCTCGCCGACGACACCCCGCTCGACCCGGACGTCCTCGTCGGCGCGCGCGCCGTGGTCGGGCTCAACGGCGCGAGCATCGGCCGCTTCCCGTGGACGCCGCGGTACAAGAGCACGCTGCTGTGGTCGCGCATCACGCCCACGCGCGCACTGGCCCGCGCGGTCCGGGCGATGGGGACGGATGCTCCGCAGCTCGTCTCCGCGTCGGCGGTGGGCTACTACGGCTCAGCGCCGGGCGCACGGCTGACCGAGACCTCGCCGCGGGGCGAGACGTTCCTCGCCGACGTGTGCGGCGAATGGGAGACCGCCGCCCTGGCCGCCGGCGACGACGCCCGCGTCGCGCTGCTGCGCACCGCTCCGGTCGTGCATCGCGACGGCGTGCTGAAGCCGCTCATGCTGCTCACCCGCCTCGGGGTGTCCGGTCCGATCGGCAGCGGCCGGCAGGTGTGGCCGTGGATCTCGCTCGACGACGAGGTGCGCGCCATCCGGCACGTGATCGACGCCGGCCTCAGCGGTCCGGTCAATCTCACCGGACGCGACCGTGCGACCGCCAACGACCTCGGCTTCGCGCTGGCGGTGCGCATGAACCGGCCGTACGTCGTGCGGGCGCCCGTATGGGGCATGAGGCTCGCGCTCGGCGGCGACGCCACCGAGGCCCTGCTCACCACCGACGCCGACGTCGCACCCGACGTGCTGGGTGCGAGCGGGTTCGAGTGGCGGCATCCCACCGTCGAATCCGCCGTCGACGCCGCCCTCGCGAGCGACTGACGGGCTGCCGAGGGTCGCTCCGCGTCGATCGCGGGGCTTCGGCTGCGGGTCAGCGGGACCCGCGGCGTTCCCTGCCCTCGAGCGTGATCGCCGTGCGCACCGCGGCCCGCGCGCGCTTGCGGTCGCCGGCGGCGTCGTAGGCGAGCGCCAGCCGGTACCACGCCCGCCACGACTCGGGGGACGCCTCGACCTCGGCCTTGTACGCGGGGAACACCGCGTCGCCGTCCGCGCGCATCACGCGCCCGCTCGGGCGCACCGCGACATCGTCGGCGGGCAGCGCGTCCTCGGCCTCGAGTCGTCGGCCGAGCTGCTCGGCCCGGAACCCGAACCACAGCTCCCTCCCCAGCGCCCACGCCGCCACGATCGGCAGCACGACCAGCGCAGCGCCCATCGCGACGCCGATCGGCTCGCCGCTGATCAGCAGCAGCCACGCGCGCTGACCCACCAGCACGATGTACACCAGGAGCAGCACCGCCATCACGGCGACGCCGATCCGCGCGCTCATAGGCCCGTGGTGCGCGCGACCTGGCCGGGCACGTCGTTCTCGGCGACCGGGCTGCCCGCCCCCGTGGAGGGCGTGCGGAGGCCGATGTCGAGGAAGCTGTCGAGTCCGACGACCACCCCGCGCACGTCGCGTGCGGCCCGCAGGGCGAGCCGGATGCCGGGGGTGTACGCCGCGGCGGGGTCGACGGTGTCGTGCACGATCGTGAGCGACTCCCCCGCGCCCGAGAGGATCGTCTCCTGGCGGGCGACCACGCCGGGGCGGCGCAGCGAGTGAATCGGCACGCTCGCGACCTGCTGGCCGCGGGCGCGCTGATCGACGTGCGGAGACTCGACCGGGCCGACGCCGGAGCGGGCCGCGGCGATGAGCTCGGCGGTGCGCACGGCCGTGCCGCTGGGCGAGTCGACCTTGGTCTCGCGGTGGGCCTCGACGATCTCGACCGAGGGGAAGAACGGCGCCGCCGCCGCCGCCAGGGCCGAGCCCAGCACGGAGCCGAGCGAGAAGTTCGGGATGAAGACGGCGCCGGTGCGGGCGGCCTCCACGAGCGGGCGCACGAGCGCGATGCGCTCGGCCGACCAGCCGGAGGTCCCCACGACGATCGGGATGCCGCGCTCGACCGCCGCGCGGACGACGTCGATCGAGATCGACGGCACGCTCGCGTCGACCACGAGGTCCGCGCCCTCGAGCTCCGCCAGATCGGATCGGGAGGTGAGGACGGCGGCCACCTCGAAGCCGTCCTCGGCCTCGACCACGTCGCGGATGATGCCTCCGAGCTTGCCGGTGCCGCCGACGATGGCCACGCGTGTCGTCATGCGTCCAGCCTAGGCGTCCGGCCCCGCATCCCCGCCCAGAGTCGCGGCGAGGCGCCGGCGACCCGTCGAGCGGTCGCGACTCGCCGCACGCCCTCGCGCAGACGCGGCGAGTCGCGACCGGTCGAGGACGAAAGGGGTGCGCACTGCCGCCGCAGTACGCTCGGGGGATGGTCTCGCTCTCCGCCGTCGCCGCCGATTCGCCCGTCGCCCGTGAGCTGCTCGCCGAGTACTTCGGCTCGCGCGAGCTCGGCTTCGCCGACCAGGGCGTCGTCTACACGGCGGTCTTCCCGAAGGCCGAGGTGTTCACCCCACCCGCCGGTGTCTTCGTCGTGGTCGGGGACGACGAAGGCAGGCCGGTGGGATGCGGCGGCATCCGGCGCATCGCGGACGGCCTACGCGGCATCCGCTACGAGGTGAAGCACCTCTACCTGCGCCCGGAGACGCGCGGCCGCGGCTGGGGACGGCTGCTGCTCGACGACCTCGAGCAGCGTGCCCGGGAATGGGATGCCGCGGAGCTGGTGCTCGACACGCACCACTCCCTCGAAGCGGCCGCCGGGCTCTACGCCGCGACGGGCTTCGTCGCGACCGAGCCGTTCAACGACAACCCCAACGCCACCCGCTGGTACGCCAAGGAGCTGTAGCCGGCTCAGAAGGGCAGGGTCTCGGGGAGGCCCGTGCGCAGCTCGACCGGCAGGTGGGCGAGGTCGTTGTGCGCGATCAGCGTCCACGGTCGGCCCTGCTTCTGGCTGATCACGCTCAAGCCGCAGTGAGCCTGGTTGAGCGTCATCCAGCGCCAGTCCGGCGCCCCCAGGACCTCGCGGACGAACCACGCGATCACGAAGTTGTGCGTGATCAGCAGCTCGTGCACATCGCCGGGCTTGCGCACCAGGAACTCGTTGACGGCGTCGTCCATCTGCGCGCGCCCTGCGTCGACCTCGGCCTCGGTGATGCTGCCGAAGAACGACTCGAAAGCGGCCGGCGTATCCGGGGTGAGTCCGGTGGGAACGCAGTCGAACAGCAGCGCCGACGGCTCGGGCGCGACGGCCGGCAGGCGATCGGCGACGGCGCGGGCCGTCTCGCTCGCCCGGACGAGCGGCGAATGCCACACGGCGCTGAGCGGCACACCCGACAGACGGTCGGCCAGGAGGGATGCCTGACGCCGGCCGCGCGGCGACAAGGGGCCGTCGACGAGGCCGTGCTCGGCATTCTGATGCTCACCATGGCGCACGAGATAGATGTAGTGCGTCACAACCTGCTCACTTTGTCGGGGAGAGTACCCGGGGGGTTTTCCAGCCTACGTCACGAGCCCGAGCGCCCGACCGGACAGCCGGGGATCTCGGACATCTCGGACTACTCGGACGCCCTGGCGATGTCGGCGAGCTGGGCGCGACTGAGGCGCACGCCCACGCCCTGCACGAGCTCCTCGACCTGCGTGGAGGCGAATGCGTTCACGATGGGGGCCGTGACGAGGCGCTGGGCCAGGAGCCAGGCCACGGCGATCGCGGCATCCGGAACCCCCAGCTCCGTGCCGACCGCATCGAGGGCACGCAGCGTGCGGTTGCCGCGACGGTTGAGGTTGGCCGCCAGCTGGGCTCCGCGCACCGACAGCATCGTGCGGGTGCGGGTGCGGTGGCGACCGGACAGGAAGCCGTGCTCGAGCGCGTGCGACGCGGCGACGGCCATGCCCTGGGCTCCGGCGACTAGCCGCAGGTCGGCGTCGAAGTCCTGCCTGCGGAGGATGTTGAAGGGCACATCGAGCACCGTGATGCGCGGAAAGCCCGCGGAGGCGAGGATGCGGGCCTCGACGAGCTGCGCGGGGGTGTACCCGGTCGCACCGAGCGCGCGCACCTTGCCGGACTCGACCAGCCACTCGGCGGTCGCGAGGGTGTCCTCCAACGGTGTGACGGCGTCGGTGGCGGCGTCGAGGAACAGCACGTCGATGCGGTCGGTGCGCAGCCGGGTGAGGGATGCCTCGACCGCGCGCACCAGGTTCGTGGAGCCGAGTCCGGGATTGTCAGGGTGGCCGCCGACGCGGGCGGCCAGCACGATGTCGTCGCGCAGACCGCGGGAGTGCAGCCACTGCCCGAGGATGTGCTCGCTGCGGCCTCCGGAGAAGCTGTCGGCGGTGTGCACGACGTTGCCGCCGAGAGCGGCGTAGGTGTCGAGGATCTCGTGGCTGGACTCGAGGTCGACGTTCCAGCCGAACTCGGCCGCGCCGAGGATGAGCGGGAAGATGCGGAAGCCCGTCTCGCCGAGGGTGGTGCGCACACCGTCTCCGATCGGCCGCCCCTGCACGGGGATGGGTGACGAGGGGTGCGGCCCCTTCACGGAGCCCGCGGCGATCGGGCTGTCCGTGCCGGTCGCGCCGACTCCGAAGAAAGCCATGTGTCACCCCTCGCGGATCCTCCGTGTCGGAGGTGAGCGATCGCCCGCTCCGCGCCCCCCGGCACGTACTGACAGGTTAGGGCCGATCCGGCGTCGGGCCGCGCACCCGGGCCCGGGATCGATCAATATTGCATAACGCTTCGATCACAGCTCGGGCGCGTCGACCGCGCCCCGCGACATCGGCCCCGCGTGCGCCCGTGAACGACGGATGCCCGCCTCCTCGCGACGAGGGGACGGGCATCCGGTGCGACGGGGATCAGCCCTCGGCGGGCGCGTCTCCGGGGCCCTCGCTGGCAGCAGCGGAACCCTGGGTGTCGGCGTCGTCGAGCACGGGCTCGAGCGACAGCTTGCCGCGGTCGTCGATCTTCGTGATCTTGACGAGGATCTTCTGACCCACGCCGAGCACGTCCTCGACGTTCTCCACGCGCTTGCCGCCGGCGAGCTTGCGCACCTCGCTGATGTGCAGCAGGCCGTCCTTGCCCGGGAGGAGCGAGACGAACGCGCCGAACGCGGCCAGCTTCACCACGGTGCCGAGGAACTGCTCGCCGACCTCCGGGTTGGTGGGGTTGGCGATCGCGTTCACCTGGGCGCGTGCGGCCTCGGCCGACGGGCCGTCGACGGCGCCGATGTAGACGGTGCCGTCCTCCTCGATGGAGATCTGGGCGCCGGTCTCGTCCTGGATCGCGTTGATCGTCTTGCCCTTGGGCCCGATGAGCTCGCCGATCTTGTCGACGGGGATCTGCACGCTGATCACGCGCGGAGCCGTCGGCGCCATCTCGTCGGGGCTGTCGATCGCGGCGTTGAGCACACCGAGGATCGTGAGGCGGGCCTCCTTGGCCTGCGTCAGCGCGGCGGCCAGCACCGACGACGGGATGCCGTCGAGCTTGGTGTCGAGCTGGATCGCCGTGACGAACTCGCTCGTACCGGCGACCTTGAAGTCCATGTCGCCCAGCGCGTCCTCGGCGCCCAGGATGTCGGTCAGCGCCGCGTAGCGGGTCTGGCCGTCGACCTGGTCGGACACGAGGCCCATCGCGATGCCGGCGACGGGGGCGCGCAGCGGCACACCCGCGTTCAGCAGCGACAGGGTCGACGCGCACACCGAGCCCATCGAGGTGGAGCCGTTGGACCCGAGGGCCTCGGACACCTGACGGATCGCGTACGGGAACTCCTCGCGCGAGGGCAGCACCGGCACGAGGGCGCGCTCGGCGAGGAAGCCGTGCCCGATCTCGCGACGCTTCGGCGACCCGACGCGACCGGTCTCACCGGTCGAGTAGGGCGGGAAGTTGTAGTGGTGCATGTAGCGCTTGTGCGTGACGGGCGACAGCGAGTCGATCTGCTGCTCCATCTTGAGCATGTTCAGCGTGGTGACGCCCAGGATCTGGGTCTCGCCGCGCTGGAAGATCGCCGAGCCGTGCACGCGCGGGATGACCTGCACCTCTGCGTCGAGCGGACGGATGTCGGCCAGGCCGCGGCCGTCCATGCGGACGCCTTCGGCGAGGATGCGACCGCGGACGATGACCTTGGTCACCGACTTGTACGCCGCGGAGAACTCCAGCGTCGCGGCGGCGGGCAGCTCACCCGACTCGACGGCGGCCAGGAGCTCGGCCTTGACGGCGTCCTTCAGCTCGTCGTCGGCGTTCTGACGGTCCTGCTTGTCGGCGATCTGGTAGATCGGGACGAGCTTGTCGTAGGCCCGGCCGGCGACGAAGTCGTAGGTCTGCTGGCTGTAGGGCAGGAAGACCGGGAACTCCTTGACGGGCTTGGACGCCGTGGTGGCCACGACGTTCTGCGCCTCGACGAGCTGCTTGATGAAGGGCTTCGAGGCTTCGAGCCCCTCGGCCACGACCTGCTCGTTGGGCTTGACGGCACCGGCCTTGATCAGGTTCCACGAACCCTCGGTGGCCTCGGCCTCGACCATCATGATCGCGACGTCGCCGTCGGGCAGCACGCGGCCCGCGACGATGAGGTCGAACACGGCCTCTTCGAGCTGCGAGACGGTCGGGAACGCGATCCACTGATCGGCGTGCTCGCCGTGCCCGGGGATGAGCGCGAGGCGCACACCGGCGATCGGGCCGGAGAACGGCAGACCCGAGATCTGGGTCGACAGCGATGCGGCGTTGATCGCGAGAGCGTCGTAGAACTCGCCGGGCGCGATCGACAGGACGGTGACGACGATCTGCACCTCGTTGCGGAGGCCGTCGACGAACGACGGGCGCAGCGGGCGGTCGATCAGACGGCAGACGAGGATCGCCTCGGTGGAGGGACGGCCCTCACGACGGAAGAACGAGCCGGGGATCTTGCCGGCGGCGTAGGAGCGCTCCTCGACGTCGACGGTCAGCGGGAAGAAGTCGAAGCCTTCGCGCGGGTGCTTGCCGGCGCTGGTGGCCGACAGGAGCATCGTCTCCTCGTCGAGGTACGCGGCCACGGCGCCCTGCGACTGCTGGGCGAGGCGACCGGTCTCGAACCGGACGGTGCGGGTGCCGAAGCGGCCGTTGTCGAGAACGGCTTCAGCGGCGGTGATTTCAGGACCTTCCAAGAGGTCTCTCCTTCTTTGTTTAGCCTCGCGCGCGCGAATCGCGCACGAGGATGTACGAAGGAGCAGGAACAGGCAGATCTCGGCGCGCGGCCTCAGCCGCGAATATCGCGCCAGCACTGGCCACCAGAAGAAACCCACCCGGCACCTGATGTCGGGGAGATCACTACAGGGGACCAGCTAGCTGCCGGCCTGCTCCGTGAGCTCGTATTGAATTGAGCGGACGCCTCGAAGGCAACCTTCCCGAGCCTAGCAGGCGCGCCCGCCCCGCGTCCCCCGTACGCGACGCTCTGTGCCCGGATCGCACGCATGTCTAGGGTGGGGACATGAGTACCGAAGAGACCGCGGGTGCCGCGGCATCCGACGACATGAAGCGCAAGTTCAAAGAGGCGCTCGACAAAAAGAACGCGCAGAGCCGCAAGGGCGAGGCGCACCTGGACGGCGACTCCGCCATCCACGGCACGCACGGCGCCGTGACCAAGCGGGAGTTCCGCCGCAAGAGCGGCTGACGGCCGGAACGCCAGGGCCCGGATCGCGACCGCGATCCGGGCCCTTCGTCGTTCCGGGGTCAGCGAGCGCCGGCGCCGGAGAGCTCGCGATCGGGGGCGGCGGTCTCCCCCGTCGCAGCGGGCGTGTCCGCACCGTGCCCGTCGCCTGACAGCGTCGCCTCGTCGAACGGGCGCTCGCCGCGCAGCACCTCGCGAGCGCGCTCCCGGTCGAACTCCTTCGTCCACGTGCCGATCAGCACGGTCGCGACGGCGTTGCCCGTGAAGTTCGTGACGGCGCGACCCTCCGACATGAACCGGTCGATGCCGACGATGACACCGACGCCGCCGACGAGGTCGGGGCGGAAGGCCTGCAGACCGCCGGCGAGCGTCGCCAGGCCCGCGCCGGTGACGCCCGCGGCGCCCTTCGAGGCGATGATCATGAAGGCCAGCAGGCCGATCTGCTCCGGGATGGACATGGGCGTTCCCATTCCGGCCGCGATGAACAGCGACGCCATCGTGAGGTAGATCGCCGTGCCGTCGAGGTTGAACGAGTAGCCGGTGGGCACCGTGATCCCGACGACGGGCTTGGAAACGCCCAGGTGCTCCATCTTGGCGATGAGGCGGGGCAGCGCCGACTCCGACGAGGACGTGCCGATGATCAGCAGGTACTCGCGGGCGAGGTACTTGATGAGGCTGAAGATGTTCAGGCGCGAGACGGCGTAGAGCACCGTGCCGAGAACACCGAACACGAACAGTGCGCACGTGATGTAGAACGCGATCATCAGGATGCCGAGGCTCACGATCGCTCCCGCACCGGTCTTGCCGACGACGGCCGCGATGGCGCCGAACGCGCCCAGCGGGGCGAGCCACAGGATCATGCTGAGGATGCGGAACACGAGCAGCTGCAGCTGCTTGACGGCGAACATGATCGGCTCGCCCCGCTTCCCGAGGCCCTGGAGGGCGAAGCCGACCAGGAGCGCGATGAACAGCACCTGGAGCACGCTCTCGCCCGTGAAGGCCGAGAAGAACGTGGCGGGGATGATGCCGAGGATGAACTCCTGCGTCGACTTCGCCTCGACGTTCGAGGCGTCGTAGGTGGAGCCGGTCATGTTGAGGCCGTCGCCGGGGTGGATGATGTTGCCCACCACGAGCCCGATCGCCAGGGCGAAGGTCGACATCGCCATGAAGTACACGAGCGCGAGGCCGCCGATCTTGCCGACGGTGGCCGCCTTCGCGATGGAGCCGACCCCCACCACGATCGTGCAGAAGATGATCGGCGCGATCATCATCTTGATGAGGTTGACGAAGCCCTTGCCGATCGGCTCGAGCGTCGTGGCGAACTGCGGCCAGAGCAGCCCGACGACGGTGCCGAGCACGACCGCGATGATGACCGCCACGTAGAGCCAGGTGTGCCGGTCCCAGCGTGCGGGACCCCGTCCGCGACCGAAGCCGGGAAGCCTGATCGACGTTGTCCGTGGGATGTGAAGAGTCATCTTTGCCTCCGTGGGTGATACGACTTCGCTGTCCGACCGCCGCGGTCCGGCGGTGGTCCCTGCCCTGTACTGTGGGCCGAGATCGCCGCGACGCACCGGTTGCGGTCGTAATGGTCACAGCACACCCCGAGGGCGCGGATGGCGAGGACGAGCAGACGCAGGAGCGCGGCATCCCGTGTGTTCCTCGCGTTCGTCGGGTCGGTCGTGGCCATCACCGCCCTGCTGGTCGTGGTGCTCGCGGTGCAGGCGCAGTCGACCCAGCGCGCGCAGGCCGAAGCCGTGACGCTGGCCGTCGCCCGCACGATCGCGGAGATGCCGGAGGTCGCGGCGGCCGTGACGACCGGGACGGATGCCGCGGCCACCGCGACCCTGCAGCCCATCGCCGTGCGCATCATGGACCTGACGCCGATCGACTTCGTGACGATCATGACGCCCGACGGCATCCGCCTCACGCACCGCGACCCGGCCGAGATCGGCCGCCCCTACCTCGGCACGATCGGACCGGGGCTGGCCGGCCGCGAGCTGACGGAGGAGGCCAACGGCACGCTCGGGCCGTCGCTGCGGTCGGTGGTGCCCGTCATGGCGGAGGGCCGCGTGGTGGCGCTGGTGTCGGCGGGGATCACGCTGGGCAGTGTCGCGAGCGGCGTGCTCGGGCAGGTGCCGTTCGTCGTGGCGATCGCCGTCGCCCTGGCGGCGATCGGCCTCGCGGCGGCGTGGTTCGCCGGCCGGTTCACGCGACGCATCGCCGGCGACCTTCCGGCGAGCGCGGTGCGCGACGCGGTGTCGTCGTACGAGTCGCTGCGCACCCTCGGCGAAGCGCTGCGCGCGCAGACCCACGAGCACGGCAACCGCATGCACACGGCCGTGGCGCTCCTCGAGCTCGGACGCACCGAGCAGGCGATCGAGCTGCTCACCGAGACGGCGCGGTCGAGCCAGGACCTCGTCGACAGGGTGGTCGCGCGCGACGGCGACCCGACGGTGGCCGCCCTCCTGCTGGGCAAGGCGGCGCAGGCGGCCGAACGCGGCGTCGAGTGGAGCGTCGACATGCAGCCCGCCATCCCGCGGACGACGCTCGGCGCCGTCGACGCGGTCTCGCTGGTCGGGAATCTCGTCGACAACGCCATCGACGCGGCCGCCGCCGGCCCCGAGCCGCGCTGGGTGCGGGTGGGGATGGCCCTCACCCCCGATCAGCGGATCGCCCTCACCTTCGCCGACAGCGGCGAGGGGATCGCCCCGGAGCTGCGCGAGCGCGTCTGGGAGCACGGGTTCAGCACGAAGCCGGCCGGCGCGGAGGGACGCGGCGTGGGACTCGCGCTCGTGCGGGCCATCGTCGAGGCGGCGGGCGGCTCGATCACGCTCGACGCCGGTGCACCGACGACCTTCCGCGTACTGCTGCCGAGCGGGATCGCGCCGTGATCGGGGTGCTCATCGTCGACGACGAGCGGCTCACACGCGAGCTGCACCGGGCGTACGTCGAGCGGATCGACGACTTCGAGGTGGTCGCGGAGTGCGCCGGGGCGCACGCGGCGCTGACCGCGGTGCTGGAGGAGCGGGGCACGGCGCCGATCGACCTCGTGCTGCTGGACATGACGATGCCCGACGGCCACGGCCTGGACGTCGCCCGCCACATCCGGGCGCGCGCGGCCGACGTCGACATCGTCGCGATCACGAGCGTGCGAGACGCCGATGTGGTGCGCCAGGCGGTGGGGCTGGGCGTGGTGCAGTACCTCGTCAAGCCGTTCGACTTCGCGACCTTCCGCGACCGCATGGAGCAGTACCGCGACTACCGTCGCCGGGCGCAGGATGCCGCGGGGCAGGCGACGCAGGCCGAGATCGATGCACTCCTGAGCGCCCTGCGTCCCGCCGGCGGTGCCGCGCTCCCCAAGGGCCTCTCGGCCGACACCCTCGACCGCGTGACCGGAGCCCTCCGGGAGAGCGGGCCGCTCTCGTCCGCGGAGGCGGCCGAGACCCTGGGGATGTCGCGGGTGGCCGTGCGACGCTACCTCGAGCATCTCGCCGAGGCCGGACGCGCCGACCGGGTCCCGCGGTACGGCACCCCCGGGCGCCCCGAGACCGAGTACCACTGGCGCACCTGACGCGGGCGACCGGTCGCGACGGGTGGCGGGCCTCCGCGCCCGCCCGTACGGTGGGGGGTGTCCGGCATCGCGCCGAACCGTGAGAAGGAGGCATCCCATGGCACGCGACGACTCACGCACCCCCGGCGACGACCCGAAGGTCGGGTCCGACGCAGAGCCCGACGCCGACGCGCTCGAAGTCTCGCGGGCGGAAGAGATCGAGATGCGACGTCAGCTCGCCCTCGAGCTCGAGAACTTCGAACAGGGCATCGAAGGCTGAGCCTCCTGTCGACGGCGCGTCAGGCGTCGGTGCGGCGTCTGGCGGTCTTCGGGCGCAGCTCGACATAGCCGTCGTGCTTGGCCGAGAGCCCGTCGCCGGCGGTGCGGCCGGTCATCCGCCGCAGCAGCCACGGCAGCGCGTGCACGCGCAGCCACGTGCGCGAAGGCAGCGTGGTCACGGGGATCTCGTCGTCGGCGTGCAGCGCGGCATCCAGCGTCCCCAGGGCCTCCGCGTCGGGGACCCCCAGCACGTCGGCCGCACGGTAGGCGAGGAAGCGGTGGCCCACGGCGTGCAGGTGCACGCGGTCCTCCGACCACATCCCCAGCTCGCCCAGCGCCGGGAGCGCGTCGACATCGAGCAGATGGCTGCCCGTCTCCTCGGCGATCGCCCGCAGCTCCGAGGCGAACTGCGCGAACTTCTTCGCCAGCACACGCGCCGCGGCGCGGTGCGGAAGGAACGGGGTGACCAGCAGCACATCGCACCCCGCGGCGCGAAGGGTGCGCACCCCTCCCTCGAGCCGACGCGCCAGCGCCGCGGGGTCCGCACCCACCCGCACGAGGTCGTTCGCACCGATCAGCACGGACACCAGCTGCGGCTTGAGCGCGAGGGCCACGGGGATCTGCTCGCGGATCACATCGTCGATGCGGCGGCTGCGCACCGCGAGGTTGGCGTAGCGGAATCGCCCCGACCCCACCCGGGCGTGCGCGAGGAGCATCGCGAGGCGATCCGCCCAGCCGCGGTACTGACCGTCGGGCACGCGAGACGTGTCGCACAGGCCCTCCGTGATCGAGTCGCCCAGCGCGACGTAGCGCGCCCAGCGCGGAGCGGGGGCTTCGACACCGGATGCCGCGCTCGTGGCGGCCGGCGGACCGGCGGGGCGGGTCGCGGCACGCACGACGAGCGCATCGTCGATGGGCCGCAGCATCCGCGCCTCCTCGTAGTGGCCCACGAGCTGGTGCCCCAGCGCCTCCCACGTGCGCGACTGCACCGCTTCGCGCGCAGCCAGCCCGAACGACCGCCGCTTGGACTCGTCGCCGGCGAGGTCGGCCACGCGGGTGCGCAGGTCGTCGAGGTCGCCCGGGCGGTACAGCCAGCCGTCGATGCTCGAGCGGACTAGGTCGACGGGGCCGCCGCGACCGGTGGCGACAACGGGCACTCCGCTGGCGTGCGCCTCCTGCACCGTCTGGCAGAACGTCTCGCTCTCGCCGGTGTGCACGAAGACATCGAAGCTCGCCAGCGCCGTGGCCAGTTCCTCGCCGCCGAGGAACCCGGTGAACACCGCGCCCGGCAGCAGGGTCTCGAGCCGGGCGCGCACGGGCCCGTCGCCGACGATCACCAGGCGCACGCCGTCGATGCCGTTGAGGGCGACGAGGTCCTCGACCTGCTTCTCGGGCGCGAGACGTCCGACGTACCCGACCAGCACCTCGCCCGGGGCGATCCGGTCGCGCCAGGCGTCGCTGCGCCGAGAGGGGTGGAAGCGCTCGGCGTCGACCCCGCGACCCCAGGTGCGGACGCGATCCACCCCGAGTCCGTGCAGCTGGGCCGCCGCGGCGCGCGAGGGGGCCAGGGTCAGGGTCGCCCGACGGTGCAGGCGCGCCACGTGGCGAGCGGCGATCGGCGCCGCGCCCGGCACGCCGTACTTCTCGGCGTAGGCGATCACATCGGTCTGGTACACCGCGACGCTCGGCACGCCGAGGGCGTCGGCGGCGACCACACCCTGCCCGCCCAGCACGAACGGGGAGGCGAGGTGCACGACGTCGGGGCCGAACTCCCGCAGCAGGCGCGTGAGACGCGCGGTGCGGGCGAACGCCACGCGCACCTCGGGGTACGACGGCAGCGGCACCGAACGCAGCAGCGTGGTGCGCGCGCCGTGGATGTCGGCGTCGGGACCGCCGGCACCCGGCGCGATCACGAGGGCGTCATGGCCCTCTCGTTCGAGGTGACGCAGGACCTGGAGCACAGATCCGGTCACCCCGTTCATGTGGGGCAGGAACGACTCGGCGAGCAGCGCGACTCTCACGCCTCCAGGGTGGAGCCGCCGAGCCGCCCGGGATTGCAGAAACCGGCCCTGCCACCCAGAGTTCACCCGATGCACGCGAAGACGACACCGACCGTGCCCCGACGCGTTGCCTCCGGATGGGGATGCTTCCCTCAGCCATGATCGACGATGCACTCGCCGCGCTCGCGGGCAGCCCCGGGGCCCTGCCGCTGCTGTTCGCGCTGGTGCTCGGCGATGCCTTCCTGGTCGTGCTGCCGGGCGAGGCCGCGGTGACCGCGTACGCGGCGATCTCGGTGTCGCAGGGGGTGCCGCCGCTGGTCGCGGTGATCGGCGTCGCGGCCGCCGCGGCGATGACGGGCGACTTCATCTGCTACACCGTCGGCCGTCTGGTCGGCCTCGACCGCTGGGCCTGGATGCGGCGTCCCCGTGTGGCCCGTGCGTTCGGCTGGGCCCGGGAGCGACTGGAGCGCAGCACGGCCTCGGTGCTCTTCAGCGCCCGCTTCATCCCGTTCGCCCGTCTGGCGGTGAACCTGACCGCCGGAGCGGGTCGGATGCCCTTCGGGCGGTACGGACTGTTCGCGGGCGGTGCCGCGGTCCTGTGGGCGATCTACCAGGCGTTCATCGGGGCGGCGGTCGCGCAGCTCATCCCCGGGGCGCCGCTGCTGGCCGTGGTGATCTCGATCGTGGTCGCCCTGTCCGTGGGCGCGCTGCTCGACGTGGTGCTGACCCGGCGCTTCGGCGCCCCCCGCGGTGTCAAGGGGGCGCCCGGTGTCGGCGCCGGATGGAAGGGTGGCGGCATGGGTGAGCACACGGTCGTCGACGGAGTCCACGCGTATCGCGCCGAGCCGGCGGCCACGCCCCGCGGGGGCGTGGTGCTGATCCACGAGATCTGGGGCCTCGTGCCGCACATCGAGGACGTGGCCGATCGCTTCGCCGCCGAGGGGTACGCGGTGATCGCACCCGATCTGCTCAGCGATGCGGGGATCACCCCGACCGTGGGCGCCGAGCTGCATGCGCTGCGCGCCGACCCCGACGAGACTGTCCGCACGGCCGCGCAGCCTCGCCTCCGCGAGGCGCTCGCCCCGACCCGCGCGCCCGACTTCGCGGTCGGCGCGCTGTCGGCGCTGCGTCGCGCGGTCGACACCCTCGCCACGACGCCCGGCGTCGACGGACGGATCGCGGTGGTGGGGTTCTGCTTCGGCGGGTCGTATGCGTTCTCGCTCGCCGCCCATGACGACCGCATCCGCGCCGCCGTGCCGTTCTACGGTCGCGCACCCGAGGCCGACGAGATCGCCGAGATCGGGTGTCCCGTCCTGGCCTTCTACGGGGCGCACGACCACGCCCTCGTCGATGCCCTGCCCGGGGTGCGGGCCACGATGGCGGCGGCGCGGGTCGATTTCACCCCGATCGTGTATCCCGATGCCGGACACGCCTTCTTCAACGACACCAACGCCGTGGCGCACCGCCCCGACGACGCCGCCGACGCATGGCGGCGGACGCTCGACTTCCTCGCCGCGAGGCTGGCATGATCGCGCACGCCGGCGCCGTCCCGTCCGGATACGACCCGGGCTTCCTCTGGAACGTCGTCGCCCTTCCCGACGCGATCGACCGCGACGTGCGCGAGCTGGACTACGCGCACTTCACCGTGGTGGTGGACCGCGCCCGGGCGCTGGCCTGCGTGACCGGTGTGAACATCGACGGCGGCAGCCTGCGGGAGGTGCCGCGCACCGGCGAATGGCACCTCGATCCGCGCCTGCGCGCCGACGAGCAGGCCGGTCCCGCGGTGTACGCCCGCAACGACTTCGATCGCGGCCACCTGGTGCGTCGGCGCGATCCGGGCTGGGGCGACGCGGCCACCGCCCGCCGCGCCACCGAGGAGACTTTCGCGTACCCGAATGCGGCCCCGCAGGCATCCCGCTTCAACCAGTCGGCCGAGCTGTGGCTGGGACTCGAGGACCACGTGCTCGCCTACGCCCAGGCGCAGCGCTCACGCATCTCGGTGTTCACTGCGCCGGTGCTCTCCGGCGACGACCCGCCCTACCGCGGCATCCGCGTGCCCCGTCGCTTCTGGAAGATCGCGGCCTGGGCGACGGGGACGGATGCCGCGCCCCTCGCCGCGGCAGGCTTCGTGCTCGATCAGTCCGCCCTGATCGACACCACGATCGAGCAGGGGGTGCGCGCGGCACCCCTGGGCGGCTTCCGCACGTTCCAGGTTCCGATCGGCGAGATCACGGCGCTCGCGGGCATCCGCGCCGTCGTGCTCGAGGACGCCGACGTGCTCGCGCCGGTGCCCGCCGCGCGTCCGCAGCCGTGGCGCGAGCTCACGGCGCCCGGCGACATCCGCCTGCGCTGATCAGTCACGGGCCGCCGAGCCCGGAGACCGCGCTCGGTGACGCGGCGGTCCTACTCCCCCGCCAGTCCGCCCAGCAGGTGCCCGAAGGAGCGACCCTCACCGAGGTAGGTGTCGGGGTCGAAGGGGTCGGTCGCCGTCTGCTGTTCGCGACGCGCGACCGCATCGGCCAGCTCGCGGGCACCGCGGTCGATGCGGTTTCCGAGCGGCGCGACCTGGTCGGCGCTGCCGCCCCAGTCGCTCGAGGCGGCGAACACGCCCGTGGGAACAGGCTCGGCGTGCAGGTACGTGAACAGCGGGCGGATCGCGTAGTCGATCGCCAGCGAATGCCGTGCCGTGCCGGCGTTGGCCCCCAGGAGCACCGGCATGCCCGTCAGAGCGTCGGGGTCGAGCACATCGATGAACGACTTGAACAGACCCGAGTAGCTGGTCGAGAAGACCGGCGTGACGGCGATCAGGGCGTCGGCGGAGACGACCGCGTTGATCATGGACTCCAGCGGGCCGGGTGCGAATCCGGTCAGGAGGTTGTTCGTGATGTCGTGCGCGTAGTCGCGCAGCTCGAACACGTCGGCGGTCGCCGGGATGCCCGCCTCGGCGAGATCGCGCACGGTCGCCGCGACGAGCCGGTCGGCGAGCATCCGCGTGGACGACGGATTCGACAGCCCGGCCGTGACGACGGCGATGCGGCGGGGTGCGGGCGTGTTCATCGCGGACCCGCCCCTCAGCGTCCGAGTCCGAACGCGGCGCCCGCCGCGGCCGGGGTGTCCTGGTAGGGCGAGCCGCCCGTGACGTTGTCGCCGCGGTTGGCGTTGGGACGCGGCTGGCGCGGTGCGGAATCGCCGTACTTCGCGGCGACCAGCGACGCGTGCGTGGGGGCGTCGGGCACGTCGGCCGGACGATCCTTCGCGAGCTCCTTGCGCAGCACCGGGACGACCTCGCCGCCGAGCAGGTCGAGCTGCTCGAGCACCGTCTTGAGCGGCAGACCCGCGTGGTCGAGCAGGAACAGCTGGCGCTGGTAGTCGCCGAAGAGGTCGCGCATGCCGGCGTAGCGGTCGATGACCTGCTGCGGCGAGCCGACCGTGAGCGGCGTCATCTGGGTGAAGTCCTCCATCGACGGTCCGTGGCCGTAGACCGGGGCGTTGTCGAAGTAGGGCCGGAACGCGCGCACCGCGTCCTGCGAGTTCTTCGCCATGAACGCCTGTCCGCCGAGGCCCACGATCGCCTGCTCGGGCGTGCCGTGGCCGTAGTGCGCGTAGCGCTGGCGGTACAGCGTGATGAGGCGCTGATAGTGCTCGGACGGCCAGAAGATGTTGTTCGCGAAGAACCCGTCGCCGTAGTACGCGGCCTGCTCGGCGATCTCGGGCGTGCGGATCGAGCCGTGCCACACGAACGGCGGCACGTCGTCGAGCGGACGCGGCGTCGAGGTGAACCCCTGCAGCGGCGTGCGGAACTTCCCGTCCCAGTCCACGACGTCCTCGCGCCAGAGCTTGTGCAGCAGGGCGTAGTTCTCGATCGCGAGGGGCAGGCCCTGACGGATGTCCTTGCCGAACCACGGGTAGACCGGGCCGGTGTTGCCGCGCCCCAGCATGAGGTCGGTGCGTCCGCCCGAGACGTGCTGCAGCATCGCGAAGTCCTCGGCGATCTTCACCGGATCGTTCGTGGTGATGAGCGTGGTGGCGGTGGAGAGCACGAGGCGCTCGGTCTGCGCCGCGATGTAGGCGAGCGTGGTGGTGGGCGACGACGACCAGAACGGCGGGTTGTGGTGCTCGCCGAGCGCGAAGACGTCGAGCCCGACCTCTTCGGCGTGCTTCGCGAGCGTGATCGTGTTGCGGATCTTCTCCGCCTCGCTGGGCGTCTGGCGCGTCGTCGGGTCTTCGGTGATGTCGCTCACCGTGAAGATGCCGAACTGCATTCCGGGCCAGGTGGTGGTGTCGCTCACGATCGCTCCGCTTCCGTATGTATGCGTTTGAATGTATCTCATGCAACGCGGCGCGGCCAGAACTATTCCCCGGCGATGATCAGCCGAACAGCCCCGCCCCCACGTAGGATCCCTCGGCCGCCCCCGGCGGGATCGCCCAGATCCCCGAGCCGACGTGCCGGATGTACTCGTTCATCGCGTCCTTCGACAGCGACCGCTGCAGCGTGACGAACTGCTCGGGCGACCTCTGGAACGACAGGAAGAACAGGCCCGCACTCAGGCGCCCGAGGTCGGTGTTGCCGTCGACGAAGTTGTAGCCGCGACGGAGGATCCGCACACCGCCGTTGAGGTCGGGATGGGCCAGTCGCACGTGGCTCGTCGGCGCGATCGCGGGGGCACCGGAGGCATCCGTCGCCTGGAAGTCCGGCGCGGTGAACTCGTCACCCCCGGACAGCGGGGCGCCCTGAGCCTTGTCGCGGCCGATGATGTGCTGCTGCTCGGCGAGGCGCACGCGGTCCCACGACTCGATGATCATCGCGATCTTGCGGGCGACGAGGTAGGAGCCGCCGGCCATCCACGAGGGCTGATCGGATGCCGCGACCCAGACGTCGTCGCGGAGGGCGTCGGCATCCGTGGCCAGGATGTTGGCGGTGCCGTCTTTGAAGCCGAACAGGTTGCGCGGCGTCGACTGATCGACCGTGGTCTTGGACGTGCGGCCGAACCCCAGCTGCGACCAGCGGATCTTGGCGCGTCCGAACGCGATGCGGCTGAGGTTGCGGATCGCGTGCACCGCCACCTGCGGATCGTCGGCGCACGCCTGGATGCACAGGTCTCCCCCGGAGTGATCGAGGTCGAGGGCGTCGCCGAGGAACGCGGGCAGCCTCTGCAGCTCGGGCGGCCGCTGCGCGGCGAGCCCGAACCGGTCGCCCGTGTCGCTCTCGAAGAGCGTGGGGCCGAACCCGATCGTGATGGTGAGCGAGTTCGCGGCGAGACCCAGCGCCTCCCCCGTGTCATCCGGCGGCGCCTCGACCGAGCCGCCCACCGCGCCGGTGGCGCTCACGTCGAGCCCCTGGGTCATGCGCGACGCCGCGTACGACCAGTCCTTCAGCAGCGCGATGAGATCCTCGCGTGTGGTGCGGGCCATCATGTCGTACGCGGCGAAATGCAGGTGGTCCTGCACCTCGGTGGTGATCCCGGACTGGTGCTCCCCGTAGAACGGGTGGACGGATGCCGCTCCCCCTGTCGCAGCCGACGCCTGGGTGACCGCGACCGTGCCGGCGATGCCCGCGCCGGCTCCCACGGCGAGCCCGGCGGCGCCGGCACCCACCATGCCGAGGAGTCCGCGGCGGCTGACGCCGGAACGCTCGACCGCGGACACGGGGCCCGCGGCCGGGGTCGCTGCGCTGTCGGAGGGTGCGGGCTCGGTGTCGGGAGCGGAATCGGTCACATCGGTCCAGCGGGAGGAAGGGAGGGTTCGGATCGCCGGGGCGACGGGCGGTCAGGTAAGGCGTGCCTCACGAACGCCCACTGTAGCCCCGGCGCCCCCGGCCGCCAAACGTGTCGCGGCGCGGCATCCGGTCGTCGATGACGACGGGTAACGCGAGGCAACAAACCGCCGCCGCCGCGACCGCCGACCTAGCCTCGTTGCATGTCCGCGCTGAACCTGCCGATCCTGGATCTGTCCCGCCTCGACGAGGGGCCCGAGGCCGCCGCCGCCTTCCGCGACGACCTGCGCGCCGCCACGCACGACGTCGGGTTCTTCTACCTCACCGGCACGGGGGTCTCGCCCGCGCTCGAGGCGCGCCTGCACCAGGCTGCGCGCGACTTCTTCGCCCTCCCCGAGGCCGACAAGCTCGCGATCGAGAACGTCACCAGCCCGCACTTCCGCGGCTACACGCGCGTCGGCGGCGAGCGCACGCAGGGCAAGGTCGACTGGCGCGAGCAGATCGACATCGGCCCCGAGCGCGCGGCCGTGGACGACCCGGATGCTCCGGACTTCTCGCGCCTGATCGGACCCAACCTGTGGCCGGAGGCGCAGCCCGAGCTGCGCGATGTCGTGACGGAGTGGCACGACCACCTCTCGGGGGTCGCCCGCAAGCTGCTGCGCGCGTGGGCCCTGTCCCTCGGCGCACCCGAGACCTACTTCGACGAGCACTTCGGCGAGCCATCGACGCTGATCAAGATCGTCCGCTACCCGGGGAAGGAGGACCCGACGCCGCAACAGGGAGTGGGCGCCCACAAGGACGCCGGCGTGCTGACGCTGCTGTGGGTCGAGCCCGGCAAGGGCGGGCTGCAGGTGCGGCGCGATGGGG
This sequence comes from Microbacterium fluminis, assembly GCF_051549805.1. GTDB lineage: Bacteria > Actinomycetota > Actinomycetes > Actinomycetales > Microbacteriaceae > Microbacterium. The sequence continues at coordinate 2,978,513 of NZ_CP196042.1, forward strand.
AATGGGTGGACGCTCCCCCGGTGCCCGGCGCGTTCGTGGTCAACATCGGCGAGCTGCTGGAGTACGCCACGCAGGGCTACCTGATCGCCACCGACCACCGCGTCGTCTCGCCGCGGTACCCCGACGACCGCATCTCGGTGCCGTTCTTCTTCAACCCGCAGCTCGACAAGCGGCTCCCGCTGATCGAGCTGCCCGCCGAGCTCGCGGCCGAGGCCGCCGGAGTCACGCAGGATCCCGGCAACCCGATCCACGCGCTGTACGGCGAGAACGCCCTGAAGTCGCGCCTGCGCGCCCACCCCGACGTGGCGGAGCGCTGGCACGCCGACCTCGTCGCGGCCCGCGCCGCGGCATCCTGACCCTCCCGCCCCTCTCGCGCGTCCTCGCCCGTCGGTCAGAGGGCGAGCCCCGGGAACGGTGAAGGCCCCCTCACACCGTGAGGGGGCCTTCCAAGAATGTTCTGCGCGATATACGCAGGGTCGCGCTGCTTAGCGGCGCAGGCCGAGACGCTCGATGAGCGAACGGTAGCGGTTGATGTCGATGTCCTGGAGGTAGCCCAGGAGACGACGACGCTGACCGACCATCAGGAACAGGCCACGACGCGAGTGGTGGTCGTGCTTGTGCTCCTTCAGGTGCTCGGTGAGGTCCTTGATGCGCTGCGTCAGCATCGCGACCTGCACCTCGGGGGATCCGGTGTCACCGGGGTGCGTCGCGTACTCTTCGATGATCGCCTTCTTGGCGTCGGACTCGAGTGGCATAGATGGGATCCCCTTCCTGGTCATTGCGCGGCGCCCGGCACCTGATGTGCGAGCTCTCTTTATCCGCGGCCGATCGAACGGCAACCTCACGAGTCTACCAGCAGAACGAGCGGATGCCGCATCCGCCCTCCCGGAGCGCGGGTAGGGTCGGATGGTGCCACCCCGTCGCGAGCCCCCCGCGTGAGTCCGCGCCTGCGCCGCGACCACCTCATCGACCTGCGCCCGTTCTCGGTCAGCCCCGCCTTCGCGCGGCTGTGGGTCGGCTCCACCCTCTCGGGCCTCGGGGGCCAGCTCACGATCGTCGCGGTCATGCTGCACGTCTACGAGCTCACCCAGGACACCTTCGCCGTCTCGATGATCGCCGTCACCGGGCTCGTCCCGATGGTGCTCGCGGGACTCTACGGCGGGATGCTGGCCGACGCGTTCGACCGTCGGAAGGTGGCGCTGATCGCGGCATCCGTCACCTTCGCCTCGACGCTGGCGCTGGCTCTGCTGGCCTGGGGGCATCTGGAGACCGTCTGGTGGCTGTACCTGCTCAGCGTCGTCAACTCGGCCGCGAACTCCATCGTGCTCGCCACGAAGTCGGCGATCACCCCGCGCCTGATCCCCCGCGAGCTGCTGCCGGCCGCCGCCGCGCTCAACGGCATCACGGTCGGGGTGATGGTGATGGCCGGGCCCGCCCTCGCCGGCGTGCTGGTCGCGTTCGCCGGGTACCAGTGGACGTACACGATCGACGTCGTGCTCATGCTGTCGCTGTTCCTGGGCCTGTGGACGCTGCCGTCGATCCGTCCGGAGGGCGTCGTCGTCAGGCCCGGGCTCGAGTCGCTGAAGGACGGCTGGGCCTTCCTGAGGCGGGCGTCGAACATCCGCCTGCAGTACATCCTCGACATCATCGCGATGACGTTCGGGCAGCCGCTCGCCCTGTTCCCCGCGATCGGAGCGGTCCTGCTCGGGGGCGGCCCGATCACGACGGGGGTGCTCACCGCGGCCTTCGCGGCCGGCGCGTTCCTGTCGAGTCTGTTCTCGGGGCCGATCGGGCGCGTGCGTCACCACGGCGTCGGCATCCAGCGCTCGATCCAGGTGTACGGGGCGGCGATCCTCGCCTTCGGGGCCGTGCTGCTGGTCGCGACGACACGCGTGTTCGCGCCGGCCGATCTCGGCGAGCAGTCGGCGAACATCGCCCTGCTGATGGTGGCCACGCTGTTCCTCGCCGTCGCCGGCGCGGCCGACAACGTGAGCGCCATCTACCGCTCCACGATGATGCAGGCGGCCGTGCCCGACAGCATCCGCGGGCGCCTGCAGGGCATCTTCATCGTGGTCGTCGCGGGCGGACCGCGCATCGGCGCGCTCTACGCCGGCACCCTCGCGACCCTCACCGCGCTGTGGTTCCCTCCCCTGCTGGGCGGGCTGGTCATCATCGCGCTGGTCACGATCCTCGTGCGTGCCAATCCGCGGTTCCGCGCCTACGACGCCGAGCACCCCGAGCCCTGAGCGGTGCACGACTGCCAGCGACCGGCGGGTTTCGGACGGGGCAGCCGACCGCGACGACGGATGTCTCGGCCTCCGGCTAGATTCGCGGGATGAGCACCCCCGCGCGCGCCCCCGGCTCGACCTCCGTCGCCCTGCAGTTCGTGCTGTGCGGGATCGTGTGGGGCTCGAGCTTCCTGTTCATCAAGGTCGGGCTGGAAGGCCTCTCGCCGGCGCAGGTGGCCTGGGCGCGGCTTCTGCTGGGCGGCCTCACCCTGGGGGTGTTCGTGCTCGCGCGCCGTGAACGCCTGCCGCGCAGCATCCGGGTCTGGGGCCACATGCTGGCGCTGGGCATCAGCTTCTGCGTCGCACCGTTCCTGCTGTTCGCCTGGGCGCAGCAGCACGTCACGTCGGGACTGGCGAGCATCTACAACGCGACCACGCCGATCATGACCGCGGTGATGGCCGGCCTGCTGTTCCGCGTCGAGAAGCTCAAGCCGGTGCAGCTGCTGGGCGTCCTGGTCGGCATCGCCGGCGTGATGGTGATCATCGCACCGTGGCAGGGGCTCGACCTCGCCCAGAGCGTCCCCGCGCAGCTGGCGATGCTCGGCGCCACCGCCTGCTACGGCTTCAGCCTCGCCTACATGCGCCGGTTCGTGTCGAACACGGGCATGAGCGCCCTGACGTTCTCGTTCCTCAACATCGGACTGGGAGCCGCGGTCATGCTCGTGCTGACCCCGGTGATCGCCCTCGGGCCCGTGCGACTGGACCTGCCGGTCGTGCTGGCGGTGCTCGCGCTCGGATGCCTCGGCACCGGCGTCGCCTACATCTGGAACCAGACCACGCTGCGCGCCTGGGGTCCGACCCGCGCCTCGACGGTGACCTACATCACGCCCGTCGTGGGCGTGGTGCTGGGCATGGTCGTGCTCGGCGAGCAGATCAGCTGGAACGAGCCGGCGGGCGCTCTCGTGGTCTTCGCCGGCATCCTGCTCGCTCAGGACCGCCTTGCCGCCCTGGGACGACGAAGGGGCGCACCCGCCGAAGCGGGCCGCCCCTCCGCGGACGCGGGAGACCTCAGGCGGCCTGGTACGCGCCCTGCAGGTCGAGCTCGATCGTGACGTCCTTGCCCACCAGCACGCCGCCGGTCTCGAGCGCGGCGTTCCAGGTGAGGCCGAAGTCCTCGCGGTTGATGACGGTCTTCGCCGTCGCGCCCGCCTTGTAGTTGCCCCACGGGTCGGAGCCGAAGCCGCCGAAGTCGACGTCGAAGGTGACGGGCTTGGTGGTGCCGCGGATCGTGAGGTCGCCATCGACCAGCATGTCGCCGTTCTCGACGCGCACACCGGTGGAGACGAAGTCGATCGTCGGGAAGGTCTCGACGTCGAAGAAGTCGGCCGAGCGCAGGTGCTGGTCGCGACCCTCGTCCTTGGTGTCGAGCGACGTGGCGTCGACGTGGGCCGTCAGGGTCGCCTCGAGCGGGTTCTCGGGGGCGACGAGGATCGCCTCCTTGATGCCGAAGGAGCCGCGCACCTTCGAGATCATCATGTGGCGGACGCTGAAGCCCACCTCGCTGTGCGACGGGTCCAGGACCCAGGTGCCGCTCTTGTAGCCGGGGATGTCGATCGTGTCGGTGGTCATGTCTTCCTCCAGGAATGCCGCGGGGCGCGGACGATGTCATCGGGTGTCAACGTCTCATCTTCCGTTCTATTCCCCTGAATGGAAAATCGGGATGACGAGCGCATGACGAAGGGGTGGATGCTCGGCATCCACCCCTTCGGGACGTGTGACTCGGCTCAGCCGACCGCGATCAGGTCGATGATGAAGATGAGGGTCTTGCCGCCGAGGAAGTGACCGCCCGCGGGCCCGTAGGCCAGGTGCGGCGGGATGACGAGCTCGCGGCGACCGCCGACCTTCATTCCGGGGATGCCGTCCTGCCAGCCCTGGATGAGACCGCGCAGCGGGAACTGGATCGACTCGCCGCGACCCCACGACGAGTCGAACTCCTCGCCGGACTCGTACTCGACGCCGGCGTAGTGCACCGTCACGGTGTCACCCGGCTTGGCCTCGGCGCCGTCGCCCACGACGATGTCGCGGATGACGAGGTCGGCGGGGGCGGGACCCTGGGGAGCGTCGAACTCGGGCTTCGTGCGTTCGTTGGTCATGCCTCCATCCAACCCGAGGTGCCGGGACCGGTCAAACGCCGTGACGCCGCGGGCGCTCTTGACAGGCCCCCACCGCCTGGGCATCCTGGGGGCAGGCCAACTCAGCGCCCGGTAGACACGCAGGCATCGCCGCGGCACCGGGCGCTGAGTCTGTCCGTGGGTCTCGCGCGAGAGGCCGGCTCAGGGCGCGAACAGCGCCGCGCGTGACTGCGCCGCCCGCTGCAGCAGCACGCGCTCGTCCTCGGCGGCGCCGGGATCGCGTCCGGAGAGCGCGCGCTGACGCGCGGCGGCCAGCCCCGTGGCATCCGCGATGAACGACCGCATCACCCGGGCGCGATCGCCCCGCAGACCGCGCGCCCACGCGATCCCCGCACGGCGCCCGGCCGGCGTCGCGAGCATGTCGACCTCCTGGGCGGTGAACCAGCCCGCCGCCGCGTAGTCGCCGAGACGGGCGCGGGTGAGCCGCGCCTCCTCGCGGCGGAGCGCGACGATCCCGAGCACGAACAGCACGAACAGCGGCACCTGCAGCGTCGCGTACAGCGCGAAGAAGTCGAAGAACGTCGCCGAGCCGTTCCACAGCGCGTGCAGCACCACCGCCCCGATCATCCCGGTGATCCACAGCCCCACGGCGCGACCCGGCGCGTACCCGCGGCGCGCGGCCAGGCCGAGCGCGAAGCCGGTGAGCACGGTGAACATGACGTGGGCGAACGGCGAGAGGATGCCGCGCAGGAAGAACGTCGTGCTCACCTGCGCGGCGCCGCCCTCGATCATGCTGATCGCGAAGTACTGGATGTTCTCGGTGAAGGCGAAGCCCGCACCGACCAGCGCCCCGTAGACCACTCCGTCGACCGGGCCGTCGAAGGCGCGCCTGGCCGACGCGAAGATCACGAACACCCCCAGACCCTTGGCGAACTCCTCGACGATCGGCGCCTGCACCACCGATCTGAACGCGTCGGCGGCGGCGTCGGTGGCCGACCCGAACACGATCGAGAGCAGGAGGTCCACGGCGAGGGCGATCGCGACGGCGACCACCGCCCCCCAGGCCACGGCGGCGATCACCAGCCCGCGCGGCTCCGGCTCCCACCGGTCGATGAGACGCACGGCGGCGAGCACACCGGCCAGCGGCAGCAGCGCCAGGATCATGCCGACGACGGATGCCTCGGTCCCCAGGAAGGCCAGGAAGTATCCGGCCACTCCGAGGCACACCAGCACCAGCAGCGCGATCAGCCAGATCGCGACGCTGCGCCCCTTCCTCGGCAGAGGCGGGAGCGCGGGCGGCCGGGACGGGGGCGGGACGATCGGCGCGGGACTGCCCGGGTGCGGCTGCGACAGCGGCGAGGGGTAGCTCATGCCGATCAGCCTAGGGAGCGCCCGCGTGCGTGCACGACCCGGACCGCCCGCGTGCGCGCGACCCCTGAGGGGCCGGTAGCGTGGTCACATGCGCTTCGCCCATGTGACCGTTCCGGGCGCACGGGAGCCGCGCCTGTCCGTCGTGATCGACCGCGAGGCGATCCTCGTGGAGGATCTGCTCGACGGGGGGCCGCGCTTCCTCGAGGAGCTCATCGCCGGCGGTGACGATCTGCTCGCACAGGTGCGCGCGGCATCGGTCGAGACGGCGGCGCCGAGGCATCCGCTCTCCGACGTCGTGTTCGCCTCGGCGGTGCTCGCTCCCCCGGTCATCCTCGCCGTCGGCCTCAACTACGCCGCGCACTCGAGCGAGCTCGGGCTGAAGACCGACTCGACCCCCACCGTGTTCGTGCTGTGGCCGAATTCGCTGACGGCGCACGAGGCCACCACCGCATGGCCGCGCTCGTTGAGCGAGTCGGTGGACTACGAGGCCGAGCTCGGCGTGATCATCGGCCGGCCCGCCAAGGACGTGGCCGCAGCCGACGCCCTCTCGCACGTGTGGGGCTACACGGTGGTCAACGACGTCACCGCGCGCGACATCCAGTACTCCGAAGCGCAATGGTCGCGCTGCAAGTCGTTCGACGGCTTCACGCCCACCGGGCCCTTCGTCGTCACCGCCGACGAGATCCCCGACCCGCAGGACCTGCACATCTGGACGGAGCTCGACGGACACACTCTGCAGGACGCCTCGACGGCCCAGATGGTGCGTCCGGTGTCGACGCTGATCGCGCATCTGTCCCGCGCGGCGACCCTCCTGCCCGGCACCCTCATCTCTACGGGCAGCCCCGGCGGCGCCGGCTACTCGCGCGACCCCCAGATCTTCCTCCGCGACCGCTCCACCGTGACGGTGGGCATCGACGGCATCGGCGCGCTCACGACGCACTGCCGCATCCTCGACTGATCCCGTCGGGAACGACGAAGGCGGCGGCTCCCGGAAGGGAGCCGCCGCCTTCTGCGCCTCAGTTGGCGGGGCAGGTGTAGGTGACACCGCCGATGATGTGCTCGCCGGGGCCGTTCTGCGCGCAGATCTCGGCGAGGTTGCCGAGCGCCGCACCCGCGACCGCGAACAGCGAGACCGCGACGATGATGCCGACGACCAGCAGCACGGCGCCGATGATGATGGCGGCGACGGCCGGACCGTTCTTCACCCCGGCCTTGCGGCTCTGCACGAGCGCCACGATGCCGAGGATGAGACCGATGACGTTGAAGAAGATCGCGACGAAGACGGCGACGATGCCGAGCGTCTTGCCGGGCACCGAGGCGGCCGGGGCGCCGTAGGCCGGCGGGGCCGCCTGGTAGGCCGGTGCCGCGGGCGGCGGGGTGAGCGGGGCGTTGGGATCGGTCATGGGGAGACTCCTTGCTGCGTACGAATATGAGATGCGTCTCATAAAGTAGCGGTCAAAGAGGTCCGCGCGACAGAGGCTGCGGTAACAATTCGGACCGTCAGTGCTCCTGCTGGGCGACGATGTCCTCCGCTGCCGTGACGATGGGGATCGCGGCGGTGATGGCTTCGAGGCCCGACAGGCGGGCCGGCGACAGCTGCTTGAGCACCTCGTCGCGCGACATCAATCCCGCCTCCACCACCAGATCGGCCACGTTGCGGTTGGTCAGGAGCGCGGTCTTGGCCAGCGCCGCGGCCGCCGAGTATCCGATGAACGGCGTCAGCGCGGTGATCACGCCGACCGACGAGCCGACCATGGCGCCCAGCCGCTCGCGGTTCGCGGTGATGCCGTCGACGCAGTTCACGCGCAGCGTCCACATCGCCTGCCGCATCCAGGTGATCGACTGGAAGATCGAGTGGGCGATCACCGGCTCGAACGCGTTCAGCTGCAGCTGGCCGCCCTCGACCGCCATCGTCACCGTCATGTCGGCGCCGACCACCGAGAAAGCCACCTGGTTGACCACCTCGGGGATGACGGGATTGACCTTGCCCGGCATGATGCTCGAGCCCGCCTGCCGGGGCGGCAGATTGATCTCGCCGAAGCCGGCCTGCGGACCGCTGGAGAGCAGACGGAGGTCGTTGCAGATCTTCGACAGCTTGATCGCGTTGCGCTTCAGCGACGCGGAGAACGACATGAACGATCCGGTGTCGCTCGTGGACTCCACGAGGTCGCTCGCGGTCTCGAGGTCGAGTCCGGTGATCTCGCGCAGGTGACGCAGCACCGCCGAGGCGTACGCGGCATGGGCGGTGATGCCGGTGCCGATGGCGGTCGCGCCCATGTTGATCTCGAACAGCAGGTAGGCGTTCTCGGTGAGACGCTGATGGTCGTAGCCGAGCGTGCTGGCGAAGCCGTGGAACTCCTGACCGAGGGTCATGGGAACGGCATCCTGCAGCTGCGTGCGCCCGACCTTCAGCACGTCGTGGAACTCGACGGCCTTGTCGAGGAACGACTGGCGCAGCAGGCTCAGTTCGTCCAGGAGGCTGCCGAGCGTGAGCGCCAGACCGATCTTGATCGCGGTCGGATACACATCGTTGGTCGACTGGCTGCGATTCGTGTGATCGAGCGGCGAGAGGAACGCGTAGTCCCCCTTCTCGCGCCCCGCCAGCTCGAGCGCGATGTTGGTGATCACCTCGTTCGCGTTCATGTTGGTCGAGGTGCCGGCCCCGCCCTGGATGACCCCGACGGTGAACTGGTCGTGGAACTCCCCGTCGATGACGCGCTGCGAGGCGCGGTCGATCAGGTCGGCCTTGTCGGCATCCAGCACGCCGATCTCGGCGTTCGCCCGCGCGGAGGCCTGCTTCACCATCGCGAGTGCGCGCACGAGGTCGGGATAGACCGAGATCGGGCGTTTCGCGATCGGGAAGTTCTCCAGAGCGCGGGCGGTGTGGATGCCCCAGTAGGCGTCCTCGGGAATCTCGAGCGAGCCGAGCGAATCGGTCTCGATGCGGGTGCGCGTCATTGCGTCCAGTGCCATGTCTGTGCGTCCTCGTGGGTCACGTCGGGGCGGATGGGGATGCTTCGAGGGTACCCGGGGGCCTCACCGGCCAGCCGTGTACGCGCTGTACAACCGACCTCCGCGACTGGACGGCGGGGTGAACGTCACGAGCGCTTGCGGGAGAACTCCTCGAGCCGCTCGTCGGGTGTGAGGCGCGACATCCGCTCCACCCATTCGGCCGAGAAGAAGTCGCCGGTCGGCGCGTCGACGACCGGCACCACCGCGGCGGTCACCGTGTCGTCGTACACGTGCACGAGGGAGAAGGACTGGCCCGCATCCATGCCGTTGACCGCCGCTGCCGGGCGCTGCAGGTTCATCGTGTAGCAGGTCGCCGCCGCGACGTGCACCGGGACACCGGCGAACGTTCCGCTGGTCGAGTAGTGCAGGTGACCGGCGAGGATGCCGCGCACGTCGGTGCCCGCCAGGACGTCGGCCAGACGCGACTGCTCGCGCAGCTCGAGGATGTCGAACAGCGGCAGGTGACTCGGCAGCGGCGGATGGTGCAGCGCCAGCAGCGTGCCCAGCGGAGCCGCAGTGCCGAGCTCGGTGCGGAGCCACTCGAGCTGGGCGTCGTCGAGGTCGCCGTGGTGCCAGCCGGGGACGGTGGAGTCGAGCGCGATCAGCCGCAGGCCGCCGAGGTCCCAGACGCCGGTGACCGGCTCCTCGGTGGCGGTGAGGTCGAGCAGTCCCGCCCGCAGCGCCGGGCGCTCGTCGTGGTTGCCCGCGACCCACACGATCGGCGCGCCGAGCTCGTCCGCGAGCGGCTCGACCGCGGCGCGCAGGGCGGCGTAGGCCTCGGGCTCGCCGAGGTCGGTGAGATCGCCGGTGAACACGATCGCGTCGGGACGGATGCCGAGCCCGGCCACCGCCTCGAGCGTGCGGGCGAGATGGCCCGCCGTGTCGTAGACCCCACCGAGGAGGCGCCCCCCGCCGAGGAGATGGGTGTCGCTCAGGTGCACGATCGTGCGGCGAGCGGGCGGGTACTGACCGAACTGCACGGATGCCGCGACCATGCGCCCAGCCTACGGTGCGGCACCGACGCGGCCGGCGTCCGGGAGCGCCGTCGGGCGCGACGGCTCGGCTAGCGTGGGGACCGTGACCGACAGCATCCCTCCCGCCCCCGTCGCCCGCCGCCAGCCGATCGTCCGCAGCCACCACGGCGACGACGTCGAGGACGCCTACGAGTGGATGCGGGACAAGGAGGAGCCGTCGGTCATCGCCCACCTCGAGGCGGAGAACGCCTACACCACCGCACGCACCGCCCACCTCGCAGGACTGCGCGAGAGCATCTTCGAGGAGATCAAGGGACGCACCCTCGAGACCGACCTGTCGGTCCCGTCGCGTCGTGGCGCCTGGTGGTACTACGGGCGCACCGTCGAGGGCCAGCAGTACGGGATCCAGTGCCGCGCGCCGCTCGCCTCGGCCGACGACTGGACGCCCCCCGAGCTCTCCCCCGACGTGCCCGTCCCCGGCGAGCAGGTCCTGTTCGACGGCAACGTCGAGGCCCAGGGTCTGGAGTTCTTCTCCCTGGGGGCGTTCGACGTCACCGACGACGGTCGGCGCATGCTGTGGGGCGTGGACGCGTCGGGCGACGAGCGCTACGTCGTGCGGGTCCGCGACCTCGAGACCGGCGAGACGCTCCCCGACACGATCGAGGGCACGGCGGGCGGCGCGCAGTTCTCCCCCGACGGGGCGTCGATCATCTATTCCACCGTCGATGACAAGTGGCGCCCCGACACGGTGTGGCGTCACGAGGTGGGGACGGATGCCGCGGGCGACGTCACGCTCTTCCACGAGCCCGACGAGCGCTTCTGGCTCGGTGCGGGCTTCACGCGCAGCGAGAAGTATCTGGTGATCGGGATGGGGTCGTCGATCACGTCCGAGGACTGGCTCGTGCCGGCATCCGACCTGTCCGCCGCGCCGCAGGTGGTCTGGCCGCGCCGCGAGGGCGTGGAGTACTCCGTCGATCACGCGATCGTGGACGACGAGGACGTGCTGCTGATCCTCCACAACGACGGCGCGCTGGACTTCGAGCTCGCGCGGGTCGCGGCATCCGATCCCTCCGGAGAGCGGACCGTGCTGCTGCCGCACACCCCTGGAACGCGCCTGCTCGACGTCGACTGCTTCCGCGATTTCGCCACCGTCGAGTACCGCCGCGAGGGGCTCTCGCGCGTCGGCCTGCTCGACTACCGCACCGGCGCGGTCGATGAGCTCGCCTTCGACGAGCCGCTCTACTCCGCCGGCTTCGGCGGCAACCGCGAGTGGGCGCCGCCGCTGCTGCGGGTGGGCTACGACTCGTTCGTCACCCCCAACACCGTCTACGACTACGACCTCGCCGGCGGCGATCTGCTGCTGCGCAAGCGCCAGCCCGTGCTCGGCGGCTACGACCCGGCCGACTACGCGCAGGCGCGGGTCTGGGCGACCGCCTCGGACGGGACCGAGGTGCCGATCTCGCTGGCCTGGAAGCGCTCGTTCGGGGAGGCGGGCGCGGAGCCGCGTCCGCTGCACCTGTACGGCTACGGGTCGTACGAGCACTCCATCGACCCGCGGTTCTCGGTGGCGCGCCTGTCGGAGCTCGACCGCGGGGTCGTGTTCGCGGTGGCGCACGTGCGCGGCGGCGGCGAGCTTGGCCGGCAGTGGTACGAGGACGGCAAGCTGCTGCACAAGCGCAACACCTTCACCGACTTCGTCGACGCCGCGCGGCACCTCGTCGACCGCGGCTACACGACCCCGTCGCGCCTGGTGGCCGAGGGCGGTTCGGCCGGCGGTCTGCTGATGGGCGCCGTCGCGAACGTCGCGCCCGAGCTGTTCGCGGGCATCGTCGCGGACGTGCCGTTCGTCGACGCGCTGACCTCGATCCTCGACGAGGACCTGCCTCTCACGGTGATCGAGTGGGACGAGTGGGGCGACCCGCTGCACAACGCCGACGTGTACGCGTACATGAAGTCGTACACGCCCTACGAGAACGTGCGGGAGGGTGCCTCCTACCCGAAGATCCTCGCGGTGACGTCCCTCAACGACACCCGGGTGCTGTACGTCGAGCCGGCCAAGTGGGTGGCGCGCCTGCGCGAGGTCGGCGCCGATGCGCTCCTCAAGTGCGAGATGGTCGCCGGCCACGGCGGCGTGAGCGGGCGCTACAACGCCTGGCGCGAGCGCGCGTTCGAGCTGGCCTGGCTGCTCGACGTGCTCGGCCTCGCCGACTCGTCCGAGGACTGAGCCGCGCGCGGGGCTCAGCCGAAGAGCGCGGCCGCCTCCTCGTAGCGGTAGAGGGGCACCGTGTTGAGCTCGCCGAGGGCGTCGGCGAACGGCACGCGCACGATGTCGGTGCCGCGCATCGCGACCATCTGGCCCCAGGCGCCGTCGTGGAGGGCGTCGGCGGCGTGCAGGCCGAGGCGCGTCGCGAGAACGCGGTCGAACGCCGACGGCGACCCGCCGCGCTGGATGTGGCCGAGCACGGTGGCGCGCGTCTCGACGCCCGTGATCCGCTGGATCTCGGGGGCCAGCACCTCGCTGATGCCGCCCAGGCGGGGGCGGTTGAACGCGTCGAGGCCCTTGTCGCTGAACGCCTCGTCCATGCCGGTGAGCGTGAAGCCCTCCGACACGACCACCAGCGGCGCGCGGCCGCGGTCGTGGGCGCGCGTGACCTGCGCGGTGATCTCGTCGATCGACATCGGCACCTCGGGGATGCAGATGACGTGCGCGCCCGCCGCGATGCCGGCGTGCAGGGCGATCCAGCCCACGTGGCGGCCCATGACCTCGGCGACCATGCAGCGCTGGTGCGAGTCGCCGGTCGTGCGCAGGCGGTCCATCGCATCGGTGGCGATGTTGACGGCGGTGTCGAACCCGAACGAGTAGTCGGTCGCGCGCAGGTCGTTGTCGATGGTCTTGGGCACGCCGATGACGTTGATGCCGTCCTTCGACAGGCGGTCGGCCGCCGCGAGGGTCCCCTCGCCGCCGATCGCGACGATGCCGTCGATGCGGTGGCCGTACAGCGTCTTGGAGATGTTGTCCGCTCCCCCGCGCGACCCCTCGTAGGGGTTCGTGCGCGAGGTGCCGAGGATCGTGCCGCCGATCTTCGACAGCCCCTTGACCTCGTGACGGGTGAGCGGGAAGAAGTCGGCGTCGACCACGCCGCGCCAGCCGTCGCGGATGCCGACGAACTCGATGTCGTAGTTGGTGGTGCCCTTGAGCACGATGCCGCGGATGACCGCGTTCAGTCCGGGGCAGTCCCCACCGCTCGTCAGGATGCCGATCTTCATGCTGTGGTCCTCGCTGTCGGGATGATCGAGTCGGCGACGCTGCCTCACCCGACATTAGTGCCGGATGCCGCACCCTGCCACACGGCCGGGTCGCCCCGGGCGCACCACGGCGGCAGGGACGACGAAGGCGCCCCCGGAGCGGGGGCGCCCTCGTTCGAGCCGCTCAGGCGGCGCCGAGCGCCTGTCGCGTCAGGTGCATCAGCGCCGACAGCTGCACCGAGTCGCTGGACTGCGGGTCGACCGCCTCGCCGTCGAGCGCCCGCGCCGCGAGCCCCTGCTTCGAGTCGATCAGCTCGGCGATCTTCGTGTCGATCGTGTGCGCCGCGATGATGCGCCACGCCGTCACCGGCTCGTCCTGGCCGATGCGGTGCACGCGGTCGATCGCCTGCGTCTGCTCGGCCGCCGTCCACGACAGCTCGGCGAGCACCACGTTCGAGGCCGCCTGCATGTTGACGCCTACGCCCGCCGCGGTGAGCGAGCAGACCGCGATCCCGACCCCGGGATCGGTGTTGAACGCGTCGATCGCCGCCTGGCGCGCCGTGCTGGTCTGGTCTCCGCGGAGCGAGACGGTGCGGAGGCCGGATGCTGCGAAGTGGCGCTCGGCGGCATCCATCACGTCGATGTGCTTGGCGAAGAAGACCACCTTGCCCACCGAGCGCTGCAGCTGCGCGGCGTAGTCGGCGGCCAGGAGCGCCTTGGCCTGACCGATGCGGCGCACCATCGTGAAGACGTTCTCGGAGCCGGTGCCGGCGGCCTTGGACTCCTCGAGCTCGTTGTGCGCGACGAGGCGCACGATGTCGTCGTCGATCTCGCCGGGAGCGAGTCCGCGGTCTCCGCGCGCCTCGATGATGCGGCGGTACCGATCGGCGAGTCGATGACCGAGCTCGCGCTCGGCCTGGCGGATCGAACGGCCGTACTCGTCGTCGAGCTCGACGGGCAGGTCGGCGATGAGCTTGTCGGGCAGGTCGGCGGCGACGTCCTTCTTCTTGCGCCGCACGATGCCCATCGAGATGACCGCCTCGCGGGCCTCGGGGTAGAACGCCTTGTCGGCGGGGGTCAGTCCCGTGGCGTCCAGCTTCTCCATCAGCTCGGGACCGGGCTTCTCGCCGTTGGTCCAGCCCAGGAAACGCCAGATCGCGTCGAAGTCCTCGACGTCGTTGATGAGCGGCGTGCCGGTGAGGGCGAGCAGCAGCGGATCGCGCACCTGCTCGCGGATGCGACCCGCGAGGGCGAGCACGTTCTGCGAGCGCTGCGACGTGAGGTTCTTGATGAAGTGCGCCTCGTCGACGACCAGACCCTTCAGTCCGATCGAGCTGAGCCACGACAGGTGCCGGTCGAGGATCTCGTAGTTGACGATGAACACGTCCGCGAACGCGTCGATGTTCTCGCCGTCGCCCTGGATGACCGTGGCGCGACGGTGCGGCGTCCACCGCTCGACCTCGCGCGCCCAGTTCATCTTCACGACGTTGGGCACGACCGCCAGCAGTGGGTAGGCCCCGGCGACGGATGCCGCGAGCACCGACTCGGCGGTCTTGCCCAGGCCCGGCTCATCGGCGAGCAGGAACGAGCGGTGCCCCTCCCGGACGGCCTCGAGGAACCGCGACTGGTGCGGCATGACCTCGAGCCCCTTGGGTGACAGGCGGTCGAACTCGGGCACCGAGGGAAGGTCCATCGACGCGGCCGATCCGCCGGCGCCGGTCTCGAACGCCTTGTAGAGCGGGCCCATCAGCTCCCACCCGTCGAGGCGCCGGCGCGGGTGCGACGCCCCGTTCCGCGGACCGAGATCGGGGGGCAGGAACGGATTGGCCATCTGGCGCGCCTCGATCGTGACCGGCACGACCTGTCGTTGGGCGAGCGCGGCCGGCACAACGGGCGCCGCGGAGGCGACGGGAGCGATGTCGGTGATGATCAGCTCGTCGGGATCGAGGTCGGCGCCCGATTCGAGGAGCCAGTCGCGCCGCATCCGCTTCGCGACGGGCGAGGCGGCCTGGTCGACTTCGAGCAGCTGGATGAGCGAGGTGTCACGCGCCGCCGTCTTGGCCAGGATCGTGGCGACCCCGTCGAGACGCTTGAGCAGTTCGGCGCGGGCGCCGTCGGCGAGCTCGCCGTCGGCCTTGACCCGGGCGCGCTCCTCACGGACGAGGAACGCGATCACCTGGAACTTGGTGCGATTGGTGGGGCCGAGCTTGCCGCGCTGGGCCTTCGCTTCGACCTCCCGCACCTTGCGGGCGAGGATCGGGATGATCGG
Organism: Microbacterium fluminis; assembly: GCF_051549805.1. GTDB lineage: Bacteria > Actinomycetota > Actinomycetes > Actinomycetales > Microbacteriaceae > Microbacterium. The sequence goes on from NZ_CP196042.1 coordinate 2,993,745, forward strand.
TGCTTCGTCGTCGCGCCTCGACGACGACGTCTTCCTGCGACGGTTCGCAGGGCTCTGCGCAGACCTCTGCGCGGATGCCGTGGGCGGCATGCTCCTCCTGAGCGTAGGTGCCGGATTGATCCGGCGAGTACCGATCGGGATCGGTCGTATCGGCGTGCTCCGCGGCCGGTTCGGGATTCCGGGACGGTCGCGGTGCCCGGGAAAAGGCCGAGTTCGCGTGAACCCGCTTCAGCGGTGCGCTCTCGACGTCGTATCCCCGTGGCTCAGTCTACGCCATGCCGGGCGGTCACCCCCAGAGTGTGACCGCGATGTCCTGCGTGTAGCCGTCGGGGTTCACGCTCAACCAGGACGTGGCGATCCACCCGTTGCCGCGCACCAAGTGGGATTCGCCGCGCTTGATCAGCTTGTCGTCCTGCGTGATCTGCTCCTGCTGGAACGTGCACAGCGTGCCTCCTCCGCCAGGTGCGCAGGCGAAGCCGGAGTTCTGCAGGGCGGCGAGCACTCGCGCGGACTGCGCCGCGTCGACGATCGTGACGTTCGTCGACATCCCCGACTCCGACGGTGTGCCCCACGAGCAGCGGATCGTGGGTGCTCCGGAATTCAGCACCTCGAGCGCGTCGACGTTCTGCGTGGACAGCATGGTGACGCCCGGGTCGTTCAGCGGCGGCGTCTGGGTGTCGAGCATCGACAGCATGCCGGCGGAGTAGATCTTGTCGCACGCCGTCGGAAGGGAGATCGTGTCGGCCGCAGAGGTCGGAGTGGGCGTCGGCGTGCTCGAGGGTCCGGCGGACGGGCCGCTCGTCGCAGGCGCCGTCGTGGCTCCGCCGGCGTCGGGCTCGGCCACGCAGGCCGCCAGTCCCGTCGCGAGCACGACGAGGGTCAGCGCTGCGGCCCAGCTCCTCGAGAGGCGGGGGGTCGTCGGCATCCTGTCTCCGTTCATCGGTCTGCTTCGACCGTACCCGCGCTCCTGCAGCGGGCCGTCCGCGCGCGCCGGTGACGCCGCAAGCCGGGTCGGAACGGATGCCGGGGTTAGGCCCGACTCAGAGCGCGCGGCGCAGTCGCAGGCTGTTGAGCACCACGAACACGCTGGAGAACGCCATCGCCGCGCCCGCGATCATGGGGTTGAGGAAGCCGAGCGCGGCGAGCGGGAGCGCGGCGACGTTGTACGCGAACGCCCAGAACAGGTTGCCGCGGATGATCCCCATCGTGCGGCGGCTGAGCCGGACGGCATCGACCGCCGCGGTCAGCTCCGAGCGCACCAGGGTGATGTCGCTGGCGTGCATCGCGGCATCCGTCCCCGCTCCCATCGCGATGCCGAGGTCGCTCGTCGCCAGGGCTGCGGCGTCGTTCACCCCGTCGCCGACCATGACGACACGGTGACCCTCGGCGCGCAGGCGTTCGATCTCGGCGACCTTGCCTTCGGGCAGCACCCCGGCGATGACCGTCTCGATGCCCACCTCGGCTGCGACGGCGCGCGCGACGCCGGCGTTGTCCCCGGTCAGCAGCACGGGGCGGAGGCCGAGTGACCGGAGCGCCGCAACGGCCCGTGCGCTGTCCGGGCGGACGGTGTCGGCGACCTCGATCACGGCGCGCGCGGCGCCGTCCCATCCGACGACGACCGCGGTGGCGCGCGTCTCGGCGTCGCGGACGGCCGAAGCCAGAGCGGACGGGAGGATCACGCCGAGCTCGGCGGCGAACGACGGCCGCCCGGCGAACACGGCACGGTCGCCGACGACGCCGGTGACGCCGCGACCGGCGTGATTGGCGAAGCCCTCGACCGGCGCGGGATCGCCCTCCGACGCGGCCACGACGGCGGTGGCGACCGGGTGCTCGGAGGCGGCTTCGACGGCGGCCGCGAGGCCCAGCGCCTCGGCCCGGTCCACGCCCGACGCCACGGTCACGGCGACCACCGACATCCGTCCGCTCGTCACCGTTCCGGTCTTGTCCAGCACGACGGTGTCGACCCGGTCGGCCGCTTCCAGCGCCTCGGGCCCGGTCACCAGGATGCCGCGCTGCGCCCCGCGACCGGTGCCCACCAGCACCGCGATCGGAGTCGCGAGGCCGAGCGCGCACGGGCACGCGATGATGAGCACCGCAACAGCGGCGGTGAAGCCGGCGGCGGCCGGCTGTCCGGCGAGGATCCAGCCGATGAGGGTGAGGACCGCGAGCACGATGACGACGGGGACGAACACCCCGGAGATGCGGTCGGCCAGCCGCTGCACGCGGCTCTTGCCGGCCTGCGCGTCTTCGACGAGCCGGGCGATGTGCGCGAGGCGCGTGTCGGCGCCCACCGAGGTCGCGCGGACATGAAGTCGCCCGTCCACGGCGATCGTGCCGCCGGTGACCGAGGCCCCGGGCGCCGCGTCGACGGGCACGGATTCGCCGGTGAGCATGCTCTGGTCGACGGTGGCGGTGCCGTCCTCGACGATGCCGTCGGTGGCGATCTTCTCCCCCGGACGCACCACGAACAGGTCTCCCACGCGGAGGTCGTCGACGGGCACGCGGTGGCCGTCGGCCAGCTCCACGTCGCGCGCTCCGAGGTCGAGCAGCGCGCGCAGCGCGGCGCCGGCGCGGCGCGTCGAGCGCTGCTCGATGACGCGGCCCAGCAGCAGGAACACCGTCACGGCGGCCGTGACCTCGAAGTAGACGAGCGACGACGCGTCGTCGGGACGTCCGAACAGCGAGAAGCCGTGCACCATGCCGATCTGCCCGGCCGTGCCGAACACCAGCGCCCACAGGCTCCAGAGGTAGGCCGCGCCGGTGCCCAGCGTGATCAGGGTGTCCATCGTCATCGCACCGTGACGGGCGTTTCGCAGCGTCGCACGGTGGAACGGCCATCCTCCCCACAGCACGATCGGCGTCGTGAGGACGAGCGAGACCCACTGCCAGCCGGGGAACTGCAGGGCGGGGATCATCCCGATCGCGATCACCGGCACCGCGAGCGCCGCGCTGACCACCAGTCGGGTGCGCAGGGTGGTGGCGCCGGGGGCGTCCTCGACGTCGTGCACATGGCCGGTGTCGGCGGCGTGGTGGCCGTGCCCGATGTGTGCATCCGGCGCCGGATGCCTCGGGCCCGGTGTGCGCACGGAGGCGTCGTAGCCCGCTTCGCGCACCGCGGCGATCAGCCGGTCTGCGGGCACGTCCGCCGGGTAGGTCACCTTCGCCGACTCGGTGGCGAGGTTGACCGCGGCGGTCACGCCCTCCAATCCCTGCAGTCGCTTCTCGACGCGGGCGACGCAGCTGGCGCAGGTCATGCCCTCGATGTCGAGGGTGGCCTCCTGCAGCGGCGTGCTCATGCTCGGCCTGCGAAGGCGTAGCCGGCCTCCGCCACGGCGGCCGCGACCGCTGCGTCATCGGGATCGGCGTCCGAGGTGACGATGACGGAGCGCGCCGCGACATCCACCTTCACGTCCTGCACGCCGGAGACTCCGCTCACTTCACGGGTGACGGCGGCGGCGCAGTGCGCGCAGGTCATTCCGTCGACGAGGTAGGTGAGGGTGGTCATGGCTGCTCCTCCGGTCGGTGTCTCCGGTGCAACCACCATACCCCCTGGGGGTATTCCCGCGGGGCGCAAGACGTCAGATCAGGCTCTTGGTGTGCCAGACCGTCTTCGTCTCGGTGAACGCCGTGATCCGCTCGAGGCTGGGCGCCGCGGCATCCGGACCCTCCTCCGGAGGGAGAACACGCTTGAGCGTGTCTGCCGCGGCGATCTGCAGGTCGACCCAGTCGATCGCCGACGCGCCCACGAGGTCGAGCGCGTTCACGTCGGCATGGGAGGCGAGCCACGGTGCGATCTCGGCCGGTGAACCGGTGAGCACGTTCACCACGCCCCCGGGTACATCGCTCGTGGCGAGCACCTCGGCGAGCGAGATCGCCGACAGGGGGAACCGCTCGCTGGCCACCACGACCACCGTGTTCCCGGTCACGAGCGGCGGTGCGACGGCAGAGACGAGACCGAGCAGGGAGGAGTCCTGCGGGGCGATCACCGCGACGACACCCGTCGGCTCGGGCACCGAGATGTTGAAGTACGGACCCGCGACGGGGTTGGCGTTGCCCGCGACCTGCGCGTGCTTGTCGGTCCATCCCGCGTACCAGACCCAGCGGTCGATCGCCTCGTCGACCTGCGCGCCGGCCGCTGCCACCGACACGCCCTCCTGCTGGACGACCTCGTCCACGAACTGCGCACGACGGCCTTCGAGCAGTTCGGCGATCCGGTACAGCACCTGTCCGCGGTTGTAGGCCGTCGCCCCGGACCAGCCCTTCACGGCACCGCGCGCGGCGACGACGGCGTCGCGTGCGTCCTTGCGCGACGCGAGCGCCGCGTTGGCGAGGAAACCGCCCTTCGCCGAGACGACTTCATAGGTGCGTCCCGACTCGCTGCGGGGGAACGCTCCCCCGATGTAGAGCTTGTACGTCTTCGGTACGGTCAGACGGGTCACTTCTTCACCGCCTTCTTCGCAGGGCCGGTCGTTCGGGCGGAGCCGGTCGCGCCGGCGGACAGTGCGGCGCGGGCGGATGCCGCGGGGGCGAGGTAGGCCGCCAGGCCGTGCCGTCCGCCCTCCCGACCGTAGCCGGACTCCTTGTAGCCGCCGAAGGGGGAGGCCGGGTCGAAACGGTTGAAGGTGTTCGCCCAGACCACCCCGGCGCGGAGCTTGTCGGCGACGGCGAGAATACGGCTGCCCTTGTCCGACCAGATGCCCGCCGACAGTCCGTACGGGGTGTTGTTCGCCTTCGCGATAGCCTCGGCCGGCGTGCGGAAGGACAGCACCGACAGCACCGGGCCGAAGATCTCCTCGCGGGCGATGCGGTGGCTCGTCTCGACGTTCGTGAAGATCGTCGGGGCGAACCAGAAGCCGTTGTCGGGGATCACGCAGTCGGGGCTCCAGCGTTCGGCGCCCTCGTCCTCGCCCGCGGCGGTGAGCGTGCGGATGCGCTCGAGCTGCGCGGCGGAGTTGATCGCCCCGATGTCGGTGTTCTTGTCGAGCGGGTCGCCCAGTCGGAGGGTCGACAAGCGGGTCTTCAGCCGGTCGACGACCTCGTCGTGGATCGACTCCTGCACGAGCAGCCGGCTGCCCGCGCAGCACACGTGCCCCTGGTTGAAGAAGATGCCGTTGACGATGCCCTCGATCGCCTGGTCGATGGGCGCGTCGTCGAAGACGATGTTCGCCGCCTTGCCGCCGAGCTCCAGAGTGACCTTCTTGCCGGTGCCGGCGACCTGCTTCGCGATCGCGCGTCCGACGCCCGTCGAGCCGGTGAAGGCGACCTTGTCGACGTCGGCCGCGACGAGGGCGGCACCGGTCTTCCCCGCGCCGGTGACGATGTTCACCACGCCCGGCGGAAGGTCGGCCTGCTGCAGGATCTCGGCGAACAGCAGCGCCGACAGCGGGGTCGTCTCGGCGGGCTTGAGCACGACCGTGTTGCCGGCGGCGAGCGCCGGGGCGATCTTCCACGCCAGCATGAGAAGCGGGAAGTTCCACGGGATGACCTGTCCGGCCACGCCGAGGGCCCGCGGGTTCGCGCCGAGCCCGGCGTAGTCGAGCTTGTCCGCCCAGCCGGCGTAGGAGAAGAACCACGCCGCCACCAGCGGCACGTCGACGTCGCGGCTCTCCTTGATGGGCTTGCCGTTGTCGAGGCTCTCGGCCACGGCGAGTTCGCGCGCGCGCTCCTGCACCAGGCGGGCGATGCGGAACAGGTACTTCCCGCGGTCGCGACCGCTCATCCTCGACCACGTCTTGTTGTACGCGCGACGTGCCGCGGCCACGGCGTCGGCGACGTCGGCGTCGTCGGCGGTGGAGATCATCGCGATGTGCGACTCGTCGGCGGGCGAGATGGTCGCGAACGGCGTCCCCCGACCGGCACGGAACTCCCCGTCGATGAACAGCCCGTACTCGTCCCGCAGGTGCAGGATCGAGCGGGACTCGGGGGCGGGGGCGTATTCCAGGAAGCTCATGTCCGTCCTCAGTCGGTTCAGTCGATCGTCACGTAGTCGGCGCCGGAGTAGTGTCCGGAGCTCAGCTTCTGCCGCTGCAGCAGCACGTCGTTCAGAAGGCTCGACGCGCCGTAGCGGAACAGGTGCGGCTGCAGCCATTCCTCCCCCACCGTCTCGGCGACGGTCACGAGGTACTTGACCGCGTCCTTCGACGTGCGGATGCCGCCGGCCGGCTTGACCCCGACCTTCGCTCCGGTCGCGCGGTACCAGTCGCGCACCACCTCCAGCATGAGCAGCGTCGTCGGCAGGGTCGCCGCGGGCTGCACC